>NZ_JBQHCX010000002.1:0-761303 GCF_052068475.1 Streptomyces sp. SD31 | reverse complement strand
GGGCTGCCGCCCCTTCGACCCCGCCCTCCTGGGGGCCTGCGGCCCCCAGACCCCCGCTTCGGCCCTGAACGGGCCTCGTCCTCAAACGCCGGACGGGCTGGATGACGCCGGCCGGCACTCAAACACGACGGTCGGCGCCCCGACGCCCAGCCCCCGGCGGGTGGGAGGGAGCCAGGGACGGTGCGGCCTCTTCCTCTAACGCCGGACGGGCTGAAGGATGCCGGCCGGCACTGAGACGCGACGGTCGGCGCCCCCACGCCCAGCCCTCAGCGGGTGGGAGGGAGCCAGGGACGGTGCGGCCTCCTCCTCAAACGCCGGACGGGCTGAGTGATACCGGCCGGCGCCGGGACGTGGCCGTTGGTGCCGTGGAACGGAGACCCCAGCGCCACACGGGAGAGACCCCGCCGGGCCGGCTGGGATGCACGGGCCGGCGTTGCGAGGTGGTGTTCTACAGGTCCGGTGAGAAGCGGACCGCTCCCGCCGGGATTCGGGCGTCGCACCACACCCGTGCACCCTCCCCCAGCTCGTTGTCGGCGCCGATCACCGCGCCGTCGCCGATGACCGTGCCGGTGAGGACGGAGCGTTCGCCGACGCGGGCGCGGGTGCCGATGAGGGAGTCGGTGATGATCGCGCCGGGTTCGATGACGGCGCCGGGGAGGATCGTGCTGCCGAAGACCCTCGCACCCTCCGCGACGAACGCGCCCTCGCCCACCACCGTGCCGCCCGTCAGCTTGGCGTCGGGGGCGACCGTGGCCGTGGGGAGGATCAGGCGGTCGCCGCAGCGGCCGGGGACCGCGGGGGACGGGGCGCGGCCCAGGACGAGGTCGGCCGAGCCGCGGACGAAGGCGGCCGGAGTGCCCAGGTCCAGCCAGTAGGTGGAGTCGACCATGCCCTGGAGGTGGGCTCCGGCGGAGAGGAGGTCCGGGAAGGTCTCGCGCTCCACCGAGACCGGACGGTTCGCCGGGATCGTGTCGATGAGCGAGCGGCGGAAGACGTACGCACCCGCGTTGATCTGGTCGGTGACGATTTCTTCGGGGGTCTGTGGCTTCTCCAGGAAGGCTGTTACGCGGCCCGTCTCGTCCGTGGGGACCAAGCCGTACGCCCTCGGGTCCGTCACCTTCGTCAGGTGGAGGGAGACGTCCGCGCCGGTCGACTCGTGGGTGCGGACCAGTGCCTTGATGTCCAGGCCGGTCAGGATGTCGCCGTTGAAGATGAGGACCGGGTCGTCGGGCGCGGAGTGCAGCCGGGACGCCACGTTGCGGATCGCGCCGCCCGTGCCGAGGGGCTCCTCCTCCGTCACGTACTCCAGGTGGAGTCCGAGCGCGGAGCCGTCGCCGAAGTACGGCTCGAAGACCTCGGCCAAGTACGACGTCGCCAGGACGATGTGCTCGACGCCCGCGGCTCTCGCTCTCGCCAACTGGTGCGTGAGGAAGGGGACTCCGGCCGCCCGGACCATGGGCTTGGGCGTGTGCACGGTGAGCGGGCGCAGCCGAGTGCCCTTGCCGCCGACCAGGAGGATCGCTTCTGTCACCTGTCGTCTCTGCTTCCTGCCGGGACCGGCCGAACTGTCTTTCGGCCGGCCAGTGTATGCAGACCGTTGTACGGCGCCCTCGTCGGCAGTGCGGCGTTCCGCCTCTTGCCCCCCGACGGCGGTGAATGCATCCCCGTGTACTCCGTGTACTCCGTGTACCTCGTCTACTCGCGTACCCGGTCAGCCCTCCCCCGGCTCAACGTCCCTGGTAGCGGGCCGCCGTGGCGCGGGCCGTGCCGAGCTTGCGGTAGAGCTGCCGTCCCGGGCACTCCGTCAGGAAGCCGTCCCGATGGCCGGAGATCGCATTCAGCCGTACGTTCTTTCCCTTTCGGTAGAGATTGCCACCGGCGGACTTCAGGTACGTCTTTCCGCGCGGATTGACGCCGAAGAGACCCAGTTTCCATGCCGTGAGCCGGGCCACGGCCTTCACCGACGCCTTGGTCGGCTTGGTGGAGCCGTAGCTGCCGAGAACGGCGATCCCCATGCTGTTGGTGTTGAAACCGAGAGTGTGGGCACCCAGGACCGGCTTCGCCACTCCCCCGGCGCGTCCCTCGTAGATGTTTCCGCACTTGTCGACGAGGAAGTTGTAGCCGATGTCGCGCCAGCCCATGCTCTTGACGTGGTAGCGGTAGATACCGCGAATGAGCGAGGGGACCTGCGAGCACCAGTACTTGCTGCCGGTCGCCGTGTGATGCACGAAGGCCGCCTTCACCTTCTTCGTGTAGACGAACTGCCGCTCCCGCCACCCCTCGTTCGCGCCCCAGCCGCGCCGTGTGACGATGCGCGGCCGCGGCCCGATGTACGGCTTCGCCTGCTGCGCCTGCGTCAACTGGTCACCGCGCAGCGCCAGCAGCTCCCGTTCGGTCTCGGCCCGGCCGAGCGCGGGGATCGCCGCGACGCCGAGGGGCGCGAGTTCGGCGTTGGCGGCGGAGGCGGCCGTGTCGGCGGCGGAGGCGCCGAGGGCCTCGGCGGTCTCCGTGGTCTCGGTCTGCAGTGAGCCGGGGCGGGGGGCGCCGGGGTCGTCCGACGTGGGGGCGGGTTCACCGGGATCGACGAGTTCGAGGCGGAGGCCGGCGGGGAGCGGAGAGACGACGCCGGTGCCGCCCGGCGGGGTCGGATCATCACTGCCCGGCCCCGGCGCGCCGTCCTTGGACCCGGCCCCGACAGCCTGTGCCGTCACCCGCACCTCCACGGCGTCCGACTCCCCGACCCACAACGGCGCCGTGGAGCCGCGCACCCGGCCGGAGGTGCGTTCGACGCTGCCGGGGTCGGCCGCGTGCTCGCCGTTGTGCGTCTCGACGTCCTGCCAGTCGGACCAGGTGCCCGTGCCCACGGCGCGGGTGCGGACCTGGACGCGGCCGTGCAGTTCGGCGTCCGGGTCGTCCCAGACGACGCCTACGAGGGAGAAGTGTCGTACGTCTCGTGGGGACAGGCCCTCTATGGCGGGGGCGCCGACGACGCGGTCACGGGCGAGGGGTGTGAGCGGGGCGAGGGGCATCGACTGGGTGCTGCCGGGGACGTACGACTCGGCGTCCTCCTGACGCACCGCCGGCCCGGCCACCGCCTCCCCGCGCGTGGCCGCTTCCGCACTGAACGCCGGTCTCGCGGTCGACGCGACGGCGGGTGGGGTGAGCGGGAGGGCCAGAGCGGCCGCGCACGTGACACCGATCGAGGAAGCAAGGAATCCACGCATACCCCAGATGTTGGACATAGTCATACAAAGCTGTCCATCTGGGAGTTGACGGAGTGTCGGCGCCCGATTCGCCCGAACCGGTGGTGGCAGGGTGCCGCCAACCGGGGGTGCGCGCCTGTGTGGCCGCGTACGCTTGCACGGGTGAACGCCACCGATCGCACCCCTGCCGACCTGCTGCGTTCCGCGCTCGCCGCGGATCCCGGACGTCCCCTGGTGACCTTCTACGACGACGCCACCGGGGAACGCGTCGAATTGTCCGTGACCACCTTCGCCAATTGGGTGGCCAAGACCGCGAATCTGCTCCAGGGCGACCTCGGGGCCGGGCCGGGTGACCGGGTCACGCTGCTGCTGCCCACCCATTGGCAGACGGCGGTCTGGCTGCTGGCGTGTTCGTCGGTGGGCACGATCGCGGACGTGGGCGGGGATCCGGCGGCGGCCGACGTGGTCGTGAGCGGGCCGGACACGCTGGAGGCGGCGCGGGCGTGCCGGGGGGAGCGGGTCGCATTGGCGCTACGGCCGCTGGGGGGCCGCTTTCCGCAGCCGCCGGCGGGCTTCGCCGACTACGCCGTGGAAGTGCCGAGCCAGGGCGACCGTTTCGCCCCGTACGCGCCGGTCGACCCCGAGGATCCCGCACTGATCGTGGCCGGCCGGGAGTTCAGCGGCGCCGAGGTCGTCGAACGCGCCCGCGCCGAGGCGACGGGGCTGGGCCTCACGGGCCCGGGCTCCCGCATCCTGTCGTCCCTTCCCTACGACACCTGGGAGGGCCTCAACGCCGGCCTGTACGCGGCGCTGGCGACCGACGGCTCGGTGGTCCTGTGCCGCCACCTCGAATCCCTGGACGAGGAGTCCCTGGCCAAGCGCATCGAGAGTGAGCGCGTGACGACGACGGCGCGATAGCCCCGGGCACGGTCGGCTGCGCCGGCTGGGCCGAGGTGACCGCGTCGACCAGGCCGAGTCACAGGTGCCGTTCGCTGTGTGGCTTGCCCGGCGTGCGGGCTGGGCGGGGTGGGTCGCGCAGCCCGGCACTGACGGGGCACCGCCCGCGCCCACCCGTGCCGCCCCAGCGGCACGACTGCCCGCGGATTGGGCGGGACGGCCCGCGGGGCTGAGGCGGGACTGCCCGCGGCTGAGGCGGGATGGTCGGCCACTGAGCTGTGGGATGACCCGGGGCTGGGGCGCGGGACGACCCGCGGCCGAGGCGCGGGACTGCTTGCGGCTGGGGCGAGGGACGACCTGCGGCTGGGGCCTGGGATGGCCTGCGGCTACGGCGGGATGGCCTGCGGCTGCGACGCAGGACACAGCCCGCAACCGAAGCGCGGAACAGCCCACGGCTGCGACGTACGACAGCCCGCAACCGAAGCGCGGAACAGCCCACGCCTGCGACGTACGACAGCCCGCAACCGAAGCGCGGAACAGCCCACGCCTGCGACGTACGACAGCCCGCAACCGAAGCGCGGAACAGCCCACGCCTGCGACGTACGACAGCCCGCAACCGAGGCGGGGGACAGCCCGCACCCGCGTACGGCGGCAAGGGGACGTGCCGGGGGGGGTGTCCGCCCGCAGAGTCGGGCGTCAAGACACGGCACCTCCAGCGCAACGACCACCGCCCGACCGAGGACGGACACCCCCCGGCACGGCCCCGACCCACACCCCACCCGCAGGCGCTACCCGCACCCCCACCGAACCGGCACAGGCGCCGCAGGCACCCGACACGCACCCCCACTCACCCGCACAGGCCGCCGCAGGCACCCCCGCCTAACCGCCGGAGGCACCGGCCCGACTCAACCGCCCCCCCAACTCCCGCACACACCGCACCAGTTCCTCCGGCGACTCCACCACGAACTCGCAGTCCACCATCGCCAACCGCACCGCCATCCACTCCACGGCGTCCCCACCCGTACCCCGCAGCCGACACCGCCGCCCGTCGACAGGCTCGGGCACCCCCAACCACCCCGGCAACCGAGCCGCGACAAACTCCGCAGGCGCCTCGAACGTCACCGAGAACTCGTACGTCTCCTGCCGCCGCCACATCGACTGCCGCAAATACTCCGCCGCACTCCCCGTCGGCAACTCCCGCGGAGCGAACCGCGCCCCCGTCGCGAACGGCTCGCTCACCCGGTCCA
Organism: Streptomyces sp. SD31; assembly: GCF_052068475.1. Lineage (NCBI taxonomy): Bacteria > Bacillati > Actinomycetota > Actinomycetes > Kitasatosporales > Streptomycetaceae > Streptomyces > Streptomyces sp. SD31. The sequence continues at coordinate 755,956 of NZ_JBQHCX010000002.1, read as the reverse complement.
CCCGAAACGTCCGCCAGTCCTCCCGGTCGAGGTCGTACGCGACGAGGTACCAACGCCGCCCCGTGGACACCAGCCGATACGGCTCGGTCAAGCGACGCGACTCCGTCCCGTCCCCCGCCCGATACGCGAACCGCAACCGCTCCCGCCCCGCCACGCACGATGCCATCACGGTCAGCGTCTCGGGCGCGATACTCGCCCCGTCCCCACTGGTCAGCGGCGTGGTCGCGGCCTGAAGCGTCGTCACCCGGTGCCGCAGCCGCGCCGGCAGCACCTGCTCCAGTTTCGCCAGCGCCCGAACGGACGCCTCCTCCACCCCCTCCACCGCATGCCCGGCCCCGGCCCGCAGCCCGACCGCGATCGCCACAGCCTCCTCGTCGTCCAGGACGAGCGGTGGCATCGCCTTGCCCGCCACGAGCCGGTAACCACCCTCGGCCCCCTTGGTCGCCTGCACGGGATACCCCAGTTCCCGTAGCCGGTCGATGTCGCGCCGCACCGTGCGCCGGGACACCCCGAGCCGATCGGCGAGTTCACCGCCGGGCCACTCGCGGGGCGTCTGAAGAAGGGAGAGGAGCGTCAGGAGCCGTGCCGGAGTATCCGTCGTCATGATTCCGAGGATGCCGCACAACTAGGACGTGATCTGACCTAATGAAGACATAGCTTCAACCCATGACCTCAAGGACCTCAGCCGAGACCGAACCATCACCCCTGCCCCACCCCGGCGCACAGCCCGCCACGGCGGCCACCACCGCCGCCACCGCCGCCACGGCGGCCACCGCGGCCACGGCGGCCACAGCCGACCGCCGCCGATGGTTCGCCCTGGCCATCGTGATGACCGCGGCCTTCATGGACTTGGTCGACGTCACGATCGTCAACGTCGCGATCCCGTCGATCCAACGTGAGGCGGGCGCGACGTTCAGCCAGATCCAGTGGATCACCGCCGGCTACGCCCTCGCCTTCGCCGCCGGCCTGATCACGGGCGGCCGACTCGGTGACATCCACGGCCGTAAGCGGCTGTTCCTGATCGGCATCGGCGGCTTCACCGTCGCCTCCGCCCTGTGCGGCTTCGCCGTGAACCCGGAGATGCTGGTCGCCTCCCGCATCCTGCAGGGTGCGATGGCGGCGCTGATGGTCCCGCAGGTCCTGTCGATCGTGCACGCCACGTTCCCGGCGCACGAACGCGGCAAGGTCTTCGGCCTGTTCGGGGCGGTGGTCGGCCTCGGCGCGGTCACCGGCCCCCTCCTCGGCGCACTCCTGACGGAGTGGAACCTCTTCGGCCTCGAATGGCGCCCGATCTTCCTGATCAACCTCCCGGTCGGCATCGCGGGCCTGATCCTGGGCAGCCGCTTCATCACCGAGTCGAAGGCGCCGAAGGCGTTGAAGCTCGACCTCGTCGGCGTCGCGCTTGTCATCCTCGGCCTGCTGATGCTGCTCTATCCGCTGACCCGCGGCCGCGAGCTGGGCTGGCCGACGTGGGGGTACGTGTCGATGGCCGGCGCACTCGTCGTCCTCGCGGCGCTGGTGGCGTACGAGAAGTGGAAGACCGCCCGCGACGGCTTCCCGCTCATCGAACTGTCCCTGTTCAAGGTGAAGAGCTTCGCGGCCGGCATCGCCGTACAGACCGTCTTCGGCGTGGCGCTCGGCATCTTCTTCCTGGTCTGGACGCTGTACATGCAGTTCGGCCTGGGCTGGAGCCCGCTGAAGGCCGGCCTGACCGGCATCCCGTTCTCGATCGCCGTCTCGACGGCGGCCGGCATGTCCGTGCAGAAGCTGGTCCCGCGCTTCGGCCGCAAGGTGCTCCAGGCAGGCGCGCTGGTGATGGCGATCGGCGTGCTGCTCTACATCTGGGAGTCCGGCCACTACGGCCTGTCCATCACCCCCTGGCAGATGGCTCTGCCCCTGGTCGTCATGGGCGTAGGCATGGGGCTGATCGTGGCTCCGCTGACGGACGCGATCCTGTCGGAGGTGCCGCGCGAGCACGCGGGTTCGGCGTCGGGACTGATCAGCACCGTCCAGCAGATGGGCAACGCGCTCGGCCTCGGCCTGGTCTCGGTGGTCTTCTTCGGGGTCGTCGACGACCGGCTGACCGAGGCCAGGGAGCGTACGGCGGCGGGCCTGGCCTTCGCGGACGGTTTCCAGCACGCCCTCGGGTGGGTGGCCGCGGTGATGGGCGTCATCTTCCTGCTGATGTTCGCGCTGCCGGGGCGCCCGGCGCAGCACATCGAGGGAGCGGCCGAGGAGCCGTCGCCGACGACGGCGAAGGAGCCCGCGCTGGTGTCCTGAGGGCGATGTCCAAGGAACCCGCGCTGGTGTCCTGAGGGCGATGTCCAGGGAGCGGGGGAGGGCCCGGCACTTCGGTGCCGGGCCCCTCGCCGTCCCCCTTCCTGCCGTGCCGTCCCCCTTCCTGCCGCGCCTGCCCACTTCGGAAGCCCGACCATGCCCGATTGAGCCCGAACCTGTTTACTTTCCAGAAATCTGGGCGTAGCCTCCCGCTGAAACCACAAGTTCGGGCACAGTTCGGAGGCGAACGGACATGTACGCACCGGAGCGGCAGCAGGAGATCCTCCGGCTGGCTCGTGACGGCGGCCGAGTGGACGTCCTGTCGCTGGCCGAGGAGTTCCAGGTGACGGCGGAGACGATCCGCCGGGACCTGAAGGCGCTAGACCGCGCCGGGCTCGTGCGCCGGGTGCACGGTGGTGCGATCCCGGCCGGGCGCCTGGACTTCGAGCCGGATCTCGCCGAGCGCGAGTCGACGGCGGCCGACGAGAAGGACCGCGTCGCGAAGGCGGCCCTCGCCGAGCTGCCGACCGAGGGCACGATGATCCTCGACGCCGGTACGACGGTGGCCCGCCTCGCCGCAGCGCTGCCGCTGGAGACGTCCCTCACCGTCGTCACGCACAGCCTGCCCATCGCGGCCCGTCTCGCGGACCACCCGGGCATCCAGCTCCACCTGGTCGGGGGGCGCGTACGGCACCGTACGCGCGCCGCCGTGGACGCCTGGGCGCTGCGCGCGTACGGCGAGATCCGCGCCGACGTCCTCTTCGTCGCCGCCAACGGCTTCTCCGCCGAGCACGGTCTGACCACCCCCGACCTCGCCGAGGCCGCGGTGAAGCGGGCGGCCGTGGCCGCCGCCCGCCGCGTCGTCCTCCTCGCCGACTCCTCCAAGCACGGCCAGGAGCACTTCGCCCGCTTCGGTGACCTGAGCGACGTGGACCTGCTGATCACCGACAGCGGGCTGAGCCCCGAAGACGCCACCGCGATCGAGCGCGGCGGCACGGAAGTAGTGCGCGCATGATCCTCACCGTCACCCCGAACCCGTCCCTGGACCGCACGTACGAGGTCCCGTCCCTCGACCGCGGCGAGGTCATACGCGCCACCGGCGAGCGCATGGACCCGGGCGGCAAGGGCGTGAACGTCTCGCGCGCCGTCACGGCGGCCGGGCAGCGCACGGTCGCGGTACTGCCCCTGGGGGGTGCGCCCGGCGCGCTCGTCGCCGACCTGCTCGACGCGCAGGGCATCGAGGTGGCGCCGGTCCCGGTCGCCGGGGCCACCCGCTCGAACATCGCGCTCGCGGAGTCGGACGGCGTACTGACGAAGATCAACGCGCCCGGTCCCGAGCTGTCCGCGGCCGAGCAGGAGCTGCTCCTGGAGACGGTCCGCGAGCAGTCGGGCGGCGCCGACTGGATCGCCTGCTGCGGCAGCCTGCCGCGCGGGCTCGCGCCATCCTGGTACGCCGATGTGGTCGCCCGGGCGCACGCGGGCGGCGCGCGGATCGCGCTGGACACCTCCGGGCGCGCCCTCCTCGAAGCCCTGCGCGCGCGGCCCGACGTGGTGAAGCCGAACGCCGAGGAGCTCGCGGAGGCCGTCGGGCGTCCCCTGACCACCGTGGGCGACGCGATGAAGGCGGCCGAGGAGTTGCGCGAGATGGGCGCGCGCGCCGTACTCGCGAGCCTGGGCGCCGACGGGCAGCTGCTGGTGGACGACGCGGGCGCCTGGTTCGCCAGCGCGCGCGTCGACGTCGTACGCAGCAATGTCGGCGCGGGCGACTCCTCCCTCGCCGGTTTCCTGATCGCCGGCGGCAGCGGCCCGGAGGCCCTCGCCTCGGCGGTCGCCCATGGCGCGGCGGCCGTACAACTCCCCGGCAGTGTGATGCCGTCCCCGGGTGACCTGGACCTGGCCGCGGTGACGGTCACGGCCGAGGTGCCGGTGGATCGCGTACTGAAGGAGCCGGTGTCATGACGAATGTCGTGGTTGTCACAGTTCTTGCCGATCCGGTCCGTAAGCGGCGAAGCTCGGCGTTACTCACGCCCGCCGACGGACGGCAGGGCCACCTGAGCCGCTCTGCCGCCCGGGGGAGGCGGGTTTTCCCCGACCTCGCCTCCCCCACCCCCCACTCCACGCCTGTCACCCCCCACCGCACCCCCGTCCCCTTCCCCGCCCACCAGACTCCCCGGGCGATACGCGAGCGAAGGAGCCCGCGATGAGCGACATGATCACCGCGGACCTGGTCGATCTCGACCTGTCCGCCGACACCAAGGAAGCGGCGGCGCGCGCCCTCGCCGAGCGCATGGTGGCCCTGGGCCGGGTGACCGACCTGGACGGCTTCCTCGCCGACGTGGCCGCCCGCGAGGCGCAGATGCCGACCGGCCTCGACGGCGGCATCGGCATCCCGCACTGCCGCAGCGAGCACGTCACCGAGCCGACGCTCGCCTTCGGGCGCAGCGCCGCCGGTGTCGACTTCGGTGCGGCGGACGGTCCTGCCGACCTGATCTTCCTGATCGCCGCCCCCGCCGGCGCGGACGACGCCCACCTGACGATCCTGTCGTCGCTGGCCCGTCAGCTGATGAACGCCGAGTTCACGGACGCGCTGCGGTCGGCGGGCGACGCGGCGTCGGCGGCGGCGCTGATCCGGGGCGAGGAGCCCCCGGCGGCCGGTGCCGCCGATGCCTCCCACGCATCCGGTTCCGAAGACTCCGTGGCGTCGTCGGTGGCGGCCTCCGCCGACGCCGCCACGGGCACCACCTCCGAGGCCCCCGCCGAGACGCCCGGCGAGCGCCCTTTCCGTATCGTCGCCGTCACCTCCTGCCCGACCGGCATCGCCCACACGTACATGGCGGCCGAGTCGCTGGAGAACGCGGGCCGCGAGGCCGGCGTCGAACTCGTCGTCGAGACGCAGGGCTCGGCCGGCTTCACCCGGCTCGACCCGGCCGTCATCGCGGCGGCGGACGGCGTGATCTTCGCCCACGACGTGTCCGTACGGGAGAAGGACCGCTTCGCCGGCAAGCCGACCGTCGACGTCGGCGTGAAGGCGGGCATCAACCGCCCGGCCGAACTCATCGCCGAGGTGCGCGAGAAGGCGGCCCGCGGCGAGGTCACCGCGGCGGCAAGGCCCGGCGGCACCCCCGTCGAGCGCGCCGGCGAGCCCGGCGAGGGCTACGGCACCAAGCTGCGCAAGTGGCTGATGTCCGGCGTGAGTTACATGGTCCCGTTCGTCGCGGCGGGCGGTCTGCTGATCGCCCTCGGGTTCGCGATCGGCGGCTGGGACATCACGGAGGCCAAGCCGGTCACCGAGCACTTCGACTGGATCCAGATCGACAGCTGGGCGGCGTTGCTGTTCCAGATCGGTGGCGTGGCCTTCGGCTTCCTGATCCCGGTCCTCGCCGGATACATCGCGTACGGCATGGCGGACCGCCCCGGTCTCGTCCCCGGGTTCGTCGGCGGAATGATCGCTTCCAACATCGCCGCCGGCTTCCTCGGTGGTCTGGCCGCCGGTCTGCTGGCCGGCGCGGTCGTCCTCGGCATCCAGCGGATCAAGATTCCGCCGGTGCTGCGCGGCATCATGCCGGTGGTCGTGATCCCGCTGTTCTCCTCGATCGTCGTCGGCTTCCTGATGTTCGTCGTCATCGGCAAGCCCATCGCCGAGGCGCAGAAGGGCATGACCGACTGGCTCAGCGGCCTCTCCGGCACCAACGCGGTCCTGCTCGGCATCCTGCTCGGCCTGATGATGTGCTTCGACCTGGGCGGACCGGTCAACAAGGTCGCGTACGCCTTCGCCACCGGCGGTATCGCCGTGCAGTCCCCCAGCGACTCCGCGATGAAGATCATGGCCGCCGTGATGGCCGCGGGTATGGTCCCGCCGCTGGGCATGGCCCTGGCCACCGTGGTCCGCAAGAAGCTGTTCACCACGGCCGAGCGCGAGAACGGCAAGGCGGCCTGGGTGCTGGGCGCCTCCTTCATCTCCGAGGGCGCGATCCCGTTCGCGGCCGCCGACCCCCTGCGCGTGATCCCCGCATCCATGGCGGGCGGCGCGGTGACCGGCGCGCTGACCATGGCGTTCGGCTCGACCCTGCGCGCCCCGCACGGCGGCATCTGGGTCACCTTCCTGATCGGCAAGCCGTTCCTCTACCTGCTGGCCATCGCGGTCGGTACGGCGATCACGGCCGGCCTGGTCATCCTCCTGAAGGGCATGCGCAAGACGGCGCCGGAGGCCTCGGCCGCCGAGTCCCCGGCGGCCGAGACCACGGCGGCGAAGCAGCCGGTGGCGGCGTAAGCCTCCGCCGGGCAAGCCTCCCGCTTGTCCCTTTGGGGCGCTGTGAGTTGTTCACGGCACCTGCGAGATACGTCACGGTCCGGGCCCAAAGGCCCGGACCGTGGTGTCTACTGGGGCTTATGCCTGAGCATGTCTCGTTCCTCCAGCTGCTGGGGCCGGTCGTCCTCGCCCTGGCGGCCGTGCTCTGGGTGATCGGCCTGACCCGCGTCCTGCGCCGTGCCCGCACCGAGTCATCGCCGTGGCGCACGGGCCCGGCTCTCTCCGCGCTCCCACAGCAGCGGCAGCCCTCCCCCGAGTTGGAGGCCGTGGAACTCACCCCGGCGGAACGGGACGCCTTCGCGGGACTCGTACGACAGCTCAGCGACGGTCGCTGAGCGGAGGACCCGGCGGCACGGCACCTGCGCTGTGCGGTGGAGCCGGTGTTACGACACCTGCGCCGCCCGTCGCTCCATCGCATCTCGTGCCGCGTCCTCGCTGACGTACACCTCGCACATGTGCCGCCCATCCGGTGTGGCCGTGTGCTCGACCTCCCAGAGGGAGACCTCCTTGCCGTCCTGCAGCAAGAAGGCGTGCTCGTAGAGCGAGAAGGACAAGCCGGCGCGCCCGGTGCGGCTCGGGCGCCCGAACGCCTGCGTGATCTGGTGCGCGAACGCCGTGGTCAGCAGCGCGGCCGTCGCCGCGTCCGGCCGGTCGTGGTTCTCCGCCCGGCGCAGCAGCCGACGCGCGTGGTCCGCCGAGTCGTCCGGCACATACGCGTGCCGAGGCGCGGGTATCGGCGACAGCTGCACCGTCACCGGCAGTTCGAAGTCCGGCGCGTCCGGCGGCAACGGCAGCCGCGCGGTCGCGGCCCGCAGCTCCTCCTCGTCGATGTACACCTCGTGCTGGGGCGCCCGGCCCCGCGCGGTGTTGTGGACGAGCTCCCACAGCGTGAGCGCCGAGCCGTCGGCGAGCAGCCAGGTGTGCCGGTACGTCTCGCGATGCAGCCCCGCGCTGTGGTGCGCGGAGTGCAGCGAGCCGTCATGAGCCAGCGCACAGTCCAGCCGCCGTATCGTCTCGTCGGGCAGCTCGAAGGAGTTCAGGGCACGGCCGAGGAGTCGCGCGAGGTGCTCCTCAGGAGACTCCGGCGACTCGGGTGGTTCGTACGCTGCCGTCTCGTACGGAACGCTCAAGGTTTCTCCCGGCGTTGCTGCATGTCACCTTGTGGGTGCATACCGTAGCCCCTCGGGCGGACATCATGTCCGGGAACCGAGAAAACGTACGTCCGGTAAAACGCGCGGACCGCGCGAGAAGTTCCCGCGCGGCCCGACGAACCGTCAAGAATCCCTGCCGGGACGGTATTTCACGGGGTCACGCGGCGCTGCCCGCGACCCACTCGTTCCATGACATGTTCCAGCCGTTGAGCCCGTTGTCCGGCGCCACGGTCTTGTCGGGGGAGTGCTTGACGATCACCACGTCGCCGAGGAGCGAGTTGTCGTAGAACCACTTGGCAGGCGTGTCCCCCTGCCCGCCCTGCACGTCCCGCAGACCGACGCAGCCGTGGCTGGTGCCCTGGCTGCCGAACGGCGGGTTGCCCTTGTTGTACCAGTAGTTGCCGTGCAGGAAGGTCCCCGACTGCGTCAGCCGCATGGCGTGCGGCACATCCGGGATGTTGTACGCGTTGTCGAGGCCGACGGTCCTGCTGTCCATCCGCAGCTTCGTGAACTTCTCGGAGATCACCATCTGCCCGTTGTACGTGGTGAACTCCGAGCTGCCGGCCGAGATCGGAACGGACTTGACGGTCTTGCCGTCGCGCACGACCGTCATGGTCTGCGTGTTGACGTCGACGGTGGACACCTGCGAGCGGCCGATGGTGAAGGTGACCGTCTTCTTCTGCACCCCGCGCACGCCGTTCGCGCCCTCGACGCCGTCCAGGTCGATCTTCATCGTGACCTTGGAGCCGGCCTTCCAGTACTCCGCGGGCCGGAAGTCGAGCCGCTGCGTCCCGAACCAGTGCCCGACCACCTTCTGCCCGCTGCTGGAGGTGACCTTGATGTGCGACTGCACGGCCTTCTTGTCGCTGATCGCCTTGTCGAAGTTGAACGACACCGGCATGCCGACACCGACCGTGGTGCCGTCGTCGGGGGTGTACGTCCCGATGAAGCTGTTGGCCGGAGTGACCGTGGTGAAGTGGGAGTCGGCGGCGGCCGTACGCCCGTCGGCATCCTTCGCGGTGGCCGATATCTGATACTTCGTCCCTCGCTCCAGCTGCTCCTTCGGCTGCCAGCTGCCCCCGTCGGCCGACAGCGAACCCGGCACGGCCTGCCCGGTCCCCGCCACCGTCATCTTCACGTCGGTCAGCTTGCCGTCGCTGACCTTCACGCCGGTCGTGTTGATCGACGCGCCGGTCGAGCCGTCCTTCGCCGAGATCACGATCTTCGCGGCGGACGCCTTGGAGGAGTCGCTGCCCCCCTTGTCGTCGTGGTCGGCGTTGGCGCTCCCACCACACGCGGTGAGGGTCAGGGCGCCGATCATCAGGGCGGCACAGGCCCCCAGTGCGCGCCGCGCTGCTATGTCCGGCGTTGTCACGAGCTGCTCCAGTTCTTACGATCTGCGGGATCCGTTCCGTTCCACGGTGGAAGAGGCCACCGTCACCGGGGCGGGTTCCCGTCGTTCGCGGTGAATGCCATCACGTGACACAACCGCGACAATCGCCGGCGCGCAGCAGGCGTCACCCCGCAGTGTCGCTCCCTGCCGTCACTGCTCCCCGTACAACTCCCCGTACGACGGCCACACTCCACCCGGCCCGTCCACCGACTCGGCCGCGCGCACGGCACGCACGATCGCCCGCGTCACGGTGTCCGCGCCCGCCGCGAGAAGCTCGTTCAGCGCGAGCGGGTGCCCGGGGTCGAGCGGGCGGTCCCCGGTGGCCAGCACGAACACGGTGTCCCCGTCGTTGAGCAGATGCACCGGCCGCACGGCGCGCGCGATGCCGTCGTGCGCCGTGCCGGCCAGCTTCTGCGCCTGCGCCTTCGACAGGTCCGCGTCGGTGGCGACGACCGCGAGCGTGGTGTTCAGCGGGGGCGGCGCGTTCTTCGCGGCGATCTCCGCGAGGCGCAGGCGCGCGGCCTCATGCATCTGCTCCCGCGGATACTCCACCCGCCCCTGGAACAACTCCCCGTACAACACCCCTGTCTCCGGGTCCACCGCCGCCCCCGCCGCGTTGGCCACCACGAGCGCGGCCACGGTGATCCCCGAGTCGAGAACGACGCTCGCCGTGCCGACCCCGCCCTTCACCGCCCCGACCGTCGCCCCCGTACCCGCGCCCACGCACCCCTGCCGCACGGGCGCCCCCGTCCCGCTCGCCGCGGCCGCCTCGACCGCCGCCCGCCCGGTGGCCGCGTCCGGCCTCGCCCGGAAGTCGCCGCCCCGGCCCAGATCGAAGACGCAGGCCGCGGGCACCACCGGCACGACATGCGCCGGATCCAGCCCGACGCGCACCCCGCGCCCCCGCTCCTCCAGCCACGCCATCACCCCGGACGCGGCGTCGAGCCCGTACGCGCTGCCGCCGGTCAGCACGATCGCCTCGACCCTCTGCACGAGGTTGCGCGGATCGAGGGCGTCGGTCTCCTTGGTGCCGGGGCCGCCGCCGCGTACGTCCACGGCGGCGACGGCCCCGCCCTCGGGTGCGAGGACGACCGTGGTGCCGGTGAGCCAACCGTCGCCGATGCGCGTCGCGTGCCCCACCCGCAGCCCGGCGACATCTGTCAGAGCGTCAACTGTCATGCGCCCAGTCTCGTCCAGCCACCGGCGCGGGCCCGCGATGTCCGGCCACGTAGGGCCGGTCAGGCGACCGGGCCGTGCGGGGCCGGTCAGGCGACCGGCGCCCGCGCCGCCGTCCCGCCCTCCCGGGGCGTCCCGCGTGCCGCCAGCGTCTCCCCGGTCGCCACCGCCCCCGCCGAGACGAGGCCGGCCGCGAGCACCGCCCAGTCACCCAGGAACGTGCAGCAGATCACCAGCAGGGCCGTGGTCGGCAGCACCAGCTGCTGGGCGATGCCCACCTTGAAGTAACGCGAGTGCAGCGCCCAGACGGTGAGCAGGTAGAGCGCCGTCGGCAGGGTCACCGCCGCCGACGCGGCCAGCGTCGAGATGTGCGCCTTGCCGACGACCTGCTCGACCGCCACCTCCAGGCCCGCGCCGATCGCGGCCGCCGAGGCGAAGACCAGATAGTGGCCGTAACCCCACAGGAACGCCTGCTTGTTGGAGCGCAGATGACCATGGATCGGCACCACGAAGTAGATCCACCAGGCGGCGAAGATGAGCAACAGCCCGCCCGCGGCGATCGGCAGCAGGTCACCCAGCGCGTCGTTCTCGTCGATGCCGGTCTTCACGCCGACCGTGGCCGCGGCGATGGTCTCGCCCAGCACGATGATCGTGAACAGCCCGTACCGCTCGGCGATGTGATGCGGATGCCAGGACGTGGGGTGGTCCTTCTCCGCGTACGGCGGCACGCACATCTCGAGGATCGCCATCACCAGGAACACCCAGCCCCTGGCGCCCTCGGGCGCGACCACCAGGCCGACCCATCCGATCTGGCACAGCAGCACCCCGCCGGCGTACCGCAGAGCCATCGTCCGTTCCGGTCCCGCACTTGCCCTGGCCGCGCGCAGCCACTGCGTCACCAGGGCGAGCCGCATGATCACATAGCCCACCAGCACCGCTTGGTACTCGTGGTCCTCGAACGCCTGCGAGACCCCGGCCGCCAGCACCAGCACACCGGCGATCTGGATCAGGGTGACAACCCGGTAGAGCACGTCGTCGTTGTCGTACGCCGAGGCGAACCAGGTGAAGTTCATCCAGGCCCACCAGATGGCGAAGAACACCATCGCGTAGTCGAGGATCCCCTCGCCCGCGTGCCCCTCGGCGACGGCGTGCACCAGCTGCACGCCCGCCTGGGCGATGGCCACGACGAAGCACAGGTCGAAGAAGAGCTCCAGCGGGGTGGCGGCCCGGTGTGCCTCACCCCGGCCACGGGCCGTGAGCCTGCGCAGCGGGCGGCGGGTTCCCGGCGGGCGGGAGGGGTCCGGCGCGGGAGTCGAACTGGACGTCATGAGATCAAGCACAGCAGATGGGACGGGGAATTTCTTGCGAAGGGATCACCAGCGCGCAAGTGCCGGAACCGTCGCCGGGAGGCTTGTCGCCGTGGAGGGCCGCCGTGCGGGCCGTACCCTGGACGCATGAGTACCGCCCCCGCCCCCGAGCCGCGCGAGCCGAAGCCCGCGCTGATCTTCGACGACCCGCTGGACCAGCAGTCCTCCGACGACACGGACCGCGGGTGGGGCGAGCGGCCCGGCGGTGAGGGCGACAGCGCCGCCGACCTGAAGCGCTTCCTCGACGAGAAGCCGCCCCACCACCTCTGAGCCGCTATCGCTCGTCGTGCCCCGAACCGCGCTGCGCCACCAGCGCGTCGCGGATCTCCTTGAGCACCTCCAGCTCGGTCACCTCGATGACCTCGTGGGCGCCCTCCTTCTCCTTCCTGCGGGCCTCGACCCGGGCCAGGTACTTCGCCATCGGAAGCACCATCAGGAAGTAGACGACGGCCGCGGTGATCACGAAGCTGAGCGTGGCGCCGAGGACCGAGCCCCACAGGATCCGGATCCCCTGCTCGCCCTCGCACGTCGAGCTCAGGCACGAGCTGTAGTGATCGAGGTTCTTGGTGCCGATCGCGCCGACCAGCGGGTTGATGATCCCCTTCACCATCGCGTTGACGATGTTGGTGAACGCGGCGCCAATGACCACCGCCACAGCCAGATCGACCACGTTTCCGCGCATCAGGAAGGCCTTGAAGCCCTCCCAGACGCCCGGATCCTTCTTCTCGCTCACTTCGGAGCCACCCCTCGCACACACACGTTGTGGAACAGACCGCTCCGCAACCTACGTCAGGGCTACGCCGTCCTGTCCAATCGCAGCTCAGCACAGCGTCACCGCCAGCCGCGCGGTAGCGCTCGCTCCCGCGAGGCGGGCCGCGGTGGCACGCGGCACCGAGAGCACGACCAGCGCCCCGCTCTCGGCCGCGGCGTCCAGCGGCTCCGGCACCTCGGTCACCCGCGCCCCGCGCGCGACCACCTGGGCGTCGCCGCCCGTCGCGGTGTCCTCCGCGGCGATCACGTCGACCCGGTCGCCGGGGCGCAGCAGCCGCACGGTGGCTCCATCGGCGATCCGCACCGGCGCGGCCACCGCCTCGACGGCACGGTGTTTCCGTACGGGCTCCGCCACCGGATGCCCCCGCGTCCGCTCGGCATCTCCGGGGCCCGCCGCCACGATCGCGGCCGCGGTGACGGCGAGCCCGGCTGCCGCGGCGCGCCTCCGGTGCCGTAGGAGCCGGCGCAGCTGATACCGCCCGCCGCGCACACGGACCGGGGCGAAGTGCGGCACCTCGCATGTGGCGGGGGCGTCCGTGCCCAGCGGGCGCGGAGCAACCGGGGAGGAAGAGGAGGAAGAGGGAGGGAAGGACATGGGGGTCACCACCTGCGACGACGGATCGGCTGTCGAAGCCACGATGAGCCATCGCGACGCCGTCCGCTGAGGCCGGTGGACTACCGGCCGGTTGTGGACAACTCCCTCACCCGAACGAGACGTTCCGCCCCCACACCGCCGCTACGGCAGCTCGAACCCGGGGTCCATCCCGCCCAGCGCCGTCGTGCACAGACAGTCCCGCTCCTCGTTCGCCGGCAGCGCGGCCACCGCGTCGAAGAGCACGCCCCGCAGCCGGTCCACGTTCGCCGCGAACACCCGCAGCACCTCGTCGTGCGAGACGCCCTCGCCGGTCTCGGCACCCGCGTCGAGGTCGGTGACCAGGGCCAACGCGCTGTAGCAGAGCTCGAGTTCACGGGCGAGCGCCGCTTCGGGGTGGCCGGTCATGCCCACCACCGACCAGCCCTGGGCCCGGTGCCACAACGATTCGGCACGAGTCGAGAAGCGCGGCCCCTCTATGACCACCAGCGTGCCGCCGTCCACCGGCTCCCAGTCCCGTCCGCGCGCCGCCTTCAGCGCGGCCGCGCGCCCCGCCGGGCAGTAGGGGTCGGCCAGCGAGACGTGCACCACGTTCGGCACGGTGCCGTCGGGCAGCGGCAGCCCGTCGAAGTACGTCCCCGCCCGGGACTTCGTACGGTCGACCAGCTGGTCCGGCACGAGCAGCGTGCCCGGCCCGTACTCGGGACGCAGGCCGCCCACCGCGCACGGGGCGAGGACCTGGCGCACGCCGAGCGAGCGCAGCGCCCAGAGGTTGGCCCGGTAGTTGATCCGGTGCGGCGGCAGATGGTGGCCGCGGCCGTGCCGGGGCAGGAAGGCAACCCGCCGGCCGGCGATCTCGCCGAGGAAGAGGGAGTCGCTGGGCGGCCCGTACGGGGTGTCCACCTGTATCTCGGTCACGTCGTCGAGGAACGAGTAGAAGCCGGAGCCGCCGATCACGCCGAGTTCGACGTTCGCCTTGTTCACCATGCCCGCACCCTAACCGGACCCGGAGAAGCCGAGGACCCCGTCGCCGGATGACGACAGGGTCCCGTAAGAGCTGGGTCCTACGCGCGCGTAGGGGGTGCTTACGCGGCGGAGCTGCTGGAGGAGGTGCCGGTGCTCGACGACTTCGAGTCCGAGGACGACGAAGAAGCCGTCGAGGAGGACGAAGAGGAAGAGGACGAGTCGGACGAGGAGGACGTCGACGACTTCGACGACGCCGGCGAGCTGCTCGACGAGGAGCCGCGGCTGTCGTTGCGGTAGAAGCCGGAGCCCTTGAAGACGATACCGACCGCGGAGAACACCTTCTTGAGGCGGCCCTGGCAGCTGGGGCACTCGGTCAGGGCGTCGTCGGTGAACTTCTGCACCGCTTCGAGACCCTCGCCGCACTCGGTGCACTGGTACTGATAGGTGGGCACTGTCTTCCTCCTGGCACTCTCACTCGATGAGTGCTAACGACGAACCATAGTGACGTATTCCAGCCGCTCAGTCCACTGCCACCGGCACGCGGTGACCGACGCCACGTGCGACGGTACGACCGCCGGGCCGCGCCGCCAGCCGCGAGCGCAGCGCCACCAGGGTCGCCAGGGCGAGCATCGTCCCGCCCATCGGCACCAGGAACCCGGCCCCGCCCCAGAAGCGGTCCTCCAGCTGTCCGGCGACCGTGACGGCGGCGGCCTGGCCGAGCGCCACCGCGCCCGTGAGCCAGGTGAAGGCCTCGGTGCGGGCCCCGGCCGGAACCAGGTCCTCGACCAGGGTGTACCCGGTGATCAGCGCGGGCGCGATGCACATGCCGACGAGCAGCCCGAGGCCGGCCAGGACGAGCACCGAGTGGGCGGCCCACAGGCCGGACGCGGCCAGCGCGAGGGCGGCGTATCCGACGACGAGGCGGCGCTGCGGGGCCACCTTCCACGCGATGGCGCCGCAGGCGATGCCGGAGAGCATGTTGCCCGCCGCGAAGGTGCCGTACAGGACGCCATTGAGTCCGGGTTCGCCGATCGACTCGGTGAAGGCGGCCAGCGAGACCTGCATGCCGCCGAAGACGGAACCGATGCCCAGGAAGGTCACGATCAGCACGCGTACGCCGGGCACGCGCAGGGCCGAAGCGTGCTCCACGCGCGCGTGCCCACTGACGGTGACCGAGGGCTGGGTGCTCTTCTGCGCGGCGAACAGCAGACCGCCGAGCAGGGTGAGCGCGGCCTCCGTCACCAGGCCCGCGGCCGGGTCGACGGCGGTGCACAGGGCGGTGGCCAGCAACGGGCCGACGACGAAGGTCAGCTCGTCCGTGACCGACTCGAAGGCCGCCGCGGTCGTCATCAGGGGCGAGCCCTGGAGCTTCACGCCCCAGCGGGCCCGCACCATGGGCCCGACCTGCGGCACCGAGGCACCGGTCGGGACGGCCGCCACGAACAGCGCCCACAAGGGGGCGTGGTTAAGCGCGAGCACCGTCAGGGTCAGGCCGGACAGCGTGTGCACCAGCACGCCGGGGACCAGTACGGTGCGCTGCCCGTAGCGGTCGGCGAGGCGGCCGCTGTACGGCGCGAACAGCGCCATGGAGACGCCGGTGACGGCCGCGGCGGCGCCCGCCGCGCCGTAGGAGCCGGTGGTGTGCTGCACGAGCAGCACGATGGAGATGGTCAGCATCGCGAACGGCTGGCGTGCCGCGAAGCCGGGCAGCAGGAACGTCCAGGCGCCGCGGGTGCGCAGCAGCTGTCCGTATCCCGGGCGGGAGGGAGCCGACGAGTCCTTCGACGGCTCGATGGTGACCGTGGACGCCACGGCCCGTGCCTTTCTGCCGCCTGGTAGCGCGACCCCGTCGGGTGGGGGGCGGCGCCGAGAGCTGTCCTGTCGCGCGGAACTGCGGTAGATACCGGCGCCCACTGAAGGAGGGGCATCCCGGCCGCCATACGGTCGCGCCAGCTCTGCGTCAGGCAGAGTTGGTTTGATCGGGGTTACGCCTGCATAGTACAGGGAACAGCGCCTGTCGCCCCTGTGAAAATGAGCACTGTCCGGTGCTTCACCTGCGATTGGATCGCCCGGTTCCGGTCGCCCCGTTCGTCCCCAGCCACCCGGCCAGCTTGCCCCCGGCCCCCACGGCGCGCAGTCGGCGCTCCGCGGCGTCCCGTACCGGATCCGTGGCGACCACGAGGAGTTCGTCGCCGAGCCGCAGCACCGTCGTCGGCAGCGGAACGAACGACTTTCCCTCGCGGACGACGAGGGTGACGGCGGCTCCGGCGGGCAGCCGCAGCTCGTTGACCTCGACGCCGTGCATCTTCGAGCCCTCGGGGATCGCGACGGACAGCAGATGTCCGCGCAGCCGCTCCAGCGGCGCCGACTCGATGCCGAGGTCGGCGGCCTCGGGGCCCCGGCCGAGGTGCAGCTTGCGGGCGAGCCAGGGCAGCGTCGGTCCCTGGACCAGGGTGTAGACGACGACCAGGACAAAGACGATGTTGAAGATGCGGCGGCTGTCCTCGACGCCGCCCACCATGGGGATCGTCGCGAGAACGATGGGCACGGCGCCGCGCAGCCCGGCCCAGGACATCAGTGCCTGCTCCCGCCAGGGGACCCGGAACGGCACCAGACATGCCACGACGCTCAGCGGGCGCGCCACCATGGTCAGCACCAGCCCGATGGCCAGCGCGGGCAGGATGTCGTCGCCCAGCTCGTGCGGGGTGACCAGCAGGCCGAGCAGGACGAACATGCCGATCTGGGCGATCCAGCCGAGCCCGTCGGCGAACCCGCGGGTGGCCGGCCAGTGCGGCAGCCGCGCGTTGCCCATCACCATCGAGGCCAGGTACACCGCCAGGAAGCCACTGCCGTGCGCCGAGGCGCCCGCCGCGTACGCGGTGACGGCGATGGCCATGACGGCGATCGGGTAGAGGCCGGAGGCGGGCAGCGCCACATGCCTGAGCCCCCAGGAGCCCAGCCAGCCCACCGCGATGCCGATGGCCGCGCCGATGGCCAGCTCCAGGGTTATCTCGCCCAGCAGCGCGTACCAGTGCTCGATCGGGCCGGACTGGGAGAAGGCGACGACCAGGATGACCACGGGGGCGTCGTTGAAGCCGGACTCGGCCTCCAGGGTGCCCGTCACGCGCGAGGGGAGAGGGATCTTCCGCAGCACGGAGAAGACCGCGGCGGCGTCGGTCGAGGAGACCACCGCCCCGATGATGAGCGCCTGCCGCCATTCCAGCCCGACCAGGTAGTGCGCGGCCGTCGCCGTGACCCCGACGCTCACCGTGACCCCGACCAGGGCCAGCGCGGAGGCGGCCGGAAGCGCCGGCCTGATCTCCTTCCACTTCGTGCCGAGACCACCTTCGGCCAGGATCACGACCAGCGCCGCATACCCGATGACCTGCGTCAGCTCGGCATCGTCGAAGCGGATGCCGCCGATGCCGTCCTGGCCCATGAGCACGCCGATGCCCAGGTACACGAGCAGGCTGGGGAGCCCGCTGCGCGAGGAGATCCGGACCGCTGCGACGGCGACGAGCAGGACGAGCGAGCAGACGAGCAGGAGCTGGTTGAGGTCGTGGACAGTCAGCGGCCGTTCCCTTTCCCTGGCCCACGCGCGCGCGTGGGCTCACGTACATAGGACACGAAGTGGCGGTTCTCCGCACCCAACTACTTCGTTACCTTACCTAACTCTTGACGATTTCTTGACACTCGGGCAGGCATGATCGAACGTCCGTCCGTGCTGGTTCCCTACTCCGCGTCAAGTTGGACCGGGCCCTGCGCCTATGGTTGCTCCAGCACTCCAGGACCGCCTGCCGCTCGCGTTAGGACAGCAAGGACAGCGATGCCCCCCAACACCACCGCCTCCACGGGTCAGCAGCCCGGCAAGTCCGGCAGGAAGAAGGGGCGCAAAGCCCGCCTGATCGTTCTCGTGCTGGTGCTGGCCCTCGTCGGAGGCGTCGGCTACGGGGGGTACTGGTCCATCAGCACCGTCCGGGCCTCCTTCCCGCAGACCAAGGGCTCCCTCACGCTCGCGGGCCTGTCCGGGCCCGTCGACGTGAAGCGCGACGACTACGGCATCCCGCAGATCTACGCCTCCTCCGACGAGGACCTGTTCATGGCCCAGGGCTACGTCCAGGCGCAGGACCGGTTCTACGAGATGGACGTACGCCGCCACATGACGTCCGGGCGCCTGTCGGAGATGTTCGGCAAGAGCCAGGTCGACAACGACGAGTTCCTGCGCACCCTGGGCTGGAACCGGATCGCCAAGGAGGAGTACGACAAGACGCTGTCGGCCTCCACCAAGAAGTACCTCCAGGCCTACGCCAAGGGTGTCAACGCCTACCTGGACGGCAAGGACGGCAAGGACATCTCCCTGGAGTACGCGGCGCTCGGGTTCACCAACGACTACAAGCCCGAGCAGTGGACCCCGGTCGACTCGGTCTCCTGGCTGAAGGCGATGGCCTGGGACCTGCGCGGCAACATGAAGGACGAGACCGACCGCGCCCTGATGACCAGCCGCCTCGGCCCCAAGCAGATCGCGGACCTCTACCCGGACTACCCGTACAGCCGCAACAAGACGATCGTCCAGTCGGGCCAGTACGACGAGGTCACCAAGACGTTCGAGCAGAGCGGCGCCACGTCCTCCGCGGGTTCGTCGACCGCCGGGTCCACGAGCGGTACGGCCGCCGCCTCGGGCACCGGCACCGGCCTGCAGAGCCAGCTGTCGGGCCTGCAGAACGTTCTGGACGACCTCCCCACGGCCGTCGGCGTGAACGGCAACGGCATCGGCTCCAACTCCTGGGTGGTCCGCGGGAAGTACACGATCACCGGCAAGCCGCTGCTGGCCAACGACCCGCACCTGTCGGCCTCGCTGCCGTCCGTCTGGTACCAGATGGGCCTGCACTGCCGCACGGTCTCCAGCAAGTGCCAGTACGACGTCTCCGGCTACACCTTCGCGGGCATGCCCGGCGTGGTCATCGGCCACAACCAGAACATCGCCTGGGGCATGACCAACTCCGGCGTCGACGTCACCGACCTCTACCTGGAGAAGCTCTCCGGCGACGGCTACCTGTACGACGGCAAGACGGTCCCCTTCACCGCGCGCGAGGAGACCATCAAGGTCGCCGGCGGCGCCGCCAAGAAGATCGTCGTCCGTGAGACCAACAACGGGCCCCTGCTGTCCGACCGCAGCTCCGAACTCGTGAAGGTCGGCAGAAAGGCCACCGTCGACACCGCCGCCCCCGACCGCGGCGACGGCTACGGCATCGCACTGCGCTGGACCGCGCTGAGCCCGGGCACCACCATGGACGCCGTCTTCGCCATGGACAAGGCGACGAACTGGAGCGACTTCCGCGCCGCGGCCGCCCTGTTCGACGTGCCCTCGCAGAACCTGATCTACGCCGACACCAAGGACAACATCGGCTACACGCTGCCCGGAAAGATCCCCACGCGCGCGCAGGGCTACGACGGCTCCGTCCCGGCGCCGGGCTGGGACGCCAAGTCCCGCTGGACCGGTTACATCGACCAGGACGAGCTGCCGTACGAGTACAACCCGTCGCGTGGCTACATCGTCACCGCCAACCAGGCCGTGGTC
This sequence comes from Streptomyces sp. SD31, assembly GCF_052068475.1. Classification (NCBI taxonomy): domain Bacteria; kingdom Bacillati; phylum Actinomycetota; class Actinomycetes; order Kitasatosporales; family Streptomycetaceae; genus Streptomyces; species Streptomyces sp. SD31. The sequence continues at coordinate 736,376 of NZ_JBQHCX010000002.1, read as the reverse complement.
GACCAGTCCAAGTACCCCTACACGCTCACCACGGACTGGGGTTACGGCGCCCGCAGTCAGCGCATCACCGACCTGATCCAGTCGAAGATCGACGACGGCGGCAAGATCTCCACCGACGACATGCGCCAGATGCAGCTGGACAACAGCAGCGAGATCGCCAAGCTGCTCGTGCCCAAGCTGCTGAAGATCGACATCGAGGACAAGGACGTCCGTGAGGCGCAGAAGCTCCTGGAGGGCTGGGACTACACCCAGGACGCCGACTCGGCGGCGGCCGCCTACTTCAACTCGGTCTGGCGCAACATCCTCAAGCTCGCCTTCGGCAACAAGCTGCCCAAGGAGCTGCGCGTCGAGGGCCAGTGCCTGTGGGTCGATCCCGTCAACACCACCGGTCCCGCGGACGAGACGGAGAAGGTGCGCGAGTGCGGTGAGCGCGAGGCCGACCAGGCGCAGCCGGACGGCGGCGACCGCTGGTTCGAGGTCGTCCGCACCCTCATGGACGACCCGAAGAACGACTGGTGGACCACACCGAAGTCGCTCACCCGGCCGGGCGCGGTGCACAACCGTGACGACCTGTTCAAGCGCGCCATGATCGACGCCCGCTGGGAGCTGACCGCCAAGCTCGGCAAGGACATCGACACCTGGAGCTGGGGCCGGCTGCACCGCCTGTTCCTGAAGAACCAGACCCTCGGCACCGACGGCCCGAGCTTCCTGCAGTACGTCCTCAACCGAGGCCCCTGGAAGCTCAGCGGCGGCGAGGCCACGGTCAACGCCTCGGGCTGGAACGCCGCCGGCGGCTACGGCGTCGTCTGGGTGCCGTCGATGCGGATGGTGGTCAACCTCGGCGACCTCGACAAGTCGAAGTGGATCAACCTCACCGGTGCCTCCGGGCACGCCTACAGCGCCCACTACACCGACCAGACGGACAAGTGGGCCGACGGCGAACTGCTCGACTGGTCCTTCTCGGACGGCGCGGTCGACGAGAGCACGAGCGACACCCTGGTGCTCAGGCCATGACCCACTGACGGTCGAACGACCGAAGGGGCCCTCCACGCGCGCGTGGAGGGCCCCTTCGCATGCGGAGCGCGGCTCAGGATTCCCGGAAGCGGCGCGTGCCCGACGGTGTCACCACCGCGTGCACCGGCCGGTCGTGCGGCTCCTCGGGGACGTGCTCGACGACCTCGGAGTCGTACAGCAGCACCACCAGGGCGGGATGGGCCCCCGCGCGTTCCAGCCGGGCGAGGACGCGGTCGTACGACCCTCCGCCGCGCCCCAGACGCATCCCGCGCGCGTCGACCGCGAGGCCCGGCAGCAGCACGACATCGGCGTCGGTCACGGCGTCCGGGCCGAGGCGTTCGCCGGTGGGCTCGAAGAGGGCCATCTTTCCGCCGTGTTGGACGCGGGCGAGGGAGTCCTCTCCCGTGTACGCGCCCCAGTCGAGGTCGTTGTCGGGCAGCAGGGCGGGCAGCAGGACGCGCACACCCCGCGCGCGCAGCGCGTCCAGCAGCGCGAGCGTGCCGGGTTCACTCCCCACGGAGACGTACGCCGCCACCGTGCCCGCATGCGCCAGCTCGGGCAGCTCCAGCGCCCGCCCGGCCAGCGCGGTCGCCGATGCCCGCAGGTCATCGGCAGTCAACCTGTTCCTCACCGAGACGAACTCTCGCCGCAACGTTCGCTTGTCAGTCTCGGCCGGACGCCCGCTGTGACTCACTGGTCGTTCCCGAACCCTTCCTTATGCGCTCATATGAGAGCCAATTAACCGGAGCCTCAGATTCCCTGCAAAGGCACCGGATATGGTGTCGGGCATGACTCAGTCACACCCTCGGATCAGCAAGGCTGTCATCCCCGCAGCGGGCCTGGGCACCCGCTTCCTGCCGGCCACCAAAGCCACTCCCAAGGAGATGCTGCCGGTCGTCGACAAGCCGGCGATCCAGTACGTGGTCGAAGAGGCCGTCTCCGCCGGCCTCGACGACGTCCTCATGATCACGGGCCGCAACAAGCGCCCCCTGGAGGACCACTTCGACCGCAACTACGAGCTGGAATCGGCCCTTCAGAAGAAGGGCGACGCCGGCCGGCTCGCGAAGGTGCAGGAGTCCAGCGACCTCGCCACCATGCACTACGTCCGCCAGGGAGACCCCAAGGGCCTCGGCCACGCCGTCCTGTGCGCCGCCCCGCACGTCGGCCACGAGCCGTTCGCCGTTCTGCTCGGCGACGACCTGATCGACCCGCGCGACCCGCTGCTCAAGCGGATGGTCGAGGTGCAGGAGCAGCGCGGCGGCAGCGTCATCGCGCTCATGGAGGTCGCCCCCGAGCAGATCCACCTCTACGGTTGTGCGGCCGTGGACCCCACCGAGGACAGCGACGTGGTCAAGGTGCACGACCTCGTCGAGAAGCCCGCCGCGGCCGACGCCCCGTCGAACTACGCGATCATCGGCCGCTACGTCCTCGACCCGCACATCTTCGACATACTGCGCAAGACCGAGCCGGGCCGCGGCGGCGAGATCCAGCTCACCGACGCCCTCCAGCAGCTCGCCGCGGACGAGAAGGTCGGCGGACCCGTGCACGGCGTCGTGTTCAAGGGCCGCCGTTATGACACCGGTGACCGCGGCGACTATCTGCGTGCCATTGTCAGACTCGCATGCGAACGTGAAGACCTGGGCCCGGACTTCCGGACCTGGCTTCGCAGTTACGTAGCCGAGGAGATGTAGGGATTTGAGCACCGCCGCGACCCGCCCCGCCGGTCAGGACCACCTCTGGTCGGTGGACGAGCACCTGGAGGACATCCTCGCGACCGTCCGCCCCCTCGAACCCATCGAGCTGCAACTGCTCGACGCCCAGGGCTGCGTCCTGGTCGAGGACGTCACGGTGCCGGTCTCCCTGCCGCCGTTCGACAACAGCTCCATGGACGGGTACGCGGTGCGGGTCGCGGATGTCGCGGGCGCGAGCGAGGAGTTCCCCGCCGCGCTGGAGGTCGTCGGGGACGTCGCGGCGGGCCAGGCCGACCTGCTCCAGGTGGGCCCCGGCCAGGCCGCCCGCATCATGACCGGCGCCCCGCTGCCGCCCGGCGCCGAAACCGTCGTACCGGTGGAATGGACCGACGGCGGCCTCGGCGAGGGCCCGGTGACCGGGATGCGCGCCCGCAGCCTCGCCCCGGAGGGCGCCCAGGGCCAGGTGCACGTCTACCGGCCGGCCGAGGCACGCGCGCACGTGCGCGCCAAGGGCAGCGACGTGAAGTCCGGCGACCGCGCCCTCGAGGCCGGCACGATCCTCGGCCCGCCACAGATCGCGCTGCTCGCCGCGATCGGCCGCGGCACGGTACGTGTGCGCCCGCGCCCACGCGTGGTCGTCATGTCCACCGGCAGCGAACTCGTCCAGCCCGACGAGGACCTGGGCCCCGGCCAGATCTACGACTCCAACAGCTTCGCCCTCACCGCCGCCGCCCGTGACGCCGGCGCCATCGCCTACCGCGTGGGCGCCGTCGCCGACGACGCCGAGACCCTTCGCTCCACCATCGAGGACCAGCTCGTCCGCGCCGACCTCATGGTCACCACCGGCGGCGTGAGCGTCGGGGCGTACGACGTCGTCAAGGAGGCCCTGTCCCACGTCGGTGACGAGGACGAGGCCGGCAGCGGCGTCGAGTTCCGCAAGCTCGCCATGCAGCCCGGCAAGCCCCAGGGCTTCGGCTCCATCGGCCCGGACCACACCCCGCTGCTCGCGCTCCCGGGCAACCCGGTGTCGTCGTACGTCTCCTTCGAACTGTTCGTCCGCCCCGCGATCCGCACCCTGATGGGCCTGGAGGACGTCCACCGCCCGCGCACGACCGCGACCCTGGCGGCGGACGAGGCGCTGACCTCGCCGAAGGGGCGCAGACAGTTCCTGCGCGGGACGTATGCCGACGGCGCGGTGCGGCCGGTCGGCGGCGCCGGATCCCATCTGATCGCGGCCCTCGCGCACGCGGACGCGCTGATCGTGGTCCCCGAGGACGTGGAGAGCGTCGAGCCCGGCAGCGAGGTCGAGGTGGTCCTGCTCGGCTGAGAGGCCCTGCTTGGCGGTACCGTGTCGCGCACAGCAGGCCCGTGCGCCGCACCGCGACGGGCCCGGACCGGGAGCGCCACACAAGCATGAGCACGCAGGACCCATCCACGCAGGACCACCTCACGCACATCGACGACGCGGGCGCGGCCCGCATGGTCGACGTGTCCGGCAAGGACGTGACCGCGCGCACCGCCCGCGCCAGCGGCCGGGTCCTCGTCTCGCCCCGTGTGATCGAGTTGCTGCGCGGTGAGGGCGTCCCCAAGGGCGACGCCCTCGCCACCGCGCGCATCGCGGGCATCATGGGCGCCAAACGCACACCGGACCTGATCCCGCTGTGCCACCCGTTGTCGGTGTCCGGTGTGAAACTGGATCTGTCGGTCGCGGACGACGCCGTGGAGATCCTGGCCACCGTGAAGACCACGGACCGCACGGGCGTCGAGATGGAGGCCCTCACCGCGGTCTCCGTCGCCGCGCTCACCGTGATCGACATGGTGAAGGCAGTCGACAAGGGAGCGGTCATCACGGACGTACGGGTCGAGGAGAAGACGGGCGGCAAGTCGGGCGACTGGAGCCGGGCATGACGTATCGCGCTCTGGTGGTCACCGCCTCCAACCGGGCTGCCGCCGGGATCTACGAGGACAAGGGCGGCCCGCTGATCGCCGAGGGCCTGAAGGGCTTCGGCTTCGACGTCGAGGGGCCGCAGGTCGTGCCCGACGGCGACCCGGTCGGCGCCGCCCTGCGCGCCGGTGTCGAGGCCGGGTACGACGTCATCGTGACCACGGGCGGCACCGGCATCTCGCCGACCGACCGCACACCCGAGGTGACCCGCGAGGTGATCGACCACGAGGTGCCGGGCATCGCGGAGGCCATCCGGGCGTTCGGCCGGGACAAGGTGCCGACCGCGGTGCTGTCCCGGGGCCTGGCCGGAGTGGCGGGGCGCACGCTGATCGTGAATCTGCCCGGTTCCAGCGGCGGGGTGAAGGACGGCCTGGCCGTCCTGGAGCCCCTCCTGATCCACGCCGTCGACCAGATCCGCGGCGGCGACCACCCCAGACCCAGCAGCGGGGGTGCGAGCTGAACAGCCCATCCTGGCCCGTCGTGCTGGGGGACGGCGATGTCGTCCTCCGGCCGATAAAGATGCGCGACCAACGGGCCTGGCGCGAGGTCAACCGGCGCAACCGGGACTGGCTGCGGCCCTGGGAGGCGACGATTCCGCCGCCCACGCCCAGCGGGCCGATCGCGCACCGGCCGACCTACCGCCAGATGGTCCGGCATCTGCGGTCCGAGGCGAACTCGGGCCGGATGCTGCCGTTCGTCATCGAGTACCAGGGGCGGCTGGTCGGGCAGTTGACGGTCGCCGGGATCACCTGGGGCTCGATGTGTTCGGGGCACATCGGTTACTGGGTGGACGAGGCGGTGGCGGGCCGCGGGGTGATGCCGACCGCCGTGGCGCTGGTCGTGGACCACTGTTTCCGCACCGTCGGGCTGCACCGCATCGAGGTCTGCATTCGCCCCGAGAACCGCCCGAGCCGCCGGGTCGTGGAGAAACTCGGATTCCGCGAGGAGGGAACGCGTCCGCGATATCTCCACATCGACGGAGCCTGGCGGGACCATCTCGTCTTCGCGCTCACGGCGGAAGAGGTGCCGGAGGGGTTGCTGGGCCGCTGGCACCGGGCACTCTCACAGGAGACACCGCGCACGAACCCGCAGAACAGCCGGGGCAATCCCGCGTAGCCGGGAAGCAGCCCCCGGAAATTGAATAAGTGTTCGAAATTGACGCCGGATGACCGCCTCGGGGCATTAAATTCGCGCCCTGGGCGGGCTGCTGATCGCATCGGTCACAAAAAAAGTTCGAAATATCAGCCAGATCGTGCGACACACCGGCTCAATTGGCAGATGGCCTCACGCAAACCCCTCTACCGTGTGAGGCGTGAGCAGCAGCGGCCTCATCTACGCAGTCATTGTCGGGGCCTGGGCCGCCTACTTGGTGCCGATGTGGCTCCGTAGGCAGGACGAGCTGAACGAGGCCCGTCCGACGGAACGCTTCAGCACAGCCATCCGGTTGCTGTCCGGACGGGCGGGGATGGAGCGCCGGTACGCCAAGGACCTGCGCGCGCGCTCCACCGACGAGGGGGAGCCCAGCGCCGATGACCCGGGCGACGTCACCGAGTCGGTGGACGTCCGGGCCTTCGCCATGCCTCCGACCCGTCCGCAGACCCAGGCGGCGGTCCAGGCCCAGGCACCGGAGCGCCCGGAGCCGGCGCGCGAATCCGCACGGGAACAGGGAGGCAAGGCGGCGCCCGAACACGGGTCCAGGCCGGCCCCCGAACGTGCCAACGCGCCCGCGGCCGAAACGGGCTCCGGCCCGGAGTCCAAGGCGCGCAAACGGGTCCCCGCACCCCGGCGAGCACCCTCGGACGAGGCGGCCGCGGCGCGTGCCAGGCGCTTGAAGGTGCTCGCGCGCCGACGGCGTACCACCGTGATGCTCTTCCTCGCCTTCACGCTCGGCGCGATCGTCGCCGCGGTCGGCGGGCTCGCCTTCCTGTGGGCGCCCGGCGTTCCCGCCGTGATGCTCAGCGGGTACATCGCGTACCTGCGCTCCCAGGAGCGCCGTCGCTTCGCCTACCAGATGGACCGGCGCGGCGCCGAGGCCGCCGCGCAGCGGCTTCGCGAGCAGGCGCGCCAGTCGCGCCGGCGAGGCGGCCCCGACCCCGGTGCCGGTCTGGATGAGCCCGACGAAGGGCCCGAACCAGGCACCGACCCCGGCCTGTCCGCCCTCGCCGCGGACCGGCGCGCCCTCGTCGAGCAGACCGATCACGCCGAGTGGGTCGACCAGCAGCGGGAGCGCCGACGCAGGCCGGGGCACGGGGACAGCTGGGACCCGGTGCCGGTGCCGCTGCCGACGTATGTGACCGCGCCGGTCGCGCCACGGGCCACTCCCGATGTGGACCTCGGCGCGCCGGACGCGTGGAGCTCGGCGCGGTCGAGCCCCGTCGGCCGGGACCGGGACGCGGGCGGCGATGCCGGGGACGGTTCCGCGCGGGGCGCGGAGTCGGGGGTGCCGGGAGAGTCGGGAGACGAGGCTCGCGGTGAGGAGAAGGCCGAGGGGGGCGGCCGCAGCGACGCCCGCCGGGCCGCTTCCGCCCGCCGGGCGCGCGAGCGGGGCCGTACGCCACTGTTCGACCAGTACGAGGACGGAGACCGGCCGCGCGCGGCGAACGAGTAGCGGCCGGCCGGGGCCGGGAATGGATTTCCAAGCAGGCCGATCGGGGTGCTAAAGTTTCACTCGTTGCAAGGGCCTGTGGCGCAGTCCGGTAGCGCACCTCGTTCGCATCGAGGGGGCCAGGGGTTCAAATCCCCTCAGGTCCACGCAGCTCAGAGCCCCGGTTGGTGATCACCGACCGGGGCTCTGACGTGTCGTACAGCAGCGAAGTACAGCAACTACTTTGGATCTTGCTTCCCAAGGTGCTTGCCGAGCTTGCGAAGTGCCCGGCGGGTCGCCTCGGACGGGACGTGCGTGTACACCTCCATCGTCACCGCGATCTTGCTGTGCCGAAGGATCTGCATCGCGATCCGGGGGTGCACGTCGAGAGCGGCGAGCAGCGAGCCGCACGTGTGCCGGGTGTCATGCAGACGGATACGGCGGACGCTCGCCCGCTCCGATCGAGCGACGAACAGCCGGTTGAAGTTGCGAGGTTCGTACGGTGTGCCGTAGCGCGTCGTGAACACAAAGTCGGATTCCGTCCACAGCTCACCAGCGGCTTGCTTCGCCAACTCCTGCTCCTTCAGGCGGAGTTGAAGCGCCGTGATGCAGATCTGCGGCAGCGGGAGCGTGGCCGTCGACGCCTCGGTCTTGGTCTCGTCATGGACCAGGCGCCGATTGATGCGCTGTAGCTGCATCTGCACCGTGATCTCTCCGGCGTCCAGGTTCACGTTCTCCCAAGTGAGGCCCAGCACCTCACCTCGCCGGAAGCCAAGGACCAGGATGAGCACGTAAGCCGCGTACAGCGGATCACGTGCCGCGCTTGCCGATTCGAGGAACTGGCGAGCCTCTTCCACGGACCACGGGTGCCGCTTCTTCTTCCGCGCCGACCGCACCTTGACCAGGCCCGCCACATTCTTCGAGATCAGCTCTTCCGTCATGGCATTGGTCAGAGCCGAACGCAGAACCGCGCGAGCATCCTGCACAGTGCGACGTGACGGGATGCGCTCGCAGCACTCACCGGCGGCGCAGCAACGCGGCTCGTCCCGCTTCGCATCCAGACCCTGAGCGCAGCACTGGCACTGATCCAGGAGGGTGTTCACCCAGTTCCGCACGTCCCGCACGGTGAGCTTGTCGAGCCGCTTCGAGCCCAACCCTGGCGCGATGTACAGCCGGACGTGCATCGCGTACGTCTCAGCCGTTTTGGGCTTCAGGTCCGGCTCTACGACCTCCCGGAGCCACCGCGTGAGGTACTGCGCCATGGTCGGCGTAGACGTCGCTACCGGCCCTTCCTTGGCCTCCGCATGCAGCTTGATCCACTTGCCGTGGACCTCATCACGGGTCTTGCCGTAGACGTACTTCCGCTTGCGCTTGCCGTCCGGAGTGTCGACCCAGACGTACGCAGCGAAGCCGTTCTTGTACGGGTAGATCGAGCCCTCACCCTTGCCACGCTTACCGCTCATGCTGACACCCCCTCAGGCGCGGAGGCGACGTGCTGGACGTACTCGTCAACCCATTCCGGCAGGATGCGCCGGTTGCGGCCGACCTTTACCGAACGGATCTCTCCGGTAAGGACCAACATCTTCGTCTTCGAGAGGCCGAAGCCGAGCATGGCCGCAACCTCCGCTGTGGTGTGCCACTTCGGCCGGATAACGGTCGTGGTCATGCGGCTGCTCCTTCCAGGTCGAGCAGGGCGGGTAGCTCTTCACGTGCGGTTTCGCGGCTCTGTTGGATGTCGCGGTGGATGTTGGCGGCGAGCCAGGATTCGCCGGGGGTGTGGCCGTGTCCGGCGTAGGTCCAGTGGGTGAGGGTGAGCGTGGTGGCCTCCGTGTCGTCGGGGTCGGGCAGGCCGAGGGCTTCGCGTTGTTGGGCGGCGCGGTAGTCGGCGCGGACCTGGCGCAGGGCGCCGAGGGTGGTGGAGTAGCGGCGGGACTTGGTGGAGAAGTGGCCGCGGAAGCCGAGCATGTGGGCCCAGTCGCGCAGCTTGCGGTCCGGGTACAGCGCGTGCAGGTCCAAGCAGGCTTCGATCAACCGGCGGGGATGGTCGGGCACCCCGAGCAGCACGAGGGCTTCCTTGTTGCCGATCCGGCGGTCGACGGTGCCGGTGGTCTCGGCTGCCTTCGTGGCGTACTTGGCCACGTAGGAGGCGACGGCCTGTTCGGTGATCTCCTCACCGTGGCCGAAGGCGCCGATCGGCTGAACGTCGAGCTGGGTGCCCCAGCGCAGCGTGCGAGCCGGTTGGTCACCGGCCGGGGGCACGTCGACCGCGACACGGGCAGCAGCCGCGTGAATCGCGTCGGTGAGGAGATCAAGGGTGGCCCAGGTCGGAGGCGGGCTGTCCGGTCCGTCTGGGCCGTCGAAGCGGATCACCGCGTGGAAGTGCACGGCTCCGCGCTTTTGGTACTCGGCGACCTTGCCGAAGGAGACGCGGGACTGTTCTCGGGCGGCTTTCTGGGTGAGTCCGGCCCGGCGGGCGATCTCGCGGCGGAGGTAGATCGTGAAGTAGCGCCACAGCTCGGAGGCGTGGTTGTTCCACAGCACCGCACCCGCGTAGTCGTACGACGCCGGATCGAGCGGGGTACCGAGTTCGGGTGCATCCTCCCAGTGCCGGACACCGCAGCGGCAGAGCCGTGTGCCGGGACGGTTGTGGACGGGGCCGAACGAGGGGGCGGTGAGGGTGGCGAAGACGCGGGGGTGATCCCGCACAGTCTCGGGGGTGCCCTTGGCGGGGTCTCCGGTGAGTCCGGCGCGGATGAGGTGGTAGGTGTCCCCGGCGTACGTCCAGGCGCAGGCCGGGCACCGGGAGGCACGCCGGTTACCGCAGGCCACGCGGAGCATGCCACCGGGCTCATTGTCGGTGGTGTAGGCGTGCAGAACGGTCTTCGTGGCGGGATCGATCGTCTTCGTGCCGCCGATCAAGCGGATCGGGTCGGAGCAGCCGCCGGTACGGCGGATCTGTTCCTGCCAGCGGTCGAAGTCGGCCGATCCGGCCACCCTCAGCACGTCGGTGAGGGTGGCCGCATCCAGGCCCGCCAGGGTGGCGGTATCGGTCACCGGCCCCACCGCCGCTTCTGCGGGGTACTGGCCGTGGTGCTGGCCGGTCCGGATGTGTCCGTCGACTTGCCGGGACGGGTCGGCTTTTCGGCCCGCTGGGTGTCGTGCAGGCTGTGGGCCTTCGCGGTCTTCTTCAGGCGGTCGTAGTCGCCGTCCAGTCCGTCGGAGTGGATGCGGTCGACACCGAGGCTCCAGCGGCGGGGCATCAGGCGCTCACCCCCTGCTTGCGCAGAGAAAGGGCGTGGCCGGTGCCCTGGCAGACGTGGCAGACGACGTGCAGGAGCACGCGGGAGCCGTCGCGGTGGCGGTCACCGGTGGCGATCGAGACGACGCTGAAGCCGTCGCAGTGGTGGCAGACCGGACGGTTCGAGGCGTGGACGGGCATGATGGGGTCTCCCTTTCGGGTCCGTTGGATCGGGAAGGTGGAAGCCATCCGGGGCGGCGGATCTTTGGCGAGAGAGGCCGCCCCGGAGGGTGCTACTTGCGGTAGCGGTTCTTGGACCGGACGCTCGGGGAGCGCACGGGGTGCTTGCGCGGCGAGCGGGAGCGCCGACCGGTGCCCGCGCGGGATAACTCCCGCTTCTTGGATGCGCGGTTGATCGTGTAGCTCAGGCCGCCGGTCGCGGACAGGACCGCGACGGCCGAGGCGGCAACGACCTGGGCGACGAAAGCGATCACCAGCAGCACGACCACGGCGGCGGAGGCGATGACCAGAGTCAGGACGATCGGGCCCTTGTAGGAGCGCGGGGCTTCCTGGACGATCACGACCTTGCGCACGTCAGTGCCGGGCGGGATCTGCCGGTAGACGTCAGCGGGGATGTGACCGGCGCGGAACTGGTCTTGAGGTAACTGCACGGGTCGGCCCTCCGGGTCAGGCGCAGCGGTGGGTGCGGGCGGCGAGTTCAGCGGCCGAGCGGTCGTTGTGCTCGGTCGAGAAGCCGCACTTGGGGGCGGTGCAGGCAGCGGTGTGCTTGGTCTGGCCGCGGCCGTTGTTGAACGTGCCGACCTTGACCGGTCCGATGCGGATCACGTCGTAGAAGCGGTTTGGACGCATGGGTGTGTACCTCCTTCTGTGTCAGGCGAGTTGGGCGACGATCGCCCCGGCGAGGGCTTCGGGGACTCCGAGGCGGGCGCGCAGGGTGGCGGCGTCGATGTCCGTGCCGGTGCGGGTGCGGTGCTCGGTCGCGACCTTCCGCGCGTGGTCGATCAGCGCCGGAGGCACCGCCGGGGCGGATGCTTCGGGCAGAGCCGGTGCGGGCTCGGGGGCAGTGATCGGCTCACGCTCGGGGATCGGTTCAGGGGCGGGTGCGGGGGCCGGCGCTGCGGGCGCCGGCGGAACCGGCACCCGATCCCCGGCCGGAGTCGGCGAGTGGGCAAGCAGGGTGCCGCCGAGGAACGCGAGCGCGGGCCATCCGGCGACAAGGATGCGCAGCCAGGCCGGAACGTGGTCGAGGTCGAGGAGTCCGGCGGTGGCGATGTTCGCGCCGAGCGAGGCCACCAGGGCGACCAGGAACCAGAACCAGGCCATCCGGGACCGCTCCGTACGGAGTCGGCGCCACACGGCGACCAAGAGCAGGTCGACCGAGACGGGGTAGGCCCAGGCTTTCCATCCGGTCTGCCCGGCGGCTTCGGCGAGGTCGTGCAGGTGGGCGAAGGACAGCGCACCAGCGATCACGGCCTGAACGAGCACGGCGTCAATGCGAAGCGGGCGGGGCATGTCCTCACCTCCTTCGGGGAGTTGAGCCGGGGGCGAGGCGGGGATCACATGTCCGGCCGCCCGGCCCCGGCAGGCGTTCAGCCGTCGGCGGGGATCTCGCCGGAGCCCCAGCACGTGAGACACACGGCGGACTGCCGGTGGTCGGTGGCGCGGCCCTTGCGGGCGCCGACACGGACGACTTCGGTGATCTCGCCCTTGCCGTCGCAGTCCGAGCACTTCGTGACCTTGGATTTGGCGGTCTTGCGCGGGGCCATGAGCGATCTCCCATCGGTTTTCGGCATGGCTCGGGTAGGGACCTGGCGCGAGACGGTCGCGCCGACCGGGAAAGCGGGGGATTACTCGGTGACGGGCCTGGGCTGCACCCGGGGCGGGCTGACGGGCATCGGCGGGACGATCCCCGAGCCGACCGGCCGGAACGGAGCCAGGAACGGCAAGTCCGGGGTGAGGTGGGCGAATTCGCGGCAGACGGCCGCCGCTTGATCCGGGGTGGTCTCGGGGGTACGGATCCGGGACCAGTAGCCCGAGGCGTCACCGGCCACGGCCACGCCGGGGCGGTCCGCACGGATACCGAGCACGGAGACAACAGCGTCGGGGGCGATGTCGCCCAGGCCCATGTCTGCCGTCTGCTTGTCGTTGACGCGGTGCACCACGCGTCCGGTGAGCTGGGCGCGCAGGGCGGTTGCGCCCTTGCCCAGGTCGGAGCCGAAACGCTGCCCGCACACCTCCAGGAAGATCCCGACCGCACGGGCCATCTGGCCAAGGCGAACCAGTTGCATGACCGTGTGGTCGCGAGCGGCTTCGTCCTTCTTGGACGTCACCAGGAAGAGTTCCGCCACCTCATCAATCAGCACGATGAGCGGCACCGGCCGCACCTCTGCGGGCAGCTCCCATAGATCGGAGACGCCATACAGGGCAAGGAGATCAAAGCGGTCGTCCATCTCCCCGACCAGCGCGTCGGCCAGGTGCCCGGCACTCTCACGGTCGGTGGCCAGCGCCGACAGGCGCGGGGCGAAGCGGCTCTGCTCAACACCGCGCTTGCAGTCGATCCCGACCAGCCCCACCGGCAGCTTCGCCAATCCCTTGATCAGGTTGCGCTGATACATCGACTTGCCGGAGGAGTTCGCCCCTAGCGTGAGCGCCATCGGGATCTTGCGGTAGTCCCGCTCGAAGACCGAGCCGTCCTCCCGCAGCGCGACCGGGACGACCAGGTCACGGGGTATGGCCTTGCGCGGCAGCCGCACGCGGTTCAGCACGTCGTAACCGGTCATCCGCAGCTCGACATAGCCGGGCTTGGTCTCCCGCACCGTCACCGAGTGCACTCCCCATGCGTGGCGCAGGCGCTCGGAGGACGCGGCGACGTCGGCGGGCTCAAGACCGGCCGGGAGCCGGAGCGTCACCCGCAGCCCGGTCGCGGTCGGGCGGACCCGGCGGACCTTCGGCGGGACCGGCCGCACCTCACCGCGGGCGACGTTGCGGGCCATGAAGGCGCGGAAGCGGGACGGCTGGACCGTCAGCCCGCATGCCTCCATGGTGTCGCGGTAGGTCCAGGTGAACCGGCCCCACGTCGCCGGGAGACCAACCAGCGACCAGTACACGCGCGGGGCCCGGTACTTGGCGTAGCCGATCCCACCGGCACCGGCCGCAGCGCCTCCCAGCTCGAACCAGGTCGTGACGTCGGTCATGGTCAGGCCCCCAGCGGGGTGATCGCGACCGCGCGGAACGAGATCCCGTGCCGCTTCTGGCCGTTGAACTCGTTCTCCCAGTCACGCGCCTTCAGCCCCGTCACCGCCACCGGCATACCCGGCGTCAGTCCGTTGGGAAGACCGGTCTCCGGGATCGTGACCTGGTACAGGTTGCCCTCACCCTCGTCCGAGACCAGCAGGCCCACCGTCGACAGGCCCACGTCGGGGTTGTCCCGGTCCATGGCCCGCTCACCGGTCTTCTTGCTGATCAGCTTCGGTTCCGGCGCGGTCGCGACGAACACCACAGCGGTCGAAAGGTCGATCTTGAAGGACGACATGGCGCCTCTTTTCGCTCGGGAGCGAGCTAGCTTGCGCTAGCTCATCGCGTACTAGCTTGCATCGATAGTGCGCGTACTAGTACGCGCCTGTCAAGCCCCTCCGAGCAGGCAGGCTTGAAGAGCATGGCTGTGCCCCGCCCGACGGGGTACGGTGGAATATGCGAGCTAGAACGCGTCGTGATCGGTAACTAGCACGCTCAGGAGGGAGAAGGAGAAGGAAGATGACACCGAAGGTGCAACGCGCCGCACCCCCGTTCATGCAGATCGCCGAGCACTTCCGCGTGAAGATCAAGGAGGGTGAGCTACCGCAGGAAACGAAGCTCCCGTCGATCGCGGACATTGCGCGCGAATGGGGAGTCGCCACAGCCACAGCGGCAAAGGCGATCAATAAGCTCCAGGACGAGGGATACGTACGGTCTTCATCGCAAGGGACCTTCGTGGACTTGGGCAGGAAGCTGACCAGCGGTCCGGATCGCCTTCAAATGCTGCGTGCGACGGGGAGCGGCTTCCGTAAAGGCGAAAGCGTCGAGATCCTGAGTGCCGAGTTGATCCCTGCGCCAGCGCACGTCGCCGAAGGATTGAAGATCAGCGAGGGTGATCAGGTAGTCCAGCGTCGACGCGTGTACCGCGACGAGGACGGGGTCGTGGCCGTGTCCACATCGTGGTTGGCGGGCCAGTTGGCCGAAGCGGCCCCGGAACTACTTGAAGTCGGTCCCCTGCCCAAGATGACCTTTGGTCTGATCGAAGAACGGACAGGTCGGCGTGCAGTGCGGCGTCGAGACGTAGTTGCCATGCACCCGGTGCCCGAGGAGATCGCCGAGGTACTCGGTGCTGAAGTCGGGAGCCAGGCGCTGACCATGACCAACCAGTACTCGGATCAGCATGGCGAGCCGACCGAGTATGCCCAAGACTTCCTTGGGGCCGGGCGCGAACTCTCTGCCGAGTACAACCTCGATTGATCAGCGAGGCGGAGCAGCCACCTGTTACAGGTTTCTCTACCTCATCAAGCCCCGCCGTTCCGGCGGGGGAGGGGGATCCCGTTCCGCCACGGTCCGCAGGTTCCGGCAGGGCTCCCAGCCGTCGCGCACTTGGGAGAACAGGACTCGACAGCACCCCTAGGAACCTCAGCTCGCCCACGCTTCACAGCCCCTCAGGGCTAGAGCCTCCATCCCCTTGGTCACCGGGCCTCAGCGGCCAGGGGCCACGGATGGGGGCTCTTGGCTTCGCCATCCGGTCGCGCTGTCCCAACGGCTTTCCGGCCGTCGCTGCGTAGATCACACCCCACCGGCCCGCACTGCGGGCCGCCGCGGGCTCGTGGGCTCGGGGCTCCGCTCCTGCCTTCGGCCCGCGCCGCCCCGGCCCCCGGCCCCGCGGCACTCACGATGCCCCGGGATGATCACGCTTCACACTCTGGCCCGCCGAGGGCCGATGTACCGGAACGAGCCTGATTCCCCACCCTTGCCCCACGCCACCAGGCCCGGACCTGTGGAAGATGGCATTGCCCACAGGTCTTCCCGCATGTTCCGCCACGGACCAACAGACGCTTTGAACCCAAAAGCAGGTGCGCGACGGCTGGGAGCCCTGCCGGAACCTGCGGGCCGCAGCGGGGTGGGATCGTAGGTGGCTGGGGTGATCGACTCCGTGACTTTAGGCAGCCACTTTGGGGGGAGCCTCGAAGATCATGGCCCCAACGTCGTGCTTTAACGGGCAGGTCCACAGACTGCCCGACTCGCCGGAAGCTTACGGGGCCATGATCACTCCCCCCAAAGCAGCTCCAGCCCAAAGTCACTCCATCGATCACGTGGGCACGCGCAGGCTGACTGCGGTACAGCAGAGAAGTACAGCAACCGTGCTGACTGCACATGACCTTCCGCAACCGCTAACATCCTCGTGACCAGGACGGATGACCTCAGCGACCTAGCCGCCCATAGTTCGCATCGAGGGGGCCAGGGGTTCAAATCCCCTCAGGTCCACCGCAACAACTTTCCAAGGGAACTTGGGAGTTGAAAGATCCCGTCCGATCGGTTGATCGGGCGGGATCTTTGTTATGTGCAAGGGGGAGCATGGAGAAGGTCGACGCACGGTTACGGGCGACGCGTACGGCGACGCCGCTTCGGAACGCGGCCTTCCGGCGGTTCGTGACCGCCAGTCTGATCTCCGCCACCGGATCCGCGATGGCGGCCCTCGCGCTCGCCTACTCCGTGATCGAACAGGGCGGAGGAGCCGGGGCCCTCGGTGTGGTGCTCGCCACGAACACCGTTCCGACCATCGTCTTCCTCCTCATGGGCGGAGTGCTCGCGGACCGTATGTCCCGCAGCCGACTGCTCTTCCTCGGCAATCTGCTGGCGGCCGCCGCCCAGGGGACCCTGGCGGCCGTCGTCGCCACCGGGCATGCCACGACCGTCTCCATCGCGGTCTGCGGCTTCGTCTCCGGGACGGCGGTCGCCTTCACCGTGCCCGCCACTCAGGGGGCCATGGCCCAGATCGTGCCCGCGGAGCAGTTGCAGCAGGCCAACGCGCTGCTCAGGCTGCCGAGCAACGCGGTCAAGGTGCTCGGTCCGGCGATCGGCGGGGTCGTCGTCGCGGTCAGTGGCCCGGCCTGGGCCCTGGCCTGGGACGCGCTCACCTTCGCAGTAGCCGCCCTGCTGCTGCTCGGGCTGCGCCTGGACGCGCCGGTCACCGGCACCAGCGCGCTGAGCGATCTGCGGGAGGGCTGGGCCGGGTTCTGGTCGCGGACCTGGCTGTGGACGTACACCGTCGCGGGGACCGTCCTTGTCGCCGCGTGGCTGGCGGGGTTCCAACTGCTGGGGCCGGTCGTCGCGGCGGAGCGGTACGGCGGGGCGCGTGACTGGGGGCTCGTACAGGGGGCGTTCGCGGCGGGGCTGCTGGCCGGGACGGTGGTGTGCCTGCGCTGGCGGCCGTACCGGTTGCTCGTGGTGGCTGTCGCGGCCTGCCTGCCCATGGCCGGCCCCCTGCTCGTCATGGGCTGGGGACTGCCGCTGCCCTGGCTGCTGTTGACCGCCCTGCTCGCGGGCGTCGGGCTGGACGTGGCGATCGTCGCGTGGACGACCGCCTTCCAGCGGCATGTGCCACAGGGCGAGTTGGGGCGCATGAGCGCGTTCAACAGTGTCGGGGAGCGGTTGGCGATTCCGCTCGGCTATCTGCTGACCGCCCTCGCCGTCGGCATCTGGGACAACCGGACGGTGCTGGTGGCGTGTGCCGGGCTTGTCGTCGCCTCCGCCGTCCTCAACCTCTGCGTGCGGGACGTCTACCGCATCAACGCCGCACGGAACTGACCGCTCACAGCGCCTTGGCGTAACACAGGCTCAGCTCGTGGAAGCGGTAGTAGCCGAACTTCGTGCACGGCTCGTACCCGCTGGACGTGTACAGGCCCACCGCCTCCGGCTGCTTGGCGCCGGTCTCCAGCACCATGCGGATGCGGCCCGCCGCCCGCGCGTCCTCCTCCAGCGCGGCCAGGATGCGTCTCGCCAGGCCCCGCCCGCGCATCCGCTCGACGACGTACATCCGCTTGAGCTCGGCGTCCCCGTCCGCGTTGCCCTCGCCGTTCTCGTCCTGGGTACGCCAGCCGCCGGAGGCGACGGGGGTGCCGAGCTCGTCGTAGGCGATCAGGTAGAGGCCCTTCGGCGGCTCGAAGTCCGTCGGGGCGAGGGGCGTGGCGTCCCCGTCGTCGCCGTAGCGGACGCCGTACTCGGCCTGCACCTCGTCGTTGAGCTTGACGGCGTCGGGGTGGTCGAAGGAGACACGACGTATATGCATGCTAGTTACCGTATATCAATTCAAGATCAAGGGAGGTCAATCGGTTCCAGAATCGGACAACGTCCAGTGTGCCGGTATGGTGCCGGGGTGCTCACTGTGACCTCTGTGAATGTGAACGGGCTGCGGGCCGCCGCGAAGAAGGGCTTCGTGGAGTGGCTCGCCGGTACCGAAGCCGATGTGCTGTGCCTGCAGGAGGTGCGCGCGGAGCCGCAGCAGCTGCCCGAGCACGTCCGTATGCCCGACGGCTGGCATGTCGTGCACGCGCCCGCGGCCGCCAAGGGGCGCGCCGGCGTCTCCCTCTACACCCGCCGTGAGCCCGACCGCATCCAGGTCGGCTTCGGGTCGAGTGAGTTCGACGACAGCGGCCGCTACGTCGAGGCCGACCTGCCCGGTGTGACGGTCGCCTCCCTCTACCTCCCCTCCGGCGAGGTCGGCACCGAGCGGCAGGACGAGAAGGTCCGCTTCATGGGTGAGTTCCTCGCCTACCTGAAGGACCTGCGCGAGCGTGCCGCCGCCGACGGCCGTGAGGTCCTCGTCTGCGGTGACTGGAACATCGCCCACCAGCAGGCCGACCTGAAGAACTGGCGCGGCAACACCAAGAACTCCGGCTTCCTGCCGGAGGAGCGGGAGTGGCTCGGCCAGGTCTTCGACGCCAACGCCGGCGGCTACGTCGACGTCGTGCGGGCGCTGCATCCGGATGCGGAGGGGCCGTACACCTGGTGGTCGTATCGAGGGCGGGCCTTCGACAACGACACCGGCTGGCGCATCGACTACCACGTGGCGACGCCGGGGCTCGCCGCCAAGGCGCTCAAGGGGTACGTCGAGCGGGCGGCGACGCATGGCGAGCGGTGGTCGGATCATGCGCCGGTGACGGTCGTCTACGACCGTTAGGCCTGCTCGGCGCCTCGTCGGTCCCCCTCGTTCTGCTTCCGCAGCCGCCGGTCCAGCGCCAGGGACAGCTCCGCCGCCACCACGCTCCGGGCGAGGGGGCGCAGGCGTTGGAGGTCGCCTTCGTGGGTGTGGCGCAGTACCAGGTCGGCGAACATCTCCGCGAGGTCGTCGACGTGTGCGCGGACCCGCTTGCCCGCCGCCAGGACCTCCGAGAGGGGGATGCCCTCGCGCACCAGGGCCGAGGAGGCGTCCAGCAGGCCGCGGCTGACGTGGACGATCTCGTCGCCGTCGGTGCCCAGGTAGCCGAGGTCCAGGGCGAGGGCGAGGTTCTCCGTGGTGACCTGGCCCTCGAAGCGGGCGGCGAGTTCCTCGGGGGTGAGGCGGACCGGCTCCTCCTCGGTGGGGGCGGCGACGCCGAGGAGGTCGGCGACGTCGCGGCCGTGGTCGAGGGCCTCGGCGAGTTCCGCGATGCCGGTGAGGGTGTGGCCGCGCTCCAGGAGGGCGGCGATCGTGCGCAGGCGGGCCAGGTGGTGGTCGTCGTACCAGGCGATACGGCCCTCGCGGCGGGGCGGTGGGATCAGCTTGCGTTCGCGGTAGAAGCGCAGGGTGCGCACCGTGATGCCGGCCAGGCGGGCCAGCTCCTCCACGCGGTATTCACGCTTCTCGGTCACTCGGGAACCTTAAGTCGTACCGGCGGTAACTTTCCTCGGTGGTTTCCTCGACCGACCCCTACCGGTCAGTACTGTCCTCCTCTACTCTCCCCATTGCGCCAGTGTTCACTGGCATGGTTCCAGGTTCCGGGTGAAGCATGGAGGCACAGGCATGGCCGAACGCGAACATGTGCGGGTCGCGGTGGTCGGGTCCGGGTTCGGCGGGCTGGGGGCCGCCGTACGGCTGCGACGCGAGGGCGTCACCGACTTCGTCGTCCTGGAGCGGGCCGACAGCGTCGGCGGCACCTGGCGGGACAACAGCTATCCGGGGTGCGCGTGCGACGTGCCGTCCCATCTGTATTCGTTCTCCTTCGCGCCCAACCCCGACTGGCCGCGCACCTTCTCCGGGCAGGAGCACATCCGCGCCTACCTGGAGCACGTCACGGACGTCTTCCGGCTGCGCCCCCACATCCGCTTCAACTCGGAGGTGCAGCGGATGACCTGGAACGGGGAGCGGCTGTGCTGGGACATCGAGACCACCGGTGGGAGTCTGTCCGCCGACTTCGTCGTCTCCGCCACCGGGCCGCTGTCCGATCCGAAGATCCCGGACATCCGGGGGCTGGAATCCTTCCCGGGCAAGGTCTTCCACTCCGCCCGCTGGGACCACGACTACGACCTGCGCGGCAAGCGCGTCGCCATGGTCGGCACCGGCGCCTCCGCCATCCAGATCGTGCCGGCCATCCGGCCCGAGGTCGAGCGGCTCACGCTCTTCCAGCGCACCCCGCCCTGGGTCATGCCCCGCATGGACCGCGCCATCAGCGGCGTCGAACGCTCCCTGCACCGGGCTCTGCCCTTCACCGCGCAGCTGCGGCGCGGGCTGCTGTGGGGCCTGCGGGAGCTCCAGGTCCAGGCGTTCACCAAGCACCCGGGCGAACTCGGGATGATCGAGCAGTTGGCCAAGCGCCACATGGGCCGCTCCATCAAGGACCCCGCCCTGCGCGCCAAGCTGACCCCGGACTACCGCATCGGCTGCAAGCGGATCCTGCTGAGCAGTGAGTACTATCCGGCGCTCGCCCAGCACAACGTGGATGTGGTGGCCAGTGGGCTGAGCGAGATCCGCGGTTCGACCGTCGTGGCCGCCGACGGCAGCGAGGCCGAGGTCGACGCGATCGTGTTCGGTACGGGGTTCCATGTCACCGACATGCCCATCGCCGAGCGAGTGGTGGGGGCGGAGGGGAAGACGCTCGCCGAGGTCTGGAAGGGCGGGATGGAAGCGCTGCGGGGTGCCTCCGCGGCGGGGTTCCCGAACTGGATGACCGTCATCGGCCCCAATACGGGACTCGGGAACTCCTCGATGATCCTGATGATCGAGTCCCAGCTGAACTACATGGCCGACTTCGTACGGCAGTTGAACGTCCTGGGGGGCCGGGTGGCTCTCGACGCGCGGCCGAGCGCCGTGGCCGCCTGGAACCGGAGGGTCCAGGAGCGGATGAAGCGGACGGTGTGGAACACCGGCGGCTGCACCAGCTGGTACCTCGACGCCAGCGGCCGTAACACCACCATCTGGCCCGGTACGACGACCGAGTTCCGGCGGGCCACGCGGCGCGTGGATCTGTCGGAGTACGCCGTGGTCCGAGCCACCGTCAAGGAAAGCGCCGAGGTGACCGCGTGAGCCGTCTCATGCACGTGAAGTCCGGGCCGTACGCCCCGCCCGCCCCCGCCCGCGAGCTCGTCGCCGTCTCCGCCGACGGTGCCCGGCTGCACATAGAGGTGCACGGCCCCGTCGACGACCCCGCCGCGCCCGCCGTCGTCCTCGCCCACGGCTGGACCTGCTCGACCGCCTTCTGGGCCGCGCAGATCCGGGAGCTGTCCGCCGACCACCGGGTCATCGCCTACGACCAGCGCGGCCACGGACGCAGCCCCGCGAACCCGGCCTGCAGCGCCGACGCGCTCGCCGACGACCTCGAAGCCGTACTGAAGGCGACGCTCGCACCCGGCGAGAAGGCCGTGATCGCCGGGCACTCCATGGGCGGGATGACGGTGCTGGCCGCCGCCGCGCGCCCGGCGTTCCGGGAGCATGCGGCCGCCGTCCTGCTGTGCAGCACGGGCGCCTCGCGGCTGGTCGCCGAGTCCACCGTCGTGCCGATACGTCCCGGGCGGCTGCGGACCTGGCTGACCAAGCACATACTCGGCTCCCGGGCACCGCTCGGACCGGTCACGCCGATCGCCAGGGCGATCCTCAAGTACGGGACGATGGGCCCCGGTTCGGCACCGCACATGGTCGAGGCATGCGCGCGGATAGTCCACGCGTGCCCGCGCAAGGTGCGGTACGCCTGGTCGCACGTGCTCGACCTGCTCGATCTCGACCACGGCGTACGGGAGTTGGCGGCGCCGACCGCGGTGATCGTCGGTACGGCCGACCGCCTGACCCCGCCGGTACACGCCCGCTCACTGGCCGCCGCCCTGCCGAACTGCCTCGGCGTCACCGAGCTGCCCGGCCTCGGGCACATGACGCCGGTCGAGGCCCCCGAGCTGGTGACCGGGAAGATACGGGAGCTCGTCACGGCGTACGCGCACACGCAAGCCACGACGTACACGCAGGTCAAGGAGGGCGCATGAGCAGGGTGAGCCTCGAAGGACAGGTCGCCGTCGTCACCGGGGCGGCGCGGGGCGTCGGTGAGCTGCTCGCCCGCAAGCTCTCGGCGCGCGGGGCGAGCGTGGCGCTCGTCGGGCTGGAGCCGGACGCGCTCAAGCAGGTCTCCGAGCGGCTGCACGGCGACAGTGACCACTGGTACGCCGATGTGACGGATCACGAGGCGATGGCCCAGGTGGCACGGGAGGTGAAGGAGCGGTTCGGGAAGGTCGACATCGTGGTGGCCAACGCCGGTGTCGCCACCGGGGGGCCGTTCGTCGACTCCGACCCGGAGGCGTGGCGGCGGGTCATCGAGGTCAACCTCATCGGGTCGGCGGTGACCGCGCGTGCGTTTTTGCCGGTGCTGATGGAGAGCCGGGGGTATCTGCTGCAGATCGCCTCGCTGGCGGCGATCACTCCGGCGCCGATGATGACCGCGTACTGCGCGTCCAAGTCTGGTGTGGAGGCGTACGCGCACAGTCTGCGGGCCGAAGTCGGTCACCGGGGCGTGCGGGTGGGGGTCGGGTATCTGTCCTGGACCGACACCGACATGGTGCGCGGGGCGGATCAGGACGACGTCATGCGGGAGTTGAGGAAGCGGCTGCCGTGGCCGTCCAACAAGACCTATCCGCTGGGGCCGGCCGTCGACCGGATCGTGGCCGGCATCGAGCGGCGGTCGAGCCATGTGTACGGGCAGTGGTGGCTGCGCGGGATGCAGGGCGTGCGCGGGTATCTGCCGGGGATCATCGGCACCGTGGGGCAGCGGGAGATGCGGCGGTTCGCCGGGCGGCTGGAGGGGATGCGTACGGGGCTGGTCGGGGCGGGGGGCGCGGCCGACGAGCAGGAGCGAACTGCGCGGACTACGCGGCGTAACTGATCGACATGCGCAGGGTTATCGGCCGTGTGAATCTGGTCGAGGCCCCAGCGAGGGGCCAACCCCCCACCCACTATGGGAGTGAACCCACATGGGCATGAAGGACCAGTTCCAGGAGAAGTCCGAGAAGCTGCAGGAGCAGGCCCGCCAGAAGGCGCAGCAGGCGCGGGAGCAGGCTCAGCAGAAGGGTCGTCAGCGGCCGCAGCGGGACGAGGAGTCCGAGCGGATGCGGGAGCGTGAGGACGAGGAGCGCTTCGACCAGGACTTCGACCGGTAGTCGTTGCGCTCGATGAACGTGGGGTGCCCCCCTGTTTTTTGGGCGGTGCCCCGCGTTCGTGTCGGTATAGGGTCACGCGCATGGGAAACGTACGTTCGACAGGGCCGACGGGCTTCAGGTAGCTCGCCAGGAGATACCTGGCGGTTGCTGCGATCGGAGTCCCGTGACACGCACCGCCCACCACCTTCCCTCTTCGCACAGCCGGCGTTCCGTGGTCCTCTACGACCTCAGGTACAGCGCCCGCTCCTTCATCGATGCCGCACGAGAGTCGACAAGGCCCCAACCTCGCATGGTTCGCCGCACGGTGGACGTCCACTCGTTCGCCCGGCAGAAGCGGGACCGCTCCCTCGCGCAGTCGTCCGCGATCGAGGAACGCCGAGCGCGACAGCGGCTGCGAGCCCAAGTGGGGAATCTCCTGAGGCTGGTGAACTCCACCGGCGACGGACTCGCACTCGATGCCGCGGACACTGTGGATGTACCACCGGCGCGTCATCGGCGGAGCTCGCTCTGGCATGCGTAGCCGGACCTCCCCTGACGCGCTGGTCGGCTTCAGCGCCAGGTTCCAGGAGTACGGGCTGATCCTCCATGACGGCGGCACGTCGAGCATCACGATCGACTTCTGTCCCTGGTGCGGACGACGCCTCCCCGCATCGCAGCGGGACCGGTGGTTCGACGAGCTGGAGCGCCGCGGGATCGATCCGGGGGAGGACGAGGTCCCTGCCGAGTTTCAGGACGGCCGCTGGCTCGCCTCGCTGGAACGCGGCGGAAGCTTCGGCCTCGACCGGTCCGGGACGTGCGAGTAGTCCGGAGGAGTTGCCGGGGGGTTGTCCTCCAGCATTTTCAGGGCCAGTTCCACCGCGTCCGTCAGCTGGGCGTGCCTGCCCTCCGCCCAGTCCAGAGGGGTGCGCAGGACCTCCACGTCCGGGGTTACGCCCTTGTTCTCGATGGACCAGCCGTACGCGTCGAACCACGCCGCGTTCATCGGTACGGTGATCACCGTGCCGTCGCCGAGGCGGTGGCGGCCGGTCATGCCGACGACTCCGCCCCAGGTGCGTTGGCCGACGACCGGGCCCAACTTGAGGAGTTTGAAGGCGGCCGTGATCATGTCGCCGTCCGAGGAGGTCGCCTCGTCCGCCAGGGCGACCACCGGGCCGCGCGGGGCGTTGGACGCGTACGACACGGGCTGGGCGTTTCTCGTCAGGTCCCAGCCGAGGATCGTGCGGGTCAGCTTCTCCACGACCAGCTCGCTGATGTGGCCGCCCGCGTTGCCGCGTACGTCGACGATCAGTGCGGGGCGGGACATCTCCATCCGCAGGTCCCGGTTGAACTGGGCCCAGCCCGAGCCGCCCATGTCCGGGATGTGCAGGTAGCCGCAGCGACCGCCGCTCAACTCCCGTACGACGGCGCGGCGTTTGGCGACCCAGTCCTGGTAGCGGAGCGGGCGCTCGTCGATGAGCGGGACCACGGCCACCCGGCGCGCCCTGCCCGCCTCGCCCTCCGCCGGAGTGAACGTCAGCTCCACCGTCGTGCCGCCGGAGCCGGCCAGGAGGGGGTAGGGGCCGGCGACCGGGTCCACGGGGCGGCCGTCCACGTGGGTGAGCACTGCCCCTTCCCGGATGCCGGTGCCCGCCAGCGGGGAGCGCGCCTTGGAGTCGGACGATTCGCCGGGAAGGATGCGCTTGACCATCCAGCCCTCGTCCCTGCGGACGAAGTTGGCACCCAGCAGGCCCTGCCAGCGCTGGTAGTGCGCCGGGCCCTCGTTGCGGCGGGCAGCCGCGACGTACGCGTGTGAGGTGCCCAGTTCGCCCAGGACCTCGCGGAGCAGGTCGGCGAACTCGTCGGGGGAGGCGACCCGTTCGACCAGGGGGCGGTACTGGTCGAGGACCCCGTCCCAGTCGATGCCGCACATGTCCGGCTCCCAGAAGTACGCCCTGATCAGCCGGCCCGCCTCCGCGTACGACTGCCTCCACTCCGCCGTCGGGTCCACCTCGTGCAGGATGCGGCGCAGGTCGATCCAGACCGTCGTGTCGCTGTCGCCGGACTCGGAGGCGGGCACCGCCCGCAGGTCGCCCTCGTCGACCAGGACCAGGCGGGAGCCGTCGCCGCTGATCGCGAACCAGTCGAGGTGGTCGACGAGTTCGGTCTTCTTCGCCTTGCTGATGTTGAAGTGTTCGAGGGTCGGCCGCCCGGTCATGTCGTCGGGGTTGGCGAAGGTCTCGCCCAGCGCCCCCGAGATCGGCCAGCGCAGCCAGACCAGTCCGCCGCCCGCGACCGGGTGCAGCGCGGAGTACTTGGAGGCGGCGACCGGGAAGGGGGTGACCCTGCTCTCCAGGCCCTCCACCTCGACGGTCGTCGTACCGGCGTCGCCTCCCTCCTCGTCCTCCACCGGGTCCAGGCCGCCGGCGGCCGGCCGGCCCTCGGGGTTCAGGGCGAAGGGGGAGGGGGTCGCGGAGGACAGGGGCACCAGGTAGGGGCGGCAGCCGAGCGGGAAGGACAGGTCGCCGGTGTGGACGTCGTACACCGGGTCGAAGCCTCGCCAGGAGAGGAAGGCCAGGTAGCGGCCGTCCCGGGTGAACACCGGGTTCTCGTC
The DNA here is from genome assembly GCF_052068475.1 of Streptomyces sp. SD31. NCBI lineage: Bacteria > Bacillati > Actinomycetota > Actinomycetes > Kitasatosporales > Streptomycetaceae > Streptomyces > Streptomyces sp. SD31. The sequence goes on along the minus strand of NZ_JBQHCX010000002.1, from coordinate 710,660 downwards.
CTCGAAGCGGCCGTTGGTGACGTCGACGATCAGGCTGTCCTTGATGCGGGCCAGTTTGATCTGGCGCAGGGAGCGGCCGATCCCGGGGTGCGACCAGGTCAGCCAGGTCCCGTCCGGGGAGAAGGCGAGGTCGCGCACCGGGCCGTTGATGGACCGGATCAACTCGGTGACCTCGCCGTTCGAGTCCTCGGTCACGTCGATGAGCAGGAGTCGGCCGTCGTGCGAGGCGATCGCGAGGCGCTCGCCCTTCGGGTCGGCGGCCATCTCCAGGACCCGGCCCAGCTCGCCCGAGGCCAGCCGGCGCGGCTCGCGGTCACCCGTCGCCCGCGGCAGATACGCGATCTCGATGGCGTCCTCGCCCTCCGCGTCCGTCACATACGCGACCTGACCGGTCGAGCCGAGCATCTCCGGGAGCCGGACCCGTACGCCCGGGGTGTCGGTCATCGTGCGGGCCGGGCCGTCCCGGTGGGTCAGCCAGTACAGGCTGCCGCGTACGACTACGGCGCTCGCGCGGCCCGTCTCGTCCACGGAGATGCCGTCGATGTGCTGGGCGGCGGGCACCTGGTACGTGCGGCGGCCCGCGCGCGGCCCGCTCAGCCGTACGTCGAGCCGGCGCGGCTCGCTGTCGGAGGCGAGGTCGTCCACGATCCACAGATCGCCGGCGCACTGGTACACCACCCGGGTGCCGTCACTGGAGGCGTGCCGGGCGTAGAAGGCGTCGTGGTCGGTGTGGCGGCGCAGGTCGGAGCCGTCGTACGCGCACGAGTAGAGGTTGCCGACGCCCTCGTGGTCGGAGAGGAAGGCGATCCGGCCGCCGACGAACATGGGGGAGTGGAGGTGGCCGCCGATGCCCGGGAGCAGGCGTTCGCCGTGCAGCCAGAGGCGGCCCAAGGCCCCGCCCCGGTAGCGCTTCCAGGCGGCCGGCTCGTGCGGCGGGGTGCCGCTCAGGAGCAGGGTCTTGCGCTCGCCGTCGAGGTCGGCGACCTGGATGTCGGAGCACGGTCCCCAGGGGAGTTTGCGGCCGGGGTCGCCGCCGAGGCTGACCTTGTAGGCCCAGGTGAAGTGGGAGAAGGGCTCACCGTGGGAGGCGACGGCGAGGATGATGCCGTCGGGTGTCCAGCCGCACACCTGGGTGTCCGCCGACCCCCAGTGGGTGAGCTGGCTGCCGGGGCCGCCGTCCACCGGGACCAGGTGGATCTCGGGGACCAGGCTTCGCCAGCTCGTGTACGCGATATGCCGGCCGTCGGGGGAGAAGCGGGGGTGGCCGATCTTGGTGCGGTCCACGGTGAGCCGCCAGGCGCGGCCCGGGCCGTCCAGGGGGGCCAGCCAAAGGTCGTCCTCGGCCACGAAGCACAGCAGATCGCCGCTCAGATGCGGTAGGCGCAGGTAGCTCACCTCCCCATGCTTTTCCTGTGGACGTACCTGGGCAACTCGTGACACAAGGGTTCGCGTGACCCAGAACACGGGGAGCATGCGAACGAAACCGTTTCGTTTCGGTGGGGGGATGGGGTACCTTCGTGGTGTACGAAACCGTGTCGTTCGGAGTGGGAAGGTGAGTACGGTGACCGAGGTCGCAGCCGCACGTCGCAGCCGCATCACCCCTGAGCGCGAGGCCGAGTTGTACGAGGCCGTGCTCGACCTGCTCCGGGAGGTCGGCTACGACGCCCTCACCATGGACGCCGTGGCGGCCCGCACCCGATCCAGCAAGGCGACGCTCTACCGCCAGTGGGGTGGCAAGCCGGAGCTGGTGGCCAAGGCGGTCCGGCACAGCAAGCCGGGCGGCATCGGACTCGGTGACATCGACACCGGATCGCTGAAGGGCGACCTGCACGCTCTCACCATGCGCTCGGACGACTGCGAGATGGAGCAGAACTCCGCCCTGATGCGGGGTCTGGCCATGGCCGTGCACAGCAACCCGGACCTCCTGCGGGCGTTCCGGGACCATCTCATCGATCCGGAGATGGCGGAGTTCCGTCGCGTGGTGCAGCGGGCGATCGACCGGGGCGAGGTCCGTGCGGACAACCCGGCGATCGACTACATGATGCACATGATGCTGGGCGGGTTCGCCGCCCGCACGTTGCTCGAAGAGTTGCCGCCGACCCGGGCCTTCCTCATTTCGTACATCGACGCCGTGGTCCTCCCCGCCCTCGGCGTTCCCACCGACTGACCCCTTCCCCCAGCAAGCCCTCCACCTGACGTAACCGCTCACGTCGTCGGGCTGATCACCCCTGCCCTGGGGCCTGTGGCGGAACCCCGGCCGGGCGCCCGCCGCCTGGCACGCACGCTCGCCGCTCCGGCGCCTTGCGATCGCACGCACCAGACGACGTGCGCTGATCCGGCCGGGATTCCGACACAGGCCCCCCCGACCCCATGACCTGACCGGGAGACGCCTCCGTGGCCACGTTCCTGTACAAACTCGGCCGACTCGCCTTCAGGCGGCGGCACTTCGTCGCCCTCATATGGGTCGCGCTGCTCGCCCTCGCGGGCGCCGGCGCGGCCGGCGCCCCCAGCGCCGGATCCAGCTCCTTCTCCATCCCCGGCACCGAGGCCCAGAAGGCCTTCGACCTGCTCGAACAGCGCTTCCCGGGCAGCAGCGCGGACGGCGGCACCGCCCGCGTCGTCTTCAGGGCACCCGACGGCGAGAAGATGACGGACGCCGCCAACAAGGCGACCGTCGAGGAGACCGTGAAGGAGCTGTCCGACGGCTCCGAGGTCGTCTCCGTCGCCGACCCCTTCAAGGCGCACGCCGTCAGCAAGGACGGCACGATCGCCTACGCCTCGGTGCGCTACGAGGTTCCCGGCATGGAGCTGAAGGACGCCAGCCGGGAGGCCCTCGAAGACGCCGGGCAGCAGGCGCGGGACGCCGGGCTGACCGTGGAGATCGGCGGTGACGCGCTCCAGGCGGCACCCGAGGCCGCCTCCTCCGAGATCATCGGGCTCGCGGTCGCCGCGGTGGTCCTCGTCATCACCTTCGGCTCGCTGATCGCGGCCGGACTGCCGTTGCTCACCGCGCTGATCGGCGTCGGCATCGGCGTCTCGGTGATCACCGCGCTGGCCAACGCCCTCGACCTGGGCTCCACCACCTCCACCCTGGCCATGATGATCGGCCTCGCGGTCGGTATCGACTACGCCCTGTTCATCGTCTCCCGCTACCGCGCCGAACTCGCCGAGGGCCGCGACCGCGAGGAGGCGGTCGGCCGGGCCACCGGCACCGCGGGCTCCGCGGTCGTCTTCGCCGGCCTCACGGTGGTGATCGCGCTCGTCGGCCTCGCGGTGGTCAACGTCCCGATGCTGACGAAGATGGGCGTCGCCGCCGCGGGCACGGTCGTGATCGCGGTGCTGATCGCGCTGACCATGGTCCCCGCGCTGCTCGGGTACGCGGGCCGGAAGGTGAAGCCGGCCGGAGAGAAGGGCAAGCTCCTCGGACGCGGCGAGAAGACGACCGCGGCCAAGGCGCATGCCGACAAGGCGAACGCGGACAAGCCGAACATGGGCACCCGCTGGGCGAGCTTCGTCGTACGCCGTCCCCTGGCCGTCCTCCTGCTGGGTGTCCTCGGCCTCGGCGCCGCGGCCCTCCCGGTGACCAGCCTCGAACTGGGCCTCCCGGACGACGGCTCGCAGCCGACGTCGACGACCCAGCGCCGCGCCTACGACCTGCTCTCCGAGGGCTTCGGCCCCGGCTTCAACGGCCCCCTCATGGTCGTCGTCGACGCCAGGACGAGCGACGCCCCGAAGAACGCGGTCACCGAGGTCTCCGACGAGATCAAGGGCCTCGAGGACGTCGTCACGGTCACTCCGCCGACGTACAACAAGGCGGGCGACACCGCGACGATCACCGTGATCCCCGACTCCAAGCCGTCATCGGTCTCCACCGAGGACCTGGTGCACTCCATCCGCGACGCGGGCGCCGGGATCAAGGCCGACACGGACGCGAACGTGCTGGTCACCGGCACGACCGCGATGAACATCGACTTCTCGCAGAAGCTGAACGACGCGCTCGTGCCGTACCTGATCCTGGTGGTGGGCCTCGCCTTCCTCCTCCTGATCCTGGTGTTCCGCTCGATCCTCGTTCCGCTGAAGGCGGCCCTCGGCTTCCTCCTGTCGGTCCTCGCGGCCATCGGCGCCGTCGTGGCGGTCTTCCAGTGGGGCTGGCTCGCCGACCTCTTCGGCGTCCAGGAGACCGGCCCCGTCATGTCGATGATGCCGATCTTCATGGTCGGCGTGGTCTTCGGCCTCGCCATGGACTACGAGGTGTTCCTCGTGACGCGAATACGCGAGGCGTACGTCCACGGCGAGCGGCCCACCCAGGCCGTGGTGACCGGCTTCCGGCACAGCGCACGGGTCGTCACCGCCGCGGCGATCATCATGATCGCGGTGTTCTCCGGCTTCATCGGAGCCAGCGAGTCGATGGTCAAGATGATCGGCTTCGGCCTAGCGATCGCGGTCCTCTTCGACGCGTTCGTCGTCCGCATGGCCATCGTCCCGGCCGTCCTCGCACTGCTCGGCAAGAAGGCCTGGTGGCTCCCGAAGTGGCTGGACCGCGCCCTGCCGAACGTGGACGTGGAGGGCGAGGGGCTGCGCACGGACGCCGAGACCGGCAAGGACACGGACTCCGACGGGGACCGCGCGCTGGCACGGGTCTGACCGTTCACCATTGAAGTGGACCGGCCGGTGAGGGCTCCGTGGGGACGGGGCGCCCTCACCGGCTTCTTCATACGGGCGGGGCGAAGACACTCCAAGTCGGGCCTTCGCCCCGGCAATTGGCAGGTTCGGGCAGCCCGCCCCGACAACACACCGCCTCAGCCCCGCAACTCAGTAGCATGGCCTGTACACCCACCGCTAGCGTGCCGTTCATGACGACGACCGATAGTGCGGGCTCCGGAGCCAATCCCCGTTTCGCCGAGGCCCTTGAGAAGCTGGGTCTCGATGAGCTTCACGGCCGGATCCGCCGCTTCCCGGACGCGACCCGTACCGCCGCTGAGGCCGCCGCGGCGATCGGGTGTGAGCTCAGTCAGATCTGCAAGTCACTGATCTTCGCGGCCGACGGCGTGCCGGTGCTGGTGCTGATGGACGGGGCCTCGCGGGTCGACGTGGAGCTCGTGCGGAAGGCACTCGGCGTCGAGCAGGTCACGCGGGCCAAGGCCGACGTCGTACGGGAGACCACCGGGTACGCCATCGGGGGCGTACCGCCCTTCGGTCACCGTACGAAGACGCGGGTGCTCGCCGATCGGTCGCTGCTCGACCACGACGTCGTGTGGGCCGCCGCCGGGAACCCGCACGCGGTCTTCCCGATGACACCCAAGGACCTCGTCACCCACGCCGGCGCCACCCTGGTGGACGTGCGCGAGCAGACGCGGACTTCGTGACCCCGCTGGTCACCGCCGCCGTCCTGCTGGCGGCCGTCACGCACGCCAGTTGGAACGCCATCGCCCACCGGATCACCGACAAGCTGGTCGCGTTCACGCTCATCGCGGGCGGCGGGGTGCTGATCGGGCTGTTCCTCATGCCCTTCGGGGCGTTCCCGGCGGCGGGGGCGTGGCCGTATCTCCTCGCGTCCGCCGTCGTGCATGTCGTCTACTTCGCGCTGCTCATGAAGTCCTTCCGGCTCGGTGACTTCGGGCAGGCCTACCCCATCGCGCGCGGCACCGCGCCGCTCGTGGTCGCCCTGCTCGCCGCGGTGTTCGCGCACGAGGTGCCGGACGGGTGGGCGGCCGCCGGGATCGCCTGCTCCTGCGCGGGACTTACCGGAGTCGCCCTGTGGGGTCTGCGCGGGCGCCGGCCCGACTGGGCGGCGATCGGCGCGGCGTTGGCGACCGGGCTGAGCATCGCGGTGTACACCGTCCTCGACGGGCTGGGCGTACGGGCCTCCGGCTCGTCCGTCGGCTATGTCGCCTGGCTGATGGCGGTCGAGGGCCTCGCTGTCCCGGCGTACGCCGTCTGGCGCTGGCGCGGGGAGACGGTCGCCGTGCTGCGGCCGTTCGCCGTGCTGGGGCTGCTGGGTGCCGCACTGTCCGTCGCCGCGTACGGGCTGGTCCTGTGGGCGCAGACGAAGGCGGAGCTGGCGCCGATCGCGGCCCTGCGGGAGTCCTCGATCATCGTGGGGGCGGCCATCGGGGCCGTCTTCTTCAAGGAGCGGTTCGGGGCCGCCCGGATCGGGGCGGCCGCGTTGCTGGTGGTGGGCATCGGGATGATGCTGCACGCGAGTTAGCGGTCGGCGGGTTTCCGTACGGGGTTCCGTACCAGGGCAGGCGGTCAGCCGTTGGCTGACCGCCTGAGAACCCTTGTGCGGCAGGAGGCTTGGCCTAGAAGGCGCTGTTGCTGCAGCCCATCTTCGAGCCGAGGCTGGTGGCCTGGCTGCCCTCGTTGCCTTCGCCGTTGAGGGCGCCGCCCAGCGCGCCGTTGAGCACGCCGACCACACCGAGGATGTCGATGTTCAGGTCGTGGGACTTGCACTGGGTGCTCTGCTGGACTTTGAACTCGTTGCCCCCGCGGCCCTTGCCGTCGGCGTGGGCGGTTCCGGCGGCCGCGAGGCCGACGGTGCTGAGGGCGGCGACCAGGACGGCGGCCTTGCGAAGCTTGTGCATGTCATCTCCGGTGGAGTGAGTGGAGCGAGGTGGATGCGCTGCGTGAAGGATCGCTCCTCGCGAAAAGGGGTGACTCCTCACGATTAAGGGAGATTAAGTAGGAAATGCCCCAAATCATCCTGAGGCACGCCGAGTTTCACGATCTTGCACTAGAAGTGCCGTGCGTCAGGCCTGGGCGAGTGCCGGCTTGCCCACCCGGAACGCGAACTGGCCGCAGTACGTCAGCTTGCGCAGGTTCACCAGGGCCGTCCTGCGGCGGCCGTCCTTCGCCCACTGGTCGATCTCGGTGTTGAGCGGGGACTGTTCGTCCCAGTAGCGGCTGTACTCGGGCGGCCGGCCCAGGTAACTCCGCATGATCAGCGCCACTCCGTCGAGCGAGGGCCGGATCTCCTCCAGCGCGAGCCCCGCCTCCTCGACCAGGACCCGGAAGCCGTACGGCGTGTAGTTCCACAGGCTGAAGGAGTGGTACGGCTCGAATTGGGATGTTGATCCGATGAAATGCCCACCGGGCTCCAGCACTCGGGCGATCTCCGCCAGCAGTTCGCGTGGACGGGCGACGTGTTCGAAGACCTGGTGCGAGTAGATCAGCGGAGTCGAGTCCGAACCGAGGGGGAGATGGACGCCGTCGTAGTGCACCACCGGGTCACCGCCCGGGGTGCGCTGGCCGGCCTCCGGCGAGTCCCGGATGTCGACCCCGATCCACCGCACCCGCGGGGCGTGCTTACGGAAGAGCGCGGCCGACGTGCCGCGACCGCAGCCCAGATCGACGACCAGGCCGGGTGCGCCGGGGGCGCCCATCACCTCGTCGACGTAGTAGCGCGAGGTGACCTGACGGGCGTGGTCGTCGGGGATGCAGTCCCGCATGAGGTCCCAGAGGGTCGCCATGCTTCGATGCTACGGACACTCGCTGTCATGTGCGATTCACACCCTGTGAACGGTGACTCCCGACAGGTCGTGCGCGGTCACGCTGTTGCGGTCGGTGACCGACCGGCCCAGGGCGTGGTGCGGCCAAAGCCCCGCGGCCACCCGGCGGCTGCGCTCGCTCCACTGCCGGGCCGCCAGGTCGCCGGACTTGTAGTGGTTGAGGGCGAAGCCGCCGGAGTGGATGCGCACCAGGGTGAAACCGCCGGGGTACTCCTTGGCGGCGGCGACCTCCTGCTGGGTGACGTGCGGGGCACGTGTCAGCACGGTGCGCTTGTTGCGGTGCGTGTGGCCCGCGTGGTGGAGGAAGACGCCGGGGGCGGACGCGTAGGCGTCCACGACGGCGCGGGCCTGGCGGCGCTCCAGGCACTGGCCGCGGGTCACCGGGAAGACCGAGTCCCGCACCGTCAGCGGATGGTGGCCGAACACCAGCGTCGGCTGGTCCGGCGCCTCCCGCAACCTCGCCCGGAACCACGCCAGTTGCTCGTCCCCGAGCCCGCCCGCGTCGGCGCCGTTGCCGGACTTGACGTACGTGTCCAGGCCGATGACCCGCAGCCCGCCGAGGTCACGGGCGAAGTGCCCCGGCCCGTCATCGCCACCGTCGCCACCGCCGCCACCCGGGAACGCGGTACGAAAGACGCTGGCGTCCCGGGAGCGGTCGTGGTTGCCGCGTACGACGAAGTAGTCCCGCCCGTGCGTGCCGAAGCCGTCCAGGATCCGCCGGGCCTCGCGCAGGTCGTGCGCGGCTCCGCCGGCCGAGATGTCGCCCCCGGCCAGCAGCAGGTCCGCCCCGCGCCGCCGGGCCTCCTCGACCAGGGCGCGGCTCATCAGCTCCGGATAGGGCGCGCGCCCCGGCAACTGCGGCACGCCGCGCAGCAGGGGCAGGCCGCCGACCAGGCCCGCGGTGGTCTCGCCGAGGTGCAGGTCGTTGCAGAGCGCGACCGACAGCAGATGCCGGCCGGGCGGGGGCTGCGGGGTGGTGAAGGAGTACGGCCCGCCACCCGAACCGAACCCGAACGTCGACGTGCCCACCGCGTTGCCGCGCACCAGGTGCAGCGGGGTGGGTGTGGCGGCCACGCCCCGTGAGCGGGCCTGGTAGTAGTACGTCTGCCCCGGCTCCAGGTCGGTCAGCTCGACCTGGTGGTGGGCGGTCGGCCGGCCCTCGGACGCGGTGCGGTTGAGCCGGGAGGGGTGGGTGCCGTAGACGACCTCGCCCTCGGTGATCGCCGGGAGGGGGTGGCCCAGGCCGTCGTCGGTGCCGGGGATGCCGGTGTACCAGGTGATGACGGCGGTGTCCTCGGTGAGCGTGACCAGTTCCAGATTGACGGCGGTCAGGTCGTCGGGGTGGTGGGCGCGCGCCCGCTGCATGGCGGCGGCGGCCGTGCGCAGCAGGGCAGGGGCGAGGCGCGCGCCGGAGCGCAGCACCTCGCAGGGGCCGGGGAAGGCCGACAGTGCTGCGAGAGCGGGGAGGTGGGCGGAGAAGCAGCAGCGCATGTCCCTCGATGTGGCCCGGAGCGGTGAACGGGGGAGGCGGCGTTGGCGGCTGGGCCAGGGCCGGCGCGCGACATCTCCGTGGAATGCGACATCTCCATGGAAGCAGGGCGGAGCCGGTCACCGAAGCGAGTGTGCCGAGTCTCACTGATCCCGAGTTGCCGTCTTTGCTCCGGCACTACGATCGGACGTGCGAAAACTTCATTGAGGGGGCGGGGCAGTGACTGCGCTGAGTGAGGGGCCGGGCACATCGGACGCGGGAGTCGGCGGCAGGGCGCCGCTGGACGCCGACCGGATCAAGCATCTCGAGTTCATCCAGGCGACGATCACCCGCCTGGGCACCAACTCGTTTCTCGTCAAGGGCTGGGCGCTGACCCTGGCCGCCGGTCTGCTGGCGCTCTCCGCCAGCCGGCTCAGCTGGCAGCTCGCGGCCGTCGGCGTGGTGCCGCTGCTCTGCTTCTGGTACCTGGACTGCTTCTTCCTGCGCCAGGAAAGAGCCTTCCGCCGGCTCTACGACGCCGCGCGGGCCCCCGACAGCACGGTCGAGGTGCTGTCCATGAACGTGGCGCCGTACCTGTCGAGAATGCCCTGGCCGGAGGTCTGGCTCACGCCGACGTTACTGCTGTTCTACGCACCCTTGCTGCTCGCCGACCTCGCGCTGGTCGTCATCGCGCTGTGAACTCAGCGCGCCGGACGGGCGAGCGCCGCGGTGAGGCGGGCGGCTAGGGCGTCCGTCGTCGACGCGTCGTCCTCGTCCCGGAACCCCGCCCCCTTCGGCGGCCAGATGGGCCCCATCGCGTCCCCGGGCCGACGCGGCACGAGGTGCACATGGGTGTGGAACACGGACTGCGAGGCCACCGCGCCCGCGGAGTTGATGACGTTCATGCCGTCGGGTTCGAGGACCGCCCGCAGCGCCCTGCCCACCACCGTCACGGTGTGGAACAGGCGTTGGACCTCCGCCTCGTCCATCGCCCACAGGTCCGCCGTATGCGCCCGGGGCACCACCAGCGTGTGCCCGAGTGTCGCGGGCGCCAGCGGAAAGAAGGCGAGGGTGTGCGCGTCCTCGTACACCACCCGCGCCCGGCCGGTGCCGGCGACGATCTCGCAGAAGGCGCAGGCCTGTTCACGGGTGTCCATGGATCTTCCCTGTCGCTCTAGGGTGTGCGGCGTGGGCGGCATCTTCATCAACTACCGCAGGGGCGATCACGAAGACGTCGTGCGGGAACTGTACGACCGGCTCGAACAGTACTTCGGCGAGGACCAGGTGTTCCGGGACGTCGCGTCCATCGTGCCGGGGCAGCGCTACCCGGACACGCTGCGAGAGCGCGTGGCGGACTGCGACGTGTTGCTCGTGGTGGTGCACCGGGGCTGGCTCGAGGCGCGGGGCCCGTCCGGCGGGCTGCGGCTGGACGACGAGGCGGACTGGGTCCGCCGGGAGATCGACCAGGCGCTGCACACCGACAAGACCGTCGTCCCGCTGCTGCTGGACGGCGCCGCCCCGCCGAGACCGGACCAACTCCCGCCTCCCATCCGCGAACTGGCCCACCGCAACGCCCAATCACTGCGCGCGGCCCGCTTCGAGGACGACCTGGCGGCACTGATCGCCGTACTGGAGACCGACGTCACCCGGACCTGGCGCCACGTCCCGCCGCCACCGCCGGGATACCGGCCGGGGCGGTGGCTCGGCGTCCTCACCGCTCTGCTGGCCGGCGCGGCACTGGTCGGGGTGCCCGCGCTGCCGAGGGACGACGCCTGGGCGCGCGGGGACGGCCTTCCGTGGACCCTGTACGCCGCCCTGGGCGGCTGCCTGCTGCTGTGCGCGCCGCTCATCGCGGTCGCCGTCGGCCGCTTCCTGCTCCGCCGCCCCATCGACAGCTGGGAACGCGACCTGCACGCCGTCAAGCACCAGACGTACATCCGGCAGACCTGGCCGATGGGCGCGGGGCTGGTGCTCATCGGGCTGTTCCCGGCGCTGCAGATGTGGGGCGACAAGGGCATGTGGGGGTCCCTGGCCCTGCTGCTGGTCATGGGCCTCGCCGTCGCGCACACGGCCGCCACCCACATCCGCCTCAAGCGGCGCGACGCCGACCTGTGGGCCCGCTGGCCGCAGGGCCTGCCGGACCGGGTGACCCGGCCGGTGCTGCGCCGGGCGATCGCACGGCTGGAGCTCCGCCTGGCCGAGTCGCGGCCGCCGCTCTCCCGCGAGCAGCGCGAGAAGGCCGACTGGGAGCTGGAGGACATGCGCGGGGCGCTCGAACGGCTGGCGGACGAGGCGCGGCGCTCCCGGGTGAGGTGGCTGTGCCAGGACCACCCCTGGATCCTCGGCGGCTACTGCGTGGGGCTGGCGCTGGTCACGGCCCTGGCCGTGGCGTCCGGGCTCGCCTTCGACGCGGCGGGGGAGGGCCGGCCGCGTGTCCACCTCACGCTGGCGGCCGTGGTCCTGGTCGGCGCGGCCCTGGCGCTGGCCACCATGGAACTCGCGCTGCGCCACCAGCGCCGGCTGCGCACCGACCTGGTGACCGAGGCCGCCGAGCGGATCGCCCTGCTCGCCGACCGGGTGACCGCCCTCAGCGCCCCCGCCCGCACCAGGCGCCCCGCCCCGGCGCCACGGCCCGAGGAGTTCGCCGAGCCCGACTAGGCACCGAGCCCGACTAGTCGGCGGGCCCTTCCGAGGCGCACCCTGGAAGCAGAACTTCCGGAGGTGATCGTCATGATGCACACCGCAGTGGGATGGCATGTCGAGCTGGAGTTTCAGGAGGACGAGACCCACACCAAGGCGGTCGCGATGGTGCGGCTCCCCGACGGCACCGAGGTACGGGCCCACGGGCATGCCTCACGGCACCACACGGACGCGAATCAGCCACGCGTCGGTGAGGAGATCGCCGGTGCCCGCGCGCTGAACGAGCTGGCGATGCAGATGCTCACCAAGGCGCACGCGGAGATCGACCAGGCGTCGGGACGCACGTCGCACCCGATCCACGTCTGACCCGATTCCACGTCTGACCCGAATCCACGACTGAACCGAATCCACGACTGAACCGAATCCCAGTCCGACCCGAACGCTACGCGAGCGCCCCGACCGCCACTCGCACCGCCCGTATCAACCCCTGCGCCCTCGGATCAGCCGTCACCGTCTTGCGGAAGCCGTTCGTCACATAGCCGAACGCGATCCCCGCTGCCGGGTCGGCGAAGCCGAGGGCGCCGCCCCGGCCGGGGTGGCCGAAGGAACCCGGTCCCAGCAGGGGCGACGCGGTGCCGTGCAGCATGTAGCCGAGGCCGAAACGGGTGCCCACGACCAGGACGCGGTCCGGCCCCGCCGACTCCTCCGCCCGGGCCAGCTCCACGGTCGCCGGGTCGAAGAGCCGTACGCCGTCGACCTCGCCGATCAGCGCCGCGTAGAACCGGGCCAGTCCGTCGGCCGTCGCGATGCCGTTCGTCGCGGGGAGGGCGGCGGCGCGGTAGGCGGGGTCGTTCTGGTCGGGGAACGGCGTGATCGCGGCGAACGCGCGGCGGGTGAGGGAGTCCGGGTCGTCATAGGCCTCGGTGACCGACCGCTTCGGGCGCGACCGCAGCCCGCCCGCCGGTTCGGGACCGTCGACCCGGCCGGTACGACCGACCCGTCCCGCCTCCGACTCCGGCAGCCCCAGCCACAGATCCAGGCCCAGCGGCCCGGCGACCTCCGCCGCGAGCCACTCGCCGGCCCACCGCCCCGTCACCCGCCGCACCAGCTCGTCCAGCAGCCAGCCGTACGTCAGCGCGTGATAGCCGTGGTCGGTGCCCGGCTCCCACGCGGGCGCCTGCCCGGCCACCGCCTCGGGGCCGCGGTGCGGGTCCAGCGCCTCCTCGGGCGTGAGCGGGCGGTCGAGCACCGGGAGCCCGGCGCGATGGTTCAGCACATGCCGGACCAGCAGCCGCTCCTTGCCGTGCGCCTTGAACTCCGGCCAGTACTCGGCCAAGGGCGCGTCCAGATCCAGCTCTCCGCGCTGGTGGAGGATGAGGGGTACGGCGGCGGCGACGCCCTTGGTCGCCGAGCGCACGACCTGCGCGGTGCCGTGCTGCCACGGAGCCTCGCCGTCCACGTCCCGGGTTCCGGCCCACAGGTCGACGACCTTGCGCCCGTCCCGGTACACGGCGACGGCCGCGCCCCGTTCCCCGAGCGCGGCGAAGTTCCGTACGAACGCCTCCCTGACCGGCTCGAAGCCCTCGGCCACTGTGCCGTTCACGCCCACGTCCGTCTCCTCGTCCTGCCTGTGCGGGTGCCCTTCTACCCAAGCAGGATGGTGACGTCGATGTTCCCCCGGGTCGCGTTGGAGTACGGGCAGATCTCGTGCGCCGCGTCCACCAGCTTGGCCGCGAGGTCCGCGTCCAGCACCGGCAGGGAGACGCTGAGGGCGACCGCGAGGCCGTAACCGCGGTGTTTGTTGGGGCCGATGCCGACCTTCGCGGCGACGGTGGATCCGGTGAGGTCGTAGCCCTCGCGGTTGCCGACGAGGATCAGTGCGTTGTGGAAGCAGGAGCTGTAGCCGGCGGCGAACAGCTGCTCGGGGTTGGTGCCGTTGCCGTCGCCGCCCAGCTCCGGCGGCATCGCGACCTTCAGCTCGATCTGGCCGTCCTGGCTGGTGACGAAGCCGTCCCGGCCGCCGTGCGCGGTGGCCTCGGCGACGTACATGATCTTCGTCGGACGGGTGTCGACGGCGGTGCCCTCGTCGGTCATGGTTGGCCTCCCCCAGAAGCTGTTTCGATGTCCGGCTCCGCCGCGTGGGCGCACAAGTACATCGTGCACAAGGTACTGGCCGGTACGGAGTTGCTGTTGCCGGGGGGTAGTAACCAGGGGTAAGCCGAGATCAGCGGTTGCGGTCGGCCGCTGCCGCCGCCTTCGCCGCCAGCTGCCACAGCTCCTCGCGCAGCCGCTGCACCTCCGGGCCGCCGAGCCCGGTCTCGGCGAGCAGCGCACCGGGCACCCGCGCCGCGCGCTCCCGCAGCTCCTGTCCGCGCGCCGTGCACGCGACCAGTACCGAACGCTCGTCGCTCGCCGCCCGCTCCCGGCGGACCAGACCCGCCGCCTGAAGCCGCTTGAGCAGCGGCGACACGGTGCCGTAGTCCAACCGCAGCGCGCCGGCCAGTTCCTTCACCGTCGTCTCGCCGCGCTCCCAGAGGACCAGCAGGACGAGGTACTGCGGGTAGGTGAGGCCGAGTTCGTCGAGGAGCGGGCGATAGGCGGCCGTCACCGCGCGCTGGGCGGCGTACAGCGCGAAGCACAGCTGCTCGTCCAGCAGCAGCGAGCCCTCTTCGGCGGTGCCCTCGTCGTTGGTCACGCGCCCATTGTCACGGACCGCGGATCGAATCCGAACGGCAGCTCCAGCCGGTGGGCACGCATCAGCTCGTCGTCGGACAGCAGCTCCGCCGTCCTGCCGTCCGCTGCGATCACGCCTTCACTCAGGATGAGGGAGCGGGGGCACAGCTCCAGGGCGTACGGCAGGTCGTGCGTGACCATCAGGACGGTGACGTCCAACGAGCGCAGAATGTCGGCCAGTTCGCGGCGGGAGGCGGGGTCGAGGTTGGAGGAGGGCTCGTCGAGGACGAGGATCTCCGGCTCCATCGCGAGCACGGTCGCCACCGCGACCCGGCGCCGCTGGCCGAAGGAGAGGTGGTGCGGGGGACGGTCCTTGAACTCCGCCATGCCGACCCGGTCGAGGGCCCGGTCGACGCGCTCCTCCAGCTCCGGACCCTTGAGCCCGGCCGCCGCGGGACCGAAGGCCACGTCCTCGCGGACCGTCGGCATGAACAGCTGGTCGTCCGGGTCCTGGAACACGATCCCGACCCGGCGCCGGATCTCGGCCATGTGCTGCCTGCCGACGGGCAGCCCGGCGACGTGCACGGTGCCCGTGCCGCCGGTCAGGATGCCGTTGAGGTGGAGGACGAGGGTCGTCTTGCCGGCGCCGTTCGGGCCGAGCAGTGCGACCCGCTCGCCGCGCGCGATGGAGAAGTCCACGCCGAACAGGGCCTGGTGGCCGTCGGGGTAGGCGAAGGCGAGGCCGGAGACCTCCAGGGAAGCAGTACTCACAGGGCCCATCCCAACAGACAGACGACGAGGGCGGCGAAGGGGAGCGCGAGGGCGTACGACCACTGCGCCCGGGACGCGGTCACCTCGTCGATCACCGGCATCGAACCGGCGTACCCGCGGCTGATCATGGCCAGATGCACGCGCTCGCCGCGCTCGTAGGAGCGGATGAACAGGGCGCCCGCCGACTTCGCGAGGACGCCCCAGTGCCGCACGCCCTTCGCCTCGAAGCCGCGCGACTCGCGGGCGATGCGCATCCGCCGCATCTCGTCCGCGATGACATCGCCGTACCGGATCATGAAGGACGCGATCTGCACGAGGAGGGGCGGGAGCTTCAACCGCTGGAGGCCGAGGAGGAGTTCGCGCAGCTCGGTCGTGGAGGCGAGGAGGACCGAGGCGGCGACGCCCAGGGTGCCCTTCGCGAGCACGTTCCAGGCGCCCCACAGTCCGCTGACGCTCAGCGACATGCCCAGCACCTCGACCCGCTCGCCCTCCGCCACGAACGGCATCAGCACGGCGAACGCCACGAACGGCACCTCGATCAGCAGCCGCTTGAGCAGAAACCCGGCGGGCACGCGCGCGACGAAGGCGACGAGCGCGAGCAGCACGGCGTACAGGCCGAACGCCCACATCGCCTCCCGCGGCGTCGACACCACGACCACCACGAACGCGAAGGTCGCGGCGAGTTTGGTGTGCGGCGGCAGGCCGTGCACGGGTGAGTGCCCGTGCCGGTAGAGCTTGTGCGCGTGCCCGGCGCCCATGGTCAGACGCTCGTGCTCGTGGGCGACACATCGGCCGCCTCGTCCGTACGACGCCGGCGCACCGCCCAGAAGATGCCGGTGCCCGCGGCCAGGGTCGCGCCGACGCCGATCACGCCGGCGAGACCGCCGGACAGGCGGGCGGTGTCGATGCCCTTGACGCCGTAGTCGGCGAGCAGGGAGTCGGCGCCCGCGTGCTCCTCGGCGGACTCGGCGAACCCCTTGTCCTCGGCGACCTTCTCCAGACCGTCGGGGCTGGCGGAGGCGTAGAAGCTGACGAACCCGGCGAGGACGAGGGAGGTGACCAGGCCGCTGATCCACAGGGTGCGGCGGGAGGTCCGGGCCGCGACCGGCCGCGCGGCCTCGGGCGCCGGGGCGTCGACGAGCTCGCCGCCGACCCGCAGCTTCAGCGGCTGCCGCAGGTCACGGGCGCCGTAGACGAGGTCCGGGCGTACGGCGATGACGGCGCCGATGGTCAGCGCGGTGATCGCCGCCTCGCCGATGCCGATCAGGAGGTGGACGCCGACCATGGCGGTGGCGACCTTGCCGATCGAGACGTCGGTGGTGCCGCCGATCCAGAACAGCAGCGTGAACGCGAGGGCCGCGGCCGGCACCGACACCACCGAGGCGACGAAGGAGGCGGCGGTGATCGAGCGCCGGGTCTTCGGCAGGACCTTCACCAGGCTGCGGAAGACGACGTAGGCGACCACGACGCCGACGATCGCCATGTTGGTGATGTTCACGCCGAGCGCGGTGAGGCCGCCGTCCGCGAAGAGGATGCCCTGCATCAGCAGGACGACGGAGATGCACAGCGCGCCGGTGTAGGGGCCGACGAGGATCGCGGCCAGGGCCCCGCCGAGCAGATGTCCGCTGGTCCCGGCCGCGACCGGGAAGTTCAGCATCTGCACCGCGAAGATGAACGCGGCCACCAGGCCGGCCAGCGGCGCCGTCCGCTCGTCGAGCTCGCGGCGCGCGCCGCGCAGGCTTACGGCGACCGCGGCCGCGGCGACGACTCCGGTCACGGCGGAGGTCGGGGCGTCTATGAATCCGTCGGGTACATGCACCGTTCGATGATAGTGGCTTAATGCGAATGGCTTGCAAGAGCGAGGAGCTTGTGCATCGCGTTGGTGTATCGCACATGTGAGATACGTCTGCTCCAGGGAGCGCTTTCCGCAAGATATGCGACATTGGAGGGAGCGGAGGCACAGCTTTCGCACAGGTCACGCAGCGTAAGGGGCCGTCCGATGTCGGTAGTCGAACAGTATGCGCGAGCCCATATCGTCACGGACGCCGACCTCTTGCAGGAGGAGCAGGAGGCCGTCCCGGTCGTCCTGCGCTACGACCCCGAGACCGACCCGCGCTCGGTGCGTGTGCGGTTGCCCGGGCGCGAGGAACACGAGTGGACGTTCTCGCGCTCCCTGCTGGAGCAGGGGCTGCGGGCCCCTGCGGGGAGCGGCGAGATACGGGTGTGGCCGTGCGGGAGGGTGCAGGCCGTCGTGGAATTCCACTCGGACCAGGGCGTTTCCGTGGTGCAGTTCGAGTCGAAGGCCTTGATGAGGTTCCTGCGGCGGACGTATCTGGCCGCCGCGCCCGTAGCACGCTGAGGCTCAGCCGCCCAGCTTCAGCAGCGCCGCCACGATCGGGCCCGCCGTCTCGCCGCCGTGGCCGGCTGCCTGGACCACGCCTGCTGCCGCCAGGTCGTTCCGGTACGCGGTGAACCAGCCGTTCGGCTTCTTCTGGCCGTCGACCTCCGCCGAGCCGGTCTTCGCGCCGACGTCGCCGGTGACCCCGGACATCGCCTCGGCCGCCGTGCCGTAGGCCGCCGTGTAGGCCATCAGCTCGCGCAGCTGCGACAGCGTGGACGCGGACATGGAGCGGGAGGCCGTGGCGAGGGTGCGGTTGTCGACCGTCGGGGCCACCAGGTAGGGCTGCTTGAAGGTGCCCGCCTTGACGGTCGCCGAGACCGACGCCATGTTCAGCGGGTTCATCCGCACGCCGCCCTGGCCGATGAGCGAGGCCGCCATCTGGGCCTGGGACTGGACCGGGACGGAGCCGTCGAAGGTGGGGACGCCGACGGACCAGTTGTTCAGGGAGAGGCCGAAGACCTGCTGGGCCTGCTTGGTCAGGCTGTCATTGTCCAGCTCGGGGGCCTGGCTGATGAAGGCCGTGTTGCAGGAGCGGGCGAAGCTCGCCTTGAAGGTGCCGTTCTTGATCTCGAACTTGTCGTCGTTCTGGAACTTCCAGTGGCCGTACGTGAAGTACTTCGGGCAGGGGTGCTGCTTGTCCGCCGACGCGAGGCCCTTCTCGATCAGCAGCGACGAGGTGATGACCTTCATCGTGGAGCCCGGGGCGAGGGAGCCCTGGAAGGCGGTGTTGAAGCCGTGCGAGGAGTTCGCGACCGCGAGGATCTCGCCGGTCGACGGACGCAGGACGACCACCGACGCCTTGGACTTCGCGGCCACCTGCTTCTCCGCGGCGGCCTGCATCGTCGGGCTCAGCGTCGTCTTCACGGTGCCCGGCGTGCCCTTGCTCAGCTCCAGCAGGGTCTTGTCGGACAGCTCGGCCTTCTTGGACTCCGCGCCCCGGATCACCTGGAGCTCGACGCCCGCCTTGCCGCCCGCCTTCTCGCCGTACTTCTCGCGCAGCCCGTCCAGGACCGAGCCCAGCGACGGGTATTCGGCCTCCGTCAGCTCGCCGCCGTCCCGGTCGAGGGCCTTGACCGGCGGGGTGCCGGACTCGCCGGTGACCAGCTTGTCGCCGTCCTTGAGGTCGGGGTGGACGATCGCGGAGTGCCACTCGACGAGCGGCTTGCCGTCCTCGGCGCGGCGGACGACGGTGAGTGAACTGTCGTACGCCAGCGGCTTCTCGGTGCCCTTGTACGCCACCGTCCCCTTCACGGAGAAGGGAACCTTGTCGCCGGTGCGGGGGCCGGCGGTGAGGGTGACGTCCTTGATGTGGGCGTCCTTGGTGTAGCCGGTCAGCAGGGTGGTGGCGGCCGTGGTGTCGTCCGTGGCGGCGGCCGCCTCGGTCACCTTGCCCTGCTGCCAGGCGGTGAGGAACTCCCGGGCCGCCGACGTGACCTCGGTCGCCGACAGCGGGCCGGTCTTGACGTCCTTCGCCTTGTCGTCGGGGCTCGCCGATGTCGACTGCGTACGGCTGTCGGCGACGGCCCCACCGCCGAACAGCGCGTAGGCGCCGAACCCGGCGCCGCCGATGACCACGGCGATCATCCCGCCGACCACGGCGGGGTTGGTCTTCCGTCGCTCAGCGACGCGCCCTCTGTTACCCACTTCTTTCCGTTCCCTCGCGTATTCCAGGGGCCCCCGCCGCCCCGCCGACCTCACGCATACCAACGACGACGACCACCCTAGAGTCCCGTGCCACGGGGGATGAGTTCAGCCGGACGCTCGTAGCACGGCTGCGACAATCGGCCCGGCCGCGTCGCCGCCGTGGCCGCCCTGCTGGGACAGGGCCGCGGCCGCCACATCATTGCGGAAGCCGGTGAACCAGCTGTCGGAGGTGGCCTTGCCGTCGATCTCGGCGGAACCGGTCTTGGCGCCGATGTCGCCGCCGAGCCCCGACATGACCTGCACGGCGGTGCCCGGGGCGGTGGTCGCGGTCAGCCGCATCATCTGCTTCAGCTGGGCGGCGGTGCCCGCCCGCAGCCCCTCGGCGGTGGCCAGTTGGCGGTTGTCGAGCTCGGGCGAGACCAGATACGGCTGCCGGAACTCGCCCGTGATCGCCGTGGCCGTCACCGAGGCCATGTTCAGCGGGTTCATCTGGACCTGGCCCTGGCCGATGGCGTTGGCCGCGCGGTCCGGGCCGCCGGAGGCGGGGACGCTGCCGTCGACGGACGTGATGCCGGTCTTCCAGTCGCGGCCGATCCCGAACCGCTCCTCGGCCTCCTGGGTCAGCGAGGCGTCGGTGAGCGGCTCCTCGTCGACGAGCTTGATGAAGGCCGTGTTGCAGGAGCGCATGAAGCCGCCTGCGAGGGTGGCGCTCGCGGTCTCGTTCGGCTCCAGGCCCGTGAGGTTCTTGAAGGTCTGGCTCTGCCAGGTGGCGGTCGGCGGACAGGGCGCCGGGCCGTTCATCGAGGTCACGCCGTTGTCGATGAGCATCGCCGCAGTGATGATCTTCATCGTGGAGCCCGGGGCGACCTTGCCCTCGAAGGCCGCGTTGAAGGCGTCGTCCCGGTGGTTGGCCACCGCCAGCACCTCGCCGGTGCTCGGCTTGAGTGCCACGACCGAGGACTGGTCGTACCGCTTCACCGCCTGCTCGGCCGCCGCCTGCACGCCCGCGCTGAGCGTCGTCTCCAGCTTGCCGGGTCTGCCCTTCGCGAGGGTCAGCAGCGAGGTGTCCGGCGACTCGTCGGCGTGCCGTATCGCCAGCTCGACACCGGGCGAGCCGCCGGCCTTGCTGCCGTACCGCTCCCGCAGCGTGTCCAGGATCGGGCCCAGCGAGGGGTACTTCTCCTTCGTCAGCACGGTGCCGTTACGGTCGACGGCCTCGATGGGCGGGCTCGCCGCCTCGCCGGTGACGAGGGTGTCGTCCCTCTTCAACTCCGGGTGGATCACGGTCGGTTGCCAGTCGACGAGGGCCCGCCCGGTGGTGAGCCCGCGCACGACGGTGAGCTCACTTCTGTAGCTGAGGGCCTTGGACTTCCCGCCGTAGGACACCTTGGCCTGCACCGTGTACGGCACGGTGGCGCCCTTGGTCCTGCCGGGCGTGATCTTCACGCCGGTGATGTGCGCGGCGTCGCCGTAGGAGGTGAGCACGGCCTTCGCGGCCGTGTCGTTGTTCGTGTACGACGCCGCCCGCGTCGCCTGCCCCTTCTCCCAGGCCGCGAAGAACTTCGCCGTGGTCTCCTCGACCTCGTCCCCGCTCGGCGGCCCGGACCGCACCGGCGCCGGCGCACCGCCCTGCCCCGTCGCCCCGCCGCCGTTCAACGCGGACATGATGTTGTACGCGCCGTACCCGGCCCCACCCACCATCACGGCGAACACCCCGCCTATGACGGCAGCCTTGACCCCCTTGGACATACGTCCCCTCCCCGTTTCAGTCATCCGCACTGTAAGTGGCGTGAGGGAAGCCTGTGGAAGGAGTTTTCTTTTCTTGGCCGCTTTTGTGGCGATGGAGTGACCGAAGAGCGCCCGTCCGGATACCGCGGATACGACTGAGCGCCGCGGCCGGCCCGGTCGGCCTGCCGCGGCGCTCAGCGGGAGACGGTCCTCAGAGGACGCCGAAGGGGCTGACGAAACCGAGGATGGCGGCCGCGGGAGCAGCCGCCAGGGGGAGGACGCCCGGCGGGTAGGCGGCCGAGTACGGGTACACCAGGTTCGTGGACGTCTGCGGGGGCTGCGAGTCGCGGGTGTCGGCGGCGGCGACGGTGACGGCCGACATGACCGCTGCTCCGGTGAGGGCAATGACAGCAAGTGTCCGTTTGGTTGCGTTCATGCTCGGTGAACGATCAGCGCCTGCTCCTGTTACGCAAGCTAGACCCATGTGTCCAGCCACATCCGCGACCGCCAGTCGTCGATCGGGATCGCCGTGCCCGTGTAGATCGGCCAGAAGTAGATGAAGTTCCAGGCGATCAGCAGCACCAGGACGCCCGCGCCCGTCGCCCCCGCCACCCGGCGGGTCTCGCCGGCGCCCGGCGGGCCGATGATCGCGCCGAGGAGCATGGCCACGGCCAGGCAGAGGAAGGGGAGGAAGACGACGGCGTAGAAGAAGAAGATGGTGCGTTCCTGGTAGAGGAACCAGGGGAGGTAGCCGGCCGCGACGCCGCAGGCGATGGCGCCCGCTCGCCAGTCGCGGCGGAACAGCCAGCGCCACAGGATGTACAGGAGGGCGAAGGCCGCCACCCACCACAGCAGCGGCGTGCCGATCGCCAGGACCTCGCGCGCGCACTTCTCGCCCGCGTCGGCGGGGCAGCCGTCCTTGCCGGGCAGGGGGGACTCGTAGAAGAACGACACCGGGCGGCCGTCGACGATCCAGCTCCACGGGTTGGACTGGTAGGTGTGCGGGGACGACAGGCCGACGTGGAACTCGTACACCTGGTGCTCGTAGTGCCACAGGCTGAGCCACCAGTCGGGGAACAGCCACGACCAGCTGCTGGTGCGGCCGTCGGCGCTCGCCCAGTCGCGGTAGTAGCCGCCGCTGCCGTCCGTGGGCGAGAGGATCCAGCCGGTCCACGACAGGAGGTACGTGGCGGTCACCACCGGCACGGTCGCCAGGAAGGCGAGTCCCAGGTCGCGCTTGAGGACCGCCGTGTACGGGTGGCGGGCACCGGCGACCTTGCGGGCGCCGACGTCCCAGAGCACCGTCATCAGGCCGAACGCGATCATGAAGTACAGGGCGTTCCACTTGGTGCCGAAGGCCAGGCCCAGCATCAGGCCCGCCAGCCAGCGCCAAGGGCGCCATCCGAGGAACAGGGTCTCGGCGGTGTGCGCGTCGGGGCGGACCCGGCCGTCGGCGTCGGCCGGCAGCGCGGCCGCGAGTTTCGCGCGTGCCCGGTCCCGGTCGAGGACGAGGCAGCCGAACGCCGCCAGCACGAAGAACATCAGCACCCCGTCGAGCAGCGAGGTGCGGGCCATCACGAAGGCCAGCCCGTCCACCGCCATCAGCCCGCCGGCGAGGCAGCCGAGGAAGGTGGAGCGGAAGATCCGGCGGCCGATGCGGCACAGCATCAGGACGGCCAGGGTGCCCAGCAGCGCCGTCATGAACCGCCAGCCGAACGGGTTGAATCCGAACATCAGCTCGCCGAGCCCGATGACGTACTTGCCGACCGGCGGATGCACGACGTACGCCGCGTCCGTGGGGATCGGGACGTGACCGTTCGTCGACAGGACCAGGTCGTTGGCGTTCTTGTCCCAGTTGACCTCGAAGCCGCGGTGGACGAGCGCCCAGGCGTCCTTGGCGTAGTACGTCTCGTCGAATATCACCTTCTTCGGGCTGCCCAGGTTCCAGAACCGCAGCACTCCCGCGAGCAGCGTCACCAGCAGCGGACCGACCCAGCCGGACCAGCGCGCGATCCGCTCGGCGAGCGGCCGCGAGACGCCGAGGAACTGCCACATCCGCGGGCTGGGCTGGACATACGGCGGCACGAGCCGGTCGCGTACGTCGCTTCTGGGCGTCGCCGTGTAGCCGAATCGGCGCAGCCGCTGCTGCCACGACGGCTGCTGCTCGTGGGTCGCCTGGCCCTGCCGGGTGTCCGTGGAGGACGCGGTACTGGTCACCGCGCCATCGTAGGGAACACGTCTGTGGGAGTCCCGTGGATGCGCCCTGCGAGGATGGAAACGTGACAGGAACCCTTGTTTTGGCAGGCACCCCCATCGGCGACATCAAGGACGCCCCGCCCCGGCTCGCCGAGGAGCTGGCCGGCGCGGACGTGGTCGCCGCCGAGGACACCCGGCGGCTGCGGCGCCTGACCCAGGCGCTGGGCGTGCAGCCGGCCGGGCGCGTCGTGTCGTACTTCGAGGGCAACGAGTCGGCTCGTACGCCCGAGCTCGTCGAGGCGCTCCTCGAGGGCTCGCGTGTGCTGCTGGTGACCGACGCGGGGATGCCGTCGGTGTCGGATCCCGGGTACCGGCTGGTCGCCGCGGCCGTCGAGAAGGACATCCGCGTCACCGCCGTACCGGGGCCGTCCGCCGTGCTCACCGCGCTCGCGCTGTCCGGGCTGCCCGTCGACCGGTTCTGCTTCGAGGGCTTCCTGCCGCGCAAGGCGGGGGAGCGGATGTCGCGTCTGCGGGAGGCAGCCGAGGAGCGGCGCACGCTCGTCTACTTCGAGGCCCCGCACCGGCTCGACGACACGCTCGCCGCGATGGCCGAGGCGTTCGGCGCCGAGCGGCGGGCCGCCGTGTGCCGGGAGCTGACCAAGACGTACGAGGAGGTCAGGCGGGGCGGGCTCGGCGAGCTCGCGGCCTGGGCGGCGCAGGGGGTGCGCGGGGAGATCACGGTCGTGGTCGAGGGCGCGCCCGAGAAGGGGGCCGAGGAGGTCGGCGCCGAGGAGCTCGTGCGGCGGGTTCGCGTGCGGGAAGAGGCGGGGGAGCGGCGCAAGGAGGCCATCGCGGCGGTGGCGGTGGAGGCCGGGGTGCCGAAGCGGGAGGTCTTCGACGCCGTCGTGGCGGCCAAGAACGCGGGGGCGTGAAATACCGTGTGAGCAGGGCGTATCTCGGCTGAGCGGGCGCCCCATGCGGGGGTAAAGGGAGTCGGCCCTTTCGGCAAGGAACGTCCAAGTCGGCGCCAACACTGGACAGATGGCGTGCGTTCGCTCCCGCGGAGGAGTCCACTGGTCGAAGGGACGCAACCCGTCCCACCAGCGGACCACAGGAGCTGGCATGAGCGAGATCGCACAGCAGACCACGAGCCTTCGCAGCGCCGCGACCGCCGTCGTCCACGAGTCGTATTCCTTCGCCTGCATGAGGTGCGGGCACGGTTGGGAGCAGTCGTACGAGATAGAGCACCACATAGACGGTGACGGCCGTGAGTTCGTCCTGTATGTGGCCGATGGCCAGGTGGTTCCGTCTCCGTTGAGCCGGCCCACGTGTCAGAACTGCGACAACCACGTCGTCCGCATCATGCGGCCCGGGCAGGTGTCCTCCGTGCAGAACTCCCTGCACCCCGAGCGGTCGATCCCCCGGCAGGCGAAGCGGACACCGGAGTCGGGGTCGGAGTCGGCGGCCGGGACGGACCATCACTGGCATCTGTCCGATCTCCTGCACGTCTTCCACCGCAAGGCGAGCTGAGTCGAGGCCGGCTGAGACGGGGCGTCGGCTGAGACCGGGCGCCGGGCGAGGCCGAGCGCCGGCAGGGAAGGCATACCCCTTTCGTAGGATCGGGGTATGCCTTCGAACGCCGCCGACAAGCACGCCGCCCCGCCCTTCCCGGAACCGCTCCGGGTGCCGGTCGCCGACTCCCACACCCACCTCGACATGCAGTCCGGCACGGTGGAGGAGGGCCTGGCGAAGGCGGCGTCGGTCGGGGTGACGACGGTCGTGCAGGTGGGCTGTGACGTACGCGGCTCGCGGTGGGCGGCCGAGACGGCGGCGCGGTACGACGCCGTGCACGCGACCGTCGCCCTGCACCCGAACGAGGCTCCGCGCATCGTGCACGGGGACCCCGACGGCTGGTCCCGGCAGGGCGCGCGCGAACCCGGAGGCGCCCAGGCGCTCGACGAGGCGCTCGCGGAGATCGACCGCCTCGCCGCGCTCCCCCAGGTGAAGGGCGTCGGCGAGACCGGCCTCGACTACTTCCGCACCGGGCCCGAGGGCAAGGAGGCGCAGGAGGCGTCCTTCCGCGCCCACATCGAGATCGCCAAGCGGCACGGCAAGGCCCTGGTCATCCACGACCGCGAGGCTCACGCGGATGTGCTGCGGGTGCTGAAGGAGGAGGGCGCCCCCGAGCGGACCGTCTTCCACTGCTACTCCGGCGACGCCGAGATGGCCCAGGTGTGCGCCCGCGCCGGCTACTACATGTCCTTCGCCGGCAACGTCACCTTCAAGAACGCCCAGAACCTGCGGGACGCGGTGGCGGTGGCCCCGCTGGAGCTGCTCCTCGTGGAGACCGACGCGCCCTTCCTCACGCCGGCGCCGTACCGCGGACGGCCCAACGCGCCGTATCTCATTCCGATCACGGTGCGCGCCATGGCGGCCGTACGGGGGATCGAGGAGGACGTGCTGGCGGCGGCCCTCGGCTCGAACACGGCACATGCCTTCGGCTACTGACCGATAACCGGCGGATAACGCTCGCCCGGTCCGCGCCCCCAACGCTCGTCACGATGTGTAGTCGGTTCGCTTTGGAGAGTCACCACCCCTCCGCTACTTTCTGTGGGCCCGATCCGGATCCGGACTCCTCCGCTGGAGCGTGTCGTCGTGAGCAACGCGCAGTTCGAGACGTATGGCCCGAGCCCCGTGCACGAGCCCCCGGCGTACGGCGGCTTCGACCCGTACAGCGCTCAGACGCTGGCATACGGGGTGCCGGGGGCGTACCAGACGCGTACGGACACGTATGGACCTGTGTACGGGGTGTACGCCGGCTATGGCCAGCACGGTGGCTACGGGGGCCATGGCAGCCAAGGTCACCAAGGGGATCAGGGGAATCGCGGGGATTACGCGGACTACGCCGATCACTACGCGGACTACGTGGGTCACGTGGACTACGAGGCCTACGAGGACACGTACCGCCCCGCGTACGAGGCCTCCGAAGCCGCGGCGCCCGTGCCCGTGGTGCGCCCCCGGCGTGGTCGACGAGCCGCGCGCCGGCACCGGGCTCGAGCCGCCGAGCGGGTGGACGGGCCCATGCGCCGACTCGTGCCGCAGGCGCTGGTCGTCGCGTTCCTCGCGGGCGGCACGACCGCCTTCGTCGCCAAGGACAAGGCGATCGAGCTGACCGTCGACGGCGAGCCGCGCGAGATGCACACCTTCGCGGACGACGTCACCGAACTGCTGGCCGAGGAGGGCGTGGAGGTGGGGGCGCACGACGTGGTGGCGCCCGGTCCCGGTGCGGCGCTCACCAACGGTGACGAGGTCGAGGTGCACTACGGGCGCCCCGTGCGGCTCACGCTCGACGGGCAGCGGCGCGAGGTGTGGACGACCGCGCGCACGGTCGAGGCGGCGCTCAAGCAGTTGGGGGTGCGCGCGGAGGGGGCGTATCTGTCGACGTCGCGCTCCCGGCGTATCGGGCGCGAGGGGCTCGCGCTGGATGTGCGCACCGAACGCGCGGTGACGGTCATGGCGGACGGCCGGGCGCGCACGATCCGTACCAACGCGGCGACCGTGGGCGAGGTGGTCGAGCAGGCCGGCGTCACTCTGCGCGGGCAGGACACCACGTCCGTGCCGCACGAGAGCTTTCCGCGCGACGGCCAGACGGTCACGGTCCTGAGGATCACCGGCCGCAAGGAGATCCGTGACGAGGCGATCCCATTCGCCGTGGAGCGGATCGACGACCCCTCGGTGTTCAAGGGCACGGAGGTCGTCGAGCGGGCGGGGCAGCCGGGGCTGCGGCGGACCACGTACTCGCTGCGCACCGTCAACGGCGTCCGGCAGAAGCCGCGGCGGCTCCGGTCCGAGGTGGTGCGCGAGCCGCGGACGCAGGTGGTGAAGGTGGGGACGAAGCCGTTGCCGACGTCCGTGCAGGGCGCGGGCGACCTGAACTGGGAGGGTCTGGCGGCGTGCGAGTCCGGGGGGCGGGCGGACGCGGTGGACTCGTCGGGGACGTATGGCGGGCTGTACCAGTTCGACACGCAGACCTGGCGGAACCTCGGCGGGAAGGGGCGGCCGCAGGACGCGCCGGCGGCGGAACAGACGCTGCGGGCGAAGAAGCTGTACGTGCGGCAGGGGGCGAGTCCCTGGCCGCACTGCGGGGCGCGGTTGCACGGGTGACCGCCGGCCGCCGGGGTCGGCTGCGGGGTCGGCTGCGCTGGTGCGATCGCGCCCGGCGGGGCCCCGTACCCTTGTCGGGTGAGCAGCCCCACCCCCGACGCCCTGCTGGGCCCCGCCGACATCCGTGAACTGGCGGCCGCCCTCGGTGTGCGCCCGACCAAACAGCGCGGCCAGAACTTCGTGATCGACGCGAACACGGTCCGCCGTATCGTCCGCACCGCGGAGGTCCGCCCCGACGACGTGGTCGTCGAGGTCGGCCCGGGGCTCGGCTCGCTCACCCTCGCCCTGCTGGAGGTGGCCGACCGCGTCACCGCCGTCGAGATCGACGACGTACTGGCCGCCGCGCTCCCCGCGACCATCGCGGCCCGCATGCCGGAGCGCGCCGACCGTTTCGCGCTGGTGCACACCGACGCGATGCACGTCGCCGAGCTGCCGGGCCCGCCGCCCACCGCCCTGGTCGCGAACCTGCCGTACAACGTGGCCGTCCCCGTGCTCCTGCACATGCTCGAGACCTTCCCGAGCATCGAACGGACCCTCGTCATGGTGCAGTCGGAGGTCGCCGACCGCCTGGCCGCCGCGCCCGGCTCGAAGGTGTACGGCGTGCCGTCCGTGAAGGCCAACTGGTACGCCGAGGTCAAGCGGGCCGGTGCCATCGGGCGCAATGTCTTCTGGCCCGCGCCGAACGTCGACAGCGGGCTGGTGGCGTTGACCCGGCGCACCGAGCCGATCAAGACCACCGCCTCGCGGCGTGAGGTCTTCGCCGTCATCGACGCCGCCTTCGCCCAGCGCCGCAAGACGCTGCGGGCCGCGCTCGCCGGGTGGGCGGGTTCGGCGGCGGCGGCCGAGGCGGCGCTCGTCGCGGCCGGGGTCTCGCCGCAGGCGCGTGGAGAGGCGCTGACGGTCGAGGAGTTCGTGCGTATCGCGGAGCACAAGGAAGCCGCCGGCCGGGACAAGGAGTCCGAGTAAGTGAGCGCGAGCGTCACCGTACGTGTCCCCGCCAAGGTCAACGTCCAGCTCGCGGTGGGCGCCGCCCGCCCCGACGGATTCCATGACCTGGCCAACGTCTTTCTCGCGGTCGGCCTGTACGACGAGGTCACCGTGGCCCCGGCCGGGGAACTGCGCGTGACCTGCGTGGGGCCGGACGCCGACCAGGTCCCGCTCGATGTCACGAACCTGGCGGCACGGGCGGCGATCGCGCTCGCCGAGCGCCGGGGGATCGACCCGGCCGTGCACCTCCACATCGCCAAGGACATCCCGGTCGCCGGCGGCATGGCGGGCGGCAGCGCGGACGGCGCGGGCGCGCTCCTGGCCTGCGACGCCCTGTGGGGTACGCATGTCTCCCGCGAGGAACTCCTCGACATCTGCGCCGAGTTGGGCAGCGACGTGCCGTTCAGCCTGGTGGGCGGGGCGGCCCTCGGCACCGGGCGGGGGGAGAAGCTCCGGACGCTCGACGTGGGCGGCGACTTCCACTGGGTCTTCGCCATGGCCGACCGGGGTCTGTCCACCCCCGCCGTGTTCCGTGAGTTCGACCGGCTCGGCGAGGGCACGGACATCCCGGAGCCGGTCGCCTCCGAGCCGCTCCTCGACGCCCTCGCGAAGGGCGACCCCGACGCGCTCGCCGCCGCCGTCTCCAACGACCTGCAGCCCGCCGCCCTCTCCCTCTTCCCGGAGCTCGCCGACACCCTCGCCGCCGGCCGTGCGGCGGGCGCGCTCACGGCGCTGGTCTCCGGCTCGGGCCCGACGACGGCGTTCCTCGCCCGCGACCCCGAGTCGGCGGCGAAGGTGGCTGAAACTCTACGGTCGTCGGGGACCTGCCGGCTGGTGCGTACGGCATCCGGACCCGTGCCGGGGGCCACGGTGATCAGCCGGTGAGTCCCCTCTGGCCTGCGTAAATGTGCGGGTGAGGGGGGAAGGGTGTAAGGCACGCCACACTAATTTAATGTTCACCATTGGGGTTTCGTGATCCCTTTCGGGTGATCTGCTCCTCAGTGAGGGGTGGCATTATCAGCCACCCCCGGTCGTCTGTTACCGGTGGTACTCCTGAGGAGCTCCCATGGGGCACATGGACCACTTCAGCGCGGGATGGGTCACCCCCGTCCTGTCCTACGCGATGGCCTGCGTCGGCTCGGCGCTCGGACTGCGCTGCACCGTCAGGGCACTTGAAGCGGACGGCGCCTCCAAGCGGAACTGGCTGCTGCTCGCCTCGCTCGCCATCGGCTCCGGCATCTGGACCATGCACTTCATCGCGATGATGGGTTTCAGCGTCGACGGCACCCCGATCCGCTTCGACGTCCCGATCACCGTGCTGAGCCTGCTGATGGCCGTCGCCGTGGTCGCGGCCGGCGTCTTCACCGCCGGATACGGCCGCTCACGCGTGATGTCGGTCCTCCTCGGCGGCCTCGGCACCGGACTCGGCGTCGCCGCCATGCACTACACCGGCATGGCCGCGCTCAACCTCCACGGCGCGGTCGACTACGACCCGATGCTCGTCATCGCCTCGGTCGCGATCGCCGTCGTCGCCGCGACCGCCGCGCTGACCCTCACGCTCATCGTGCGCGGACCGGTGCTGGCGACCGCCGCAGCACTCGTCATGGGGCTCGCCGTCAGCAGCATGCACTACACCGCGATGTACGCCGTGGACATCTCCCTCGCGCCCAGCAGCGCGGCCCTGCCCGGCGCCACCGCCACGGAGTTCATCTTCCCGCTGGCCGTGCTGCTCGGCTCGTTCCTCTTCCTCGCCGCCGCGTACGTCGCGCTGTCCCCGACCGGCAAGCGCCACGAGTCGGCCGCCGCGGCACAGTTGCTCCGCGAGGTCGAACTCACCACCGCCTGACGGCTCCCCGTACCCCCGAGCTTCTCCCCCGACCCAGGTCGAACGAGGTCCCCTCATGCGCGTCCCCCGCCGTACCTCCGCCCGGCTGCGCCCCAGATCGGTGCGGGCGAAGATCGTCTCCCTGCTGATGCTGCCCATCGTGTCCCTCATGGCGCTGTGGGGCTTCGCCGCCGTGACGACCGCCTCCAGCATCGGCGACACCGAGCGCGCCAAGGACGTCAACGCCGAACTCCTCACCCCTCTCGGCGCCTTCGTCACCGTCGTGCAGGCCGAACGGACCGCCGCGATGCGGTACACGACGGCCCCGGAGGCCTTCGCCAAGGCCCGCCAGGCCACCGACAAGGCCGCCACCGCCCTGCTCGACGGCATCAACGCCGCCAGCTCCGACGCCGCCCTCCTCGACGCGAGCCTGCCCGGGCGCATCGAGCGCCTGGAGGCCGACGCCGAGGGGCTGGCGAAGCCGCGCGCCGAGGCGACCGCGAAGAAGGCGGGGGCGCCCTCGGCCGCGTACACCGCGTACTCGGCGATCATCGAGCACGCCTTCGCCGTCACCGGCGCCCTCACCGGCGACCAGGGCACCGACGCCGCGTCCGAGGCGCGCGTGGTGCTCGAACTCGCCCGCGCACGGGAGGCGTTGGCGCGGGAACACGCGCTGCTGGCCGCCGCCGACGCGCGCGGGTCGCTGAGCGAGAGGGAGTACGCCCTGTTCGTGGGGGCCGTCGCCACCCAACGTGAGCTGCTGGAGCCTGCGGTGGCCGATTTGAAGGCGGCACACCGGGCGGCGTATCAGGAGGTCCTGGACGGCGACGGGTACGCGCGCGTGCGGGCCGTCGAGAACCGGGTGCGGGATGCCGGGGCCGGGGCGGCGGCCGTGACGGCCGGTTCGGTCGCGGGCTGGGACACGGCGGTCTCCGGTGTGCTGAAGGAGCTGACCGAGGCCGAGACGGCGGCCGGAACGGGGGCCACCGCGCAGGCCGACCCGTTCGGCTGGGACACCCTCGGCGCCTCGGGCGTGGCGGTGGTCCTCGGCCTGGTGGGCGTGCTGCTGTCGCTGCTGGTCTCCGTGCTCGTCGGCCGCGGCCTCATCGTCGAGCTCCTCGACCTGCGCAACGACGCCCTGGAGGTGGCCGGCCGGCGTCTGCCCCAGGCCATGCGCAAGCTGCACGCCGGACAGGGCGTCGACATCGACGCCGAGGCGCCCATGCGGCGACTGGTCGGCGATGAGCTGGCCCAGGTCGGCACCGCGCTCACGGCGGTGCAGCGGGCGGCGCTGAAGGCCGCGAGCGAGCGGGCCGAGCTGCTGAGCGGGATCTCCGGGGTGTACGTCAGCCTGGCGCGCCGCAGCCAGGTGCTGCTGCACCGTCAGCTGGACCTCCTGGCGGGGATGGCGCAACGGCAGCACGATCCGGCGGAGCTGCAGGACCTGTACCGCGTCGACTACCTCGCGACCCGGATGCGCCGGCACTCCGAGAGCCTGCTGATCCTGTCCGGCATCGCGCCGGGGCGTGGCTGGCGGGACCCGATCGCGCTGGCGGACGTGCTGCGCGCGGCCGTTGCCGAGATCGAGAACGCGCAGCGCGTGCAGATCTGGGCGGTGCCGAGGGTGTCGCTGGTGGGCGGCTCGGTCGCCGACGTCATCCATCTCCTCGCCGAACTGGTCGAGAACGCCACGGCGTTCTCCCCGCCGAGCACCAAGGTGCAACTGCGCGCCGCCCGGATGCGCGAAGGGCTCCTCATCGAGGTCGAGGACAGCGGGTTCGGCATGAACGAGGACGCCCTCGCCGACGCCAACCGCAAGCTCCAGTCCGAGAAGGTCGACCTCCTCGACGCCAAGCAGATCGGCCTGTTCGTGGTGAACCGGCTGCGTGAGCGGCAGGGGTTGCGCGTCGAGCTGCGCGCGTCGCCGAACGGGGGTGTCACGGCCGCGGTTCTCGTCCCCGAGAACCTGCTGCGCGACGACATGCCGGTGGGTGAACAGGAGCTCCAGGGACGGGGCCTGGCCCCGGCGGCGGCGCTGATCACGCAGCGGCAGCGGGCGGACGGCGCCGGAGCGTAACGCCGTACTCACAAGTAGGGGTTCTTTGCCCGATCTTCACACGAATGTACGGCGATCGGAGTACGCGTGGGGCGGGTGGGGCGGTTAGGGTCTGTTGACGTTTCAAGTGCCTGGCGTCAGCCAGGCCGCCCGGGCTGCCCGCGGCATGCCTGGCGCACCCCCCGTCAAGTGCACTTCTGGAAGGGGACACGTCCGTGTCCGAATCCCCCACCCCCGCCCAGCCGTCCCACCGTAGAAAGCGCTCCCTGTCCCGGCGCGGCGTGATCGCCGCCTCGGGAGCGGTGGCCGCCGGTGCCGCGATCACGCCGATGGTGTTCGCGTCCACCGACTCCGGCGAGACGGACAACTCCGCGTCCGGCTCCGGCGATTCCGGTACGACGCCGGAGAAGTTCCCCGCCACCCGGACCGAGGCCGCCACCGGCACCGGTGAGGCCACCACCGCCTTCGCCGCCTCCTACGTCGGGGTGCGCTGGTCCGGCGCGAAGCAGGGCGCCGCCATCCGGCTCGCGGACGGTGACTGGCAGCCCCTGAAGAGCGGTTGCGCGATCGTCGAGGAGGGTGGCGCGGCCCTGGTCGCCGCCCAGAACGCCACCGCCTACGAGGTGAAGGCGTCGAGCGACATCGACGGCGTGCACTCGCTGGCGATCGACACCACCGACGGCCCCGACCGCACGTTCCATGTGCCGAGCGAGCCCACGCGCGTGCGTGGCGTGCGCTACCTCTCGCGGCCGGCCTGGGGCGCCGACGAGTCCAAGCGGTTCAAGCCGGACGGCTCGGTCAACTCGCCCGAGACGTACTACCCGCTCCAGATCATCACGGTCCACCACACGGCGACGCCGAACGACGATCCCGACCCGGCCGCGACGGTGCGTGCGATCTACGAGATGCACGCGATCACCAATGACTGGGGCGACATCGGCTACCACTTCCTCATCGACGAGGCGGGCAATGTCTACGAGGGCCGCTACTCCGGCGACGACGGCATCCCCGCCTTCAACCAGGACGGCGACCTCGTCACCGGCTTCCACTCCGTGGGCTACAACTCCGGCGCCCTCGGCATCGCCCTGATCGGCACCCTCCAGGAGCAGGGCCCCACGGAGGCGGCCAAGGCCTCCCTGATCCGACTGATCAAGGTGATCTCCCGCTTCAAGGGCCTGGACCCGCAGGCGCAGGTGACGTACGTCAACCCGGTCAACGGTACGAAGAAGGACACCAACGTGATCGGCGGTCACCGCGACTACTTCTCCACCGAGTGCCCCGGCAACATCATGTACGGCCTCCTCGCCGAGGTCCGCGCGGCGGCCGCCCGCCGCTGACCCGGGCACGGTGATGCGCCCCGGGGACGGGACCCCCGGGGCGCACGGCTGTCCTGTCGACGTTGTCCGCCGAGTCGGAGGAACTGCTGTTGCGCGGCGAGGGCGATGCGTCTGCGGCGGGGCACGGTGACGTTTTTGAAGAGGTCACGTCAATCAGGGGCATCCCTACGCGCGAGTAAGTACGGGTGAGAGGGCCGGTGCCGACGCGGATCGAGGAGGTGTCGGTGCCCGGACTACCCTGGAGGGTCGATCGATCCCCCTGGGCAGGAGAGAAATGGCCGTCAATCTGGTCAATGTCGAGAACGTCAGCAAGGTGTACGGCACCCGTGCCCTGCTCGACGGTGTCTCGCTCGGCGTCTCCGAGGGCGATCGCATCGGTGTCGTGGGTCGCAACGGCGACGGCAAGACGACCCTGATCCGCATGCTCGCCAAGCTGGAGGAGGCCGACACCGGCCGGGTCACCCACTCCGGCGGGCTGCGCCTCGGCGTGCTCACCCAGCACGACTCGCTCGACCCCGCGGCGACCGTCCGGCACGAGGTCATCCGGGACATGGCCGACCACGAGTGGGCCGGAAACGCCAAGGTCAGGGACGTACTCACCGGCCTCTTCGGCGGCCTCGACCTCCCCGGCTTCCCGCAGGGCCTCGACACCGTCATCGGCCCCCTCTCCGGTGGCGAGCGGCGGCGGATCGCGCTCGCCAAGCTGCTCATCGAGGAGCAGGACCTGATCGTCCTCGACGAGCCCACCAACCACCTCGACGTCGAGGGCATCGCCTGGCTCGCCCAGCACCTGCGCGAGCGGCGCTCGGGGCTGGTGTGCGTCACCCACGACCGGTGGTTCCTCGACCAGGTCTGCACGCGCATGTGGGACGTGCAGCGCGGTTCGGTCTACGAGTACGAGGGCGGCTACTCCGACTACGTCTTCGCCCGCGCCGAGCGCGAGCGCATCGCCGCCACCGAGGAGGTCAAGCGGCAGAACCTGGTCCGCAAGGAGCTGGCCTGGCTGCGGCGCGGCGCCCCCGCGCGCACCTCCAAGCCGCGCTTCCGGGTCGAGGCCGCCAACGAGCTCATCAAGGACGTACCGCCGCCCCGGGACAGCAGCGAGCTGATGAAGTTCGCCTCGTCCCGGCTCGGGAAGACCGTCTTCGACCTGGAGGACGTGACCATCCAGGCCGGCCCCAAGGTGCTGCTCAAGCATGTGACGTGGCAGCTCGGTCCCGGCGACCGCATCGGCCTCGTCGGCGTCAACGGCGCGGGCAAGACCTCCCTCCTGCGCGCGATGGCCGAGGCGGCGCGGACGGACGGCGAGACACAGCCGGCCGGTGGCAGGGTCGCCGTCGGAAAGACCGTCAAACTCGCCTATCTGTCCCAGGAAGTCTCCGAGCTGAACCCCAACCTGCGTGTGCTGGAAGCCGTTCAGCAGGTACGCGAGCGCGTGGACCTCGGCAAGGGGCGCGAGATGACCGCCGGGCAGCTGTGCGAGACGTTCGGCTTCAGCAAGGAGAAGCAGTGGACGCCGGTCGGGGACCTGTCGGGTGGTGAGCGGCGCAGGCTCCAACTCCTGCGTCTCCTGATGGACGAGCCCAACGTCCTCTTCCTCGACGAGCCCACCAACGACCTCGACATCGAGACCCTCACCCAGCTCGAGGACGTCCTCGACGGCTGGCCGGGCTCGATGATCGTCATCTCCCACGACCGGTTCTTCGTCGAGCGGACCACGGACCGGGTGTTCGCCCTGCTCGGCGACCACAGCCTGCGGATGCTGCCGCGCGGCATCGACGAGTACCTGGAGCGGCGCCACCGCATGGAGGCGCAGGTCGCCGCCACGGCTTCCGTCCCGGCCGCCGAGAAGGCCGTACCGGAGAAGAGCGCCGCCGATCTGCGCGCCGCCAAGAAGGAGTTGCAGAAGATCGAGCGGCAGCTCGACAAGCTCTCCGAGCGGGAGACCAAGCTGCACGCCCAGATCGCCGAGCACGCCACCGACTTCGCGAAGGTCGCCGAACTCGACGCCGAACTGCGCGACTTGGCGGGTCAGCGGGATGAGCTCGAGGTGCGCTGGCTGGAACTCGCCGACGAGGCGTAGGCGCTCCGCTGGGGGGTGTGGGGTGCCGCGAAGTGTCGTCGTCTGGCCGCGGGCCCGCCGTGGCTGGTCGCGCCCGCGCGGCGGAACCGTATGTTCAATGCGGCCCCGCGCCCCTTCGGGGTGCCTCCGTGCGCTGTGTGTACAGGCCGTGAAGGCGGATAACGGGGGCATCACGGGGCGGTTCTCCCTTGGGAACAGGGGCTGAGACGGGCCGGTGCGCTGTCGGTGGCGGGTGATAGAAAGAGCCGTCTGAAGACAGTCTGAGAAACGCTGGTGTGGCGGAAACGCGACGGCACAGGACGTGGCACCACACCGGTCACAAGGGGGAACCGCGCATGAGCCAGCCGCCCAACCAGCCGCCGCAGGGCGGTTTCGGCGTACCGCAGGATCCGCGGCAGGGTGGCTTCGGAGCGCCGCAGCCCCCGCAGTCGGGTGGTTCGCAGACTCCGCCCCCGCCGCAGGGCCCGCCCCAGGCGCCCCCGCCCCCGCAGGGCCCGCCGCCCGGCGCCCCCCAGCCCGGCTACGGCTACCCGCAGCAGCCGCCGGCCCAGCCCGGGCAGCCGGGCGCCTATGGCCAGCCGCAGCAGCAGCCGGGCCCGTACGGCTATGCGCAGCAGCCGGGCCCGTACGGCCAGCAGCCCGCCCAGGGTTACGGCTTCCCGCCCCAGCAGCAGTACCCGGGCGGCCCCGGCACACCCCCGCCCGGCTCGGGCAGCTCCTTCAAGGGCAAGCCCGCCCTCATCATCGGTGCCGTGGCCGCGGTGCTGCTCGTCCTCGGTGGCACCGTGTTCGCGGTGACCCGCGGCGGCGACGACGACCCGAAGACGCCGGTCGCCCAGCCGACCGGCGACCCGAAGGGCTCCGGGTCCCCGACCGGCGACTCCGGCAACGGCAGCGGCGGTGGCGGCGCCGACCCGGAGAACCTCAACGCGGGCCGCCAGTCCGGTGAGTCGAAGGTGCTCTGGTACACGCAGGCGCCCGACGCGCCCGCCTCCGGTGCCGACGCCCCCGGCATGTGGATCACCGACAAGGCCGCCGTGAAGGCGGCGTACAAGCAGGTGCTCGCCTACAACCTCGGTGACGGCGAGGCCGCTTGGGACCCGATCACCTTCCCGCAGAAGATCTGTGCGGTCACCCCGCAGAAGTCGGCCGACGACAAGATCGTCGTGGCGTACATGAGCGGCAGCAGCGACCGCGCCAAGTGCAACCAGCTCCAGCAGATCGACCTCGGCACCGGCGCCAAGGGCTGGAAGGGCTCGGTCGCCAACGGCGCGCTGTTCGACAGCACGCTCGACGTCGAACTGTCCATCACCGGCAAGACGTTGATGGTCGGTCGCTCGCAGTCCGGCACGGCGTACGACATCGACAGCGGCGAGAAGCTGTGGGACAAGACGCGGTTCGGCGACAAGTGCTTCCCGGACGCGTTCGCGGGCGGCGAGAAGCTGATCGCCGTGGCGAGCTGTGACGCCACCGGCACCAACGAGCACGACGAGGTGCAGCAGCTCGACCCCGCGACCGGCAAGGCCAAGTGGACCTGGCAGTTCGACAAGGGCTGGAAGGTCGCGCGCTTCTTCTCCCTCGACCCGCTGGTCATCTACAGCACCAACGAGGACAAGAAGCAGTGGAACATCTCCACCCTCGGCGCCGACGGCAAGCGCCGCTCGCAGGTCCAGGTCTCCCTGGAGATCGGCGCCCAGTGCGGCTGGGCCATCCTCCAGCGTGACCTCCAGGGCTGCACCGGTGTGGCCGCCGACGCCGACACGCTCTACATGCCGACCAAGGCGACGACCGGCGCCAACGAGATCGTCGCGATCAACCTCGCCAACGGCAAGCAGAAGTGGCGCGTCAAGTCCCCGGTGGACGAGTCGATGCTGCCGATCAAGGTCGAGGACGGCAAGCTCATCGCCTACGTCGAGCCGTCGTACGACGCGGGCGGCCGGGTCGTGTCCATCCCGGTCGGCGGCAGCAACCCCAAGCCGACGACGCTGCTGCAGAACCCGGCGAGCGCCGCGAGCGTCGAGAACGGCTTCTTCTCGAAGGACTTCGACTGGGCCGACGGGCGTCTGTATCTCTCCAGCACCCGGCTGAGCGGCAACGACCAGGCGAAGGAGAAGCTGATGCTCGTCTACGGCAAGTGAGGCGTGCGTCCGCTCTCCCCTTCCCCACTCCCCACGCGTCCGCCGTCCCCCTCCCCTGAGGTACCCACGCCATGACCCAGCCGCCTCCACCGCCCCACCAGCCCCCGCCGGGGGGAGGGTTCGGCGCGCCGCAGCCACCGCAGCAGCCGCCGCAGCCGCCCGGGCAGGCACCTCAGACACCGCCGGCGCCGCAGCAGCCGCCGCAGCCCGCGTACGGCTATCCCCAGGCACCCCAAGCACCCCAAGCACCCCAGGCGCCCCAGGGAGCCCCGCAGACCCCTCCGGCCGGGTACGGCTATCCCGGCCAGCAGCCCGCCGCATACGGTCAGCCGCAGAATCCGTACGGCCAGCCGCCGAACCCGTACGACGGGCAGCAGCAGAACCAGCACGGGCAACAGCAGCCCGGCTACGGCTACGGCTATCAGCAGGCGGCCACGCCGCAGTACCCCCAGCCCGCCGCGCCGGGCGGTGGCTCGAAGCTCAACGCGCAGGTGGCCGTCATCGTGGCGGCGGCCGTCGTGGTGATCGCGCTGATCATCGGAGGTGGCGTGTGGTACGCCAAGTCCGGTGACAAGGGCGGCACCGACAACACCGCCAGCTCCAGCGGCGGCACCGGCGGCGGGGAAGACGGCGCCGACGGCGGCGACTTCCCCGACGGCACGGAGAAGGTGCCCGCCGACCCCGCCTCCAAGGTCCTCTTCCGGGTCCCGCCGCCCGATGTCGACGACAAGACCAGCGTCACCGTGTCCGGCTCGTGGCTGACCGACAAGGCGTACGTCAAGAGCGGCGTCGCCCAGATCGTGGGCTACGACCCCGACAAGGGCACCAAGCTGTGGACGATCCCGCTGCCGGGACCGGTCTGCCTGGCGACCGAGCACGTCACCGAGGACAACCTGACGGCCATCGCCTTCGAGCCCGCGATGCCGACCAAGGCGAAGCCCTCGCATGGCTGCACCCAGGTCGCGGCGCTCGACCTCGAGGCCGGCAAGAAGCTGTGGACGAAGACCGCCGAGGTCGACGGCGACTCGATCCAGTTCGACAACGTCACCGTCAGCGGCGGCACGGTCGCCGCCGGCGGCATCAGGGGCGGCGCCGCGTTCGACGTCCGGACCGGCAAGCCGCTCTGGGTCCCGAAGGCCGACGACAGCTGCTACGACCTCGGGTACGCCGGTGGCGCGAAGCTGGTCGCGGTCCGCAAGTGCGGCTCCTACACCCAGCCCCAGCTGCACATCCAGACCATCGACCCGCAGTCCGGGAAGGTGATCTCCGAGTACGAGATGACCGAGGGCGTCGAGTACGCCAGCGTGATCTCCACCGAGCCGCTCGTCGTGGCCGCCGAACTCGGCGAGTCCCAGGACTCCATCGGCATCACGGACGCCTTCGCCATCGACAACAAGACCGGCAAGCTGCGCAACCGCATCTCCCTGCCCGGCGGTCAGTACGCGGCCCGCTGCCCCGGCGTCACCAAGATCGAGTCCTGCACGGGCGTCGTGGTGGGCAACGACCGGCTCTATGTGCAGACCGAGGAGCACGCCGGCGGCGGCGAGCGCGGCCGGACCAACGAGATCGTCTCGTTCGATCTGGCCACCGGCAAGCAGACCGGGCAGCGGGCGGACGCGGGCGACGGGTACAACATCACGCCGCTGCGCATGGACGGCGGCAATGTGATCGCGTACAAGCGTCCGCCGTACGACAAGGGCGGTCAGATCGTCAGCATCGACGGCGGCAGCTTCAAGGAGACGAAGCTGCTGGAGAACCCGGCCACGCAGGTGGTGCGCGATGCGGAGACCCGGATGTCCCCGGACTACGCCGAGATCATCTACGTGCAGGGGCATCTGTACATGTCCGCGATGTACGCGAGCGAGCTGAGCAGTTCGGACACGAGCAAGTCCCATGTGATCGCGTTCGGTACGACCGGCTGACGAAAACGACCGGTCGGCGAACGATCGTTGTCGGGCGTGATGAGCGGTACGCGCACGGCCCCGCCCTGTTCAGGGGCGGGGCCGTTCGCGTACCGCTCATCACCCTCGAATGCGGGGAAAGCCAGAAATTACGTCGATCCGGGGCACTTCTCACCAGTAGGGGGAGCGCAATGTCGAACAAGCGTGTAGCTTCCGGGGGCATGAAGGGCGGGGGAGCCGGGAGGGGGCTTCTGTCCGCGCGGACCAGTGGGCATCCATAGTGAGTCATCCGGACTGGCGCAGCCGGTCCGGGGCTGGGCGTTGATGGGGATCCATTGGGGGGACTGGGGGGTTGCTCGATGGGAGTGCGGCTCATGGTGGTCGACGACCACCGATTGCTCGCCGAGGCGTTGGCCTCGGCACTGAAACTGCGGGGGCACCGGGTGCTGGCCGCGGCGGCTCCGGCCGCGGGGGCGGCGGAGCTGGTGATCACGCGGGCGCCGGAGGTGTGCCTGCTGGGTACGGCGACGCCGGCGGAGCCCGGCATGTTCGACCCGGTGGTGAAGATCAAGCGGGAGCGTCCGCAGGTGGCGGTGCTGGTGCTGGGGCCGGTGCCGAGCCCGCGCGGGATAGCGGCGGCGTTCGCGGCGGGGGCCTCGGGTTACGTACGGCATGACGAGCGCATCGAGGGCGTCGAGCGGGCGATCATGAAGGCG
The DNA here is from genome assembly GCF_052068475.1 of Streptomyces sp. SD31. Lineage (NCBI taxonomy): Bacteria > Bacillati > Actinomycetota > Actinomycetes > Kitasatosporales > Streptomycetaceae > Streptomyces > Streptomyces sp. SD31. The sequence goes on along the minus strand of NZ_JBQHCX010000002.1, from coordinate 670,424 downwards.
CGGGCGGGGGAGGCGGCGGTGGCGCCGCAGCTTCTGCAGGGCGCGTTCAGCGAGTTGCTCAATCCGGTGGCTCAACCGGACGACGAGGGGCAGAGGTTGCTGCAGATGCTCACCCCCCGGGAGGTCGAGGTCCTGGTGCGTGTCGCCGATGGCGAGGACACCCGACTGATCGCGGCGGGCATGGGCATCGCGCCTTCGACGGCTCGCACCCATGTGCAGCGGGTGCTGATGAAGCTGGGCGTGGGCTCGCGTCTGGAGGCGGCGGCCTTGGCGGCGCGGACTGGGTTGCTGGACCGGGCGGGGCCGGTGGTGCAGTCGTTGCCGGAGGGTGGGGCGGGGGCTGGGTCCTGACGGTTGCCTCTGCCTCCGGCGGTTGGGCGGGGGTGCCTGCGGCGGCCTGTTGCTGATGGGTGGGGGTTCGCGTGGCGCCTGCCGTTTGGTGGGTGGGTCGGGGCCGTGTCGGGGGGTGTCCGTCCTCGGTCCGGCGGTTGCCGTCGCTGAGAAGCGTGCCGTGTGTTGACGCCGGCCGCTGCGGGCGGACACCCCCCGACACGTCCCCTTCCCGCCGTGGGCGACTGCGGCGCCGCGGGGGTGCCCTTTCTCAAACGCCGGTCCCCGTCATCCAGCCCGCCCGGCGCTCGAGGCCGAGGCCACGCCATCCGTAGGGGGCTTGACCTCTTGACGCCGGTTCAGGCATCGAGCCGGTCCGGCGTTCGAGGACAAGGCCGCGCGTCCTGGCCCCCACCCACCCGTAGGGGACGTCACCTCTCGACGCCGGCCCAGGCATCCCAGCCCGTCTGGGGGTGCCCCCTCTGGGGGCGTTTGAGGACGAGGCCCGTTCAGGGCCGAAGTGGGGGTCCAGGGGGCGGCAGCCCTCTGGCGGGGTCGAAGGGGCGGCAGCCCCTGGGGATGGGACGGGTAGGGGCGGCGGGGGCGAGAAGCCCGAGGGTTGCCCCCGCCGGGCGTCACTCCTTCGAGTCGTCCTCCACCACGTCCGGCGGCGGAGCAATCGGCCTCAGCTTCAGCCACGCCAGGAAGAACAGGCCGAGAAGCAGCATGCCCAGCCCGGTCCAGAGGTTGATGTTGACGCCCTCGGCCTTGTCGATCGCGGCGTCGTCGTCGGTGAGCCCCGCGATCGTGACGATGACGCCGTAGATCACGAAGAGGCCGCCGATGATGCGCCGGATGTCGAAGAGGCGGGCCGCTGTCGCGGACTTCCCCTCCAGTTCGGTGACTTCGCGCAGGACGTCCTTCTCGGAGTACGCGGCGTGTCCGGGGCGCCGGGAGGGTTCAGGGTGCTCGGGATGCTCGCTCATGGTCTCTCAACCTCCGATCGTCAGAAGGAGAACGGGATGTAGCAGACGGCCGCCAGCACCACCGCACCCCACCCCAGCAGCGCCGGCTTGCGGTACCACGCCTCGTCGCCCGGCGCGGCCGGCTCGGCCGTGCCGGGGGACCGGGTGCCGTAGACCAGGCCCTGGAGTTCCTCCGTCGGCTTGGGCGCGGTGAAGAGGGAGACGGCCACCATCACGACCGCACCCGCCACGAAGCCCGCGATGGCGGAGACGAAGTTGGCGCCCTGGTCGGAGGGGATGGAGATGACGTCCTGCTTGTAGAAGACGAAGTAGTTGATCATTGCTGCTGTGGTGCCTGCCAGCAGACCCCAGAAGCCCGACTTCATCGACGCCCGCTTCCAGAACATGCCGACGATGAAGACCACGAACATCGGGACGTTGAAGAAGGAGAAGAGGGTCTGGAGGTAGCTCATGATGTTGGAGAAGGACGAGGCCAGGAACGCTGTGCCGATGGACGCCAGGACGCCGATCGCCGTGATCAGACGGCCGAAGCGGACGTAGTAGGCGTCCTCGCGGTCCCTCACCACGTACTTCGCCCAGATGTCCGTCGTGAACACGGTGTTGAAGGACGACACGTTCGCCGCCATGCCCGCCATGAACGCCGCCAGCAGGCCCGTCACCGCGATGCCCAGGACGCCGTTCGGCAGGAGCTGTTCCATCAGGTACGGGATCGCGTCGTTGTACTGGAGGTCGGAGCCGGATGTGCCGATCTTCGGGACCAGGACCGCGGCGGCGAGGCCCGGGATCATCACCAGGAACACGATGAAGATCTTCGGGAAGGCCGCGATCAGTGGGGTGCGCTGGGCCGCCGAGAGGTTCTTCGCGGAGAGGGCTCGCTGGACCTCGGCGAAGTTCGTCGTCCAGTAGCCGAAGGAGAGCACGAAGCCGAGGCCCAGCACGATCGTCAGCCAGTTCGCGCCCAGTGGGTTCGCCTCGCCGATGCCCGTCCCGCCCCATGCCGTGACGAAGTCGTCGCCGTGGGTCTTCGTCAGGGAGTCCGTCAGGCCGTCCCAGCCGCCCACCTTCTTCAGCGCCAGCACGGTGATCGGGATCAGCGCGGCCAGGATCACGAAGAACTGCAGGACCTCGTTGTAGATCGCCGACGACAGGCCGCCGAGGGTGATGTAGGCGAGGACGAAGAAGCCGGCGACGACGATGGCCACCCACTGCGGCCAGCCCAGCAGGGCCTCGACCACGATCGCCAGGGCGTACAGGTTCACGCCGGCGATCAGGATCGCGGCGAAGGCGAACAGGACCGAACTGAGCAGGTGCGCGCCCTTGTCGAAACGCAGGAGCAGGAACTCGGGGACCGAGCGGACCTTGCTTCCGTAGTAGAAGGGCATCATCACCAGGCCCAGGAAGACCATGGCCGGGATGGCGCCGATCCAGTACCAGTGCACGGTGTAGGCACCGTACTGCGCGCTGTTGGCGGCCATGCCGAGGATCTCGGTGGCGGCCAGGTTGGCGGAGATGAAGGCGAGGCCGGTGACCCAGGCGGGCAGGGAGCGGCCCGAGAGGAAGAAGTCGAGGCTGGTCTTCACCGAGCGGCGGGCGGCGAACCCGATGCCCAGCACGACGACGAAGTAGATGCCGAGGATCAGGTAGTCGAGCCAGTTCGTGGGGAGCCGTAGCTCGGCGGCGAGGTACGTGGGGGATTCTGTGGGGGTTTGCATATGTACTCGCTTCGTTGTGCGAACCGATACAGAGCGGAACCTATGCCCCTGTGTTCAGTAATTGAACACGTATGGTGATGCTCTTTGTTTGATTGTGATGTTGACGCTGGTGGTGAGTTGTGTTTCGATGTGTTTAGTTCTGTTGAGTGGTTGAGTGGCCCTAATAGGGAGTCCGGCGTGAAGAAGACCTCGACCCAGCTGGCCGACGGTCGTGAGCTCATCTACTACGACCTGCGCGACGACACCGTGCGGGACGCGGTCGACCGCCGTCCCCTGGACCGCACCGTCACGACGTCCGAGGTCCGTCACGACGTGCTGCTCGGTGACGAGGTCGCCATCGCCTCGCACCGGCAGGGGCGGACGTACCACCCCCCGGCCGACGAGTGCCCGCTGTGCCCGTCGGAGGGCGACCGGCTGAGCGAGATCCCGGACTCCTCGTACGACGTCGTCGTGTTCGAGAACCGTTTCCCCTCGCTCGCCGGCGACTCCGGGCGCTGCGAGGTCGTCTGCTTCACCTCCGACCACGACGCGTCCTTCGCCGACCTGACCGAGGAGCAGGCGCGGCTCGTCCTCGACGCCTGGACCGACCGGACCTCCGAGCTGTCATCGCTGCCCTCCGTGGAGCAGGTGTTCTGCTTCGAGAACCGCGGCGCCGAGATCGGTGTCACCCTCGGCCATCCGCACGGGCAGATCTACGCCTACCCCTTCACCACCCCGCGCACCGCCCTGATGCTGCGCTCCCTCGCCGCCCACAAGGACGCCACCGGCGGGGAGAACCTCTTCGACGCCGTCCTGGAGCGTGAACTCGCCGACGAGCGGGTCGTCCTGGAGAGTGAACACTGGGTGGCCTTCGTGCCCTACGCCGCGCACTGGCCGTACGAGGTCCACCTGTACCCGAAGCGCCGCGTGCCCGATCTGCTCGCCCTGGACGAGGAGGCGCGCACAGAGTTCCCCAAGGTGTATCTGGAACTCTTGAGGCGCTTCGACCGGATCTTCGATGGGCCGGGTGGAGGGAAGGAAGGTGCGGATGAGCCTCCGACGCCGTACATCGCCGCCTGGCACCAGGCGCCGTTCGGTCAGCTGGAGGACTTCGAGGGCGTCGTGCGGGAAGACTTCGCGCTTCACCTTGAGCTTTTCACCATTCGCCGCACTTCCGGCAAGCTGAAGTTCCTCGCGGGTTCCGAGTCCGGCATGAACGTGTTCATCAACGACATCCGGCCGGAGGCCGCGGCCGAGCGACTGCGAGAGGTAGCGAGTTCATGAGTGGGAAGTACCTGGTCACCGGCGGCGCCGGCTACGTGGGCAGCGTGGTCGCCCAGCATCTGCTGGAGGCGGGTGACGAGGTCGTCGTCCTCGACAACCTCTCGACCGGCTTCCGCGAGGGTGTGCCGGCCGGGGCGTCCTTCGTCGAGGGCGACATCCGCGACGCCGCCAAGTGGCTGGACTCCTCCTTCGACGCGGTGCTGCACTTCGCCGCGTTCTCGCAGGTCGGCGAGTCGGTGGTGAAGCCGGAGAAGTACTGGGACAACAACGTCGGCGGCACCATGGCCCTCCTCGGCGCCATGCGCGAGGCGGGCGTGCGCAAGCTCGTCTTCTCCTCCACGGCCGCCACGTACGGCGAGCCGAGCCAGGTACCGATCGTCGAGTCGGCGCCCACCCAGCCGACCAACCCGTACGGCGCCTCCAAGCTGGCCGTCGACCACATGATCACCGGGGAGGCGGCGGCCCACGGCCTGGGCGCGGTCAGCCTGCGCTACTTCAACGTCGCCGGCGCCTACGGCGACTGCGGCGAGCGCCACGACCCCGAGTCGCACCTCATCCCGCTCGTCCTCCAGGTCGCCCAGGGCAGGCGCGACGCGATCTCCGTCTTCGGCGACGACTACCCGACGCCGGACGGCACCTGCGTGCGCGACTACATCCACGTCGCCGACCTGGCCGAGGCCCACCTGCTGGCGGTCAAGGCCGCCCAGCCGGGCGAGCACCTCATCTGCAACCTCGGCAACGGCAACGGCTTCTCCGTCCGCGAGGTCATCGAGACCGTCCGCCAGGTCACCGGGCACCCGATCCCCGAGGTCGTGGCCCCGCGCCGCGGCGGTGACCCCGCGGTCCTGGTCGCCTCCGCCGACACCGCCCGCCGGCGGCTCGGCTGGAACCCGTCCCGCGCGGACCTCGCGGGGATCGTCGCGGACGCGTGGGAGTTCGCGCAGCGCCGCGGCAAGTAAGTTCTACGGCCGGTACTCACGGCCGTAAGTACCACGGCTGTTCGGCCGGTCAACTCACCGGCCGCTTCGGCCGGTTCAGCAGGGAAGGTCAGGGTCAGGGGATGAGCGTCGAGACGGCAGCCGCGGTCGCCGAGCGGTTCAAGGAGCTGTACGGGGCCGAGCCGGAAGGGGTGTGGGCCCATGCCGTTCGCGCTCCCGCACACCGCGGTCGCGGCGGTCTCCCGGCGTGACGACGGTGTCCTGCGCCTGCACTCGGCGGACGTCGAGGGCGACGTCGTGGAACTGCGCGTCGACGACCTGGTGCCCGAGTCGGACAAGGCCTGGACGGCCTACCCCTCCGGTGTGGTCTGGGTGCTGCGCGAGGCCGGCCACGCCGTGACCGGCGCCGACATCCACCTGGCCTCGACGGTCCCGGCGGGCGCGGGCCTGTCGTCGTCGGCGGCACTGGAGGTCGTGGTCGCGCTCGCGCTCAACGACCTCTACGACCTCGGCCAGAAGGGCTGGCAGTTGGCCCGCCTGTGCCAGCGCGCCGAGAACGTCTACGTCGGCGCCCCGGTCGGGATCATGGACCAGACGGCGTCCGCGTGCTGCGAGACCGGCCACGCCCTGTTCCTCGACACCCGGGACCTCTCCCAGAAGCAGATCCCCTTCGACCTGGCCGCCTTGGGGCTGCGCCTGCTGGTCGTCGACACCCAGGTCAAGCACTCCCACAGCGAGGGCGAGTACGGCAAGCGGCGCGCGGGCTGCGAGAAGGGCGCGGCGCTGCTGGGCGTGGACGCGCTCCGGGATGTCGCCTACGACGACCTGGACGCGGCGCTCGCACGGCTCGGCGACGACGACGAGGTGCGCCGCCTGGTGCGCCATGTCGTCACGGAGGACCAGCGCGTCGAGCGGGTCGTCGCCCTGCTGGAATCGGGCGAGACGCGGGCGATCGGCCCGGTCCTGAGCGAGGGCCACGCCTCCCTGCGGGACGACTTCCGGATCTCCTGCCCGGAGCTGGACCTGGTCGTCGAGACGGCGAACGCGACCGGCGCGCTGGGTGCCCGCATGACCGGCGGCGGCTTCGGCGGCTCCGCGATCGTGCTGGCCGAGGCGGCCGACGTCGAGACCATCACCAAGGCCGTCGAAGAGGCCTTCGCCTCGGCCGGGTTCACGGCACCGCGGGTGTTCGAGGCGGTGCCGGCCGCGGGGGCGCACCGGGTGAGCTGACCTCAAGGGTCCCAAGGGTCCCAAGGGCTACGGGGCTGAGGGCGGCGGCGCAGTCACCGAAGCCGCCGCCCAGCACAGCGCCCTGCAGGCTGCTGCCGTAGTCGAGCATGCCGGGCTCCTACCCCAGCTCCAGGAAGGCGCAGATGTCGCGGAGTCGGGCGGCGGGGTCGGCGGTGAGGTCCTCGTAGCGCAGGACGTGTCCGCCGAGCGGCGTCGGAGGCGGAGCCGGCACTCGGCGTACCTGGTATCCGGTCGTCGCGCCGATCTTCGAGTTCAGCTTCCGCAGCATGCTCATGGCGCGGAGGGCAGGGCGCGTCTGAGAAGGGGCTGAGTCCCAGCTCTGCGACGGATCGGTGGCCTGAGCGTGCGGGCCGGCCGGGTCCGGGGCGCCGCACTCGCCCGCTACGACGCCGAGTGCCGCCCCGGTTCACCCCAGCCGTTTGGTGAGCGTGTACTCCGTGATCCCCGGTGGATAGTCCGGGATCACGCACACCACGTCGTACCCCTGCTTCTTGTAGAACTCCGGCGCCTGGAAGTCCCACGTCTCCACGCGTACGGCGGTGCAGCGCCGTTCGGTGCGGGCCATGCGCTCCGCGCGTGCGAGCAGATGCGAACCGAGACCCGTCCCGCGGTGGCGTTCGTCGACCCAGAGGTAGGTGACATGCAGCCAGGTGGTCCAGGTGTGGCCGACCAGCCCGCCGGCCAGGGCGCCATGGTCGTCCAACGCCCAGACGTGGAGCGGAAGTTCGCGTTCACCTGGGGTTCCGCGCAGGGCGCGCAGGATCGGGGACAGCGCGGTGTTGGTCTCCCGCAGCCGCCGGCGGAGCAGATGCTGCCGTGATTTGTCGACTTCTGTCTCCAGACGAAACATGCGGCTCACCATAAACGCGCCGGACTACCAGTTCTGCAAATTACCTTCCGCTCCTGCCCCCCGCCCGTACTCTGATGAACGGCACCGGTGGGGGCCGGTGCTGATCAGGGGGCGAGACAAGTCGGGTTCGACGCCCGAAGTGGGGGTAGCAGTTTCTGCACGGCGGCGGCCGTGCGGCCCATCATGCTTCGGGCGTCGTACCCGCGACCGTGTTCGTCTCCCGGTGTCGTCCTCATGACGATGGGGTATCCCCGGCTCTTCGGGAGCTTGGGGAAGGGGGTTTCGTGGTTCGCATCCGAGTGCTGGTCGTCGACGACCACCGCATCTTCGCCGAGTCGCTCGCCGCCGCCCTGGCCGCCGAGCCCGACGTCGACGTCTCCGCCGCCGGCAGCGGCCCGGCCGCGCTGCGCAGCCTGGAGCGCGCGGTCGCCGAGGGGCGCCGGTTCGATGTCCTGCTCGTCGACGCCGACCTGGGTGGCAACGTGGCGGGGATACGGCCCGCCGTTCCCGTCCAGGAGGTGGGCGAGGACGGGCTCGTCGACGGCATCTCGCTCGTCGCCGGCGTCCGCACCGCCCAGCCGGCCGTACGGATCGTCGTCCTCGCCGAGAAGGACGATCCGCGCCGGGCCGCGCTCGCCCTGCAGGCGGGGGCCTCCGGATGGGTGGCCAAGGACTGCTCGCTGTCCCGGCTGCTCACCGTCATCCGTGGCGTCCTGCGCGACGAGACGCATCTGCCGCCCGCCCTGCTCACGGGCGTACTGCGGGAGCTGACGGCCGCGCGCAAGCACCGCACCGAGAGCGAACGGCTGGTGGAGTCCCTCACGCCGCGCGAGCGGGAGGTGTTGCGGTGCATGGTGGCGGGACTGGGGCGCAAGGCCGTCGCCGAGCGCCTGTATCTCTCCCCGCACACCGTCCGCACCCATATGCAGAACGTCCTCGGCAAACTGGGCGTCCACTCGACGCTGGCCGCGGTGGCGCTAGCGCGCCGCGCCGGGGTCGGGCCGGTCGACTTGGGGCCCGCCGACCGGATCCTGCCGGAGGAAAGCAGCAGTGCGTGACCGATGCCGGTGAGCGGCAACGCCCCTGAGGGGCGGGGGGCTGTGTCGATGTGCGGCTACCGCCGCGTGGGCGCGACCAGCCACGACGAAGCCGCAGGCAACCGACGGCATCGCGTGGCACTTTCCCCACACGGCTCGCCCAGCGGAGCGCCTAGCCGGGGATGTTGTCGAACGGGGCCGTCAACTGCCTGAGCAGACCGGCCAGTTCACCCCGCTGGGCGCGCGACAGCTCCGCGAGGATCGCGCGTTCCTGGTCCAGCAGGCCGGCGAGTGCCTGGTCGGCGCGGTCGCGGCCCTCGTCCGTGAGGCGGACGAGTACGCCGCGTCGGTCACTGGGGTCGGGGAGGCGCTCCACCAGGCCCTTCTTGGCCAGGCGGTCGATACGGTTCGTCATCGTGCCCGAGGTGACCAGGGTCTGCGTCAGCAGCTGTCCCGGGGAGAGCTGGTACGGCGTCCCCGCGCGCCTGAGCGCGGTCAGTACGTCGAACTCCCAGGGCTCCAGGCTGTGCTCGGAGAAGGCCAGCCGCCGTGCGCGGTCCAGATGCCGGGCCAGTCTGCTCACCCGGCTGAGCACCTCGAGCGGTTCCACGTCGAGGTCCGGGCGCTCCCGGCGCCACGCTGCGACCAGCCGATCGACCTCGTCCTCCATGGAGATCAGTGTAGTGGTTGTGTCGACGTGAAGTCTCTTGACGTCAAGATATCTGCGGGGGCAGGCTGGAGAGCGACAGACAGGAGCCCCGCCATGTCCGCTGCCACCGCCCCCACCTGGGACCCGGCCCAGTACCTGCGCCACGGCGGCCACCGCGCCCGCCCCTTCACCGACCTCCTCGCCCGCGTCCCCGACCTCCCCGGCGAGCGGCCCCGCATCGCCGACCTCGGCTGCGGCCCCGGCAACGTCACCGCCCTGCTCGCGCGACGCTGGCCCACGGCCCGGATCACCGGCTACGACAACTCCGCCGAGATGCTCGACAAGGCCCACGTCGAGCACGAAGGGCCGACCCCGGGCGGCGGCCGCCTCGACTTCGCCCACGCCGACGTACGGACGTGGACGCCCGGCGAGCCGCATGACTTGATCATCAGCAATGCCACGTTGCAGTGGGTGCCCGGGCATGTGGAGCGGTTCGCGGACTGGGTGCGGGGCCTTCGTCCCGGTGGCACCTTCGCCTTCCAGGTCCCCGGAAACTTCGATGCCCCCAGCCACCGCCTGATGCGCGATCTCGCGCACCGCTACGGCCTCACCGACACCCTGCGCCACGAGGACGCCGTGCTCGCCCCGCAGGACTACCTGGCCCGGCTCACCGACCTGGGCTGCGCGGCGGACGTGTGGGAGACGACGTACATCCACCTCCTGACCGGCGAGGATCCGGTGCTGGACTGGGTGAAGGGAACGGGGCTGCGCCCGGTCCTGACGGCACTCGCCGACGCCCCCGAGGCGCGGGAGGCCTTCCTGAGCGACTACCGGGCGGCCCTGCGTGAGGCCTATCCGCCCGGCCCGCACGGCACGCCCTTCCCGTTCCGCCGGATCTTCGCCGTGGCCCACCAGGAGGCGTGATGATCACCGCCGTCGACCACGTCCTGCTCGCGGCCCCGCCCGGCTCGGAGGAACGGCTGCGGACGTACTACGTGGGTGTTCTCGGGATGACGGAGATTCCCAAGCCGGCGGTGCTCGCCGTGCGAGGGGGTTGCTGGTTCCAGACGGGTCCCGTGCAGGCCGACCCCGGGCCGCCCGGCTGGCGGCCCGGAGAGCGGTCGTCACCTGGGACGAGAACCTGCCGGGGCGCAAGCGGTTCTACTCGTACGACCCCGTGGGGAACCGGTTGGAGTTCCTGGAGCCTGTGGCGTTCCGGACGTGCGGCCCAGATGGATGACGAGGATGTGGATCACTTCGTCGTCGATGACGTACAGGACGCGGTAGTCGCCCACGCGCAGGCGCCGGATGTCGACGCCGTAGGCGACGGAGTTGAGGGGGCGCGGTGTCTCTGCGAGTTTGTCCACTGCTTCGTAGACCGCAGCGAGCCCGGGCGGGTCGTCCTTGAGGAACCGGACGGCCGCGTTCGTGGCGCTCGGTTCCCAGATGATGCGGTAGGTCACGGGCGCAGCCCCAGCATGCGTCCGACTTCCTCGTGCGGGATGCCGCCCTCGCCGAGCGTCCCATCCGCCTTGCGCCGCTGATAGTCCGCGACGGCGAGGGCGTCTTCGAGATCCTCTATCACCTGCGGTGAGACGAGCAGCGCCGCCACGTGCCCGTGGTCGGTGATGGCGATGGTCTCGCGGCTGTGGGCGGCGCGGCGGACCAGGTCGCCGAGCTGGGAACGGGCCGCGCTGATCGGGATCTCAGTCAGGAGCGCATGATGACACAAGGTGCATCTTGTGTGCATGAGGTTCAGGTCTGGGAGCGCTGTTTGAGCCCTGCGGCGGAGGGTCACCCGCTCAGTGACCACGACGTCAAGCCTTGCGAGGAGTGAGAGACGTGGCGAAGGAAGAGAAGGTCAGGGGCAAGAAAGAACAGCTCAAGGGCAAGGCCAAGGAAACAGTGGGTCGCACGGTCGGCAACGAGGAGCTGACCGCCGAAGGCAAGACCGAGAAGAGGAAGGGCAACGCCCGTCAGACGAAGGAGAAGGGGAAGGACACCCTCAGGGGCTAGCTCTTGGGGCTAACTCTTGCGGTGCCCTATCAGCCGCGGCTTCGGCTCCAGCCCGTCCAGCCCGTGCCAGGCCAGGTTCACCAGATGGGCCGCCACCTCCGCCTTCTTCGGACGGCGGACGTCCAGCCACCACTGGCCGGTCAGCGCGACCATCCCGACCAGGGCCTGTGCGTACAGCGGGGCGAGCTTGGGGTCGAAGCCGCGGCTCTTGAACTCGCGGCCCAGGATGTCCTCCACCTGGGTGGCGATGTCCGAGATGAGAGACGCGAAGGAACCCGTCGACTGGGGGATGGGCGAGTCACGGACCAGGATGCGGAAGCCGTCCGTGTACTCCTCGATGTAGTCCAGGAGCGCGAAAGCCGCCTGCTCGCACAGTTCCCGGGGGTGGCCGGCCGTCAGGGAGCTGGTCACCATGTCCAGCAGACGGCGCATCTCCCGGTCCACCACGACCGCGTACAGGCCCTCCTTGCCGCCGAAGTGCTCGTACACCACCGGCTTGGACACCCCGGCCTTCGCCGCGATCTCCTCCACCGACGTGCCCTCGAAGCCCTTCGCGGCGAACAGGGTGCGGCCGATCTCCAGCAGCTGCTGGCGGCGCTCCGCCCCGGTCATCCGGGTGCGGCGCGTCCGCCGCTGCTTGTCATTGCCGGGGGTACTGCTGGAGTCGGTCGCCACGGCGTCAATCATGCCGCCTTCGCGGGTTCCTTCCCGCGCCGGGAGCCGCCTTCCTCGGTGTTCCGGCGCGAATCGATACGCGAGCGTGACGGCCAGCGCACGTCGGAGGCCCAGCCGAGCATCTCGAACCAGCGGATGATCCGCGCCGAGGAGTCGATCTGCCCACGCTCCACACCGTGCCGCGCGGAGGTCGGGTCGGCATGGTGCAGGTTGTGCCAGGATTCGCCGCACGACAGGACCGCCAGCCACCACACGTTGCCCGAACGGTCACGCGACTTGAACGGCCGCTTGCCCACCGCGTGGCAGATCGAGTTGATCGACCAGGTGACGTGGTGCAGCAGGGCCACCCGGACCAGCGAGCCCCAGAAGAAGCCCGTGAACGCGCCCCACCAGGACATCGTCACCAGACCGCCGATCAGCGCCGGCAGGGCCAGCGACAGCACCGTCCACCAGATGAACTGACGGGAGATCGTGCGGATCGCCCGGTCCTTGATCAGATCCGGCGCGTACTTCTCCTGCGGCGTCCGCTCCTCATCGAACATCCATCCGATGTGTGCCCACCACAGGCCCTTCATCAGCGCCGGGACGGTCTCCCCGTAACGCCACGGGGAGTGCGGGTCACCCTCCGCGTCGGAGAACTTGTGGTGCTTGCGGTGGTCGGCGACCCAGCGGACCAGCGGGCCCTCCACCGCCATCGAGCCCGCGACGGCGAGCGCGATGCGCAGCGGACGCTTCGCCTTGAAGGAACCGTGGGTGAAGTAGCGGTGGTAGCCGATCGTGACGCCATGGCAGGCGAAGAAGTAGAAGAAGACCAGCAGACCGAGGTCCAGCCAGCTCACGCCCCAGCCCCACGCCAGCGGCACTGCGGCGGCGAGCGCCAGGAACGGGACGACGATGAAGAGGAGGAGCGCGAACTGCTCGAGCGACCCCTTCTTCTCGCCGCCCAGCGTGGCTGAGGAAGTCATGGTGTCGTCGTTCGCCTTCGGGGCGTCTTCGATCACATCGGAGCTCGTGGTCATGGGCGTCCCCTGTGGGGTTTCGAGGGTTGAGACAGGTGCCGGGGTTCTCGGGAACTGTTCCCAGGTTCCGTTACAACGGTCCCTACGGTTCCGTAACCTACGGCGTCGTAAGTATGGCAGTGCGTCGCCCGGCGGCAAGAGCCCGAGAGTCTGCGCGTCCGCATGGACACCTATCCTTGGAGTCGGTCGGACAGCGCGGTCCGCTCTGATTTCTTCCGGATGCCAGGAGCCGTATGCGGCCCCCGCCGCGCGGTCCCCGGCCCCGGGTTCCCCTCCCGGACGAGCTTCAACACTGCAAGGAGCCGCACCTGTGAGCAGTGCCGACGACCAGACCGTGTCCCAGGCGACCACCAGCACCGAGCTGCGAGCCGACATCCGCCGACTGGGTGACCTGCTCGGCGAGACCCTCGTCCGCCAGGAGGGTCCCGAGCTGCTGGAACTCGTCGAGAAGGTCCGCCGCCTCACCCGCGAGGACGGCGAGGCCGCAGCCGAGCTGCTGCGAGGCACGGAGCTGGACACCGCGGCCAAGCTGGTCCGCGCCTTCTCCACCTACTTCCACCTGGCCAACGTCACCGAGCAGGTCCACCGAGGCCGCGAGCTGCGCGCCCGGCGCGCCGCCGAGGGCGGCCTCCTCGCCCGAACGGCCGACCGCCTCAAGGACGCCGACGCCGAACACCTGCGCCAGACGATCAAGCACCTCAATGTGCGCCCCGTCTTCACGGCCCACCCCACCGAGGCCGCCCGCCGCTCCGTCCTCAACAAGCTCCGGCGCATCGCAGCCCTCCTGGAGACCCCCGTCCTCGACGGAGACCGACGCCGGCATGACACCCGACTGGCCGAGAACATCGACCTCGTATGGCAGACGGACGAGCTCCGCGTCGTACGCCCCGAGCCCGCCGACGAGGCCCGCAACGCCATCTACTACCTCGACGAACTCCACGCCGGCGCCGTCGGCGACGTCCTGGAGGACCTCACCGCGGAACTGGAGCGCGTCGGCCACAAGCTCCCCGACGACACCCGCCCGCTGACCTTCGGCACCTGGATCGGCGGCGACCGCGACGGCAACCCCAACGTCACCCCCCAGGTGACCTGGGACGTCCTCATCCTCCAGCACGAACACGGCATCAACGACGCCCTGGAGATGATCGACGAGCTGCGCGGCTTCCTGTCCAACTCCATCCGCTACACCGGCGCCACCGAGGAGCTCCTGGAGTCCCTCCAGGCCGACCTCGAAGCCCTCCCCGAGATCAGCCCCCGCTACAAGCGCCTCAACGCCGAGGAGCCCTACCGGCTCAAGGCCACCTGCATCCGGCAGAAGCTGGAGAACACCAAGACCCGCCTGGCCAGGAACATCCCGCACGAGCCCGGCCGCGACTACCTCGGCACCAGCGAGCTCCTGCACGACCTCAAGCTGATCCAAGCGTCACTGCGCGCACACCGAGGCGGCCTGTTCGCCGACGGCCGCATGGACCGCACCATCCGCACCCTGTCCGCGTTCGGCCTCCAGCTCGCCACCATGGACGTCCGCGAACACGCCGACGCCCACCACCACGCCCTCGGCCAGCTCTTCGACCGCCTCGGCGAGGAGTCCTGGCGCTACGCCGACATGCCCCGCGACTACCGCTCCAAGCTCCTCGCCAAGGAACTCCGCTCGCGCAGGCCCCTCGCCCCCACCCCGGCGCCCGTCGATGCGGCCGGCGAGAAGACCCTCGGCGTCTTCCAGACCGTCAAGCGGGCCCTGGCCGTCTTCGGACCCGAGGTCATCGAGTCGTACATCATCTCCATGTGCCAGGGCGCCGACGACGTCTTCGCCGCCGCCGTCCTCGCCCGCGAGGCCGGCCTCATCGACCTGCACGCCGGCTGGGCCAAGATCGGCATCGTCCCGCTCCTGGAGACCACCGACGAACTCAAGGCCGCCGACACCATCCTGGAGGACATGCTCTCCGACCCGTCGTACCGCAGGCTCGTGGCCCTGCGCGGCGACGTCCAGGAGGTCATGCTCGGCTACTCCGACTCCTCCAAGTTCGGCGGCATCACCACCAGCCAGTGGGAGATCCACCGGGCGCAGCGGCGCCTGCGTGACGTGGCGCACCGGTACGGCGTGCGTCTGCGGCTCTTCCACGGCCGCGGCGGCACCGTCGGCCGCGGCGGCGGCCCCTCCCACGACGCCATCCTCGCCCAGCCCTGGGGCACCCTCGAAGGCGAGATCAAGGTCACCGAACAGGGCGAGGTCATCTCCGACAAGTACCTCGTGCCGTCCCTGGCCCGCGAGAACCTGGAACTGACCGTCGCGGCCACCCTCCAGGCCTCCGCCCTGCACACGGCCCCGCGCCAGTCCACCGAGGCGCTGGCCCGCTGGGACGCCGCGATGGACGTCGTCTCGGACGCCGCGCACGCCGCGTACCGCAAGCTCGTCGAGGACCCGGACCTGCCGACGTACTTCCTCGCGTCCACGCCCGTGGACCAGCTCGCCGACCTGCACCTCGGCTCGCGGCCCTCCCGCCGCCCCGGATCAGGCGTCTCCCTCGACGGACTGCGCGCCATCCCATGGGTCTTCGGCTGGACCCAGTCCCGGCAGATCGTCCCCGGCTGGTTCGGCGTGGGATCGGGGCTGAAGGCACTGCGCGAGGCGGGCCTGGACACCGTGCTCGACGAGATGCACGAGCAGTGGCACTTCTTCCGCAACTTCATCTCCAACGTCGAGATGACGCTCGCCAAGACCGACCTGCGGATCGCCGCCCACTACGTCGACACCCTCGTCCCCGACGACCTCAAGCATGTCTTCGACACCATCCGCACCGAACACGAACTCACCGTCTCCGAGGTCCTGAAGATCACCGGCGAGGAGGAACTCCTCGACGCCACACCGGTCCTCAAGCAGACCTTCGCCATCCGCGACGCCTACCTGGACCCCATCTCCTACCTCCAGGTCGCCCTCCTCAAGCGCCAGCGCGACGCCGCGGCCGCGGGCGCCGAACCCGACCCGCTGCTCGCCCGCGCCCTGCTCCTCACCGTCAACGGCGTGGCGGCCGGCCTGCGCAACACCGGCTGACGCACACACAACGGTGCCCCCGCTCTCGTACCTCGTACGAGAGCGGGGGCACCGTTGTGTCGCTGATCAGGCCTTACGGCGACGGAACATCAGGTAACCGCCCCCGGCGAGCAGCACGGCCGCGGCCGCCGACAGCAGGCCCACCGGCGCACCGTTGCCCGTCTCCGCGAGGTCGCCCTCGCCGTCGCCTCCCTGCGTGGACGGCGAGGAGGAGACAGCCGGAGCCGCTTCCTCGGAAGCCTCGGCGGACTCACCCTGCGTCGGCTCCTCGGCGGGGGTGGTCTCCTCACCGCCGTTGGTCGGATCCGGCGTGCCCGGCGTCTCCGACGGCGTCTCTGTCGGCGTCGCGCTGGGCGTCCCGCCGTCCGTCGCGGGGCAGGTGTGCGACAGGTTGAACAGCTCCAGATCGCCGCCGCGCACCTCGGCCACCGCGGAAGTCAGCTCCGCGCCCGGCTGCGAGGCAACGTAGGCGTGCTTGTCGGACGGCGGACCGAAGTCCGTCACCACCTGCTGCCCGCCCGGCTCGAACGTGACCGTGAGCTTCACGAAGTCCGAGGAGTTCCCGGGCAGCACGAAGTGCCAGCCGTCCTGCCCCTCCGGAATACCGGGGCACTCATCCCGCCCCTCCTGCGGGGCACCACCGTCGTCGGTGGTCGAAGTACGCGGCAGCTCCTGCCGCAGCTGCACGGTGTACGTGTCGTCACCGGAACCGGTGGCATGGGCGGCGGCCGGCGCGGAGAAAACAGCGGCCGCGGCGACGGCGCACAGAGCGCCGACGCGGGAGAGGGTTCGCATGAGGCAGTAGTCCATCTTCGTGAAAGGAACGGGAAGATGTGGAGGGGGCGGCTCAGCATCCAGCCCGGACTGACCCCAGGTCAATCACGAACAGACAACACTCACGTCCTCCACAGATATGAAGAACGGCTCAAACCTCAGACCGTCACGAACGCCGCCGTCAACAACGCGATCCCCGACCCCGCCATCACCCACGCCACCCGCGTCCGCCGCAGCCCACCTGCGACGACGACCGACGCCAGCAACAGCGCACCACCCAACGGCACCCACGCGTACAGAACACCCGCCGGCCCGGACCGAACGACCTCGTCACTCCCCGGCTTCACCACGACGGTGTACGTCTGCCCCTCGCGCACCGCCACGTTCTTCTCGATGACCACCGACCTACGCGGCTGCGACCCCGACGAGATCGGCGAGTACGGCCCACTGCACGTGTGCGCACCACACCGCGACACCTCGATCGTGCCGCTCTCCCGCCCCTTCGTGAGCATCACATGGTGCGCCGTACCCCACGACGCCCACACACCCGCGATCAGAATCAGCACCGCGACCGTACCCATCGCCGCGAAACGCCCGAACCGCAGCACGGCCACAGCGCCCTGACTGGAAACAACGGCAGAAGGCATGGCCGCGATCCTTGGCCATGCCCCTACGCCCGGTCAAACCCAGCCCGTTGGAGTGGGCGGACAAGTCACGAGTTGTACGTGCTTTGCGCCCGCTCCAACCCCTCGATCACCAGACACTCCACCGCATCCGCCGCCCGGTCCACGAAGTAGTCCAACTCCTTGCGCTCCGCCGACCCGAAATCCTTCAGCACGAAGTCCGCCACCGGCATACGACCCGGAGGCCGCCCGATCCCGAACCGCACCCGGTGATAATCCGAACCCATCACCTTCGTCATCGACTTCAACCCGTTGTGCCCGTTGTCGCCGCCACCCAGCTTCAACCGCAACATGCCGTAGTCGATGTCCAACTCGTCATGAACAGCGACGATATTGCCCACCGGCACCTTGTAGAAATCCCGCAGCGCGTTCACCGGACCACCAGAGAGATTCATGTACGACATCGGCTTCACCACAATCACCCGCCGGTTCAACGGCCCCGGCGGCCCGATCCGCCCCTCCACGACCTGCGCCTGAGCCTTACCGGCCCGCTTGAACTTCCCCCCGATCCGCCCAGCCAGCAGATCCGCCACCATGAACCCGACGTTGTGCCGGTTCATCGCGTAATCGGGCCCCGGATTGCCGAGGCCGGCGATCAACCAAGGGGCGCTCGGGTCGCTCGTCACGTCCATCTCCTTGATACGCGCCAGCCGCTGCCCCCCATCGGGAACAGCGGCTGACAAACCGATGACAGAGCCGAGGATCACGCCTCTGCCAGAGCCGAAGATCAGGCCTCGGCGACTTCCTCGCCCCCGGCCTCGCCCTCCGCGGCCTCCTCGGCCTGCGCGGCCAGGACCTGCAGGACCACCGTGTCACCCTCGACGGCCAGCTTGGTGCCCTTCGGCAGGGGAATGTCCTTGGCGAGGACGGAGTCGCCGGCCGTCAGACCCTCGATGGAGACGGTGACCGACTCGGGGATGTGCGTGGCCTCGGCCTCGACCGGAAGCGCGTTCAGGACGTGCTCCAGCAGGTTGCCACCCGGGGCCAGCTCGCCCTCGGTGTGGACGTAGATCTCGACGTTGACCTGCTCGCCGCGCTTGACCAGCTGCAGGTCGACGTGCTCCAGGAAGCCCTTGATCGCGTCACGCTGCACGGCCTTCGGGATCGCCAGCTCGTTGGTCTTGCCGTCGATGTCCAGCGAGATCAGGACGTTCGGCGTACGCAGCGCGAGCAGCAGGTCGTGGCCCGGGAGGGTCAGGTGGATCGGGTCGGAACCGCGACCGTACAGAACACCGGGAACCTTGCTGTCACGGCGGATACGACGGGCGGCACCCTTACCGAACTCGGTACGGGTCTCAGCGGAGATCTTGACCTCGGACATGATCACTCCTCGTAGAAGCTGGAAACGGACGTGGTCACCCGGCCACGAACGGCCTGCTACGAAGAGCGCGTCGATAACGGATCGCCGTACGACTTCCAATGAAGCGGTACGGCCTCCCTCGCCGAGCAACTGAAGCAGTCTACTCGGCAAGGAAGGCCGCAAAGAAATCGATCAAGCGAAAGGCGCCACGCCCTACTGCTCGTCGAACAGGCTCGTCACCGAACCGTCCTCGAACACCTCACGCACCGCACTCGCGATCGTCGGCGCGATCGACAGCACCGTCAGCTTGTCCAGATCCCGGCTCAGCTCACCCGGCGTCGGCAGCGTGTTCGTGAACACGAACTCACTCACCCGCGAGTTCTTCAACCGGTCCGCGGCAGGACCCGACAGCACACCGTGCGTGGCCGTCACGATGACGTCCTCCGCACCATGAGCGAACAGCGCGTCCGCAGCCGCACAGATCGTGCCACCCGTGTCGATCATGTCGTCCACCAGGACACACACCCGGCCCTTGACCTCACCCACGACCTCATGGACGGTCACCTGGTTCGCCACATCCTTGTCCCGCCGCTTGTGCACGATGGCAAGGGGAGCACCCAGCCGGTCACACCAGCGGTCCGCCACCCGAACCCGCCCGGCATCCGGCGAGACAACCGTCAACTTCGCCTTGTCGACCTTCGCACCCACATAGTCCGCGAGGAGAGGAAGGGCAAAGAGGTGATCGACAGGGCCGTCGAAGAAGCCCTGGATCTGGTCGGTGTGCAGATCCACCGTCAGGATCCGATCAGCACCCGACGTCTTCATCAGATCCGCGATCAGACGCGCCGAAATCGGTTCACGCCCACGGTGCTTCTTGTCCTGCCGCGCGTAACCGTAGAACGGCACGATCACCGTGATGGAGCGAGCCGACGCACGCTTCAGCGCGTCGATCATGATCAACTGCTCCATGATCCACTGATTGATCGGAGCCGTGTGGCTCTGGATCACAAAGCAGTCCGCACCACGCGCCGACTCCTGATAACGGACATAGATCTCACCGTTGGCGAAATCGAAGGCCTTCGTCGGGACAACCCCGACACCCAACTGCTGGGCGACCTCCTCGGCAAGCTCGGGGTGGGCGCGGCCGGAGAAGAACATCAACTTCTTCTCGCCGGTCGTCTTGATCCCGGTCACAGCACTGTCTCCTCAGAGGTGTCTCAGCTGGGTGTCGAGAGACCACGCCGCTGGGCGCGACGAGCCGTCTCAGCTGGTGGGGTGCGGATGTGCACTTATCACGGTACGCCGTGTCCGACGCACCCGTTTCCGGTCAGTCTTCGCTTTCCCCCGGACGGGACGCCGCCTCAGCCGCCTTCGCGGCCGCACTACCCGGGCGCTTACGAGCCACCCAACCCTCGATATTCCGCTGCTGACCGCGGGCCACAGCCAACGAACCGGGCGGCACATCCTTCGTGATCACAGAGCCCGCCGCGGTGTACGCGCCGTCCCCGATCGTGACAGGAGCCACAAACATGTTGTCCGAACCGGTACGACAGTGCGAGCCGACCGTCGTGTGGTGTTTGTCCTGTCCGTCATAGTTCACGAAGACACTCGCGGCACCGATGTTGGAGTACTCACCGATCGTCGCGTCACCGACGTAGGACAGATGCGGGATCTTGGTCCCCTCGCCGATCGAGGCGTTCTTCGTCTCCACGTACGTACCGATCTTGCCCTTCGCACCCAGCCGCGTACCCGGGCGGAGGTAGGCGTACGGCCCCACGGACGCGCCCGGCCCGACGTGAGAGCTGTAGGCCACGGTGTTGTCGACGCGGGCACCGGCATCGACGCGCGTGTCCGTGAGCCGGCTGTTCGGACCCACCTCCGCACCCTCACCGACGTGGGTGGAACCCTGCAGCTGGGTGCCCGGGTGCACGATGGCGTCCTGCTCGAAAGTGACGGTGACGTCGACCCAGGTGGTGGCGGGGTCGACCACGGTGACGCCGTCCAGCATGGCGCGGGTCAACAGCCGGTCGTTCAGAATCCGCCGGGCCTCGGCGAGCTGCACACGGTTGTTGATCCCGGCGATCTCCCGATGATCGGCGGCAACGGAGGCACCGACACGGTGACCGGCCTCGCGGAGAATCCCGAGCACGTCGGTGAGGTACTCCTCGCCCTGACTGTTGTCCGTACGCACCTTCCCGAGGGCGTCCGCGAGCAACTGCCCGTCGAACGCGAACACACCCGAGTTGATCTCCCGGATCGCCCGCTGCGACTCGGTCGCGTCCTTGTGCTCGACGATCGCCGTGACCGCCCCGGAGGCAGCGTCACGCACGATCCGCCCGTACCCGGTCGCGTCCGGGACCTCGGCGGTCAGCACCGTGACCGCGTTGCCGTCGGCGGAGTGGGTGGCGGCGAGGTGCGTCAGCGTCTCGCCGGTGAGGAGGGGAGTGTCGCCGCACACGACGACCACGGTCCCGTCCACCGCGCCGCCGAGCTCCTCCAGGGCCATCCGTACGGCATGCCCGGTGCCGTTCTGCTCAGCCTGCACGGCGGTGCGTACGCCGGGGTCGATCTCGCCGAGATGCGCGGTGACCTTCTCGCGCGCGTGCCCGACGACCACGACCAGATTCTCGGGCTGCAACTCGCGTGCGGCGGCGAGCACATGACCCACGAGGCTGCGTCCGCAGAGCTCGTGCAGGACCTTGGGTGTGGCCGACTTCATACGGGTGCCCTCACCCGCTGCGAGAACGACGACGGCTGCCGGGCGAATGGCGCTCACGGGATGCCCTTCGGCTGTGGAGGGGGTGGGGTGACATCCGCAGGATACCGGGGCGTTTCGTGAGGGACATGGGAGCGGGCCCTGACTTGGCTGTCAGGGCCCGAACCAAGGGTTTGTGCTGTGAGCTCCCGGAGAAGGATTCGAACCCTCATTCAACGGACCAAAACCGTTTGTCCTGCCCTTAGACGATCCGGGATCAATTGCGCACTATGCCCGATTTGATTGATCGGCTTCGCGCACGGACAACACTATGCCGTACCAGGAGCCCTCGATGCGACGGTACAGGTCGGCACCTTTCAGCACTTTGATCACGAGGCAACCCCGGTAGGAATCGCCGACGTTCTTGCGCACGGTCTTCGGGTTGTGCCTCTTGATGGTCGTCTTGTTGAACGCGGAGCGGTCGGCGCCGACGAAGTCGGCCCAGTACTGCTCGGCTCCGGCGACGTCCGCGGTCTCGTGAATCATTACGGCGAAGCGGAGGCGCTCACGCTCGACTTCGAGGAGGTCCAGCCAGGCGAGGAAGACCTCGATCATGCCGGGGTCGCTGTTGACGAAGGCGACGTTCTCGCGGCGGTCGTACGGCTTGTCCTTCCCGCCCTCGGCCCAGTACAGGCTCACGCCTACCAGGAACAGTTCCCGCGGCGACAGCTTGCCGACCGCCCGCTTGGCGGTCTCCTTTGTGTGCTGCCGCTCCTCGTCGCGGATGCGGAGCTTCGCTTCCCAGCCTCGTCGCGCGATCTCTGCCGCCTGCTCGGGGGTGCGCTTGCGCTCCGGCTTCGGGAGATCCCGCACCCAGAGCGACACCGAGCTCTTCGAGCATCCCAGCTCCACCTGGATCTGGTCATACGTCCAGCCCTGGAGCCGCAGCTCTCTCGCCCTGTCCCTCAGGTCGTCCTTCGCGTTCGGTCGCTTCGTCCATTCCGGTGCCGGCTCGCCCTCCAGGAGCCGGTTGAGGATGTCGTTGTTGTCGACGTGCAGCCGGTCGCGGATCTGTCGTCGGCTGAGTCCCGCGCGCCGCAGTGCCACCGCCTGCTCCCGCAGCCCCTCGAAGTTGGCGTATTTGCCCTGTGGATGTGCCATAGGCATACCGTCCGGCCGGAATGATCGGTTCCGGGGTCGAACGGTGAGCGATTCAGCAGTTCGAGGGATATCGGGTGGTTTCGCTTCCGTTCGGTTACGTGCTGTGGTGTAGGCCAGTCCACAAAACTCACCGGAAAACCGGGCCGGGGCGCCCGTAGGCTGGAGGCATGACCACGACGGGGGAAGCCCACACAGAGGCGCCGCCACCGGGGGCGGGGCCGTGGTGGTGGGGCAGGGTGCGCAGTGCGGTGCTGGACGTGAGTCTGGCCGTGGTGTCGGCGCTGGAGTGCGGGGGCGAGGGGGTTCGGTTCGCGCGGGATGCCGGGATTCCGGAGGCCGCGGGGGTTGTGTTCGGGGTGCTGGCCGGGTCGGTGCTGGTGTTGCGGCGGCGGTGGCCCATTGCTGTGGTGCTCGTGTCCATTGCCGTCATGCCCGCCCAGATGGGGTTCCTGATGGGCATCGTCGGGCTGTACACCCTCGCCGCTTCCGAGCTGCCGCGGCGGATCATCGCCTCGCTGGCGGGGATGTCGTTCGTCGGGATGCTGATCGTGACGTTCGTGTGGGTGCGGCAGGGGGTGGACAGTGGGGATCTGACGTTCGGGGACTGGGTTGTGCCGCTTGCCTCGCTCACGACGGCTCTCGGGGTGACCGCGCCTCCTCTGCTGCTGGGGCTGTATGTGGGGGCTCGGCGGCGGTTGATGGAGAGTCTGCGGGAGCGGGCCGACAGTCTTGAGCGGGAGCTTCAGTTGCTCGCGGAGCGGGCGGAGGAGCGGGCCGAGTGGGCGCGGAACGAGGAGCGGACTCGGATCGCGCGGGAGATGCATGACGTGGTCGCGCATCGGGTGAGCTTGATGGTGGTGCATGCCGCCGCGTTGCAGGCCGTGGCTCGGAAGGATCCTGAGAAGGTCGTGCGGAATGCCGCGCTCGTGGGGGACATGGGGCGGCAGGCGTTGACCGAGTTGCGGGAGATGCTCGGTGTGCTGCGCAGTGGCAGTGCGGAGAAGGTTCAGCGGGTTGTCGTACCGCTTGCCGCTGTGGGGGCTGCCGCTGCCGCGGCCGCTGATCGGGAGATGGGCGGCGGTGGGGACGAGGGTGGTGCCGAGGGGCCTTGTCTGTCCGAGTTGGATGAGTTGATCGGGCAGTCGGCGGCTGCGGGGATGGTGGTGGATCTGTCCGTGGAGGGGGAGTCGCGGTCGTATGCGCCGGAGGTGGAGCAGACGGCGTTTCGGGTGGTGCAGGAGGCGTTGACGAACGTCCACAAGCATGCGGCGGGGGCGAAGACGCATGTGCGGCTCGCGCATCGGGTGTCGGAGATCGCGATGCAGGTGGAGAACGAGCCGCCGCCGGAGGTGTCGTCGGCGTCGTCGGCGCGGTTGCCGTCGGGGGGCAATGGGCTGGTGGGGATGAAGGAGCGGGTCGTGGGGCTGGGCGGGGTGTTTGTGTCCGGGCCGACGGATGCGGGGGGTTTTCGGGTGTCGGCGGTGATTCCGGCGGCGTAGGCGCTCTTCGTTGTCCCCGGGTTCAGCCGGCGGTCAGGCGGGCGGGCTCTATGCCTGAGACGAGGCCGGCGAGGGCTTGGTCGATGTCGGGGCCGAGGTACCAGTCGCCGGTGTGGTCGAGGGCGTAGATGCGGCCTTCGGTGTCGATGGCGAGGAGGGCCCGGGTGTCGGTTTCGGCGCCGAGGGGGCAGACCTTGGTGTCGAGGGCGCGGCCGAGGTCGCCGAGGGTGCGGGCCATGTGGAGGCCGTGGAGTGGGTCGAAGTGGATGTGGGCGGGGGCGACCTGGCGGCCGGGGCCGGTGGGGGTGAGGTGGAGTCCGCCGAATTCGGCCCAGGCTTCTACGGCGGCGGGGAAGACGGCGTGGCGGTGACCGGCGGGTGAGGTGTGGTCGCGGAGGGTGTCGGCCCAGTATTCGGCCTGTTTGATGTCCCAGCGTCCGGGTTGCCAGCCGGCGGCGCGCAGGGTGGCGTCGACGGGGACGGGGAAGCGGGTGGTTGAGGTGCGGTCGGCTTGCATCGGCCCTTTGTTCTCGTCCGTGTGATGTGCGTGGTGCGTGGTGCGGGAGCGCGTGAGGGTGGGGGTGGGTGGGGTCAGTTGCCGGTCGGTGTCGGGTCGACGATGTGGACGCCGAAGTGGGCGCTGAGGGCGGTGCAGGCGCGGCAGGGTGCGGCGAAGCTGCCGTGCAGGGGGTCGCCGTCCTCGCGGATGCGGCGGGCGGTGAGTTTGGCCTGTTTGAGGGCTTTGCGGGCTTCGCCGTTGGTCATGGGTTTGCGGGCGGCGCGTTTGCTGCGGGCCTCGTCGGCGGCGGCGAGGTGCCGGGAGATGAGGATGGTCTCGGCGCAGCGGCCGGTGAAGCGGTCGCGTTCCGAGCTGGTGAGGGTGTCGAGGAAGTCCTGGACGAGGTGGTGCAGTGGTGGGGGTTGGTCGCCGCGGGCGGCGGTGCCGGTGAGGGTGGCGCCGCGGACGGAGAGGGCGGCGGCGACGGTCGGGAGTATGCCGTCGCGGCGGTGACGGAGGGTCGGCGCGTGGGGTGTTTCGGCGGCGCTCCAGCCGATGCGGGGGTCGCCGGAACTCGCTGAGTGTGGGCCTGTCTGCGTCGCGTTCATGTTCATCATCCCCTCCCGAGCATCCCCCGGGCATGCTCTCGGACGTCACAGAGTGCCAAAAGGCGTGGCGGGTGCGGAAGCTGGGGCCGTGCGACACGCCCGGGTTTGGGCGGGCTGTCACGGCGGGGTGACGGCTGGTCACGGAAGCGGAGGGGGTCGTGCCCGGTGCCGGTGACCGGTGTCGTCGTACCGCTTAGGCTGTCGGCACCGCTTTCCATGCGGTGACGCGTGGAGGCAGACGAGACAGCAGATACCGGGGCGTTGTGACCGAGTGTGGTCATGGCGGGTCGGTATCAGAACGCCGCAGGGGGCAACCGCCATGACGACAGGTCGGCTCGGGCAGCAAGCCGCGCCGCCGAACGCGGCCTACGCCGGGCAGGTCGTGCATTTCCCGGATCCGGTTCGGGCGGCCCGTCACCCGAGAGGAGTACGGGTGGACGAGCGTGGTTACCCCGACTTCTCGCCGTATGCGCGGGCGGCGGCGGAGATCGCGGAGCCGCCGGAGGGTTTCGGTGTCGACGAGTTGCGGTTGACGGACTATGTGTCGGCGAACGCGGCGTTGGCGGCGTCGGGGCACGATCTGTGGGACACGATTCCGGCGGTGGCGACGCCGCACGGCTGGACGTGGCATCACGTGGTGGGTTCGCGGCGGCTGGAGTTGGTGCCGGTCGAGGTGAAGGCGCTGCTGCGGCATCACGGTGGGATCGCCACGTCGACGGTGGACCAGAACAAGCGGGGGACGCGGCCGTTGCAGGAGACGCGGCCGGCGCACTTCGGGTTGCCGAAGTCGGGTGTGGCGGTGACGGAGTCGCAGGTGCTGGGGGTCGAGGAGGATCTCGGGTATCGGCTGCCGGGTGCGTATCGGTCGTTTCTGAAGGCGGCGGGGGGTTGTGCGCCGGTGGGGACGGCTCTGGACGCGGAGTTGGGGCTGCTGGTGGACCAGCCGTTCTTCACGGTGCGGGACGAGGCGGCGGTCAATGACCTGGTCTACGTCAACAAGTGTCTGCGGGACCATCTGACCAAGGACTACTTGGGCGTCGGGTTCGTCCAGGGCGGGTTGCTGACCGTGAAGGTGAAGGGCGAGCGGCTCGGTTCGGTGTGGTTCTGCGCGTACGACGACGCGCGGGACGTGGATCCGTCGTGGTCGCCGGCCGAGCGGGTGGAGCGGTTGTTGGTGCCGTGCGGTGAGGACTTCGACGCGTTTCTGTCCCGACTGGCGGGTTCTCCGCCGGAGTTGGAGACGGTCGCGAATCTGATGGTGGACGGTGGGTTCGCGCATGCGGTGCCCGTGGCTGCCGCGGCTGTGGGGGAGTGAGCTTCGCGATGGTGACGTTCGCACAGGCGCAGGAGCGCGCGGAAGAGTGGATCAACGGGGATGTGCCGTCGTACCAGCATCGTGACGTGCGGGTGCGGGAGTTCGAGCTCGGGTTCGTGGTGTGGGGCGAGGACCGTGCGGACGGTCCGCGTTCGGATGGGGGTGCGCTGCGGCTGGTGATCGCCCGGGACAGTGGTGAGGCCACGTTGTGGCCTTCGCTGCCGGTGGGTGAGGTGATTCGCCGGTACGAGGAGGAGTACGGCCGTCCCGACGCGGTTCCGGATCCGGCGCCGGCCGCCCCGGCTCGGATGGATCTGAACCAGACGTCGTTCCTGCTGACTCCGCCGGAGTGGTTGCAGGAGGCGGCGGACAGGCTGGGTGTCTCGGATCGGCGGGACGGGCAGTCGGGTTCGGACACCGATGGTGGTGCCGGTGCCGGTGCCGGTGTGGGTGTGACTGCGGGTGTGGGCTCGGCCGGCGGTGCGGCTGGGGTGTCTGGGGCTGCCGGTGGGCCGGGGATGCCCGGTGTGCCTGACGGGGCGACTCCTTGGGCCGGGACGGACACCAACGGCGATGCCGGTGAGGACCGTTCCGTGCCGTTGCCGGAGACGGTGTTCGCGCCGCCGTTGAGCGGTGACGACACCGCGCCGCCGGACGCCAAGACGGCGCTGATGTCGGGCGGCAGCCAGCTCCCGCCGACGGCGGTCGAACCGGCGGTCGACGAGCCGGGTGTTCAGGGCAGCCAGGGTGGTGCGCGGCAGGGCGGCACGCCTCCGCCGGTGCCGGGTGGGTCTTCGTACGGGTATCCGCAGGGTGCGGGGGCGCCGGGTACGGCCCAGCCGGGGGCGATCCCTCCGCCTCCGCCGGGTGCGCCTTCGTACGGCTATCCGCAGGGTGCCGGTGCGCCGCAGGCTCCGGGCGGGCCCGGGCAGCCGCTCGGGCCGAACGCCGGGGACATCGCGGATGCCGCGACGAGCAAGGCGGCGCCTCCTCGTGCGCGGGGTGGGGCGACGCCGCCTCCGCCGCCGGGTGCGCCGGGGGTGCCGGGTGCGGGTGTGGG
Organism: Streptomyces sp. SD31; assembly: GCF_052068475.1. Classification (NCBI taxonomy): domain Bacteria; kingdom Bacillati; phylum Actinomycetota; class Actinomycetes; order Kitasatosporales; family Streptomycetaceae; genus Streptomyces; species Streptomyces sp. SD31. Next base: position 643,052 of record NZ_JBQHCX010000002.1, on the reverse strand, counting down.
GGGTACGGCGCCTCCTCCGGCCGCGCCGGGTATGCCGGCCGCTCCGGGTACGCCGGGTGCGCCGGCGGGTGGGTACGTTCCGACGCAGCTGGTTTCGGCGTTGGGGGCCGATGGTCCTGAGGGTGCTGCCGGGCCGGGGGCTCCGCAGGGGCCGGGTGCCGTCGGCGCGCCCGGCATGCCCGGCGGGACTCCTTCGGGCGGCGTGCATCATGCCGCCACGGTGCTGGCCGACCCGGGGCAGATGGGCGGGCCTCCGCCGCCCCCGGGCGCCCCGGGCATGCCGGGCGCCCCGCAGCCTCCCGGCCCTCCCGGTGCCCCGGCTGCACCTGGAACTCCCGGTGCCCCGCAGCCGCCGGGCGCCCCGCAGCCTCCCGGTGCCCCGGGCATGCCGGGTGGAAACGGCGCCCCGGGCTCCTCCGGCGATGCGCGCGGTGCCGTTCACCATGCGGAGACCGTGTTGGCGGGGCCCCCGGTGGGCGGCCCCGGTGTGCCTCCGCCTCCGCCGGCGCCTGGCGTCCCGCAGCCGCCGCAGGGCCCTGGCGTGCCTCAGCCTCCCGGCGCTCCCGGCGCTCCCGGGGCTCCCGGGGCTCCCGGTATGGCTCCGGGCGCCCCCGGCGTGGCGCCAGGTGCTCCGGGTATGCCGCCCGGTGCCCCCCAGCCGCCGATGCCGCCGGGTGCGGTTCCGCCGCCTCCTGGTCAGCCTGGGCCGGGTCAGCATGGGCCAGGTCAGCCTGGGCCCGGTCAGCCCGGCCCGGGGCAGCGTCCGGCGTACGGCTACCCCCAGCAGCCCGCCGGCCAGCCGACCGTCGGCCCCGGCTACCAGGCCGTCCTTCGCTACCGTGCCCAGGACGGGTCGGAGCAGCAGCTGATCCGGCGTTCGGCGCCGGGTACGCCGCACCCGGAGTGGCAGATCTTCCATGAGCTGCGTGGCATGAACGTGCCCCCGGACCAGGTGCTGGAGCTGCACACGGAGTTGGAGTCGTGCGAGCTGCCGGGTGCGTACTGCGCGCGGATGATCCGGGAGCAGTGGCCGCAGGCGCGGATCACGTCCATCGCGCCGTACGGCACGGATCACGCGAGCCGGCAGCAGGGCATGCAGCAACTGCTCGCCCACCAGGGCGAGTTGCACCAGGTGGCCGACGGGCCCGCCCGGCCGGCGCCCGTCCGCGCCCCGCTGCCGCAGGTGCAGGCGGCGCCGCCGATTCCGCCGGAGGGCGTGGCGCAGGAGCTGGCGGGGGCGTTCGGGCCGGGGCTCTTCCGGTTCGAGCAGGCCGCCGTGTCCCGGCAGGGTGTGCCGCCGGTCGTGGCACACAGCCTGGTGGTCGGTGGGCTGCCGATGGACATGGGTCCGTTCTTCTGGGCGCAGGCCCAGCCGGGGCGGCCCGTTCCGACGCTGGCGGAGCTGGCGGCCGAGCGCGGGGTGCAGCCGGCGTCGGACGCGGGCTCGTACCTCGTCATGGGCAGCGACTTCGGCAGGGCGCTGTGTGTGCAGTACGGGACGGCGAACATCGTCGCCGTGCCGGTGGAGGCGGGGCCGGGCGGCGCGCCCGTACCGCCGCAGTTCGTGAACACCGGGCTGCCCGAGTTCCAGCGCTGCCTGGCGTTGCTCGGCCGTATGTGGCGTCTTCGCTTCGGCCTGAACCAGGAGCAGGCGGGCCGTTGGACCGTCGACTTCCAGGCCCAGCTCGCCGCCCTCGACCCGGCGGCGCTCGGCTCGCCGGAGAGCTGGTGGTCGGTGCTGCTGGAGCAGATGTGGGACGGGTTGCTGTGACGCCCCCCGGTTGTTTGGCGTGAGGTGACATCGCCCTGCTGCCGCTGACGGCGGCGGCGTGCGGGTGACGAAAGGGCCGACCCTCGGTTGTCCGACCGGGTCCGGCCCTTTCACATGCCCTCGCACGCTGCCCCCCGCCGCAGGCCCTGCCGCGCGGGCGGGCATGCGTGTCCGCCATCACGTCCGCATGCCGCGTTCGTGAGCCGATGGCCCGCGGGCCGGCATGCGCGTGCCCGCCATTACGTCCGCCCGCCGCGCACCCCTGCGTCATGCCTCGCGGGCCAGTACGCGCGCCCGCCGCGCACCCCTGCGTCAATGCCTCGCGGGCCGGTACGCGCGCCCGCCGCACCCCGCCTGCGCCGCACGTCCTGCTTCGCGGGCCGGGATGCGTGTCCGCCATTACGTCCCCCCGCCGCGCACCCCTGCGTCATTGCCTCGCGGGCCGGTACGCGCGCCCGCCGCACCCCGCCTGCGCCGCACGTCCTGCCTCGCGGGTCGGCATGCGTGTCCGCCATCACGTCCGCATGCCGCGTTCGTGAGCCGATGGCCCGCGGGCCGGCATGCGCGTGTCCGCCATTACGTCCGCCCGCCGCGCACCCCTGAGTCAATGCCCCGCGGCCCATCACCCGCGCACGCCATCACACCCGCGCCCCTTACGCCCCCGCCCCATCACGCCCGCACACCCCTACGTCCCCGCGCCACCCGCCCGGCGCCTTCCGCCCCGCGCAATCCCACCCCGCGCCTCCATATCTCCCCTCTGTGTCTCTGCGCCTGTGCCGTGCCCCTGCGCCTACCTCATGCCCCCGCGCGCGGAGTGTCGCGTTATGGGCGATTCCATCTGATACATCAAGATGGACGCTAAATGATTATTTTCGCGTTGGTTTGACGGAGAGGGGTTCCAGGATGAGCGGCGCACCGGTCTCGCTCTACGACTTCGTGGTCGTACGTGGGCGTGGCTACCGTCCCGAACAGGTCGACGCCTACGTCGACGCCCTCTTCCGCGACCGCGACGCCGCCTGGGAGCGGGCCGCGCGCCTCACCGTGCTCGCCAGGGAGATGGAGGAGGAGGCGGAGCAGCTGCGGGAGGAGGTGGCGCAGCTCGCCCCGCAGACGTACGAGACGCTCGGGGGGCGCGCGCGGCGGATCCTCGCGCTGGTGCAGGAGGAGGCCGAGACCTTGCGGGAAGGTGCGCGGCAGGAGGCACAGACCCTGGTCGACGAGGCGCTGAAGCGTGCGAACAGTGTGCGTGACGCGGCACAGGCGTACGCCGACGCCGTACGCGCCGACGCGGAGGAGCGTGCCGATGAGCGGTTGCTCGCCGCTCGTGCCGAGGCGATCGAGATCCGTGTCACCGCCCGGCGCGATGTGAAGGAGGGGCGCGGGGAGGCGCTCGGCACGTTGCGCGAGGTACGGGAGCGCACCGCCGTGATGCTCACCGAGCAGGACAAGGAGCACACCGCGCGGTGGACCGAGGCCGAACGGGAGGCCGAGGAGCGGCTGGCGGCGCTGGAGGCGTCGGAGAAGGAGCGGATGGCGCGGGCCGAGGCCTCGCTGTCCGATGCGGAGCAGGAGCTCGCGGACGCGCAGGCCTCGACGCAGCGCTTGCAGGAGGAGGCGCGGGCGCGCGCGACGGAGCTGCTCGCGCAGGCCCGGCGGCGGGCGGATGCCATCGCCCGGGAGACGGAACGGGTGCTGCGCGAGCACGGGGAGATGTGGGACGACGTGCGGGCGCACATCGGCCAGATGCGGGTCAGTCTGACGGCGCTGACGGGGCAGGCCGCGCTGGAGTGAGTGACGCCGGTGGCGGGGCGCCGTGTCCGGGTGAGCTCACCGGCGGTCAGCTCACCGGCCGTCAGGTCACCGGTCGTCAGTTCCCTCGCGGTCATTCACCCGGCGGTCAGTTCCCCCTGCGTACCGCCCCCGCCAGAATCCACCCCTCCACGGCCTCGTACTGCCGCCGCTGTTCCTCCGACTTCCCCCGTCCGGACAGGACCGTCCCGAGCCACCCGAAGAGGAACCCGGCCGGAATCGACACCAGCCCGGGAGTCGTGAACGGGAACCAGTTGAAGTCGGCGTCGGGGAAGGCCGAAACCGGTGATCCGGAGACCAGATTGGTCCCCGGCATCAGTACGAGCACGACCACCGAGCCGCCGATCAGCGTCCACAGCAGACCGGCCCGCGTGTACCGGCGCCAGAACAGGCTGTAGACGAGCGCCGGGGCGATGGCCGAGGCGCCCAGGGAGAAGGACAGGGTCACCAGCGGCTGCAGGCTGCGGTGCTGGACCATCGTCGCCAGCACGATCGCCGGGACCCCCACGGCCAGCGCCGACAGCCGCGCCAGCGTCATCTCGCGGCGGCCGGACAGCTCCCGTACCCGGACGGCGAACACGTCATGGGCGAGGGAGTTCGCGCAGGCGAGGATCATGCCGGCGACCGAGGCGAGCACGGTCAGGAAGATGGCCGTGGTGACCGTCGTGAAGAGCAGGGTCTCCGCGGTGGAGACGTCGGCGCCGAAGGCGGCCCTGGAGCCCAGCAGATAGGCCGTGTTGCCCTGCGGGTCCGCCCCGAGGATCGCCTCACGCCCGATCAGCGCCGTCGCACCGAAGCCGATCACCGTGATCATCAGCACGAACAGCGCCACGCTGGACACCGCCCAGGACATCGAGCGCCGCACCTGACGCACGCCCGACGCCGTGTACATGCGCATGGTGATGTGCGGCAGACAGGCACCGCCGAGGACGACCGCGAACTGCGCGCTGATCATGTCCAGGCGGGGGTGCGGGCCGCCCGCGAACTGCAGCCCCGACTCCAGGAACGCCGGGCCGACCCCGCTCCGCTCGGCCGCCGCGCTGAACAACGCGCCCGGATTCCAGTCGAACCGTGCCAGCACCAGTACGGCGACGACGGCGCCCGATCCGAGCAGCATCACCATCTTCAGGATCTGGATGAGGGCCGTGCCCTTCATCCCGCCGATCGCCGCGTAGCTGATCATCAGCACGCCGAGGCCGACGATGCACCCGGTCTTCAACGAGTCGCCCGAGAACCCGAGGATGAACGCCAGCAACTGCCCGGTCCCCGCCAGCTGCACCAGCATCAGCGGCACCAGCGCGGCCAGCGTCACCACGCACGCCGCGATGCGCACGCCGCGCCCCGGCATACGGCGCGCCAGCGCGTCGCCCATGGTGAACCGGCCCGCGTTGCGCAGGGGTTCGGCCAGCAGGAACATCAGGAGCATGAGCGACAGGGCCGTGCTCAACGCCAGCACGATCCCGTCGTAGCCGCACAGCGCGACCACGCCGGTCGTGCCCAGTACGGTCGCCGCGCTGATGTAGTCGCCGGCGATCGCCAGGCCGTTGCGCATGGGGGACAGGGAGCTGTAGCCCGTGTAGAACTCGTCGAGGTCGTCGCGGTCCGGGCCCGTCATCACGCACAGCAGCAGCGTGATGGTGGCCACGGCACAGAAGGCGACCAGCGACATCGCCTGGGCGTCTCCGCTGAAGTCCGTCATCGTCCCGTCCCCCTCTTCGCCGACTCACGCTTGGCTTCCACGGCGGCCTCCTTGCGGATGCGGTCCGCGAGCGGGTCGACGTAACGGCGGGCGGTGTGCTCGTACAGGGCTATCGCCAGCCAGGTGACGGGCAGTTGGAGCAGCGCGAGCAGCAGGCCGGCGGGCAGCCCGTCGGTGACCGTGCTCGTCATGAACCCGGGTGCGAAGGCGGACAGGATCAGGAAGAGGGTGAAGTACCCGAGCGCGGTGAGCGTCGCGACGCGCCGCTGCCAGCGGTAGGCGGTGCGCAGGATGCGCAGGTCGCTGTGGTGGCCGAGGGGTGGGTGGTCGGGGGTTCGGTGTCGAGGGGGTGCCGGTGGCTGCGGTGGGGCGGGGGGCTGCCAGGGGTAGGTGGGCGAGGGCGGGGCGTACCGGTCGTACCGGTCGTAGGGGTCGTAGGGGTCGTGCGGGGAGGACATCCCTTTGCTCCTTGCATGGCTCGGGTCCGGTGCGGCGGACCGCAGGGAGGTGGGGGGCGGGCGAGCCACGCACGTTACTTCGGAGTACCGGGAATGCGTGCGGTTTTCACCAAACTGAGCGGTCGGTAGGCGCTTACTACGTCAAACCGTGCCTGACCTGGGGTGTTACCCGCGTTAACTCAGACCTTTGAAGCAGCTGAGGGGCTGGGGCTGTCCCCCAGGGGCCTCAGCGGGCGCGGGAGCGTAGCGCCTTGTGGTAGCTGTCGACCGCTTCGCCGACTCCTTCCATGCGCTCGCGCATGTCCTCGGAGGTGCGGGTTCTGACGAGGGTCCGCAGTACGTAGGCGGGAGAGAACTGCCCCGCGAAGCCGTCCGGGGCATTGGAACGGATCAGCGGCTCGTCGGTGAACACCGACGAGGCGTCGTCGGAGTGCCGGTACGTCCAGCGGCACGGCCACAGCCGCAGCGAGGTCTCTCCGACGTACCGGACCGCGCCCTCGAAGAACTCGTCTGCGGCCGCCGCCTCCAGGGAGGCAAGGCTGTCGAAGCGGTCCAGTACGAGCCGTTCCAGTTCCGAGAGCGAGTCGAGCGAGTAGTCGAAGGGGAAAGCGGCCGGCAGGTGGGCCGTTCGCCACCGGTCCAGGGCGGTGTCCATGGAAGCCAGCCACGCGTCAAGACGCTGACGGGACTCCTCGCTCGCGTGCAGGCGGTCGTCCTCCACGTACCAGGCGAGCGTCTCGGGCTCCGCGGTGGGTACTTGGTCGCGCACCCAGTTGCCGAGCCGCACCGGCATCGGCAGGCCGAACTCCTCGAGCCCCGCGGCCTGTTCGGGCGTCAACAGCAGCCACCAGGCGTCGCAGGACTCCTCGTCCAGCTGGTGGAAGCCCCGTGGATCGTCGTTGCCGGGCACGAGGTCGCCGATGGCGTCGAAGGCGGCGTTCCAGTCCATGTAGCGGGTGCTGTCGGAGAAGTGTTCCGCCGGGTGCCAGATCGACCGGCCATTGCGCCGGAAGTGCAGGTACTCGTCCCCGTCCTCGTCCTTCACCAGCTCCACGTCATCGACGACCACCGAGCCGCCCGAGCACGCCGCCGCGTCGAGCAGCAGCTCCTCGTACCCGTCCTCGAGATCGCCCAGCACCTTCTCGGGCATTTGGAAGCCGAGGCCGCATTCGCCGACGAGGAAGGTCAGTTCGTTGGTGTGCTGGAACTCCTCGTCGAGGTCCATGCCGATCCCGGCGGCCTTCGCCAGGCCGGTCGCGGCTTGTTCGTCCGTCGCTATGCCCAGGTGGACCAAGGTCTCCGCAAATCCACGGAGGGTGCGTCGTGTTGCGTGGGTCATGACAGCACCCTCACACGAAAACCGGTGGAGCAGCACGGCCGTTCGCCATTACCGTGCTGCCGCCTCCAGTCGTCTGGTGAAGGGCGTGCCGTTGTACACCGTGTGAGACCTCCCGAGCGCTGATTCGTCGCGCGTCGCGCATGTGCGCCGCGCTTCTTTTTGCTGCGGACTTCTCACTGAAACCGGTGTACTTCTGTGCTCACAACCTGGGTCGTCGCGCCCACCTGCCTGCCGATCGTTCTGCGCCGTTGCCACACGTGCGCGTCCGAGCGTTTCCGGGCAAGCGGCAAATTTCGCGTCAACGCACACCACAAGCTCATCGACGCCTGGCTCCTCGTCCTCTGCACCGCTTGCGGGGAAACGGCAAAGCTCACGGTCCTGGAGCGGGTGCATGTGCGCTCCGTACGACCTGAGCTGCTGGACCGGCTGCATGACAACGACCTCGGCCTGACGGCCGAGTTGCTCCAGGACCCGGTCGTGCGGCGCCGTAATCGCATCGCCCTCGACTGGGCGGGCGCCTGGCGTCTCGACACCGGCGGATCGGATCACCTGGATCGCGAGGTGATCGACGTCTCGGTCCGCTTCGCGGCGCGGATTCCCGTCCGGCCGGTACGGCTGATCGCTGAAGGCTGTGGTCTTTCACGGGCCGAGGTCGAGAGAGCGATCACGGAGGGGAAGCTCGTCTCGACAGTCCGGCTGAGCGGCAGGCTCTCCGGCGACTTCACCTTCACGCTCAAGCGCTGAGCCCTCCTCGGGGCCAAGGGCCAAGGGCCAAGGGGCAGGGGCCAAGGGGCCTGTGGCCGGGGCCTGTCCGGCGGGACCACCGGACAGGCCCCGGCGCTGACGCAGACCGTCAGTGCCCGAGATGCGAGCGGCGGTAGCGGACCGCGGGCCGGCCGTCCACGGTGACGTCTTCCACGACGGTGAAGGAGTTTCGCTCCAGCACGGTCCGGGAGGCGAGGTTGTCCAGGTGGGTGACGGCGACCAGGGACGTCAGCCCGTACGCCGTACCCGCCACCCGGCACACCTGTGCCACCGCCGAGGTGGCGACGCCCTTGCCGGCCGCGAATTCGCCGACGCGGTAGCCGAGTTCGGCGGAACCGTCCTCGACGTCGATCAGGTTGACCCGGCCGACGAGGTGCCCGTCGGCGTCCAGCACGACGTGGAAGTGGCAGATCCCGGCGTCCTGTTCGGCCAGCAGTGCCTCGTGCCGGGCGGCGAACCCGGCAGGGTCGAAATAGGCGTCTCCACGGTCCGGGATCGACCGGGCGAAGTACTCGCGGTTCTCCCGCTCGAAGGCCAGCAGGGCGTCCGCGTGGTCGGCGCGTAGGCGCTCCAGGGTCAGCATGGGGACAGGGTAGATCCGTACGTCTGCGGTACGACGTGGCCTGCCGGACAGGGGACTCCAGGGTGACGCCGGTCACGGGTCCGCGCCCTAGCGTCCTCCGCATGAACAGATCACGCTTATTGGCGTTCACGGCGTCCGCCGTGCTCGCGCTCGGACCGGCCCTGACCCTGCCGATCGCCGCAGCGGGGTCCGCCTCCGCCACCCCCGCGAACCCTTCGTCCACGGTCGGGTCGGCCCAACTGCCCCGCCCCACCGGACCCCACACCGTAGGGCGCGGCACCGTCCACCTCGTCGACGGCGACCGCCCCGACCCCTGGGTGCCGTCCGCCGGCCCGCGGCAGTTGATGGTCTCGATGTACTACCCCGCACGGCCCGGAACCGAAGGCCCGACCGCCCCGTACATGACCACCGAGGAGGCCCGCCTCCTGATTCAGCTGCGCGCCCCGGACGTCACCGTCCCGCCCGAGGTGATCGGCGGTGTCCGTACCTGGGCGCACCCCGACGCGCGCCCGGCGCACGGCAGATTCCCGCTGGTCGTGCTCTCGCCCGGTTTCACCCTCCCGCGCGCCACGCTCACCGGTCTCGCCGAGGACCTCGCCAGTCGCGGATACGTCGTCGCGCTGGTCGACCACCCGTATGAGAACGCCGGTACGACCCTCCCCGACGGGCGGACCCTGCCCTGTGCCATCTGCGACAAGCTCCCTCAGGGCGGACTGGCGGCCATCGCCGAGAGCCGGGCCGAGGACGTCTCCTTCGTGCTCGACCGGCTGACCGGACGTCACCCCGCGTGGCGGTACGCGCGCGTGATCGACGCGAAGCGGATCGGCATGGCCGGGCACTCCATCGGCGGCAACGCCGCCGCCACGACGATGGCCGGGGACGCGCGCGTGCGGGCCGGTGTGAACATGGACGGCACCTTCTTCGCGCCCGTCCCGGACGACGGGCTCGACGGGCGTCCCTTCCTGATGTTCGGGACGAAGGAGAGGCACGCGGACGAGAAGTGGGTCCAGGGCTGGCCCCACCTGGACGGCTGGAAGCGCTGGCTGACCGTCGCCGGAGCCGACCACGGCTCCTTCACCGACGTACCGCTCCTCGCGGAACTGGCCGGCATCCCGGACACCGCCCCGCTTCCCTATGAGCGTTCGCAGGCTCTCACGCGCGTGTACGTCGCCGCGTTCTTCGACCTGCACTTGAAGGGCGTTCCGCAGCCGCCGCTCGACGGGCCGTCGCCGGCCAACCCCGAGGTCAGCGTCCGTCTTCCTTGAGGGCTTTTTCGAGGTCTTCGTTGAGGTCTTCCTTGAGGACCGGAAACCGCCTCGGCGCCAGCAGCAACAGCACCAGGAAGGCCAGCGCCGCCGCGCACGACGCCCCCAGGTACACCGCGTGCACCGCCTCGGCGACGGCCCGCCTGGTGGCCTCCGGTGCCCCGCCGTCGGAATCCAGGGCCCGCGTCACCGAGTCCAGGTCGCTCGCGCCGCCCAGCCGCGACGCCAGTACCCCGTTCGCCACCGCGCCGAAGAGGGCCGCGCCCACCGTCTGGCCCGTCTGCCGGCAGAACAGGACGGACGCCGTCGTCGTACCCCGCTCCGACCACCCCACCGTCGACTGCACGCCCACGATCAGCGGCAGTTGGAACAGGCCCAGCGCCGCCCCCAGCAACAGCATCAGCAGCGTCGGCTGCCAGGCCTCCCCGGGATACGGCAGGAACAGGAACGCCAGCAGGATCAGCGAAGCCGATCCGATCCCCAGCATCGCCGTGTTCCGGAAGCCGATCCTGCGGTACACGTGCTGACTGAACGCCGCCGACACCGGCCAGCTCAACGTCCAGACCGACAGCACGAATCCGGCCGCCACCGGAGCCAGGCCGAGGACCGACTGGGCGTAGGTGGGCAGGAACACCGTCGGCGCCACCATCAGCAACCCCAGCGCGCCCAGCGCCAGGTTCACCGCCGCGATCGTCCGGCGCCGCCACACCCAGCCCGGGATGATCGGCTCGGCCGCCCGGCGCTCCACCCACACCACGACCGCCGCCAGCGCAAGTCCCGTACCGAACAAGGCGATCGACGGCCCCGACAGCCACGGCCACGCCACCCCGCCCTGCACCAGCGCCGTCAGCAGCACACCCCCGCACGCGAACACCGCCAACGCGCCCGCCCAGTCGACACGCGCACGCGTACCCGTCGTTTCGCGGGCCGGCTCGTGCAGGTGACGCGCGATCAGCCACAACGCCACCGCCCCGATCGGCAGGTTGATCAGGAAGATCCAGCGCCAGTCCGCGTACGCCGCCAGGACCCCGCCCAACCCCGGGCCGGCCACCGCCGACACCGCCCACACCGTGGACAACTTGGACTGGATCTTCGGGCGTTCCTCCAGCGGGTACAGATCGGCGGCCAGCGTCTGGACCGTGCCCTGAAGGGCCCCGCCGCCCAGGCCCTGCACGATCCGGAACGCGATCAGCGCCGCCATGTTCCAGGCCACCGCGCACAGCAGCGACCCCAGCAGGAACAGCGCCGCGCCCGCGATCAGCACCGGCTTGCGGCCGAAGGTGTCGGAGAGCTTGCCGTAGACCGGGAGGGTCACGGTCACGGCCAGTAGATATCCGGAGAACAGCCAGGAGAAGACCGAGAAGCCGCCGAGGTCGCCGACGATCTGCGGTACGGCCGTGGAGACGATGGTGGCGTCGAGCGCGGCCAGCGCCATCGCGAGCATCAGAGCCGCGACCACGGCCCCGCGTCTGTCGGTTCCGGTGCGCTGTGCGGGGTCGCGCGTCGCGGGTCTCGTACTGCCCACCGGGTTCCTCTCCTGATGCATTCCCTATGCATTCCCCTTGCATCTATATGCCGCGAACAGCTTCCCACTTGACCCTGACGTCGCGGGAGGGTGCAGCCTGGATGCGTCCGAGGGTGGAGGCGACCCCGAGGCGCGCTCCCCCGAAGGGTGGACTGCCCCTAGGGGTTCCTCCGCACCAGGTCTCGGGGAGGGTTGGTACCGCGGGAGGACGAGACGCGGCGGGGGCCGTCCTTAACCTGGCTTTACGCCGCTGGGGGGCGGCTGACCGAACCGGCGGGGGTGGGGTTTTCCCCCGCACAAGACGGGGCCGGGCACCAGCGCGCCGTACCCGTTCCCGCCACGAGACTGAGCGTCGTACCGCATTACTGGACCGTCGCCGGACCGAATCACTGACCGTCGTAGCGGTCTTCGTGACTCACCTGCTGACCGACTTAGGAGACATACCGTGACATCGGCTGTAACCATTCCCAGGCACGGGGGCACTGGAGGGCGTACGGCCGTTGCCGCGCGGGCGCGGCAGGTCGTCAAGGCGTACGGGTCGGGGGAGACCCGTGTCGTCGCCCTCGACCATGTGGATGTGGACATCGCGCGTGGGCAGTTCACCGCGATCATGGGCCCCTCGGGGTCCGGCAAGTCCACCCTCATGCACTGCCTCGCCGGGCTCGACACCGTCACCGGCGGCAAGATCTATCTCGACGAGACCGAGATCACCGGGCTGAAGGACAAGAAGCTCACACAGCTGCGCCGGGACCGGATCGGCTTCATCTTCCAGGCGTACAACCTGCTGCCGACGCTCAACGCCCTGGAGAACATCACACTCCCCATGGACATAGCGGGCCGTAAGCCGGACCGGCAGTGGCTCGGGCGCGTGGTCGACACGGTGGGACTCTCCGACCGGCTCAAGCACCGGCCCACCCAGCTCTCCGGCGGCCAGCAGCAGCGTGTCGCCGTCGCCCGTGCCCTGGCCGCGCGGCCGGAGATCATCTTCGGTGACGAGCCGACCGGAAACCTCGACTCGCGCGCGGGTGCCGAGGTGCTCGGCTTCCTGCGCAGGTCCGTCGACGAGCTCGGGCAGACCATCGTGATGGTCACGCACGACCCGGTCGCCGCCTCGTACGCGGACCGGGTGCTGTACCTCGCCGACGGACGCATCGTCGACGAGATGTACAAGCCGACCGCCGACGCCGTCCTGGACCGCATGAAGGACTTCGACGCCCGGGGGCGCACGTCATGACCGTCGTGAAGACCTCGCTGCGCAACTTCTTCGCGCACAAGGGGCGCATGGCGCTGTCGGCCGTGGCGGTGCTCCTGTCCGTCGCCTTCGTGTGCGGGACGCTGGTGTTCACCGACACGATGAACACCACCTTCGACAAGCTCTTCGCCGTCACCTCCTCCGACGTCACCGTCAGTCCCAAGGACGCCAAGGACGAGGACGACGGCGGTGGAACGGGCCGGCCCAGCTCGCTGCCCGCCTCCACCGTCGAGCAGGTCGCCGCCGTCGACGGCGTGAAGAAGGCGGAGGGCGCGGTCGCCTCGACGAGCGTGACCGTCGTCAACTCCGAGAACAAGAACATGGGGTCCAGCACGGGCGCGCCCACGTTCGCCGGCAACTGGACGGCCAACGACCTGAGGTCCATGGAGATCACCTCCGGGCATGCCCCGCGCGGGCCCACCGAGGTCATGGTCGACGCGGACACCGCCGACAAGCACGACCTGAAGCTCGGCGACGAACTGCGCACCATCGCCGCCACCGGCGACATCCGCGCGCGGATCGCCGGCATCGCCTCCTGGAAGGTCACCAACCCGGGCGCGGCCGTCGTCTACTTCGACACCGCCACCGCCCAGCGCACCCTGCTCGGCGCCACCGGCCGCTTCACGCAGGTCTCCGTCACCGCGGCGGACGGCGTCAGCGACGCGCAGCTCAAGCGGAACGTCGCCGACGCCCTGAACGGCACGTCCGGCGCGTACAAGATCCAGACGGCCAAGGAGAACGCCGACGAGAACCGCAAGGACGTCGGCGAGTTCATGAACGTCATGAAGTACGCCATGCTCGGCTTCGCGGGGATCGCGTTCCTGGTCGGCATCTTCCTGATCATCAACACCTTCTCGATGCTGGTCGCCCAGCGCACCCGCGAGATCGGCCTCATGCGGGCGATCGGCTCCTCGCGCCGGCAGGTCAACCGGTCCGTGCTGGTGGAGGCGCTGCTGCTGGGCTTCGTCGGATCCGTGCTCGGTGTGGGGGCCGGTGTCGGCATCGCGATCGGCCTGATGAAGCTCATGTCGATGGCCGGCATGAACCTGTCCACCGACGACCTGACGGTGAAGGCGACGACCCCGGTGGTCGGCCTGCTCCTGGGCGTCGTGGTCACGGTCCTCGCCGCCTACCTCCCGGCCCGCCGAGCCGGCAAGGTCTCCCCGATGGCCGCCCTGCGCGACGCCGGTACGCCGGCCGACGGCAAGGCCGGCTGGGTGCGCGGCCTGATCGGGCTGGTCCTGACCGGCGCGGGCGCCTTCGCCCTCTACCTGGCCGCCACGGCCGACAAGGCGAGCGACGGTGCGCTGGTGCTGGGCGGCGGCGTGGTGCTGACCCTGATCGGCTTCGTGGTCATCGGCCCGCTGCTCGCCGGCGGGGTGGTCCGGGTGATCAGCGCGGTGCTGCTGCGCGCCTTCGGGCCCGTGGGCCGCATGGCCGAGCGCAACGCCCTGCGCAACCCGCGCCGTACCGGCGCCACCGGCGCCGCCCTGATGATCGGCCTCGCCCTGGTGGCCTGCCTGTCGGTGGTCGGCTCCTCGCTGGTCGCCTCGGCGACGAGTGAGCTCGACAAGTCGGTGGGCGCGGACTTCATCGTGATGAGCGGGCAGCAGGAGATCGTGGCGAACGCCGAGAAGGCGATGCAGCGGACGCCGGGCCTGGAGCATGTCACCCGCTCCAAGGCGGTCGACGCCACACTGACCTCGCCGGACGGCAAGACCGACGACAGCGGGCTCACCGCCGCCGACCCGACGTACGCCGAGGACCTCCGCCGTACGACCACGGAGGGCACCCTGTCCGCCGCCTACGGCAAGGACGCCATGTCGGTCGGCTCCGACTACGCCACCGAGCACGGTGTGCACGTCGGCGACACCCTCACCGTCGCCTTCGAGGGCGGCCGGACGGCGAAGCTGAAGGTCGCGGCCATCACGGACGACGACACCTCCTTCGACCAGGGCGCGCGCTACATCAGCATCGAGACGCTGCGCGAGTACCTGCCCGCCGACCGGATCCCGCAGACCGAGATGCTGTTCGGCAAGGCGAAGGACGGCCAGGAGGAGGCGGCGTACGCGGCCCTGAAGAAGTCGCTGCACGACTACCCGCAGTACCCGGTCCGCGACCAGACCGACTACAAGCAGGAGCTCAAGGACCAGATGGGCCAGCTCCTGAACATGGTCTACGGCCTGCTCGCCCTGGCGATCATCGTGGCGGTCCTGGGCGTGGTGAACACCCTGGCCCTGTCGGTGGTGGAACGCACCCGCGAGATCGGCCTGATGCGCGCCATCGGCCTCTCCCGCCGCCAGCTGCGCCGCATGATCCGCATGGAGTCGGTGGTGATCGCCCTGTTCGGCGCCCTGCTGGGCCTCGGGCTCGGGATGGGCTGGGGCGCGACCGCGCAGAAGCTGCTGGCTCTGGAGGGCCTGAACGTCCTCGACATCCCGTGGCCGACGATCACCGGGGTCTTCATCGGCTCGGCGTTCGTGGGCCTGTTCGCGGCACTGGTGCCGGCGTTCAGGGCGGGCCGGATGAACGTACTGAACGCGATCGCGACCGAATAGCCGACCGAACAGCCGACCGAAGAGCCACCGCACACGGGGGTTGCGGGGGAGACGGGCCCGGTCCGGAGGTTTCACCCTCCGGACCGGGCCCACGGTCATTGCCCGCTGTGCCCCGGTCCGCTCTGCCGCGCCAGCAGTACGACTCCGTAGGCGGTGCCCTTGACGGTGTACCGGGCGTCGGGGTGCAGGGCCTCGGCGTAGGCCTCGACGTCGCGATAGCGCTTGCGCGAGTTGTCGAGGGCGATGAAGTCGGGGTTGATACCGCGCGTAGTGCTGACCCAGAAGACGCGGCAGCGCGAGGTGAGCCGGCTGATCGGAGCGATGTTCGCCTCGACGGAGGCGTTGTCGGGCACTTGGGCGAGGAGCCGCTCGACGGCCGTCACGCGCGCGGGCTTGCGGTAGATCTCGCTCTCGGTCAGCGCGGCGAGCGGCAGCGAGGTGGTCAGCGCGAGTGAGGCGGCCGCGACGGCGGCGGGCAGGTGATGGACGTACGACCGCAGCCACGCGCGCGTGCTGTGCCGGGAAGTGTCGAGGGCGTCGACGAGCGCGAGGGCCACGACGGGCATCAGGACGGCGCTGTAGTGCCAGTCCGTCCCCCAGTACTGCGAGTAGGAGGAGACGAAACGCCAGCCGATGGTGGGCAGGGCGACGAGCAGGATCGGGGACCGCAGGGCGAGCAGCCCGGTGGTCGGTATGAGGAGCCAGCACAGCGTACGGAGCTTGGTGTCGAGGCCGTCGAAGGGCCCGCCGCCGCCCGACGACTCGCTCACCTTGTTCCAGTAGTCGTAGGTCCCGGCGGAGTTGAAGCTCGGTATGACCAGCAGGAGGGTGGCCGCGACGGCCACCACGCCGAAGACGGCGACGCCGATCGCGTACCGGGACGCGCGCGGCGAGTCCTGGCGGGCCCGCCAGGCGACGACCAGCGCGATGGCCGTCAGGGTGAACCCCAGATCTTCCTTCACCACGACGAGCGGGATCGCCCAGAGCAGAGCGGCCCGCCACCGCCGTGCGAGCAGCGCTTCGAGGCTGAAGGCGATGAGCGGCACGGCGAAGCAGATCTCGTGGAAGTCGAAGTCGACGGCCTGCTGAAGCCCCCACGACAGCCCGTACGACAGCCCGATCGCAAGCCCACGCGGCCGACCCAGCAGCCGGGCCGCGGCCCGGGTGACGGGGACGGCGGACAGCGCGAACAGCGCGGCCTGCGCGACGAGCAGGGTGACCGGGGAGGGAAACACCCGGTAGAACGGCGCGAGCAGGGCCGTCACCGGGCTGAAGTGATCGCCCAGGATGTTGAACCCGGGCCCCTTGAGGTCGGCTATCGGCGCCTGAAGATGCGCGTACGACCGGATGACCTGCTCGAAGATCCCGAGATCCCACGACCGCTGCCCCAGATGCCGGTAACGGCCGACGGAGACGATCGCATAGCCGACGAAGAGCGCGGCGGCGAGCAGCCAGGGGTCCCGCCGACCGGGATCGGGCCGCGCGTCCCCTTCGGGACGCCCGGCGGGCGCCGGTATGTGCGGGTCCGAGGACGTGTTCGGCGTCGCGGAGGTGGCGGGGGTGGGCATGGGGGGACCATACGCGGTGCGGGGTTCGGAGCCTGTGGCCACCCGTGCCTTCCGCGGCCGGCCCGGGCATTTCAGCCCGTCCGGTGGTTGAGGACGAGCCCCCTTCAGGGCCGAAGCGGGGTCTGGTGCGGCAGCCCCAGGGGGGTCGCAGGCGCGGAGCCCCTGCACGACGTCACGTCAACGCCGGCCACCAGAGAACGGACGTTATCCACAGGCCCGGCACCCGCCCGCGCAGCGACGTACGCTGGAGGCCCCCGGCCCGTCACACGCGTCGGGCCCTTCGTGTTGCCCACCCCGGACGAAAGCGCCCCCGAATGAGCCTGCACGGTCTGCTCGACGCCGTAGTCAAGGACACCGCCCTCGCGGAAGCGATCACGGCGGCCGCAGACGGCAACCGCATGCACGTCGACCTGGTCGGCCCCCCGGCGGCCCGCCCGTTCGCGATCGCCGCCCTGGCCCGTGAGACCGACCGCCCGGTCCTCGCGGTGACGGCGACGGGCCGCGAGGCCGAGGACCTGGCGGCAGCCCTGCGCTCCCTCCTCCCCCCGGAGGGCGTCGTGGAGTACCCGTCCTGGGAGACCCTCCCGCACGAGCGCCTCAGCCCCCGCAGCGACACCGTCGGCCGCCGCCTCGCGGTCCTCCGCCGCCTCGCCCACCCCCGCCCCGACGACCCCGAGACGGGCCCGGTCTCCGTCGTCGTCGCCCCCATCCGCTCGGTCCTCCAGCCGCAGGTCAAGGGCCTCGGCGACCTTGAACCGGTGGCCCTGCGCACGGGGCAGACCGCCGACCTGAACGAGATCGTCGAAGCCCTCGCCGCCGCCGCGTACGCGCGCGTGGAGCTCGTCGAGAAGCGCGGCGAGTTCGCCGTACGAGGCGGCATCCTGGACGTCTTCCCGCCCACCGAAGAGCACCCCCTGCGCATCGAGTTCTGGGGCGACGACGTCGAGGAGATCCGCTACTTCAAGGTCGCCGACCAGCGCTCCCTCGAAGTCGCCGAGCACGGCCTGTGGGCCCCGCCCTGCCGCGAGCTCCTCCTCACCGACGACGTACGTGCACGCGCGCGTGCCCTCGCCGAAGCGCACCCCGAGCTCGGCGAACTGCTCGGCAAGATCGCCGAGGGCATCGCCGTCGAGGGCATGGAGTCCCTCGCCCCCGTCCTCGTCGACGACATGGAGCTGCTCCTCGACGTCCTGCCCAAGGACGCCATGGCCGTCGTATGCGACCCGGAACGGGTACGCACGCGTGCCGCCGACCTCGTGGCCACCTCGCAGGAGTTCCTCCAGGCGTCCTGGGCCGCCACGGCCGGCGGCGGCGAGGCGCCCATCGACGTCGGCGCGGCCTCCCTGTGGTCCATCGCGGACGTCCGGGACCGGGCGCGCGAGCTGGACATGATGTGGTGGTCGGTCTCGCCGTTCGCGGCCGACGAGACGCTCGACGCAGACACCCTCAAGCTCGGCATGCACGCCCCCGAGTCCTACCGCGGCGACACCGCGAAGGCCCTCGCCGACACCAAGGGCTGGCTCGCCGACGGCTGGCGCACCGTCTTCGTGACCGAGGCCCACGGCCCGGCGGCCCGCACGGTCGAGGTGCTCGGCGGTGAGGGCGTGGCGGCGCGCCTGGCGGCGGACCTCGGGGAGATCGCCCCGGCGGTCGTCCATGTCGCCTGCGGCTCGATCGACTACGGCTTCGTGGACCCCGTACTCAAGCTGGCCGTCCTGACCGAGACCGACCTGTCCGGGCAGAAGGCCGCCGGCAAGGACGGCGCCCGCATGCCGGCCCGCCGCCGCAAGACCATCGACCCGCTCACCCTGGAGACGGGCGACTACATCGTCCACGAGCAGCACGGCGTCGGCCGCTACATCGAGATGGTGCAGCGCACCGTCCAGGGCGCCACGCGCGAGTACCTCGTCGTCGAGTACGCCCCCGCCAAGCGCGGCCAGCCCGGCGACCGCCTGTACATCCCCACCGACCAGTTGGAGCAGATCACCAAGTACGTCGGTGGCGAGGCCCCCACCCTGCACCGCCTGGGCGGCGCCGACTGGACCAAGACCAAGGCGCGGGCCAAGAAGGCCGTCAAGGAGATCGCGGCCGACCTGATCAAGCTGTACAGCGCGCGCATGGCGGCCCCGGGGCACACCTTCGGCCCGGACACCCCCTGGCAGCGCGAGCTGGAGGACGCCTTCCCGTACGCGGAGACCCCCGACCAGCTGACGACCATCGCCGAGGTCAAGGAGGACATGGAGAAGTCGGTCCCGATGGACCGCCTGATCTGCGGCGACGTCGGCTACGGCAAGACGGAGATCGCGGTCCGGGCCGCCTTCAAGGCCGTACAGGACGGCAAGCAGGTGGCGGTGCTGGTGCCGACGACCCTGCTGGTGCAGCAGCACTTCGGGACGTTCTCCGAGCGCTACTCGCAGTTCCCGGTGAACACCCGGGCGCTGTCCCGCTTCCAGAGCGACACCGAGGCGAAGGCGGTCCTGGAGGGCCTGAAGGACGGCTCGGTGGACATCGTCATCGGCACCCACCGGCTGTTCTCGTCGGAGACCAAGTTCAAGGACCTGGGCCTGGTCATCGTCGACGAGGAGCAGCGCTTCGGCGTCGAGCACAAGGAACAGCTGAAGAAGCTGCGCGCCAACGTCGACGTCCTGACGATGTCCGCGACCCCGATCCCCAGAACCCTGGAGATGGCGGTCACCGGCATCCGCGAGATGTCGACGATCACGACCCCGCCCGAGGAGCGGCACCCCGTCCTGACCTTCGTCGGCCCGTACGAGGAGAAGCAGATCGGCGCCGCGATCCGCCGCGAACTGCTGCGCGAGGGCCAGGTCTTCTACATCCACAACCGGGTCGAGTCGATCGACCGGGCGGCCGCGCGCCTGCGCGAGATCGTCCCCGAGGCGCGGATCGCCACCGCCCACGGCCAGATGTCGGAGGGGGCGCTGGAGCAGGTCGTCGTCGACTTCTGGGAGAAGAAGTTCGACGTGCTCGTCTCGACCACGATCGTCGAGTCCGGCATCGACATCTCCAACGCCAACACCCTGATCGTGGAGCGCGGCGACAACTTCGGCCTGTCCCAGCTGCACCAGCTGCGCGGCCGGGTCGGGCGAGGCAGGGAGCGCGGCTACGCCTACTTCCTGTACCCCCCGGAGAAGCCCCTCACGGAGACGGCCCACGAGCGCCTGGCGACCATCGCCCAGCACACGGAGATGGGCGCCGGCATGTACGTCGCCATGAAGGACCTGGAGATCCGAGGCGCCGGCAACCTGCTGGGCGGCGAGCAGTCCGGCCACATCGCGGGCGTCGGCTTCGACCTGTACGTCCGGATGGTCGGCGAGGCGGTCGCGGACTACCGGGCGTCCCTGGAGGGCGGCGTCGAGGAGGAGCCGCCGCTGGAGGTCAAGATCGAGCTCCCCGTCGACGCGCATGTCCCGCACGACTACGCGCCCGGCGAGCGGCTCCGGTTGCAGGCCTACCGCTCCATCGCCTCCGCCAACACGGAGGAGGACATCAAGGCCGTACGCGAGGAACTCGTCGACCGCTACGGCAAGTTGCCGGAACCGGTCGAGAACCTCCTGCTGGTGGCGGGACTGCGCATGCTGGCACGCGCGTGTGGCGTCGGCGAGATCGTCCTGCAGGGCAACAACATCCGCTTCGCGCCGGTGGAGTTGCGGGAGTCGCAGGAGCTCAGGCTCAAGCGCCTGTACCCGGGCACCGTCATCAAGTCGGCGGCGCACCAGGTGCTGGTGCCGCGTCCGAAGACCGCGAAGGTGGGCGGGAAGCCGCTCGTCGGGCGGGAGTTGCTGGGGTGGGTCGGGGAGTTCCTGGCGTCGATTCTCGGGTCGTGACCGGTGACCGGTGACCGGTGACCGGTCCGGCTACGCGTCGACCCGCACCTCGGTGTTCTGGCAGGCGTGCAAGAGCCACCTTCCGTCGTCCTGCCTGGTCATGACGTAAAGCGGTGCGCCCTCGGTGTCGCGGTCGCCGTCCGGGGAGTGGTAGACCTGCCGGACCTTGACGGCCGCCACGTCGGGGCGCAGGAACTGCGTGTGGACGACCTCGTAGGTGACCTCGCCGTCCCAGGTGGCGGCGGGCAGCACGGCGCGGGTGAACTCGGCGATCGCGTCGAAGCCGATGAGGACCTTGCCGTGGCCGGTCGTCCACAGGGCGTCGGGGTGGAAGAGGGCGAGGAAGCCGTCGGGGTCCTTGGCGCGCTGGGTGCGTTCGACGGTGGCGACGACCTGCTCGATGGCCTTGCGGTCGGCTTCTTGGGCGGCCTTGATGTCCGCGATGTCCGCGGTTTCGGTGGTCATGCGGATCACTCTGGGACCTCAACCGCACTTGAGGTCAAGGGCCGCCCCGGGGCTTCGTGCGGCCCCGGCAGTGCGAAGCCGCCCGCGGGAGACGGTCTCGGTGTCCGCGGGCGGCCTCTGTTCTCGGATCGAGTGGCCCTCGTGGGGCTCGGGCCTTACGGCTCAACGGGCCATACGGCTGATCGGGCCTCAGGGCTGATCGGGCCTGCCGCGGTCCCTGCCGAGGTCGCGGTCCATGCCGAGATCGCGTTCCATCCGCTGCTGCGCGTCGTCGACCTGGCTCTCGTACTTGTTGCCCGTCTTCTCGTTGACCTTCCGTTCCGCGGCGTCGGACCTGTTGCCGGCCTTGTCCTGCGCGTGGCGGTTCTTGAACCTGTCGAAGATGCCCATCCAGAGCTCCTTCCAGGGGCGACTCACCACCGACGATACGCCCGAGTTATGAGGTATGCGCGCCTGAGTCCGTTGTGGTCTGGACCTCTTGGATGCCACGGTGCGCCGGGTCGCTACCGTGTGCCCGACGGCTTACCAGGGAAAAACCGCCTGTGCGGGGCGGAGCGGGCGACAAAGGGAGGGGCGCATCGTGATGCGTCTGAGGGGCGGGGCGGCGAGCGCCGCGGCGATGCTCGGCATGGTGCTGGTACTGGCGGGGTGCGAGAACGTCGACCTACCCGTGGACAGCGAGCCCACCGGCTCCGTCCCCGCCACGGGTTCCGGTCGCGCCGTGAGCCCCCTGGACAACCCCGACGGCACCGAGCCGGGGCTCGCGCCGCTCACCTCGGACGCCGACCGGGCCGAGGCGCGAGCCCTCATCGAGAAGGTGACGACGAAGGGCCGGGGCCCGAAGACGGGCTACGACCGCGACGAGTTCGGCTACGCGTGGATGGACTCGGCCCCGGGCGGCATCCCGTTCGCCCGCAACGGCTGCGACACCCGCAACGACCTCCTCCAGCGCGACGGCGAGGACATCCGCTTCCGCTCCGGCTCGGACTGCGTCGTGACCTCCATGACCCTGCACGACCCGTACACGGGCCGGACGATCGACTGGGCCAAGTCCCGTGCCACGAGCGTCCAGATCGACCACGTCATGCCGCTGTCGTACGACTGGCAGATGGGCGCCTCCCGCTGGCCGAAGGGCAAACGCCAGGACATCGCCAACGATCCCCTCAACCTCATACCGGTCGACGGCCCCACCAACAGCTCCAAGGGTGACTCCGGCCCCGCGTCCTGGCTGCCCCCGAACAAGCGGATCCGCTGCTCGTACGCGGTGCGCTTCGCCCAGGTGTCGCTCAAGTACGAACTTCCGGTGACCGCCGCCGACAAGGAGACGATGCTGCGGCAGTGCGGAGGGTGACCCCGCCCTGCGCCCTCCCCGCCTCCCGGCCCAAGCGCCGAGCGGTGCGCCGAAAACCGCTTCCCGGTGCCGCCGCCCCGTGCCTACGGTGGCCGGCATGGAGCTGAAGGTATCGAGCCTCGCCGACCGCCCCGAGATGCTCGACCGGGTCGAGGAAATGCCGGACACGTGGCCGGAGTTCACGACCCAGGACCCCGTGGGCAACGCCCACTACGGCCGGATCCCGTACGAGTTTCCGGAGTACGCGCTGTTCGCCGAGGACGAGCGGGGCGAGGTCGTCGCCCACGCCTACAGCGTGCCCTTCGCCCTCGCCGCCGAGGGCCGTGGCCGACTGCCCGCGCGAGGCTGGGACGAAGTGCTGGTGTGGGCCTTCGCCGACCTGCGCCGCGGCACCCCGCCCGACACGGTCAGCGCCATCTCCGTCGTCATCGCCCCGCACGCCCAGGGCAGCGGCCTGTCCGCCCGGATGCTCTCCGCGATGCGCGACAACGCCCGCACCCACGGCTTCAGCGAGGTCGTCGCCCCGGTCCGCCCCAACGCCAAGCATCTCGAACCGCACACCCCCATCGAGGAGTACGCCCGCCGCGTACGCCCCGACGGCCTGCCCCACGACCCGTGGCTGCGCGTCCACGCCCGCGCCGGCGCCACCATCGACTCCATCGCCCCGGCCTCCATGACCATCGCCGGCTCACTGGAACAATGGCGCCGCTGGACCGGCCTGCCCTTCGACACCGCGGGCGACATCGAGGTGCCCGGCGCCCTGGCACCGGTGCGGTGCGAGCCGGAGCGGGACCACGCGGTGTATGTCGAGCCCAATGTGTGGATGCGGCACCCGCTGTGAGCGGACCGTCGGCTCGGCCCTGCCTCGCCGGGCCCCAGGGCCGATGAGGTCCGGCGGGGGATGTACTCTACGGCCGCCGTCCTTATCTCGTGCATACATGCGCACGCTCCCGAGAAGCAGAGGTAGA
The DNA here is from genome assembly GCF_052068475.1 of Streptomyces sp. SD31. Classification (NCBI taxonomy): domain Bacteria; kingdom Bacillati; phylum Actinomycetota; class Actinomycetes; order Kitasatosporales; family Streptomycetaceae; genus Streptomyces; species Streptomyces sp. SD31. The sequence continues at coordinate 619,831 of NZ_JBQHCX010000002.1, read as the reverse complement.
CCGCCGTGAAGCACAACGTTGGTGCCGCGCCCGCGGCTCGATCGGGAGCCGGCACCGGGCCCGGGCTGCTCCCCAGGACGGCACTGGCGGCCGTACCGGTGCTGACGCTGGGGATGCTGGCGGCGGTACCGTCGCTGGTGTTGGCCGTCCGGCGGGGTACGCGCGCCGACTGGCTGGCGGCGGTGGTCTTCACCGCGGTCAACGTGGCGTGGGTGGCCCAGACGCTGCTCACCCCGGTGGAGACCCATGGCCTGCAGTACGCCGCCGATGTGCTGCTGCTGTTCGTCGCCACGGTCGGTGCCACCCTGCACTGCCTGCTGCGCAGATCGTCCGAGAGCCGGCCGCGATGAAACTCCGGCGTACCTGGCGCGGGAACAAACGCGACAGCAAGAAGGGGCCGGCCGGCAAGCCCGCGCGCAAGGCCGCCGTCGCCCGTGTGATGGCCGCGACGGCGGGTGCGCTGCGGGGCCGCAGGGGCTGGGCCGCGGGCGGTGCGGCTGTCGTCGTCGTGCTCGGGGTGCTGGGCGCGTGGCTTCTCACCGGCGGGCAGGACGGGCCCCCTGATCCGCGTGCGCGCCAGTACACGGAGGTTGACGCGTGCCTGCTGACGGGAGAGAAGGGCATCGCGCCGGGCACGCCTGCCGCTTCCGTGTGGGAGGGGATGCAGAAGGCGTCCCTGGAGACCCGGGCCCGGGTCAACTACGTGCCGGTCACGGGGCCGCAGTCGGTGGACAACGTCCGGCCGTTCTTCAACAGTCTGATCCAGCGTCAGTGCGAAGTCGTCCTGGCGGTCGGCACCTCGCAGGTTCAGGTCACGCGGGCCGCCGCCGGGAAGAACCCCGATGTGCGCTTCGTCGTGGTGGACGGCACGTCGGGCACGAAGGCGGTCCACGCCGGAAACGTCACCGTCGCGAAGCCTGACGGAAGCGTCAAGGAGACGGTGGCGGAATCGATCCGGCAGGCTGTGCAGATGGCCGAAAGGTGACGTACAGGCAGATGGTGGGGTCGGACCGATAAAGATCAGCTAACGACGTCGACCTTATGTGGCACTTATGTGACTCCAAAGTGCAAGCTTTCGAAGCTTTGTAAGCTTCTCAAGTAAAGGCTTGCCCATGCGCGTTCGCTGGGTCCACGGCCCTCGCTTCTTCCCGCCGGGTCGTGCCGGCAGGCGCAGAGCGAGGGCTACGGCGCTTTCTGTCCTTGTCTCGTTCACGTTCGTGCTCACCACCGAAACGGCGGCGGCCGCCGGGGCCACGCTGCCGGCTGTGAAAATGCCCGAGCTGTCGCTGTCCGGTCTGTGGGAATGGGCCTCCGAGTCCCCCTCGGCGAACACCCCGGACCAGGAGGGCGGCACCGCTCGCGGCAAGAGCCACCGCGCCTCGACCGCGGCCACCAGCGCCGACCGCGGTGTCGGTCGTAAGCCCGGCAAGGGCAAGGGGCAGCTCGATGCGTACGAGCGCCCCGTCGACGGGACCGAGAAGGCCACGACCGGCGCGGCCCCGGGCACGGCCAAGAGCTTCGACGCCGACACCAGCAAGCGCGACGCCAAGAAGTCCACGGCCACGTCGGACTACTACGTCAACGCGGACGGCTCCACCACGATCCGCCACTACAACGGCCGCGCCAACTTCAAGGCGGCCGACGGCACCTGGAAGCCCATCGACACCAGCCTGGTCGAGGACAAGGGCGGCCGGTTCGAGCAGAAGGCCAACTCCCTCGACGTCGCGTTCGCCGCGAACGCCGCCGACGAGCAGCTGGCCTCCGTCGACTTCGGAGCCGGCCGGACCCTGTCGTACGCGCTGCGCGGCGCGCGCGAGGCCACGGCGGCCGAGGCCGAGGACGGCACCCTCGTCTACGCCGACGTGCTGCCGGAGACGGACGTGCAACTCGTCCCGATCGCCGACGGCTTCAAGGAGAACCTCGTCCTGCACTCGCCGGACGCGGCCAGCTCCTGGGTCTTCCCGCTGGAGGCGAAGGGCCTGACGCCGCGCGTCGCCAAGGACGGGGACGTGGAGTTCACCGACGCCGACGGCAAGGTGACCGCCACCGTCCCGCACGGCTATATGGAGGACTCCCGCATCGACCGGCGCTCCGGCGAGGGCGTCCGCTCCCCGCGGGTCTCCTACGAGCTGACCACGGTGGACGGCGAACCGGCGCTGCGGATGACCGCCGACCGCGACTGGCTGGACGACCCGAAGCGGGTCTACCCGGTCACCGTCGACCCCACGACGGTCCTCGCCGCGAGCGAGGCGACGTACGTGCAGAACGACTACAGCGCCGACCGCTCCGCCGAGAACCAGATCAAGGTCGGTTCGTACGACTCGGGCACCACCAAGGCGAACTCCTTCCTGCAGTTCTCCTCACTGGGCTCGACGATCTCCGGCCAGAAGGTCTCCGCGGCCACCCTCAACGTCTGGGCGCTGTGGTCCTCGACGTGCACCGCCACGCCCTTCTCCGTGTACCCGGTGACCCAGTCGTGGTCGCCGTCGACGACCACCACGTACCCCGGTCCGGCGTACGGCTCCTCCATCGGCTCCGCCACGGTGGCCCCCGGCTCCTCGTGCACCAACACCAGTGGCAGCACCGGCGTCGGTGTGAAGATGCCGGTGACGCTGTCGACCTCGTGGTTCACCCAGGTCGCCACCGGCGGGGCCAACTACGGCCTGGCGCTGGCCGCGCCGACGAGCGACGCCCTGCACTGGAAGAAGTTCCACTCCGAGGACTCGGCCACGGCGAGCTGGCGCCCGTCCCTGGACCTGACCTACGCACCCAACACCAAGCCGCAGGTCAACGCCCAGTACCCGCCGGAGAACTTCCAGACCAACACCCTTCAGCCGGAGCTGCTGGTCTACGCGAGCGACGCCGACAAGTGGCCGAACACGACGCTGACGTACACCTTCGAGGTCTACGACGCCGACTCCGAGAGCACCACCCCGGTCGCCACCTCCGGCGCGCTGTCCAAGGGCAGCTGGAAGATACCCACGGGCAAGCTCAAGTGGTCCAAGAACTACGCGTGGTACGTGGGGGTCAGTGACGGCTACGAGGAGGTGACGTACTCCAGCCGCTTCACCACCGCCGTGCCGCAGCCGCCGGTCACCTCGGGCCTGGCCCAGAACACCGACGGGCACGAGTTCGACCCGTCCGACGGCAACTACACCACCGAGGACACCGACGCCGATGTGGAGGTGGTCGGCCCCTCGCTGGAGATCGACCGTTCGTACAACAGCCTCGACCCGCGGATCGACAGTGCGTTCGGCGCCGGCTGGTCGACGGTCGTCGACATGAAGGCGGCCGAGGTCAAGGACCCGTCGGGCACGGTCACCAGCGTAATCGTCACCTACCCGGGCGGTGAGCAGGTCGCCTTCGGCCGCAACAGCGACGGAACGTTTCAGCCGCCACTGGGCCGGTATGCCCGGTTCCAGGCGGTGAGCGGCGGCTACACGCTGACGGACAAGGACTTCACCGAGTACGCCTTCAAGCAGGCCACCGCGAAGGCGGGCACGTACGCGATATCCAGCATCAAGGACTACGCGGGCCGCACCGAGACGTTCACGTACAACACGTCCAAGCAGCTGACCAAGATCACCAACGAGACGTCCAAGCGCTCGCTGGGCCTGACCTGGGTCACCCCCACCGGAGCCACCACCGCGCATGTCGAGACGGTCTTCACCGACCCGTCCACGGCCGGCGACTCGAACACCGCGCAGACCTGGAAGTACAGCTACAGCGGCGACCAGCTGACGAAAGTCTGCCCGCCGGCCGACTGGGCCCACTGCACCACATACGGCTACGCAACCGGCAACCACTACCGCACCACGGTGCTGGACGCCGACCCGTACGCCTACTGGCGCCTGGGTGAAGCCTCCGGGGCCACCGTCGCCAAGGACACGGTCGACATCAACCAGGGCCGCTACAACGGCCTCTACCACAACGTGACCCTGGGCAGCTCGTCCGTTCTCGCGGGCTCCACCCAGACCACGGCCACGTTCAACGGCACCACGTCGTACGTGGAGATGCCGTCCGCGCCGGGCGCGACGCCGTCGTACATGACGGTCTCCCTGTGGTTCAAGACGACCACGGCCGGAGGCGTGCTGTTCTACTACGGCGACAAGCCGCTGAGCGACGCCGACCCGGTGAACAACACGACGAAGAACACCCCCGCGGTGTACGTCGGCACCGACGGCAAGCTGCGCGGCTGCCTGGCCATGTCCCCCAGCTGCAGCCCGACCATCGTCTCCACCGCCACCGTCACCGACGGCGCGTGGCACAACGCGGTCCTCACCGGTCGGGCCAACAGCCAGACCCTCTATCTCGACGGCGTGTCCCAGGGCTCCCTCACCGGCACCATCAACGACTGGGAGCAGCCCTACATCTCGCTCGGCGCGGGTGTGAACACCCAGGGCTGGCCCGCGATGAACACGACCGACAAGCTCGGGCACTACACCGGCCAGCTGGCCGAGGTCGCCATCTACTCCGAGCCCCTCGACCCGTCGGTGATCACCGCGCAGTACCAGGCCGCCAAGCGGTCCGCCGGCCTGCTCAACAAGATCACCACGCCCAACCTCAAGACCCAGTCCCAGGTGGTGTACGGCACCACCGACGACCTGGTCAAGCAGGTCACGGACGGCGACGGCGGCACCTGGAAGCTCAACCCGCCCACGGTCACCGGCTCCTCGCAGGTCTACCGCTCCGCCGTGATGGGCTCCGCGCCCAACGGCTACTGGCGGCTGGCCGACACGGGAGGCGCCGCGCAGGCCGCCAACGAGATCCACACCGGCTCCGGCACGTACAGCACCGTCACGCAGGGTGTGGCGGGGCCGTTCGGGACCGGTGACGTGACCGCGGCGTCCTTCAACGGGACGTCGTCGTACGCCGAGATCCCGTTCACCCCGTGGCACGGCTCGTCCCAGCGCGCCGTCGAGCTGTGGTTCAAGACCGGCAGCCCCGGTGTGATCCTGTCCGACCAGTCGCAGCCGCCGACCGGCGCGACCCCGACCGGCAGCTGGAACCCGCTGCTGTACGTGGGCGCCGACGGCAAGCTGCACGGCCACTGGTGGAGCGCGTCGAGCTCCAGCGGCATCGCCTTCGGCTCGACGAAGACCGTCAACGACAACACCTGGCACCATGCGGTCCTGTCCGCCTCGGGCACGACCCAGACCCTCTACCTCGACGGCGTCAAGCAGGCCGACTACAGCGGCGAGGCCAAGGACCAGTCCAACACCCGCACCTTCGTCGGTGCCGGTTTCGGCAAGTACTGGTACCAGTCCCCCGGTGACGTGAGCTTCTTCAACGGCTCCATCGCCGAGGTCGCGGCGTACGACCACTCGCTGAGCGCGGACGACGTCGAGCAGCACTGGTCGGCGTACAAGGCGTCCTCCGGCATCGCGCCGGTGCGCACGGTCACGCTCACCGACCCGTACGAGAAGACGCTGACGTACGTGTACGACGCGGAGATGGGCAACCGCCTGCTGGCCGCGATCGACACCAACGGCAAGCGGACGACGTACGGCTACGACACGGGCGGCTTCCTGCACACCGTGACCGACGCCAACGGCAACCGCAGCATCACCGGTCACGACGTCCGCGGCAACACGGTCTCCCAGACCGACTGCCAGGACACGGCCGCGAACAAGTGCGCCACGGACTACTACACCTACTACCCGGACGCGACCACCGCGTTCCCGGCGATGGACCCCCGCAACGACCTGCTCCTGACCGAGCGGGACGCCCGTTCCACGTCCGCCACGGACAACACCTATCTGACCAGCTACAGCTATGACACCGGCGGCAACCTGCTGTCGGTGACCAGCCCGCCGGTTGCCGGGCATCCGAACGGCCGCACCGCCTCCACCACCTACACCACCTCCTCGACCCCGGCGGCCGAGGGCGGTACGGCGGTGGCGCCGGCGGGTCTGGTCGACACGGTGACGACGCCGGGCGGCAGGAAGACGAAGCACGTCTACTTCGCCAACGGCGACCTCGCCGAGGTCGTCGACGCAGGCGGCGCCAAGGTGCAGAACACCTACGACAACCTGGGCCGGCCGATCGCGAAGAAGGAGATATCCGACGCCCACCCGGCCGGCCTGACCACGACCTGGACGTACGACAAGAACGACCAGGTCCTCACCGAGACCGCCCCGTCGGTCACCAACCGGGTCACCGGCGCGGTGCACCAGGCGAAGACGACCACGGCCTACGACTACGACGGCAACGTCACCTCGCAGACCGTCGCCGACCTGACCGGCGGTGACGCCTCGCGGACGACGTCGATGACGTACGACGCCTACAACCGTGTCGCCACGCGGACGGACCCGGGCGGCAGCGCCACGTCGTTCACGTCGTTCGAGTACGACGCCTACGGCAACAAGGTGAAGGAGACCGACCCCGAGGGGAACGTCAACACCTACACCTTCGACGCCGAGGGCCGGCCGCTGACGACCAACCTGCTCAACTACACCGGCGACCCGAACAACCCCGAGTCGGCCAAGACGCTGGTCCAGGAGTCGCGGGCGTACGATCCGGCGGGCCGGCTCGCGTCGATCACCGACTCGATGGGTTGGGTGACCGCGTACACCTACACCGACGACGGCATGCCGGCGACGGTCGTGCGCAAGGACCCGAAGAACGGCAAGCAGTTCGTCGAGGAGTCCAACACCTACGACATGGCCGGGAACCTGATCAAGCAGGTGACCAACGACGGCCAGACCACGGCCACCTTTACGGTGGACGCGGCCGACCGCGTCACGTCGGAGATACTCGACCCGGCGGGCCTGAACCGCACCACGAAGGTGTCCTACGACCCGGACGACAATGTCGTCAGGGAGAGCGAGACCGACCCGGCGACCGGTGAGGTCAGCACGGTCGACACGCTGTACGACAACCTCGGCAACGTCACCGGCATGACCGTCCACGACGGAACGACGGCTCCGGTGGGGCGCTGGAAGCTCGACGAGAGCGGCGGCAGCACCGCGGCCGACTCCTCGGGCGGCAACAACACCGTCACCCGTGGCTCGGGCATGACCTACGGCACCGACCGCAGCGGCTCGGCCACCTTCGACGGCACCGCCAACGCGTACGGCCAGTCGAAGACGCCCGCCGTCAACAGCAACGGCAGCTTCACCGTCGCCACCTGGGCGAAGATGGACGACACCGCGACGACCCGCATGCTGGTCTCGCAGGACGGCCAGGCCACCTACGGCTTCGCGCTGTACTACTCCGCCAGCACCGGCTGGAGCTTCGCCCGCACCAAGGCGGACGTCCAGCCGCCGACCGGCGCGAGCGTGAGCTCCGGACTGTCCGCGGTGACCGCGGGCACCTGGGCGCACCTCGCGGGGGTCTACGACGCCGACGCCGCGATGATGCGGCTCTACGTCAACGGCACGCTGGCGCAGGAGACCGCGTTCGCCGGCGCCTGGGAGTCCACCGGCACGCTGCAGCTCGGCCGCTTCAAGGGCCCCTCCGGCTACTCCCTGCCCCACAAGGGCGGCCTGGACGACGTCCAGGTCTACGGCGAGGCGCTCACCGCGGCTCAGGTGTCCGCGGTGCGGGGCGGCACACTCCCGGCGGCCGGCAGCTCGGTCCGTACCACCACATGGAAGCTGGACCAGCGTGGACTGCCCGTGTCGATGACCGACGCCAAGGGCAACACCACCGACTACGGGTACGACGAGGCCGCCCAGCAGACCACCGTCACCGAGCCGGTCGTCAACGCCGAGACGAACGGCGGCACTTCCACGGCCGTTCGCCCGGTGTCGATGATGGGGTACAACACCTTCGGCGAGATGACCGAGACCTCCGACCCGCTCGGCAACGTCACGGTCACCGCCTACGACGCCGAGGGCCAGGAGACCTCGACCAGACTGCCGAACTACACCCCACCCGGGTCCACGACACCGATCACGGCCACCGCCTGGAACGAGTACAACAAGCTCGGCCAGGTCACCGCCGAGGTCGACCCACTGGGCAACCGCACCACGTACACCTACACGCAGCTCGGAGATCTGGCCTCGGTCACGGAGCCGGGCGCCGCGAAGTCGACGTTCACGTACGACACCAACGGCGACCTGCTGTCGGCGACCAGCCCCAACGGGGCGCGTCAGGAGTCCACATGGGACTACCTGGGGCGTGAGCTGACCAGCACGGACATCGTGCGTCAGCCGACGCAGCGGGCGTACACGGCGATCAACGAGTACAACGCGCCCGGCGGCGAGCTGTCCCGCATGGTGAGCCCGACGGGTGTGGCGGAGTCGTACAAGTACAACGCCCTGGGCGAAGTCACCGAGGTGACCGACCCCGCAGGCAACGTGTCGACGTTCACCTACAACATGGACGGTGAGGTCCTCACCGCGAAGGACCAGGACCAGACGAGCACCAAGAACACCTACGACGGCTACGGCCAGCTGGTCGCCACCAGCGACCTGGACGCGACCGGCGCGGTGCTGCGCACCAGCCGCTCCGAGTACGACCGGGCGGGCAACCCGGTGTCGGTGACCGACTACCGCGGCCACACCACCACGTTCACCCTGGATGCCACCGGCCTGGTCACCAAGGCGGTCGAGCCGGTCTCGGCGACCGAGTCCATCACCACGACCTTCGGCTATGACGCGGCGGGCAACCGCACGCGCTTCACCGACGGCCGTACCAATTCCTTCATCACCACGTACAACACCTGGGGGCTGCCCGAGTCACTGATCGAACCGTCCACCCCGGCCCACCCGGACGCCGCCGACCGCACCTTCACCACGGTGTACGACGCGAACGGTCGGGTGAGGGAGCAGCGCTCCCCGGGCGGTGTGGTCGTCACCAACGACTACGACGAGAAGAGCCGGCTGACCAAACAGACCGGCGCGGGTGCGGAGGCCACCACGGTCGACCACACCTACGCGTACGACTCCGACGACCGGGTCACGGCCGTCGCGGGTGTGGGTACGGAGCTGAACACCTTCACCTACGACGACCGCGGTCTGCTGCTGTCGACGGCCGGCCCGTCGGGCACCTCGTCCTTCGCCTACGACGGCGACGGGGCGATGACCACACGGACGGACGCGTCGGGTACGTCGACCTACGGGTACGACACAGCGGGTCGGCTGAAGACGGTCAACGACGGGGTCACCGGCTCGACGATGACCTACAACTACAACACCGACAACAACGTCACGCAGATCGACTACGGCACCGGAAAGTCCAAGCGGGACTTCTCCTACGACGCTCTGGAGCGGCTGACCAGTGACAAGCTGACCTCGCCCACGGGCAAGGTGCTGTCGTCCATCTCCTACGGATGGGACGAGAACGACAACCTCAAGTCGAAGACGACGACGGGTGTGGCGGGCGCGTCGGCGAACACCTACGAGTACGACTGGGCGAACCGCCTGACGTCGTGGAACAACGGGACGACGACGGAGGTCTACGGCTACGACGGGTCCGGTAACCGCACCCGGGTGGGCGGCGACACGTACACGTACGACGCCCGTAACCGGCTCACCTCGGACGGGCACAGCACGTACGCGTACACCGCGCGCGGCACGCTGAGTTCGGTCACGGACGAGGGCGGGGTGCAAACCCCGATGAAGGCGGATGCCTTCAACCGGGTGATGAGTGAGGGCGATCGGACGTACGTCTACGACGGTCTGGATCGTGTCCTGAGCGCCAAGGACGAGCAGGGCTCGGAGGTCTTCGCTTTCCAGTACAGCGGTGCCGGGAACGAGGTGGCCTCGGACGGTTCGTCCGTCTACAGCCGCAACGTGGACGGTTCGCTGGTGGGCGTGAAGACGGGCGCGTCGTCGGTGCAGGTGCTGACGGACATCCACGACGACGTGGTGGCCCAGTTCACGGACACGGGTGAGGCGCTGACCGGGTCGACGACGTACACGCCGTTCGGCAAGGCGGCGACGTCGGCGGGGATGCTGGGCAACCTGGGCTATCAGTCCGGTTGGACGGACCCGGCCACGGCCAAGGTGAACATGGCGGCGCGCTGGTACTCGCCGCAGACCGGCCAGTTCAACAGCCGGGACACGGTGTCCAACGACCCGCTGCCGTCGTCGGTGAACGCCAACCAGTACGCCTACGCCAACCAGAACCCGATGACGGGTGTGGACCCGACCGGCCACTGGTTCGAGTTCATCAAGAAGGCCGTCAAGAAGGTCACGAAGAAGGTCAAGAAGGTCGCGAAGTCGGCCTGGAAGAAGACCAAGCACACGGTCAAGCGGGCGGCGAAGGCGGTCCGCAAGGCGGTGAAGAAGGTCAAGCGGGCGGTCAAGAAGGTCTCCCGCAAGGTGTATCGCACGGTCCGCAAGACCGTCCGCTATGTGGCGGACAGCGTCAAGAAGGTCAAGAGATACGTCAAACGCACCTACAAACGCGTCAAACGCGTCGTCCACAAGGTCGTCCACCACGTCAAGAAGACGGTGCGCAAGGTCGCCAAGGCCGTCAAACACGTGGCGAAGAAGGCGGTCAAGGCGGCCAAGAAGGCGGTCAAGAAGATAGGCAGAGCCGTCAAGAAGGCGGCGAAGGCCTCAGCCAACTTCGTCAAGCAGCACGCCGCGACCATCGCCTCGGTGGCGGTGGGTGTGGTGGTCTTCGCCGGCTGTACGGCGGCCACGGCCGGCGCCGGTGTGATCGGCTGCGCGGCGCTCGCGGGCGCGGCGGCCAATGGCGTGGGCTACCTGATGAGCGACGGTCCCAAGTCCGTCGGGGGCTTCCTGGGCGCGGTCGCCATCGGCGCTGCCACCGGTGCCCTGGGCGGCGCGGCCGGCGGAGCGGCCTCCGGCGCGGTGGGCCGCCTGCTCGCCGGCGTCGGCGGCAAGGTCACGCAGGGCGCGGCGATGGGCGCCGCGGGCGGCGCCGCGGAGGGCGCGGTCGGATACGGCGTCTCCTGCGCGGCCAGCGAGGAGGGGTGCAGCGCGAGCGGCGCGGCCAAGGCGTCGGCTGTCGGGGCCGTCACCGGGGGGGTGTTCGGGGCGGCGGTCAGCAAGTACGGGCCCAAGTCGAAGGGCTGCACTCCGCACAGCTTCACCGGCAGCACCGGCGTCCTGATGGCGAACGCCATCACCAAGCCGATCTCCGAGGTCAAGGCCGGGGACTGGGTCCTGACGGCCGAGCCCGGCAAGAAGAAGAAGGAGAAGCACCGGGTCAAGGCGGTGATCGTCACCAAGACCGACCGCAACTACGTCGACGTGATCGTTGACACCAAGGCCGGTCCCAAAACGATCCAGACCACCAAGCACCACCAGTTCTACGAGGTCAGCCGCAACGCCTGGACCCAGGCCGGCGACCTCAAGGCGGGCCACAAGCTCCAGAACGGGGACGGTGCACCGACCAAGATCGTCGACGTCAAGGCGTACACGGCACAGCGCGTCACCTACGACCTCAGCATCGATGGCCTGCACACGTACCACGTGGCGGCCGGAAATGTGGAGGTCCTCGTTCACAACAAGAACGAACCCATCGCGTGCTCGGTCAACGGCGGCCACGAGATTTACGACATCCCGGCAGGATCGAGGGGCGGCCATGGAGCCGGCGAGGGCATTCCGGCATCGATGCTCGGCGACTACAACGTCGGGGTAAATGCGCCACAGGGGTCTACGCCGCCGCTGTGCTCGTACTGCCGGGCGAATCCAGCTCAGGCGATCGACCACGTAGACGCCAGGATCAACAATGGCGACCTGACCGACGCGAACACGACTCCTGCATGCAGGCGTTGCAACAGCTCGAAGCGTGATCGCGTCGCGCCGAAGACCCCGCCGCCGAACTACAAGGGAGACTGGCCGCCACCGTGGTGGCCGGTGAATATGAGGAATGGCTGGGAGAAGACCTATGGGATAAGTCCCTACAAGGTCTAATAGTCCAGCCATACGGCCAGGCACCCCGGCGTTCTGCTGGGGTGCCTGGACCGCTTATGCTGGCAGAGAGCCTCAGGAGTGATTTTGTGACCAAGACCTACATCGTTCACGATGACCCTGCGATCCTGTCCGAACGGCAGCGCATTGCCATGGTGGATCTCGCGCCTTTCGACTTGCCAGATCAGTTGGAGCAGATCTGGCTCGGCCATCGCGACGATGGTCTTTTCGTCATGCAATGCATTCCGTTCCGTATCTACGGACTTTCGTTGTTCGACGTCGTACGGATCGATGAGGACGACATGCTGACCGAGGTTGTCTCTTCCGGCGGCCACCGGACATTGCGTGCCTTGATTGTGCCGGGCCTTACTCACGCGGAGGTGGCAGCTCTCGCAGATCGAGTGAACTCACTGGCTCAGCGCGAGGGCTTCGTCCGGGAGTGGAGTGGTGACCGGCATGTGGCTGTTGACATTCCGGGAGACAGGGATCCAAGTCCTTTGGTGGCGCTGATAAGTGAACAACGCGCAGCGGGGAAGCTGTTCTGGGAATGGAGCGACATGAAGCCGTTCCAGACTACAGGAATATAGAAGTTTGGCACCCAAAGAAGGGAATATCGACCCCAGTAGCCCTCTCGGAAACGATTGGTCTGTTCAAGACGCCTCTGACGTCCCGCGTGTCGGGTCGGCACCAGCACCTCGAACTGCTGACGTGCGGCCGCCCGGTGCCGGGGGACGAACACGGGCCTCTGCCAGGCGTTCTGGAGTGGGTCGCCGACCGTCTGGTGGCCAGCGGGGAGGCGGTCCTGCGCGGAGAGGTCATCCCTTTGCCCATGCCACTGATCCCGGGCGGCACCATGACGGCCCTGTATGCCGCGCTCCCGGTCTACTTCGACGACGACTTCGCGTCGGTCGTTCTGGAGAACGGGGTCGAGACGTCCGTGGTATGGCTCGTCCCGATCGGTGCATCCGAGGCGGCATTTGTCCGCGAGAAGGGATGGCCTGCCTTCGAGGAGGAACTGGTCCGTCAGGATCCCGATCTACTGGATCTGAATCGCGCCGGGATGACTCTCTGAATTTCACGACACGGCCAGGCCTGACGGTGCCGGCGATCGATGGCTTCGGAGAGCTGGAGAGCATCCTCAATTTGCGCTACCCATGATAGCTGTGAGGGCCGGGGCGTTGACCGGGCAGAGGAGAGGCGCGGTATCATGATCGAGTGGCAGATGAGAACTCCGGCATCGCGGCAACCGCTCTTTCCCTTTTGGAGTCGGCGCAAGACGGGGACCTGGTTGCTGCTGACCGAATCGGCGAGATGCTGCCGTCGCTGACGGCGGCGGCAGCATCAGGCGAAACGGATGCTCAGAATGTGCTCGGAGGGATTCTCCTCGAATTCGCGGAGAATCCCTCCGATGCTGCTTTTTGGTTCAAGAAGACCACTGACCGGGGCAGTGCCGTGGGTAAGCGAAGCCTGGGGCATCTCTACGCGAACGGACAGGGAGTCCCGCAGGACCTCGCGGAAGCTGAGCGGCTCTTCAAGGAGGCTGCCGACGACGGGGACGCTCATGCTCAGTTCAATCTGGCGCAGCTGTGGTGGGGAAAGCGTGACCCTCATGCTGTTGCCGGGCTCCTGCGATCCGCCGCGAAGGGTGGTGTCGACGACGCGTATGTCGTCCTCGGTGACCTGCTCGCGGCGATGGACCAGGACGCCGAGGCGCTGCGCAGTTATGTGAACGCTGCCGTGTCGGGGCATGACGGGGCGATGTACATCGCTGCCTGCTGGTACCGGGACGGCACTGCCGGACATCCGGACAGCGTCGAGGCCCTGAAGTGGTTCTTCAAGATGATCCACGCCGGAAACGCCGACGGGCTCCACGAGGCGATCACCGTCGCGCGTGGCCTGACCGACGAGGAGATCCGCCGTGCCGGGGAGCTGGCGGGTTGTCTTGGGGAGGCCGAGGCGATGGTGGGGACGGTGCAGAAGTACAGGTGATCGGCAACTTCGGAAGAGATGCCGTATTACGAGAACCAGTACGTCTCCGGCGACCCCAGCTCGCCCACGACGTCCGCCGCCGCATCGGCCACCCGCTCGCGGGGGAGGCACGGCGGATGTGACGCCGGCGGAACGGCGGTTCCCGAACCCAGTCACGGGCCGAGTGGGCCGAGCAGGCCGAGTGGGCCGTGCGGGTCGTGCCGGGGAGGCGTCGGTGCCCGAAGTCCTGATGAATCGTTGGTCGAATGGGTTGGCCAGAGCTTGCCGACTGCCTACCATCGATCACCGCAAGACTTTGTGCACCGTCGCACAATCTCCTCGGGAGGTTTCCTTGCACCGCCGCCGTCGCACCGCGCTCCTGCTCTCCGCCGCGATCGCCGCGGCGCCTTTGCTCACCGCTTGCGGAAACGATGCGCATCCGGGAGCGGCGGCCGTGGTCGGCGGCCAGCGGATCACCGTCGCGCAGCTGGAGAACAGGGTGAGTGAGGTGCGCGCGGCACAGCGCGCGGCCGTGCCGGACGACGCCCAGTACGCGCAGGTCATCGCCAAGTCGGGCACCCTCCCGCGCGACGTGCTGCACAACCTCGTCCTCGACCAGGTGCTGCACCGCGCCGCGCAGGACGCGGGAGTGACCGTCACCCGCAAGGAGCTCCAGAAGATGCGCTCCGAGCTGGAAGGGCAGGTCGGCGGGGCCAAGGCGCTGGAAACGGCCTGGCTCCAGCAGTACGGCATCGCCCCCGAGCGCCTCGACGAAAACCTCCGCCTCCAGCTCGAGGCCCAGAAACTCGCCGCCGCGCTCGGCACCGACACCGGCAAGCCGGCCTTCTGGAACGCCCTGGCCGAGGCGTCCAAGAAGCTCGACATCGACCTCAACCCGCGCTACGGCACCTGGGACGTCCAGAAGAGCAGCCGGGCCGACGCGAAAACGCCGTGGGTGCGCGAGGTGACGGCGGCGGGGACGCCGCAGACGGCGTAGCGCAGTGGCGGGGCGGCAGCAGGGGTCGCCCGGCTTGTGGACAACGAGGGGCCGCGCTGAGCCCGGCTTGTGGACAACGGCTGAGCCGCCCGCCTGTGGATAACTCAGGGGGTTGTGCGTGGCTTGGGTTACGTTCGGATCGTGAACGCAACCAGTCCCGAAGCCGCCCCCGGCCGCATCGTCCTGCTCACCACCAGCCACCGTGTCGCACCCGGCCTGCTGTCCTGGCCGGCGTGGCAGGCGCTGCACGGCGCCGACCGTGTGCTGTGCGCGGACGGCGCGCATCCGCAGCTGCCGTATCTGCGCGAGGCCGGGATAGCGGTCGACGAGGCCGCCCCGACCGCCGAGGAACTGATCGACGCGTGCGCCGGCGGCCGCACGCTCGTGGTCGTGGCCACGGGCGAGGGCGAGCCGGCCCTGACGGACGGCCTGGCCCGCCTGGCGGGCAGCGGCCGCGTCCGGATGCCGGAGCTGGAGCTGCTCCCCGCCTCCTACGACCTCCCGGGCGCCCGCCTCCTCGACCTCGTCCAGGTCATGGACCGCATCCGCGCCGAGTGCCCGTGGTCCTCCCAGCAGACCCACAAGGGCCTGGCGAAGTACGGCATCGAGGAGGCGTACGAACTCGTCGAGGCGATCGAGGACGGCGACCGCGACGAGCTCCGCGAGGAACTGGGCGACGTCCTGTTGCAGGTCGTCTTCCACGCGCGGATCGCCGAGGAGGACCCGGAGTCCCCCTTCTCCATCGACGACGTGGCCGGCGGCATCGTCACCAAGCTCATCCATCGCCATCCGCACGTCTTCGGCGACGAGACGGCGACGACGCCCGAGGAGGTCAAGGAGCACTGGCTGCGCACCAAGGCCGTCGAGAAGCAGCGGAACTCGGTGACGGAGGGCATACCCCTCGGCCAGCCGGGCCTCGCCCTCGCGGCGAAGCTGGCGTCCCGGGTGCGCACGGCGGGGCTGGAGGTGCCGCTGCCGGCGGGGGAGGGCATCGGGTACGAGCTGCTCGCGATGGCGGTCCGGGCGGAGGCGGCCGGGGTGGATCCGGAGGCGGCCCTGAGGGTTGCCGCACGGGCATACCGGGATGCGGTGAGGGCTGCTGAGGGGGTGTCCCCTTAGTACCGTTGGGCCAACGGGCGGGAGCGAGGCGGGGGGCCGGTGTGCCAAGGGAGTCGTTGGAGGAGCTGAGGGACGCGCTGACGCGCGCCATGGTCGACTCGCGGGAGACTTCGCAGGAGGTCTTGCAAGCGCTGAAACGGTCGAGCGTTCCCGGAGCGGTGGACCTCTGGGCCCGGACAGCCGGGATGGCGTCCATGCACAGCGCGGACGCTCGCGACTGGGTCAGTCTGCTGGTGGTCCTGCGCAGAAACCATCCCCAGGAGTTCTCCGCCCTCAAGGCCATCGGGGCCGACTACGCCGCCCCCGTGACCGGTGACAACGCCCGTGAGGTGATCCTTAGTGCCGCCGAGCTAGTCATCGGTGACCACGTGGCCGGTGACCACGTCGACTTCCGCGACTCCACGTTCCACCACCGTGTCGTGGGCGTGCAGTACAACCACTACGGCACCGTTCCCGCTCCGGCGCAGTGGCGGCCGGTGGGGGAGGTGGGGCCGCGGGAGTTCGGTGTACGCCCGACCCGTCCCGTCCCCGGGCTGCCCGACGTGCCGCCGTATGTGCCGCGCGACTGCGACGAGGAGCTGCGTGCCCAAATTGCCGGCAACAGCCTCGTGCTGATCCTGGGCGAGCCGTGCGTGGGCAAGTCGTACACCGCATGGCATGGCGTGCGGTCACTGGAGGGGCACCGCCTGTACGCCCCGGACCCGGGCGAGGACCTCCGGCCGCTGGCGGCCACCCTCCAGGGCAACCCCGGCAAATACGTCATCTGGCTGGACGAGCTGACCGGTCATCTCGGCACGGGCGGCCTGGACCTCCGGCTCCTGGGACGCCTCAACGATCTTGGTGCCGTCGTGCTCGCGACGATGAGCCCCGACGGGTACTACCGGCGCCGGGCCGGGACCGCCCCGGGCGACCGGGTCGTCGCCGCGGCCCGCACGGTGGAGCTCGGGCGCGAGTGGAGTGAGGCGGAGCTGGCGCGGCTGGCGGCGCTCGACGACCGGCGTGCGTATCCGGCGTACATGTGGAGCGGCCGGGAGGGCGTGGCCACGTACTTCGCCGTCGGACACCACCTGTTCGACGAATGGCGTCGCGTGGGAACCCAACTGGAGCACCCACGCGGGCAGTTACTGGTCCGGGCGGCGATCGACCTCGCCCGCTGTGGGGTCACGGGAGCGGTACCGGCCGAGCTGCTCAGGAGGGTCCAGGAGCTGTACCGGGCGGAGGACCGGGAGTCGTTCGAGGATGCTCTCGCCTGGGCGACGGCGCCGATGTTCGGGGTTTCGGGGCTGCTGGTGGCGGGCGAGGCGGACGGCACCTGGCGGGCGTACGGGGCGCTTGTCTCGGAGGCGCTGAGGTCGGGCGGCGATCTGGAGCCGGTGCCGGACGAGGTGTGGTGGACACTGCTCGACGCGGCCCGGGAGCCGGACGCTCCGCTGGACTTCCCGGCCGTCCTGGACGCGGCCCGCACCGCGTTGCACGACCGCGTGGAGGCGGGGGACGCGGCGGTGGCGCTCGGGTTCGCTCGGCGTACCGAGGGGGACGAGCGTGAGGAGTGGCTGCGGCGGGCGGCGGACGCGGGGGACGCGTGGGCGGCCGTGGAACTGGCGGAGATTCTGCGGGGGCGGGGGGAGGAGGGCGGTGCGCTCCCGTATCTGGAGCGGGCGGCTGCGGCGGGCAGCGCGAAGGCCGCGGCGCGGCTGGGCAGCCTCTTGCGGGAGCGGGCCGAGCACTGGCTGCGCGCGGCGGCGTCGGCGGGTGAGGGGGACGCGGCGCACGAACTGGGCGACATGCTGGTGGGGCTCGGACGTGAGGAGGAGGCGCTGCGCTGGTACCGCAAGGCCGCGGCCGCGGGCCGCCGCGAGGTCGCGGGCAGTCTCGGCGTTCTGCTGTACCACTGGGGCAGGCAGGAGGACGCGGAGGCGTGGCTTCGGTATGCGACAGCGTGGGGTGACGCGCGCGCCGCGAACAACCTCGGGCTTCTTCTCGAAGATCGGGAGGGCGCCGACTGGGTGTCCCTCTACCGGCAGGCGGCGGAAGGCGGCGACGCGTCCGGGGCGGTCAACCTCGGCGTCGAACTGGAGGAACTCGGCCAGGAGAAGGAGGCACTGTCGTGGTATCTCGCGGGCCATGCACGGGGAGCCACTGAGGTTGAGTCGTACATCGCCGAGCTACTGGAGAAGCGAGGGAAGGCCACGGAAGCCGAGGAGTGGCGCCGCAAGGCGGAAGCCGCAGACCCGGAAGGCCTCCTCGAAACGCTCCCCACACCACCCGGCAGTACCCCGGCCGACGCTCCGGATACCGTCAAGGAGTGACCAACCAGCCCACCCCCACCGGCCCCACCCCCCAGTCCCCCGAACTCTTCACCTGGGAGTTCGCCACCGACCCCTACCCGGCCTACGCCTGGCTCCGCGAGCACGCGCCAGTGCACCGCACCCGCCTCCCCAGCGGCGTCGAGGCCTGGCTGGTCACCCGCTACACCGACGCCAAGCAGGCCCTCGCCGACGCCCGCCTCTCCAAGAACCCGGCCCACCACGACGAACCCGCCCACGCCAAAGGCAAGACGGGCATCCCGGGTGAGCGCAAGGCCGAGTTGATGACGCACCTGCTGAACATCGACCCGCCCGATCACACCCGCCTGCGCAGGCTCGTCTCCAAGGCCTTCACCCCTCGCCGCGTCGCCGAGTTCGCCCCCCGGGTGCAGGAGCTCACGGACCGGCTCATCGACGGGTTCGCGCAGAAGGGGAGCGCCGACCTGATCCACGAGTTCGCCTTCCCGCTGCCCATCTACGCCATCTGCGACCTGCTCGGCGTCCCCCGCGAGGACCAGGACGACTTCCGGGACTGGGCGGGCATGATGATCCGGCATCAAGGCGGCCCCCGGGGCGGCGTCGCACGGTCCGTGAAGAAGATGCGCGGCTATCTCGCCGACCTCATCCACCGCAAGCGCGAGGCACTCCCCGACACGCCCACCCCCGGCGAGGACCTCATCTCCGGCCTCATCCGCGCCTCCGACCACGGCGAGCACCTCACCGAGAACGAGGCCGCGGCGATGGCTTTCATCCTGCTGTTCGCCGGCTTCGAGACGACGGTCAACCTCATCGGCAACGGCACCTACGCCCTGCTCACCCACCCCGAGCAGCGCGCCCGCCTCCAGACCTCCCTCGCCGCGAAGGAGACCGCCCTCCTCGAAACCGGCATCGAGGAACTCCTGCGCTACGACGGCCCCGTCGAACTCGCCACCTGGCGCTTCGCCACCGAACCGCTCACCATCGGCGGGCAGCACATCGCACCCGGCGATCCCGTCCTCGTCGTGCTGGCCGCCGCCGACCGTGACCCGGAGCGGTTCGCGGACCCCGACGTCCTCGACCTCGGCCGCCGCGACAACCAGCACCTCGGCTACGGCCACGGCATCCACTACTGCCTCGGCGCCCCGCTCGCCCGCCTGGAGGGCCAGACCGCCCTCGCCACGCTCCTCACCCGCCTCCCGGATCTGGAACTCGCGGTGGATCAGGCCGAGTTGCGGTGGCGGGGCGGCCTCATCATGCGCGGACTGCGTACGCTTCCGGTGGAGTTCACCCCTGTTGGGTGAGTACGTCCGCCGGCGCAAACGTGACACGCGCACAAGCCTGTGATCTTCACGTGATCTGCGCGGCATTAACTTGTGACAAGTGATCGTCTGCCTATACGTTCACGGATCAATGACGGCGCCCAGGTTTCACGCGCCGCGGTCACTGTTGTCTCGCGAAAGGTCCCCGCATGCTCTCCGGGAACGGTCGTCACCGTCGCCCCCGTCAAGCTCCGGCGCTCCTCGTCGCGGCCGGAGTGACCGGGTCCGCCATCGCCATCCCGCTTCTCGGCGCCACGGGCGCGAGCGCGGCCGAGGGCACCGTGTGGGACAAGGTGGCCGACTGTGAGAGCGGCGGCTCCTGGAGTGCCGACAATGGCGACGGACTTTACGGCGGACTGCAACTGACCCAGGACGACTGGGAGAAGTACGGCGGCCTCGACTACGCCTCCAGCCCCAACCTGGCGAGCCGTTCCCAGCAGATCGCCGTGGCCCAGGACATCCTCGCGGACCAGGGAACCAGCCCTTGGGGCACCTGTGCGGTACTCAACGGGCTGACTCAGAAGTCCGGCTCGGTCGACCTCGACCTCGACACCGGCGTCGCGGAGGACTCGCCCTCCGAAGTATCCGGATCGTCCGGATTGCTCGATTCATCGAGTTCGTCGGGCTCATCGGACTCGTCCGATGCGACGAACCCGTCCGGTGACTCCTCGAATTCCTCCGACTCCTCGAACTCGCCGAGCGGCTCTCCCGACACCTCGTCCGAATCATCCCAGGATTCCGCCCCTTCCTCCTCTTCGCCCTCTTCATCCTCTACGACGGACAACTCCTCGAAGTCCGATACGTCCGCCGACACGGGCGCCTCACAGTCGCCCGATGGCTCACCCGTAGAGACGTCCAAGGGCGACAATCGGGACAACTCGGAGCAGGGAGAGGGCTCCCGGAGTCTCGTCGACACCGGAGCCATCGACTCCGAAGCGACCGGCTCCGGGCGTCATCGTGGCCCCAGTGCCGACGAGAGCGAGGCGACCGAGAGCGCCGTCAAGTCCTCCGGCCGCCATGCCTCGTACACCGTGCGCGCCGGCGACACTCTCGCCTCCATCGCCGACTCCCTTGACCTCGACGGCGGATGGTCCGCGCTGTATGACGCGAACAAGCGGGCCATCGGTACTGACGCGAACCACATCTTCCCCGGTCAGACCCTGGAAGTCCCCACCGAATAGGGGGCGAACGGGGTGAAAAACAGCCGGAGTTCGCGTCATGATTTCGCACTGAATGTCCGCTTTGAATGCAGTGAGAGATAGATCTCAGAAGCCCTGATCGTCTTTGAAATTCCGCGAATCGCGTGGCTACGGTCATGACCGCTCGTCACCACGAGCCCCGGCTGCCGCAACGCCGAATCCTGCCAGCGGCCGTACGGGAACAGTCGTCGCGTCAAGCGCCGTAGGCAGGAGCGGGGGACCCAAGGTAAGCGCCGGGTCCGGCAGTTGAGGCCCTTCGGGGCCGCACGGCCGGAGTCGGCTAGGGGTGAAGCCGCGCAGCGGGAGCCGAAAGGCGACCGTGCGCGGCCGGGCAACTCAACCGGCCCGAACCCGACAGCTCACCTCGCAGGCGTCGGTGAGGGGATCTCTCCATGCTGTTTTCCAGCAAGGGCAAGCACCGTCGTCCGTCCAAGGCCGCTCGCGCCATAGCCGTCGTCGGCGTCACCGGCGCCGCCGCCGTCGCCGCCCCGCTGATGGCGGCCGGCAGCGCCTCCGCCGCCACCGCCTCCGAGTGGGACGCCGTCGCCCAGTGCGAGTCCGGCGGCAACTGGTCGATCAACACCGGCAACGGCTACTACGGCGGTCTGCAGTTCTCCGCCTCCACGTGGGCCGCGTACGGCGGCACGGCGTACGCCTCCACCGCCGACCAGGCCACCAAGGCCCAGCAGATCGAGATCGCCGAGAAGGTCCTCGCGGGCCAGGGCAAGGGTGCCTGGCCGCACTGCGGCACCGGCCTGTCGAGCGCCGCCTACAACGGCTCCGGCTCCTCGTCGAGCGGTTCCTCGCAGAGCAGCGAGAGCACCACCCGCTCCACCGAGGAGCAGTCGGCCTCCCGCTCCAGCGAGCGTCCGGCCGCCAAGAAGAGCACCAAGACCGTCACCACCCCGACCGGCAAGAAGGTCAAGAAGGGTGACGGCGAGTACAAGGTCGTCAAGGGCGACACCCTCAGCTCGATCGCCGCGGAGCACGACGTCAAGGGCGGCTGGGAGAAGCTCTTCCAGCTGAACAAGGACATCGTCGAGGACGCGAACCTGATCTACCCGGGTCAGCAGCTGCACCTGAAGTAATACGAGGGCGGCAGCTGAACCACAGGGCCCTCACATCCGTGGACCTCATAGCGAAGACCTCGTGAGGGTCACCCCCGTCCCCCACGGGCTCCCCGCTCCGGTGCGTGTTCCCCCGTACGCACCGGGGCGGGGCTTTTCTTTTCCCGTATGTCACCCACCTTTTGTTCCCCCTCTTTGTTCCCGCCCTTTGTTCCGGTAGGGAACAATGGGTACGGTTCGGTTCTGTCCACGGGACGGTCGGTCGGCTGCCGAGGTCCCCGAGGCGGTTAGGCTCTAGTCGCAAGGCTCACAGCCCCGCACTACCAGCGTCACATCCACGAAGGAGATGCTCGTGCCGTCCATCGACGTCGTCGTAGCCCGGGAAATCCTCGACTCGCGAGGCAACCCCACCGTCGAGGTCGAGGTCGGCCTCGACGACGGCAGCACGGGTCGTGCCGCCGTTCCGTCCGGCGCCTCCACCGGCGCCTTCGAGGCCATCGAGCTTCGCGACGGCGACCAGAACCGCTACCTCGGCAAGGGTGTCGAGAAGGCCGTCCTCGCCGTCATCGAGCAGATCGGCCCGGAGCTCGTCGGCTACGACGCCACCGAGCAGCGCCTGATCGACCAGGCCATGTTCGACCTGGACGCCACCGACAACAAGGGCTCCCTCGGCGCCAACGCCATCCTCGGCGTCTCGCTCGCCGTCGCCCACGCCGCCTCCGAGGCCAGCGACCTCCCGCTCTTCCGCTACCTGGGCGGCCCGAACGCGCACCTGCTGCCGGTGCCGATGATGAACATCCTGAACGGCGGCTCGCACGCCGACTCCAACGTGGACATCCAGGAGTTCATGATCGCGCCGATCGGCGCGGAGACCTTCTCCGAGGCGCTGCGCTGGGGCACCGAGGTCTACCACACCCTCAAGAAGGTCCTGAAGAGCAAGGGCCTGGCCACCGGCCTCGGCGACGAGGGCGGCTTCGCCCCGAACCTCGGCTCCAACCGCGAGGCCCTCGACCTCATCCTCGAGGCCATCAAGGAAGCCGGCTACACCCCCGGCGAGCAGATCGCCCTCGCGCTCGACGTCGCCGCGTCCGAGTTCTACAAGGACGGCTCCTACCTCTTCGAGGGCAAGGCGCGCTCCGCCGCCGAGATGACCGAGTACTACGCCGAGCTGGTCGAGGCGTACCCGCTGGTCTCCATCGAGGACCCGCTGTTCGAGGACGACTGGGACGGCTGGAAGACCATCACCGACAAGCTCGGTGACAAGGTGCAGCTCGTCGGCGACGACCTGTTCGTCACCAACCCCGAGCGCCTGGCCCGTGGCATCGAGGAGGGCGCGGCCAACGCCCTGCTGGTGAAGGTGAACCAGATCGGCTCGCTCACCGAGACCCTGGACGCCGTCGAGCTCGCCCAGCGCAACGGCTTCAAGTGCATGATGTCCCACCGCTCCGGCGAGACCGAGGACGTCACCATCGCCGACCTGGCCGTCGCCACCAACTGCGGCCAGATCAAGACCGGCGCCCCGGCCCGCTCCGAGCGCGTCGCCAAGTACAACCAACTGCTGCGCATCGAGGAGATCCTCGACGACGCCGCGGTGTACGCCGGCCGTAGCGCCTTCCCGCGCTTCAAGGGCTGACAAGCTCCATAAGGGCAGCGTCGTACGTACGTCCCCGTACTCGGTCCCGTACCGTGTGCGGGGACGTACGCGTGTGAAACGGGAGGCGGGACATGGCCGTGAAGGACCGGGACCGGTTCTCCACCGCGACCAGGATCCGGTTGCTCGGAGAGCAGACGGCGGCCCGCGTCTACCGCTCCCAGACCAAGCGGCAGGCCCGGCGCTCCAGGCTCACCGGACGGGCCGCGCTGCTCGCGCTGGTCCTGTGCTCCCTGGTCGTGGCGCTCGCCTACCCCATAAGGCAGTACGTCTCCCAGCGCGCCGACATCGCCGACATGCAGCGGCAGAAGAAGGAAGCCGCCAAGCGGGTCGAGCAACTGCGCGACGTCAAGGCACGCTGGCAGGACGACGCCTACGCCGAGCAGCAGATCCGGCAGCGGCTGCACTATGTGATGCCCGGGGAGACCGGTTACATCGTGATCGACCCGGACGCGGCCAAGCAGTCGCGGACCGAACTGGGCGCGGCCGACCGGCCCTGGTACACCAACATCTGGGACGGGGTCGACAAGGCCGACGCCGCCGATCACTGAGCCCAGCGAGAACCGATAGAAAGACAGGCATGCAAACGCCCCCGCCGCCCACCCCGCGCACCGAACCCACCGACGCGGACGTCGAGGCCTTCAAGCAGCAGCTCGGACGTCCGCCGCGCGGGCTGCGCGCGATCGCGCACCGGTGCCCGTGCGGACAGCCGGACGTGGTCGAGACGGCTCCCCGGCTGCCCGACGGCACGCCCTTCCCGACGCTGTACTACCTCACGTGCCCCAAGGCGTCGTCGGCGATCGGCACGCTGGAGGCGAACGGCGTGATGAAGGAGATGACGGCTCGGCTGGAGAGTGATCCGGAGCTGGCCGCCGCGTACCGCTCCGCGCACGAGGACTACATTCGGCGCCGCGACGAGATCGAGGAGCTGAAGGGCTTTCCGAGTGCGGGCGGGATGCCGGATCGGGTGAAGTGCCTGCATGTGCTGGTCGCGCACTCGTTGGCGGCCGGGCCCGGTGTCAATCCGCTGGGGGACGAGGCGATCGCGATGTTGCCGGAGTGGTGGGCGAAGGGGCCGTGCGTGGTCTCCGCCGAGTGATCTCGCCCCCGCCGCCCCTACCCGTCCCATCCTGAAGGGGCCCCGCCCCTTCGACCCCGCTGAGGGCTGCCGCCCCCAGACCCCCGCTTCGGCCTGACGGCCTCGTCCTCAAACGCCGGACGGGCTGAGAAGAAAGGCACCCCCCATGACCCGCGTCGCCGCCATCGACTGCGGTACGAACTCCATCCGGCTTCTCGTCGCCGATGTGGACCCCGCCACCGGCGAACTCGCCGACCTGGACCGCCGTATGACCATCGTGCGGCTCGGGCAGGGCGTCGACCGGACCGGGCGGCTCGCGCCCGAGGCGCTGGAGCGCACCTTCGCCGCCTGCCGTGACTACGCGGCGATCATCAAGGAGCACGGCGCCGAGCGGCTGCGCTTCGTCGCCACGTCCGCCTCCCGGGACGCGGAGAACCGGGACGAGTTCGTGCGCGGGGTCGTGGACATCCTGGGGGTCGAGCCCGAGGTCATCACCGGGGACCAGGAGGCCGAGTTCTCCTTCACGGGGGCGACGAAGGAGCTGGCCGAGCACGACCACCTCCCCAAGCCCTACCTGGTGGTGGACATCGGCGGCGGGTCGACGGAGTTCGTCGTCGGCGAGGAGCACGTGCGCGCGGCGCGCTCGGTGGACGTCGGCTGTGTGCGGATGACCGAGCGTCATCTGGTGCGGGACGGTGTCGTCTCCGACCCGCCGTCCGCGGAGCAGATCGCGGCGATGCGGGCCGACATCGAGGCGGCCCTCGACCTCGCCGAGGAGACGGTGCCGTTGCGGGAGGCGCGCACGCTGGTTGGGCTCGCCGGGTCCGTGACCACGGTGTCGGCGATCGCCCAGGAGCTGCCCGAGTACGACTCGACCCGCATCCACCACTCGCGGATCAGCCACGACCGGGTCCGGGAGATCACCGAGTGGCTGCTGCACTCCACCCACGCCGAGCGCGCGGCCGTACCGTCCATGCACCCGGGGCGAGTTGACGTCATCGCGGCGGGCGCCCTGGTGCTGCTCGCGATCATGGAACGGATCGGTGCGCAGGAGGTCGTCGTCAGCGAGCACGACATCCTCGACGGCATCGCCTTCAAGGTGGCGGAAGCCGCGGAAGAGGGTGAGCGCGGCGACTGACCCGCCGCGGTGACACGGAACGGCCCCGGTACCTCTTGGTGAGGAACCGGGGCCGTTGTCTCGGCCCTTGCGGGCTATCCGTCAGTTACAGAGGAGGACGACGAGGCCGCTGCAGCCCCCGCCGTCGTGGTGGTGGTGACCGTCGTGGTGGTGCTCGTGCTCGTGGCCGTGGCCGTCCGCGGCCCTTGCGGCGACGTGTGAGGCGGGCGGGGCTGCCGCAGCGGATGCGGCCGTCGCCGCCCCCAATGCGAGAGCAATGCCCAGAGCCGCGCCGACCGAGACTATTCGCGAGGTGGCCCGCGTGAGGGCCTTCTGTGTGGTGATCATGGCTGCACGTTATGCGCGCTTATGTCGGATTTGCTCGCCGAGCGTGGCTGACCGGGTGACGGTGGTCGCGGTCGCACTCGCGGGGTGGTCCGGGTCTCGTTTGCTACCGATCAGTAGCCTTCGGTTGAGCAGGTCGGCTAGCGTATGAGCGCGTCCAGGGGGCCTTTGGGGCCCTTCGGGAACCCTTCGAAGGTGCCCGCCGAAGAAACTTCGTGAAGTTCTTCACAAGGAATTCTGCCCTGTCGGAGCACTGATCGGTGTCGGTTGACCCGTCCGAGGGGTGAACAGGCCCTTGAACATGTTCAGATGGACGGTGTAAGGGTGCTGCGGGGGTCTCCCGTCGGAGGGTGTTCCGGACCGCTCACCGGGGGCCCGGAGGCCCAGAGAGGCAGCTCACGCGGCATTGACAACGGGGTGCGGCGCATCGCGGTTCCCGATCGTGACCATGACCTGCGTCACGCGGGCCGGGGATGGTAGCACAGGCTCTGCAAGAGCTTGTGAAGGGGCGCACGAGCGACCCCCCTGAACCGGGTGGATACTCGATGGCATGAGCACCACGGAGCGTCCCAGGATCCTCGTAGTAGGCGGTGGGTACGTAGGCCTGTACGCAGCTCGGCGCATTCTCAAGAAGATGCGCTACGGCGAGGCGACCGTCACGGTCGTCGATCCCCGGTCGTACATGACCTACCAGCCCTTCCTCCCCGAAACCGCCGCCGGCAACATCTCCCCGCGCCACGTCGTCGTCCCGCTGCGACGCGTGCTGCCGAAGGCGGAGGTCCTCACCGGCCGGGTCACCACCATCGACCAGGACCGCAAGGTCGCCACGATCGCCCCGCTGGTGGGCGAGGCGTACGAGCTGCCCTTCGACTACCTGGTCATCGCGATGGGCGCGGTCTCCCGCACCTTCCCGATCCCCGGCCTCGCCGAGCAGGGCATCGGCATGAAGGGCATCGAGGAGGCCATCGGCCTGCGCAACCACGTCCTCGAGCAGCTCGACAAGGCCGACTCCACGACCGACGAGGAGATCCGCCGCAAGGCGCTCACCTTCGTCTTCATCGGCGGTGGCTTCGCGGGCGCGGAGACCATCGGCGAGGTCGAGGACATGGCCCGCGACGCGGCCAAGTACTACACCAACGTCTCCCGCGAGGACATGCGGTTCATCCTCGTCGACGCCGCCGACAAGATCCTTCCCGAGGTCGGCCCCAAGCTGGGCGCCTACGGCAAGGAGCACCTGGAGAGCCGGGGCGTGGAGATCTACCTCTCCACCTCGATGGACTCCTGCGTCGACGGCCACGTCGTGCTGAAGAACGGGCTCGAGGTCGACTCCAACACGATCGTGTGGACGGCCGGCGTCAAGCCGAACCCGGCCCTCGGCCGCTTCGGTCTGCCGCTCGGCCCCCGCGGTCACGTCGACTGCGAGACGACGCTCCAGGTCAAGGGCACCGACTACATCTGGGCCGCGGGCGACAACGCCCAGGTCCCGGACCTCGTCGGCCGCAAGGCGGGCAACGAGAACGCCTGGTGCCCGCCGAACGCCCAGCACGCGCTGCGTCAGGCCCGCGTCCTCGGCGACAACGTGATCTCCGGTATGCGGGGCTTCCCGCAGAAGGACTACGCGCACGCCAACAAGGGCGCGGTGGCGGGCCTCGGCCTGCACAAGGGCGTGGCGATGATCGTCATGGGCAAGATGAAGATCAAGCTCAAGGGCCGTCTCGCCTGGTACATGCACCGTGGCTACCACGGCCTGGCGATGCCGACCTGGAACCGCAAGGTCCGCGTGTTCGCCGACTGGACCCTCGGCATGTTCCTCAAGCGCGAGGTCGTCTCCCTCGGCGCGATGGAGCACCCGCGCGAGGAGTTCTACGAGGCCGCCAAGCCGGCGCCGGTCGCCGCCGCGAGCAAGGCCGACAAGGGCGAGAAGGCCAAGGCCTCCTGACCCCGACCGGTCGCTGAACCAACCGAAGGACCTCCCGCCATCCGTGGTGCGGGAGGTCCTTCGGCGTTCGGGGATCCGTGACGGGATCCGTGACGGTTGTTTGCCCAGCCGTAACGCGCGTGGGGGACTGCGCACGGGGCCCTCAGGTGTTTACGTGGTGTTGGACATTCCGGGATCCGATCACGGAGGTGTGCGCCATGGCAGACGTCGCGCTGCGGCTGAAGAGCCTTCTCGAACAGGTGCTGGGAGTTCCGCTCCCGGTGCGCATCCGCGCCTGGGACGGTTCGCAGGCGGGGCCGCCGGGGGCGCCGATTCTCGTCGTACGCAATCGCCGTGCGGTGCGCCGACTGCTGTGGAAGCCGGGCGAACTGGGCCTGGCGCGGGCCTGGGTGGCGGGGGACCTGGAGATCGAGGGGGACCTGTACGCCGCCCTCGATCTGCTCGCGGGGCTGGTGTGGGAGCGGGGGGAGGACGCCCGCGGGCTGGTGGAGTCCCTGCGTGACCCCGAAGTGCGCGCCGCCGTACGCGGACTCGTCAAGCTCGGCGGACTTCCGCTGCCGCCCGCGCCGCCGCCGGAGGAGGTGCGTCGGGCCCGCGGTCATCTGCACACCAAGCGCACCGACAGACGGGCCATCAGTCACCACTACGACGTCGGCAACGACTTCTACGAGATCGTCCTCGGCCCGTCCATGGTGTACTCCTGCGCCTACTGGTCCGCCCCGCCCCCGGACGGCACCCTCGAAGCCGCCCAGCACGACAAGCTCGACCTCATCTGCCGCAAGCTCGGACTCCGGCCCGGTCAGCGGCTGCTGGACGTGGGCTGCGGCTGGGGCTCCATGGCCGTGCACGCGGCCCGTGAGTACGGCGTGAGCGTCGTCGGTGTCACCCTCTCCCAGGAGCAGGCGGCGTACGCCCGCAAGCGCGTCGCCGGCGAGGGGCTCACCGACAAGGTGGAGATCCGCGTCCAGGACTACCGGGACGTCGACGACGGTCCGTACGACGCCGTTTCCTCCGTCGGTATGGCCGAACACGTCGGCGCCGAGCGGTATCTGGAGTACGCCGATGTGCTGTACCGGCTCCTGAAGCCCGGGGGGCGGCTGCTCAACCACCAGATCGGGCGGCGGCCGCAGCGGGACGAATCCACCTACCAGGTCGACGAGTTCATCGACTCCTACGTCTTCCCCGACGGCGAGCTCCAGCCCATCGGCGTCACCGTCGCCCAGTTGGAGCGGGCCGGCTTCGAGGTGCGCGACGTGGAGTCGATCCGTGAGCACTACGCCCTGACCCTGCGCCGCTGGGTCGCCAACCTGGAGGCCGACTGGGCGCGGGCCGTCGAGTTCACCAGCCCGGGGCGCGCCCGCGTCTGGCAGCTGTACATGGCCGCCTGCGCGCTCGCCTTCGAACGCAATCGCATCGGGGTGAACCAGGTGCTGGCTGTCAGGACACCCGACTCCGGTGACTCGGGGATGCCGTTGCGGTCCCGTACCTGGGGCTGAAAGGCCAAGGGCCCCGCTCCCTCCCGGGAACGGGGCCCTTGCACTCGTACGGCTATTCCGCCTTGATCGCGTTCAGCATGTTCAGCCGCGCGGCGTTGCGGGCCGGCCACAGTGCGGCCAGGACGCCCACCAGACCGGCCAGCACCAGGAAGATCCCGATCCGGTCCCAGGGCAGGACCAGCGCGTAACCGGGGATCTCCTCCGCGATGGTCTCGCCGATCGCCCAGCCGAGGAACGAGCCGAGACCGATGCCGACCACCGCGCCGAACACCGAGATGACCACGGCCTCCAGCCGGACCATCCGCTTCACCCGGCGCCGGTCGAGACCGATCGCACGCAGCATGCCGATCTCCTGCTGCCGTTCGAAGACTGACATCGCGAGGGTGTTGACGACACCCAGCACGGCGATGATCAGGGCCATCGCCAGCAGGCCGTACATGATGTTCAGCATCGTGTTGATGATGCCGCCGAACTCGTTGCGGATGTCCTGCTGGTCCATGACCGTGATCGCGGGGTTGTCGCCCAGCGCGTCGACGAGGACCTTCTCGTTCGCCGCGGAGTCGCCGCCGTCGACCTTCACGAAGATCTGCTGGATGGACGGCTGTACCTCGTGCGGGTTCACGACCTTCGTGTCGACGAGGACGGGGGAGAGGAACTCGCTGTCCTTGAAGACGGCGCCGACCGTCAGGGTGTCCTTCTTCTCGTCGTTGAAGGTGACGGGGATGCTGTCGCCGGGCTTCCAGCCCTTGCTCTTGGCCGTCTTCTCGGCGACCGCGATCTGTCCCTTGGCGAGCGAAGCGATGTTGCCGCTGACGACGTCGACGTTCAGGACCTGCTCGATGTCGCCCGGTGTGACCGCCGAAGCGGACACGAAGTCGTCGTCGCCGACCTGGAAGTAGGCGCTCTGCTGCGGCGAGACCGCCGAGACGCCCTTGGCCTTCTCCAGCGCCGTCAGCGCGGACTGGTCGAGGTCCCCGCCGTTCGCCATCGAGACCATGTAGTCGGCCTTGATGTTGTCCGTGGTCATCTTGTCGATGGCCGTGCCGACCGTGGCACCGAGCACCGACAGGCCGGTCACCAGCGTCAGCCCGATCGCGAGCGCCGAGGCGGTGGCGCCGGTACGGCGCGGGTTGCGGACCGCGTTCTGGCCGGCCAGCTTGCCGGACACCCCGAAGGGGCCGACGAGCAGCGGACGGACGAGTGCGATCACGGGCCGGGACAGCAGCGGGATCAGGATGATCACACCGACCAGCGCGAAGAACGCGCCCGCCGCGATGTACATCCGCCCGCTTTCGCCACCGGACGAGGCACCCAGCACGATGCCGGCCGAGCCGAGGGCGGTGATGGCCGCACCGATGGAGTTGCGCACCACCAGCGACTTGGTGGTGGCCACCGCGTGGACGCTGCTCATGGCCGCCACCGGCGGGATCTTCGCGGCCCGGCGGCCGGGCAGCCAGGCGGCGAACATCGTGATCAGCACACCGACGCCGATCGCGGCGAGCACCGGCGTGACGGACAGGATCAGCGGACCGTCCGGAATCTTCATGCCGAACGCGGCCATCCCGGACCGCAGACCGACCGCGAGACCGACGCCGAGGACGAAGCCGATCACCGAGGCGACCAGGCCCACCACCGCGGCCTCGGCGAGCACCGAGCGGGTGATCTGCTTGCGCGACGCGCCGACGGCCCGCATCAGCGCGATCTCCTTCGTGCGCTGGGCGACCAGCATCGTGAAGGTGTTGGAGATCAGGAAGATCCCGACGAAGAGCGCGATGCCCGCGAAGCCGAGCAGGACC
Organism: Streptomyces sp. SD31; assembly: GCF_052068475.1. Classification (NCBI taxonomy): domain Bacteria; kingdom Bacillati; phylum Actinomycetota; class Actinomycetes; order Kitasatosporales; family Streptomycetaceae; genus Streptomyces; species Streptomyces sp. SD31. Next base: position 588,621 of record NZ_JBQHCX010000002.1, on the reverse strand, counting down.
TGCTTGAGCGAGCTCAGCCCCTGTTCGATCTGCTCGGCCTGCTCGTCCGCGAGCGCCTGGCCGGTCTTGGCCTCGGCAGCGTCCGGCAGCAGCGGCTTGACCGCGTCCAGGATCTTCGCGTCGGACGCGCCGGGGGCGGCGGTGACGGTGGCGCTCGCGAAGTAGCCGGGCTTGAGGTACTGCTTCTGGGCGACCGCGGTGTCGAAGAGGACGAGGCTGCCGCCGGCGTTCACGGCGCCGTCCTCGGTGGTGAACACACCGCTGAGGGTGTACTCCTTCACCGGCCCGTTCGTGGCGACCCGGACCCGGTCGCCGACCTGGTACTCGCCCTTGGCCGCGGACTCCTTGTCCAGGGCGATCTGATCGTCCTTCACCGGGCCCGAGCCGTCGGTGAACGTGTAGGCGGGGTCCTTGCCGTCCTTGCCGGGAGCGAAGTTGGAGCCCTTGTTGGACCAGCCGACGCCGATCAGCTTCCCGTCGGGGTCGGCGACCCCGGCGAAGCCGTCGACGCGGCCGTACGCGGCGTCGACGCCGTCCACCGCGGCGATCTTGTCGAGGGTCTCGCGGGAGAGACCGGGCTCTTCCTTGGTGTCGTTCGGGTTGGCGTACGAGGTGATGGCGACGGCGACGTTGTCGTAGCTCTTGGCCGACTGGTTGCGGAAGGCGTTGGAGAGGGTGTCGGCGAAGACCAGGGTGCCGGAGACGAACGCGACGCCGAGCATCACGGCGAGCACCGTCATCAACAGCCGGGCCTTGTGCGCGAGTACGTTGCGCAGGGCGGTGCGGAACATCAGCTGGTGCGGCCCTTCGCGTCGAACTGCTTCATGAAGTCGAGGACGGTGTCGGCCGTCGGCCGGTACATCTCGTCCACGATCCGGCCGTCCGCGAGGAAGACCACCCGGTCCGCGTACGCCGCGGCCACCGGGTCATGGGTCACCATCACCACGGTCTGCCCCAACTCCCGTACGGAGTTGCGCAGAAAGCCCAGCACCTCGGCGCCCGAGCGCGAGTCGAGGTTTCCGGTCGGCTCGTCGCCGAAGATGATCTCGGGCTTGGAGGCCAGCGCGCGGGCCACGGCGACGCGCTGCTGCTGGCCGCCGGAGAGCTGGGCGGGGCGGTGGCTGAGACGATCGGCCAGGCCCACCATCCGGATGACCGAATCCAGCCACTGCTTGTCAGCCTTGCGGCCCGCGATGTCCATCGGGAGGGTGATGTTCTCCAGGGCCGTCAACGTCGGCAGCAGGTTGAACGCCTGGAAGATGAAGCCGATCTTGTCCCGGCGCAGCTTGGTCAGTTGCTTGTCCTTCAGGGAGCCCAGCTCGGTGTCGCCGATGCGCACCGAACCGGAGGAGAAGGTGTCCAGGCCGGCCACGCAGTGCATCAGCGTGGACTTGCCGGACCCGGAGGGTCCCATGATCGCGGTGAACTCGGCCTGCCGGAAGTCGACGGAGACCTGGTCCAGGGCGACCACCTGGGTCTCGCCCTGTCCGTAGATCTTCGACAGATCCGTGGCACGCGCGGCCACGGTGGTGGCCCGGTCGGCGATGGATGAGGTGGTCACGAGAAGGCGCTCCTGAGGGACGACGGTGTGTTCGAAGGGACGTCATCCATCGTCCTGGCCGAAGAGCGCCGTGTAGTCAGTCGCTGTTCCGGTTTCGAAGACAGACTGCGGATGGACCGGACGCCGCCGCGTCATACCTGAGGATGACGGGCGCCCCTGACGGGTGTTCGCGTCTGGAACAGGTGGAGCGTCCTTGTTCGGACGGTGAAATTCCGTCATTCCGTATGCGCCGCCGACCGCCGCACGTAAGGCTATTGGCAAGTGCGGATGGCGCGTTCCGTGGGCTGATGCACCCTCAGACGTCAATAAAATAAGACAACATCGGTCCGCCCGTCCGCTGTTCGGGGGATGTATCCCGATAGGCTCGGAACCTCGATGCGGAGCCCATGGCCTGCCCAGATGGTGGAATGCAGACACGGCGAGCTTAAACCTCGCTGCCCCTTCGCGGGCGTGCCGGTTCAAGTCCGGCTCTGGGCACTTCCGACGTTCGTCGATCACTGCAGCGTTCATTGACACCTCATGCCGAGGGGAGCAGACTCCTGTTCGGAAGTTGGTGAATGAAATTTCACTACACGAACAGAGAGGTTCGGCGATGCGCACCACCGTCGGCATCATCGGAGCAGGCCCCGCCGGCCTCCTCCTCGCCCGGCTGCTCCACAACGCCGGCATCGAGTCGGTCGTCCTGGAGAGCCGCGACCGCGCCTACGTCGAGCACCGCCAGCGCGCCGGAATCCTGGAGCAGGGCACGGTGGACGTGCTGCGCGCGGCCGGTGCCGGGGAGCGCATGGACCGCGAGGGCCTGCGCCACGACGGCATAGAGCTCCGCTTCGACAAGAAGCGCCACCGCGTGGACTTCCCCGCCCTCACCGGCGGCCGGTCGGTGAGGGTCTACGCCCAGACCGAGGTCTGCAAGGACCTCATCGCCCTCCAGCTCAAGGAGGGCGGCCCGCTGCTCTTCGAGGCGGAGGCCCTGGCGGTGGAGGGCGCGGACAGCGACAGCCCGCGCGTGCGCTTCCGGCACGAGGGCGTCGAGGACGTCCTCGAATGCGACTACGTCGTCGGCTGCGACGGCTTCTGGGGCGTGTCCCGCAAGGCGATCCCCGCCGAGCTCACTCGGGTCTTCGAGCGGACGTACCCCTTCGGCTGGCTCGGCATCCTCGCCGACGTACCGCCCTCGCACGACGAGCTCGTCTACGCCCGCCACGACCGCGGCTTCGCGCTCCTCTCCATGCGCTCCCCGTCCGTCTCCCGCCTCTACCTCCAGGTCCCCGAGGGCACGGACGCCGAGGAGTGGAGCGACGACGAGATCTGGGCGGAGCTGGAGCGCCGCTTCGAGACCGCCGACGACTGGCGCCTGGAGCGCGGCCCGATCACCCAGAAGAACGTCACCCCCATGCGCTCGTACGTCCACGAGCCCATGCGTCACGGCCGTCTCTTCCTGGCCGGCGACGCGGCGCACATCGTGCCGCCGACCGGCGCGAAGGGCCTGAACCTGGCCGTCGGGGACGTCGTCACCTTCGCGAGGGCACTGGCGCACGAGCGGCGGACGGGTTCGGCGGAGCTTCTCGACGCCTACTCCGCGACCTGTCTGCGCCGCGTCTGGCAGGCCGAGCGGTTCTCGTACGACATGACGACGCTGCTGCACCGCGCCCCCGACGCCACCCCCTTCGAGGACCGGCTCCAGCTGGCGCGACTGGAGCGGATCACGGGGTCGAGGGCGGCCGAGACGGACCTGGCCGAGGGGTACACCGGCTTCCCGTTCGGGTGAGCGCACGGGTGGGGCCGGGGGAGTGATCTCCGGCCGGTTCCGGCCACGTACCAGGTTCGTCATGAATGAGCCCCACCGTGGCCGGGAATCACCCAGCCGCGTAGCGTGTTGCGCAACACGACGAGGGAAAGATCCTCCCCAAGCACTAGGGTCAATCCTTTGCCTACCTATTACTCTTGAGCCAAGGCCGCGCACGGCGGCCATGGAGGAGTGAAATGAGGAGCAGCAACCCGGTCTTCTCGCGACGGGGGTTCAGCCGCGACAACGGCTACGCGGGCTTCAACACCGCGCCGCAGGCCGGGGGCGCCGCTGTCGGCACGCAGGCCAACCCGTACGCCCAGCCGCAGGCCGGCAACCCGTACGCGCAGAACCCGTACGCCCAGCAGGACGTGCAGCACGGCGCACCGCCGCAGGCCCCGGCCACCACCGGCCGGATGACGATGGATGACGTCATCCTGCGCACCGGCACCACGCTCGGCGTCCTGATCGTCACGGCCGCGCTCGCCTGGGCGCTGCTGCCCGTCGACGACGCGAACATCAGCCGGTCCTACGGCATCGGCATCGGCGCCGCGCTGATCGGCATGGTCCTGGCGTTCGTCCAGTCCTTCAAGCGCAAGGCCTCGCCCGCGCTGATCCTGACGTATGCCGCGTTCGAGGGCGTGTTCCTCGGCGTGATCTCCAGCATCGTCGACAACCGCATCGCCAGCGGTGCGGCCATGCAGGCGGTGCTCGGCACGATGGCGGTCTTCGCCGCGGTGCTGGTGGCGTACAAGGCGGGCTGGATCCGCGTCAACCGCCGCTTCGTCGGCTTCGTGATGGCGGCCGCGCTCGGCTTCATCCTGCTGATGGCGGTCAACCTGCTGTTCGCCGTCTTCGGCGGCGGTGACGGCCTCGGCTTCCGCAGCGGCCCTCTCGGCATCCTCTTCGGTGTCATCGGCATCCTGCTCGGCGCCTGCTTCCTCGCCCTGGACTTCAAGCAGGTCGAGGACGGCCTCGCCTACGGCGCGCCGCGCGAGGAGGCCTGGCTGGCGGCCTTCGGCCTCACGCTGACGCTGGTGTGGATCTACATGGAGTTCCTGAGGATCATCGCGATCCTCAACAGCAGCGACTAGCAGCGACCAGTCCGCGACAGCCGTTGCAGCGAAGGGCCCCGGGTACGTACCCGGGGCCCTTCGTCGTCTGTGCGCGCCTAGAGGAATTTGCGCGCCGCCCTCCTCAGGTCGTACTCATGGACGATCGCCTTCGCGTGGCCGTACGCGAGGTCGTATTCGTGGCGCAGCCAGCTGACCTTCTCCTCGAAGCGGAACAGAGCCGGGCCTTCTTCTACGGTGCGGAGCCAGTCGGAGACTTCACGACCGGTGCAGTGGGGGATGCGGGCGAGCATGTTGCGGTGGGTCTCCTCGGAGAGGACGTGGGACATCGGCGCCTCCGGACGCAAAGGGGATGTAAGCCGGTCCTTCAGGTCACCGTGCCTGAGCGTTCGCCCGTTGGCAACAGTCGTGGTGCGACGCGTAGGTTTGTGGGGTGGTTGATACGACGCCCTTGACTCGTGCCGTTGATCACTTCGCCGACCGTTTGAGGGCCGCGCCTCAGAGCCGGTTGCAGAGAGGCGGCGCCGGCGAAGCATTGCGGCTGGCCAGGGAGTTGGCCCGGCGGGCGCAGGTCCTGGAGCGGCCCGGGGCGGAGCCCCGGGAGATGCCTGACGCCGGGATGTTCGCCGCGGCCGACCAAATCACCGTTGCCGTGCACGACTTGGCTCTCGTACTCACGAACGAGGGTGAGGTCGAGGACGCGGTGAAGCTGGTGGAGGAGGCGCAGAAGCGGGCGGGGGTGTGACCCGGCTGTTCAGCCCTAGAGGGACGCTATGACGCGGTCCGCCAGGATGTAGACGTTCTCCTCGCCGCAGGCGAAGGTCAGGGTGTACGCCCCGGACACGCCCGATCCGCCCAGCAGCACCGGCGTCTCGCCCGCGCGCAGGGCCGCCGCCAGGCGTTCCGCGGTCTCCCGGTGGCCCGGGGTCATGCAGAGCGTGGTGCCGTCGGCGAAGACGTAGACGTCGAGGGTGCCGAGCGGGCCCGGGCGGACGTCGGTCAGCTCGGTGGCGGAGGCGGCCAACTCCTCAAGGGTGGACACCGTACGCTCATGGTCGTTCACCACGGGTGAGGAGACCGGGACGAAGTCCGGGTGGGAGGGGTGGCGGCGGCGGGCCGCGGCCAGCTCCGGGGACTCCCCGGCGAACTCGTCGGCGTCCGTGGTCGTCTCGCTCACCGGCTCCAGGTGCTCCAGGCCCGCGAAATCGGCCTGGCGGGGCAGGAACAGCTCGCTGTCGGACAGGCCCAGCAGGGTGGGTGCGTCGGAGGCGTCACGGGCCTCCTGGGCGGCCCAGAAGGCGCGCGCCTCGGCCAGCTCCCGCTCACGTTCCTCGGCGAGCGCCTCGGCCACCGCGGCGCGTATCTCATCGGCCTCGGCGGAGAGGCGGGCGGGCGGGACCAGGCCGCGGGCCGCGGCGGCGTTGTTCTGGGCCAGCTCGGTGTGCAGGGCCGCGACCTGTCGGCGCAACATCATGAGGGTGCGCAGGACGGCGACGCCCACGGCGCCGGTGGCGGCCGTGGTGAGCAGCAAAGCGATCGGCATGGCGCTCACTGACGTACTCCCGGTTCAAAGTCGACCCCCGACTTCCTACATCAGCTTGAAGGGCGGACTATCCAGCTGTCAGTGCGTAACGTCACGAAACGGGCAGGACTTTGGGTCCTGTGTTTAGTGGTGAAGCGGCTCTGACCTGCATAGATCCCTCCGTGGAGGGAGATAGGTCACATCCTGGGGGAGATTGGATCACAAAACGGCCCAGAACCTTGGGGTTTCCCGGGTTCTGGGCCGAAGGCTCACGCTGGGTCGTGAGTTGACTACCTAGGGGCTCTGGATCGGTGGTTCAGCTCAGGCGCTCGATGACCATCGCCATGCCCTGGCCGCCGCCGACGCACATCGTCTCCAGGCCGAACTGCTTGTCGTGGAACTGGAGGGAGTTGATGAGCGTGCCGGTGATGCGGGCGCCGGTCATGCCGAAGGGGTGGCCCACGGCGATGGCGCCGCCGTTGACGTTCAGCTTGTCGAGGTCGATGCCCAGGTCGCGGTAGGAGGGGATCACCTGGGCGGCGAACGCCTCGTTGATCTCGACCAGGTCGATGTCGTCGATCGTCAGACCGGCGCGGCGCAGGGCCTGGTTGCTCGCCTCGACCGGGCCGAGGCCCATGATCTCCGGGGAGAGGCCGGAGACGCCGGTGGAGACGATGCGGGCGAGCGGGGTGAGGCCGAGCTCGCGGGCCTTGGTGTCGGACATGATCACGACCGCCGCCGCGCCGTCGTTGAGGGGGCAGCAGTTGCCGGCGGTGACGAGGCCGTCGGGGCGGAAGACCGGCTTCAGGCCCGCGACGCCCTCCATGGTGACGCCCGGGCGGGGGCCGTCGTCCTTGGCGACGACCGTGCCGTCGGGGGTCGTGACCGGGGTGATCTCGCGCTCCCAGAAGCCGTTCTTGATGGCTTCCTCGGCGAGGTTCTGCGAGCGGACGCCGAACTCGTCCATGTCCTGGCGGGTGATGCCCTTCACCCGGGCGAGGTTCTCGGCGGTCTGGCCCATGGCGATGTACGGGTCGGGGAGGAGGCCGTCCTCACGCGGGTCGTGCCAGGTCGTGCCCTCCTGCTGGGCGACCTCGGCGGTGCGGGCCTCGGCCTCGGCGAAGAGGGGGTTGCGGGTGTCGGGGAGGCTGTCGGAGTTCCCCTTGGCGAAGCTGGAGACCATCTCCACGCCCGCCGAGATGAAGACGTCGCCCTCGCCGGCCTTGATGGCGTGCAGGGCCATGCGGGACGTCTGGAGGGAGGAGGAGCAGTAGCGGGTGATGGTGCAGCCCGGGAGGTGGTCCATTCCCATCTGTACGGCGACGATGCGGCCGAGGTTGTTGCCCTGCTCGCCGCCGGGGAGGCCGCAGCCCAGCATCAGGTCGTCGATGTCGCGCGGGTCCAGCTCGGGGACCTTGGCCAGGGCCGCCTGGATGATCGTGGCGGTGAGGTCATCGGGGCGGAGGTCTTTCAGGGAGCCCTTGAAGGCGCGGCCGATGGGGGAGCGGGCGGTCGAGACGATCACGGCTTCGGGCATCACGGCTCCAGTTGAAAGGTGTGGCGCGCAGCGCCTCGTTGAGGGGTGGTGGTCGGGCGACGGGTGGGCATACCGGGGGGTCGGGCAGGGCTGTGAGGGAAGTTACCCGTACGTACGGCCAGGGTCACTGGTAGTGCGGTGTGACCCTGGCCGCAATTTTCTAAGCGCTTGCTTTTCCCGCCCCCGCCGCCCCTACCCGGCCCATCCCCAGGGGCTCCGCCCCTTCGACCCCGCCAGGGGCTCTGCCCCCTGGACCCCCGCTCCTCAAACGCCGCAGGGGCTGGATTTAACCGCCCGGCGTTCGAGGACGAGGCCCGTTCAGGGCCGAAGCGGGGGTCCCGGGGCGGCAGCCCCGGGGATGGGATGCAAACCTCCCGGGGTTCACGGTGACGGTGTTGCCGGGGTCCTGTCCGGTTCCGGGACGCGGCGGCGGCGCCGACGCTTCAGGAGGGCCCAGGGGCCCTTCGGGCCTGTCGGCATCGCGGCCGTGACCTCCGTGCCCGCCTCCGACGCGGCCTCGGCTGCCGCGCGGGCCACCGGGAGGAAGCCCTCGCGGCGGGTGACGTCGGGGCGTTCCTCTTCGGCCGGCCAGAGCCCGAGGGCCGCGCAGACCGTCGGCAGGACCGCCATCGCCGCGGTGGCGTAGCCCTCCGCCGAGGGGTGGTAGTTGTCGGGGCCGAAGAGCTCCCTCGGGTTCGCCGCGAATTCCGGACCCAGCAGGTCGCCCAGCGACACCGTGCGGCCGCCCTGTTCGACGACGCCGATCGTCTGGGCGGCCGCCAGCTGGCGTGAGGCCCGGCGGGCCAGCCAGCGCAGGGGTTGCTGGACCGGTTCGATCGTGCCCAGGTCGGGACACGTGCCGACCACGACCTCCGCACCGGCCGTGCGCAGGCGCCGTACCGCCGCGGACAGGTGGCGGACCGAGCGCGTCGGCGGCATGCGGTTGGTGACGTCGTTCGCGCCGATCATGATCACGCAGATGTCGGGCAGCAGGGCGGGGTCACTGAGCACCAGGGCCACCTGGCGGTCCAGGTCGTCGGAGCGGGCGCCCGGCAGGGCCACGTTGCGCAGCAGCACCGGACGTTCCGCGACCGCCGCCAGCCCGGACGCGAGGAGCGCGCCCGGCGTCTGGCCCGCCCGGTGCACGCCCTGGCCCGCGGCCGTCGAGTCACCCAGGATCGTCAGGCGCAGCGGCGGCTCACCGGGGTTGTCGTACAGGCGGCCGTACCGGCCGTCGGCGTTCGGTACGTGGTTGTCGGTGCCGTTGCCCACGTGGCGCCTGGCCAGCCGCACTTCGGCGAGAAAAAGACCGACGGCCGCCGCGCCGACCAGGCCGATCCCGCCTCCGCCGTACGCCGCGCCCGCCGCGATCCGCCGGGCCACCCGCGCCCTCGACATGCTCGTCATGCGTCGCCGCCACCTCCTCATAGCCGTACACCCACTGCTTGCCCCGCACGGACCGTGGCCCAATCCCAACGAGGAGTGAACGACCGTCATGGGCCCCGTGCAGGCCATAGGCTGGCGGAACCACTAAGACCACTTCTTTTGCAGCATCCGGAGACAACGGTGCATTTCCACGACTCGATGATCAGCCTCGTCGGCAACACCCCGCTGTTGAGGCTCAACAACGTGACCAAGGGCATCCGGGCGACCGTCCTGGCCAAGGTGGAGTACTTCAACCCGGGCGGCTCCGTGAAGGACCGCATCGCCCTGCGCATGATCGAGGCCGCGGAGGAGAGCGGTGCGCTCAAGCCCGGCGGGACCATTGTGGAGCCGACCAGCGGTAACACCGGTGTCGGTCTCGCGATCGTCGCTCAGCAGAAGGGGTACAAGTGCATCTTCGTGTGCCCCGACAAGGTGAGCACCGACAAGATCAATGTGTTGCGGGCGTACGGGGCCGAGGTCGTCGTCTGCCCGACCGCCGTCGATCCCGAGCACCCGGACTCCTACTACAACGTGTCGGACCGGCTGGTGCGGGAGACGCCGGGCGCCTGGAAGCCGGACCAGTACTCCAACCCCAACAACCCGCTCTCCCACTACCACTCCACCGGCCCCGAGCTGTGGGAGCAGACGGAGGGGAAGATCACCCACTTCGTGGCGGGCGTGGGGACCGGGGGGACCATTTCCGGTACCGGTCGCTATCTGAAGGAGGTCAGCGACGGCAAGGTGCAGGTCGTCGGCGCCGACCCCGAGGGCTCCGTGTACTCCGGCGGGTCCGGGCGGCCGTATCTCGTCGAGGGCGTCGGAGAGGACTTCTGGCCGACCGCCTACGACCGGACCGTCGCCGACGAGATCGTCGCCGTGTCCGACAAGGACTCCTTCCAGATGACCCGCCGCCTGGCCCGTGAGGAGGGGCTGCTGGTCGGTGGTTCGTGCGGCATGGCGGTCGTGGCCGCGCTGCGGGTCGCCGAGCGGCTCGGGGAGGACGACGTCGTGGTGGTGCTGCTGCCGGACAGCGGGCGCGGGTATCTCTCCAAGATCTTCAATGACGAGTGGATGGCCGACTACGGCTTCCTCGAGGACGAGGGTCCGAGCGCGCGCGTCGCCGACGTCCTCAAGGACAAGCAGGGCGGCATCCCCTCCCTCGTCCACATGCACCCGGACGAGACGGTCGGTCAGGCCATCGAGGTGCTGCGCGAGTACGGCGTCTCGCAGATGCCGATCGTGAAGCCGGGCGCCGGCCACCCGGACGTCATGGCGGCGGAGGTCGTCGGGTCCGTCGTCGAACGGGAGCTGCTCGACGCGCTGTTCACCAAGCGGGCCTCGCTCGACGACCCGCTGGAGAAGCACATGTCGGCTCCACTGCCGCAGGTCGGCTCCGGTGAGCCGGTCGGCGACCTGATGTCCGTGCTGGGCGCGGCCGACGCGGCGATCGTCCTCGTCGAGGGCAAGCCGACCGGTGTGGTCAGCAGGCAGGACCTGCTGGCGTTCCTCGCCAAGGGCGGGAAGTAGCGGCGAACTTGCGGTGAACGGGCCGTGTCCGCGGCGAACTTGCGGTGACCGGGGCCGCTCGGGCCGTCGCGGAACTGGTACGAGCGCGTCACGTTCACGCAGCACCGGCTTAACACGGGTCCGGCACATTAGTGGGTGTCGGCAGGGCGGGAGCGGCTCCCCGCCCAGGCCGGCACCAAAACGGCGTCAAGGACCTCCGGAGCGGCTCCCGGACCTCCAGACGCCTAGGACGCGCAACCCGGCCTGACCCGGCCCGCGTCCCTCGCGGGGACCGCCGTCGTCCCGCCCCCCGGAAACGGGGGTGCGGCGGTCCCCGCGCATAGCTTTTTCAGCAGGGCTACGCGTGGGTCGTCGTCCAACTGGCCAGCAGCGCAAGCCTCTCCGCCGTCTCCGAGCCCGGTTCCGGCGTGTAGACCACGAGTGTCTGTTCCGGTGCCTCCGGGAGCGTCAGCGACTCGTACGGGAGGGTCAGCAGGCCCGCGACCGGATGCCGCACCCGCTTCACGCCGTACATGCAGGTCGGCGGGATGGTCGAGGCGATGGGCACACTGGCGGCCGGGGAGCTCGCCGATCTCGTCGCCTACGTCGCCGGCCGCCCCCGGCACGTCAACCTGCGGCAGGTCGTGGTGCTGCCGACCCGGCAGGCGTGAGCGCCGTAGCCGCTCAGGGAGATCAGGCCTCCCAGCGGTCCTCGTCCTTGGCCGACTTGCGGCGCCAGCCCCGGAACAACCCGGGGTTGGTGCGCGCCGCCTGCACGACGTTGACGCCGACGATGCCGACCCAGGTGACCAGCAGACCGGAGAGGCCGGCCACGCCGCCGCCGATGCCGGACAGCGGGATCGCCACGACCAGCGAGACGATGCCGAAGCCGAAGCGCTCGCCGAAGGAGTCCGTGGCCTTCGGCGACCGGGCGCCCCGGGCCGCCACCATCTGCTGCTCGGCCAACTGCCGCCGCAGCCGGCGCTCGACCGCCCCGTCGATGCGCTGGTCGACCTTCTCCATGAACGAGTCGACCAGCGCGGACTCGTAGTCGTCGCCCAGTTCCCTGCGCGCCTGCAGGGTGGCGTTGAGTTCCTTCTTGAGCTCGGTGTCCCGCGCGTCCATTCCGGTCATACGGTCCACGGTAGGGAGCGCGGGCGGCGGCCGCACTGGGGTTAGCCCCCCTGTTGGGATGGGGGTACGCGGCAGGGCGCCGTCACTTCACCAACCCGTGCTCCTTCGCGTACGCGTCCGCCACGTCCTGAGGGTCCTTCTTGTCCTTGTCGACCTGCCGGTTCAGCTCGGTGAGCTGGGCGGTGGTCAGGGTGTTGCCGAGGCGGGCGAGGGCTTTGCGGACCGTGGAGTCGGCCTTGCGGTCGGCGATGAGGGGGACGACGTGCTGGCCGGGGATGAGGTTCTTGGGGTCGGTCAGGACCACCCAGTCGTTGGCCTGGATGTCGGTGTCGGTGGTGAAGAGGTTCGCCACGTCCACGTCGCCCTTCTTGAGGGCGCCCTTGACCAGCGGACCGGAGGAGTCGAGGGACTTGAACTCCTTGAACTCCACCCCGTACACGTCCTTCAGACCGACCACACCCACCTCCCGCTTCTTCACCTCGGGAGCCGCGCCGATGACCAGCTTGCCGTTCTGCTTCTTCAGGTCGGCGAGGGAGGTCAGGCCGTACTTCTCGGCCGTCTCCCGGGTGACGACGAAGGCGTCGGAGTCCTCGGCCATGCCGTACGGCAGCACCTGGAGGCCGCTGGGGAGGGCGATGGTGAGGGCGTTCTGCATCTCGCCCTCCTCGGTCGCGGTCGCCTTGGGGGCGACGTAGTGGAGCAGGGCGCCCTGGTACTCGGGGAGCAGGTCGATGTCGCCGCCCCTGAGGGCGGGGATGAGGATCTCGCGGGTGCCGAGGTTGGGGCGGACGTTCACCTTCACGCCGGCCTCCTGCAGCACGGCGGCGTACAGATACCCGAGCACCTGGTTCTCGGTGAAGTTGGCGGTGCCGATGGTGATGCCGCCCTTGCTGGAGCCGCCGCCACCGCTGGTCGAGCCCTGGCTGTCCAGGGACGTGATGCCGCTCGCGCAGGCGGAGAGGGCCGGGACGGAGGCCGCTGCGAAGAGGCCGCCGAGGAGAGTGCGTCGGTTCATCGAAGGTCCCTAGGCAGTGCGGTGGCGGAAGAGGATGCGCTGGAGGCCGGACAGGGCCAGGTCCAGGGCCACGGCGACCACGGCTACCAGCACCGCGCCGCCGAGCACCTGCACGAGGTCGCGCTGGGCGAGGCCGTCGAAGACGTAGCGGCCCAGGCCGCCGAAGGAGACGTACGCGGCGATGGTGGCCGTCGCCACGACCTGGATCAGTGCCAGGCGCAGGCCCGTCATGATCAAGGGGAGGGCGAGGGGGAGTTCCACCTGGAACAGGACCTGGTGGCCGCGCATGCCCTGGCCGCGCGCCGCGTCCTTCACGTCCGGGTCGACGGCCGTCATCCCCGCGTAGGTGTTGGTCACGATCGCCGGGACCGCGAGGGCGACCAGGGCGACGTAGACCGGGAGCATGGACAGTCCGCCGGCCAGGAAGACCAGGACGACCAAGCCGACGGTCGGCAGGGCGCGGCCGAAGGACGCGAGGTTGATCGCGAGGAAGGCGCCCTTGCCGGTGTGGCCGATCAGCAGGCCGAGGGGGAGGCCGATCGCCGCCGCGATGAGCGTGGCGAGAAGGGAGTACTGGAGGTGTTCGGCCAGGCGGTGGCCGATGCCGTCCGGGCCCGACCACTGCTCGCCGCTGACCAGCCAGGCGCCGAGGTTGCTGAAGAGTTCGTACATGTCAGGCTCGCCGCCTCCGCCAGGGGGTCAGGACGTACTGCAGGGCGACCAGAGCCGCGTCCGCGACCACGGCGAGCAGGAGGGTGAGGACCACTCCGACGATCACCGGGGTCGGGAAGTTGCGCTGGAAGCCGTCGGTGAAGAGCTGGCCGAGGCCGCCGTCGCCGATGTAGGTCGCGACCGAGACCAGGGAGATGGACATGACCGTCGCGATCCGGACGCCCGCCATGATCACGGGGAGGGCGAGCGGGAACTCGACGGTGAGGAGCGTGCGCAGGGGGCGCGTGCCCATCGCCTTCGCGGCCTCCTTCACCTTCACGGGGACCGAGTCGAGGCCCTCGACGGTGTTCCGCAGCAGGACGACCAGCGTGTAGACGGTCAGGCCGATGACGGTCGTGGTGCGGGTGAGGCCGGAGACCGGGAGCAGGAGCACGAAGATCGCGATCGACGGGATCGTGAACAGGACGTTCGAGAGGCCGAGCAGGAAGCCGCGCAGGGGGCGGATCCGGTGGGCGATCACCGCGAGGGGGAGGGAGATCAGGACGCCCAGGAAGACGGCGGTGAGTGCGGCCTGGAGGTGGGAGATCGTCAGGGTGGTGAGGTCGTCGGTGTGGTCGCCTATCCACGACCAGTCGATGGTCATGCGGCTACCCGCGCCTCGGTGTGGGCCTGTCCGGCGTGCTCGTGGATGTCGGCGCGGGACGAGACGCCGGTGAGGGCGCCCTCCGCGTCGACGCGGGCTATCAGGCCGGTGGGGGAGGCGATCGACTCGTTCAGGGCCGCCAGGAGCGAGTCGGTGTCCTTGAGCGGTCGTACGGGGAGTTCGGCGCCCTTCGTGTCCTTGGTGGCCTTCGCCGCCCAGTGCAGGGGCTTGTTCGCCGCGTCGAGTACGAGGCTCCAGTCGCCGCCCTCCGGCGCCGGGCCCTGCGGGACCTGCGCGAGGGTCCGCAGCGACAGCAGCTTCAGGCCGCGCTCGGCGCCGAGGAAGTCGGCCACGAAGTCGTCGGCGGGGCGGGCGAGGAGTTCGGTGGGGGAGGCGCACTGGACGAGGTGGCCGCCGGTGCGGAAGATCGCGATCTGGTCGCCCAGCCGTACGGCCTCGTCGACATCGTGCGTGACGAAGACGATGGTCTTGCTCAACTCCTTCTGCAGGCGCAGCAGTTCGTCCTGGAGCTGGGTGCGCACGACGGGGTCGACCGCGCCGAACGGCTCGTCCATCAGCAGCACGGGCGGATCGGCGGCGAGCGCACGGGCGACGCCGACGCGCTGCTGCTGGCCGCCGGAGAGCTGGTGCGGGTAGCGCTTGCCGGCGTCGGCCGCGAGACCGACGGTCTCCAGCAGTTCCGCCGCCCGGGCGCGGGCCTTGCGGCGGTTCCAGCCGAGCAGCAGCGGCACGGTGGCGATGTTGTCGAGCACCGTGCGATGCGGGAACAGGCCCGCCTGCTGGATGACGTAGCCGATGGAGCGGCGCAGCTCGGCGGCGTCCTGCCGGGTGACGTCCTTGCCGCCGACCCGGATGGTGCCGGAGGTCGGCTCGACCATCCGGTTGATCATCCGCAGGGTGGTTGTCTTGCCACAACCGGAGGATCCGACCAGGACGGTCACGCCGCCCTCCGGCATCTCCAGGGAGAGGTCGTGGACGGCTGTCGTGCCGTTGGGGAAGCGTTTGTGGACCGCGTCGAACTGGATCATGAGGTGTCCTCTGCCCGGCTGTATAACCTCATGCAGAGTTCTCGGCGGCTGAATAGATTGTCAATACTCTGCTGTTAATCCGCGGTAACGGATGACCGGGGAGCGGGACTGACTGACCGGCTTGGGGGTGTTTCAGGGACTATGTCGTCTCGGATCGTGGACGGATGTCACTCGTGCCCGAGGGGCACGCGGGCCGGAACGGCCCAGTCGGCCGGCGCCCGCCAGTCGCGCCACTGCTCCCACCAGCACGCCCCCCGCTCGATGAGATCCACGACGGAGGCGGCAGTCGCACGGACGGCGTCCGCCTCCTCGGCGTCGAAGCCGCCCGTGCGCACCCGCTCCTCGAAGTGCTCGACGTCCTTCCATCGGTACGGGGAGCCGTCGCCGGGGATGATCGGGTCCAGCTCGTGGTCCAGGGTGTCGAACCCGCGCTCCGTGCGGACGAGGGGTGCCTGGAAGTTGACGTACCACTCCGACAGGACGCCGTCCTCCCAACGGCCCCACACGGAATAGCCGTCCCCCGGGCGCTGCAGCTGCAGGACACCGCTGGACTGCCACACGTGCTCGAACTCGATCCAGGGGTGCAGGCCCCAGCGGAAGTCGCCTCGCCCGAAGGTGAGCGGGGTGCCCTGGGCCAGGTACACGGCGAGCGCACGCTCGTCGTCGCTCGCGACCCGCACCGGGTACACCAGCCATTCGCGGCCGGACAGAATCTCCCGCCGGACGGCGACCTCACCACTGCGGAACCGTGACCTCATGGCGCCCGACCCTAGTGGATCATGAGATGTCCCTTGCCCGGCTGTATAACGTCATGCAGAGTTCTTGGTGTCTGAATAAGTGGTCGAAGCTGCACGGATTGAGGGGTGTTTGAGTCTTATGTCGTCTCGGATCGTGGACGCACCCGGCGCTGTGCACACCGGGCACACCGGCCTGGTCGTCCTCGACGGCATCGGGCTCCGCGTCGAGGACGTCGTAGGCCTCGCGGGCGGCACCGCGCGCCCGGTTCCCGCGGCCGACGCGATGAAGCGTGCCGAGGAGTCCTGGGACGCCGCCCGCCTCATCGCCGCGACCGGACGCGTCTACGGCCGCTCCACCGGCGTGGGCGCCAACCGGAACGAGGACATCCCCACCGACGCCGCCGCCGAGCACGGCCTGCGCCTGCTGCGCAGCCACGCCGGCGCCATCGGCGAGGAGCTGCCCGCCCGGCAGGTGCGGGCCATGCTCGCCGTACGGGCCAACCAGCTGCTCGCGGGGGGTGCCGGCCTGCGGCCCACCGTCGTCACGGCGCTCTGCGAGGCGCTGGAGAGCGGGGCCCACCCGGTCGTGAACGAGTTCGGCTCGGTCGGCACCGGAGACCTCGCGGCGCTTGCGCAGGCCGGCCTCGCGCTCGCCGGTGAGCATCCCTGGCGGGGCTCCGGCGCCCCCGAGCCGCAGCAGCTCGACAACAACGACGCCCTCGCCTTCATCAGCAGCAACGCCCTCACCCTCGGCCAGGCGGCCCTGGCCCTGCACGAACTGCGCGGCCTGGTCGCCGCCACCCAGGTCGTCGCCGCCCTGTCGCTGCTCGCCGTCGACGGCTCCCACGAGGCGTACGCCGCCCCCGTGCACGCCGCCCGCCCGCACCGGGGCAGCGCCGAAGTCGCCCGCCGGATGCGGGAGTTGATCGGCGCCGAGGACCGGCCCACCCCTCCGCTGGGCCGCATCCAGGATCCGTACGGCTTCCGCTGCCTGCCCCAGATCCACGGCCCCGCGCACGATGCTGCCGACGCCCTGGAGGAGGTGCTCGCGGTGGAGATCAACGCGGCTGCCGAGAACCCCTTCATCTCCCCCGAGGACATGGCCGCCTACCATCACGGCGGCTTCTACCAGGCCCAACTCGCCCTCGCCCTGGACCACTTCAGGCTTGCCCTGACCCAGGTGGCGCGGCTGTCGACATCCCGCCTGTCCACCCTGAACGAGCCCGCCTACACCCGCCTCAAGCCCTTCCTCGCCGACCACGAGCCCGCCTCGTCCGGCGTGATGATCCTGGAGTACGCCGCCGCGGCCGCCCTCGGTGACCTGCGCGCCTTCTCCGCCCCCGCCTCGCTCGGCCACGCTGTACTCTCCCGGGGCGTGGAGGAGCAGGCCAGCTTCGCCTCGCTCGCCGCACGGCAGACACTGCGCGCGTGCGGCGCGTACCGTCTGGTCGTCGGCTGTGAACTCGTCGCCGCCGTACGGGCGTTGCGGCTGCGCGGCCTCAGGCCCGACCCGGATCTTCCGGTGGCCCGGGCACTGGAGCTGGCCGAGTCGGTGCTCGACGACGACCTGGCCGACCGGCCGCTCACCGACGACGTGACGGCGGCGGCCGCACTGCTGGACCGGTTCACGGACATCTGGAGGGGGAGCGCCGCATGAGCGCGGACAGGAACACGAACGGGTCGGCGCATGGGACGGACAGCCCCACCGCGCGGCTCCAGGCGCTCTTCGAGGGGCACCGGCTCACCCCGACCCAGCGGCGCATCGCGCACAGCATGGTGCGGCAGGCCGCCGACGTGCCGTTCCTGTCCAGCGTGGAACTGGCCGAGCTGGCCGGGGTCAGCCAGCCCTCCGTGACCCGCTTCGCCGTCGCCCTCGGCTTCGACGGCTACCCGGCGCTGCGCAAGCACCTGCGCGAGGTCGCGCCCGTGGAGCAGGCCCCGGACGCCGGCTCGTACAACGAGTACCAGCAGGCTGTCGAGGCCGAGATCGAGAACCTCCGGCATCTGGCGGAGGTGCTGGCCGACCCGCGCCCGGTGCAGAAGGCGGGGCGGCTGCTCGCGGCCTCACGTCCGCTGCCGGTGCTCGGCCTGCGGGCGGCTGCCTCCCAGGCGTACGGCTTCTCCTACTTCGCCGCCAAGGTGCACCCGGACGTACGGCTGCTGCACGAGGGCGGCACGATGATCCACGACCGTATCGACGCCGCCGTACGGGCCGGTGCGACGGCCCTGCTCTGCTTCGCGCTGCCCCGCCACCCGCGCGAGGTCGTGGACACCCTGGCGTACGCCAAGGAAGCCGGGCTGACGGTGGTGACGGTGGCCGACTCCGCCTTCGCGCCGGTCGCCAAGGTCTCCGACCTGCTGCTGCCCGCCGCCGTCGGCACGGGCCTCGCCTTCGACACGGCCTGCGCGCCGATGCTGCTGGGCCGGGTCCTGCTGGAGGCGATGTGCGACGACCTGCCGGACGCCCAGGCGCGTCTGGAGGAGTTCGACGCTCGGGCGGTGGCGCGGGGGCTGTTCGTCGAGTGAGTCGTCGTGTGAGTTCCTGAGGGCCGGGTGAGTTCTTAAGGCTCGTCTCACGTTGACTGGCTAGCGTGCGCGGACAGCAGCTGGACAGACGTGAGACGGGAGGCGGAACGTGGCACACGGAGGTGGGCAGGGGCTGGCTCGGGTGGCCGTCGTCGTACGGGCCGGGGCGGCACCGCTGTGGTGGCTCGGGGTGTTCGTGGCGGGCATCGGGGTGCTGGTGCCGGGGCTGACGGGCCGCAGGATCGGCGTCATGGCCGGCGCCGCGCTGTTCATCGTCGCGACGGCCGTGGTCGCGTACGCCCGCCGCGGGCGCTACACCGCGCTGAGTCGTTCGGCCGCCCGCGCCGGCAAGCACGACGTGCTCCAGGACCGTGCGGTCGCCGTCCGTAACTGGCGTCGTGGCCACCGCTGGTGGCTGCTGCTCGCCTTCGTCGCCGCGCTGGGCAGCGCGTTCGCCGTGCCGGCGGTCGGCGGGATGCTGCTGGCGGGGTGCGGGGCGGGGCTCCGGCTCAAGGCCGCGTGGCTCGGGCGGCGGGAGCGGGCCGAGAACGCCCTGCTGTGGGTGCGGGTGGACTGGCTCGACCGCCGGGGCGGCCGGCCGGCGGGCAAGGCGGTCAAGGGCTACCGCAGCACGGGCATCGCGGCGGGCGACGCGGCCCCGGGCGGGGCGCGCCGCCGCACCGCGGCGCTGGTGTAGGGCGCGGTCAGACCTCCAGTTCTTCCTCGATCTTCTTCAACTGGTGCCGGGCCATCGCAAGGTTGGCGCGCTTGGCGTCGAGGACCAGATACAGGAAGAGACCGTTGCCCCCGCGCCCGGTGATCAGCCGGATCAGGTGGTACTGGTCGCTGAGGGTGATCAGGATGTCCTCGATGCCGCCCTTGAGGCCGAGGTGCTCCATCGTGCGCATCTTGGCGCGGACGACGTCGGTGTTGCCCGCGGCGGCGACATTGAGGTCGAAGGTCTTGCTGCCGCCCAGCGTGCCGAGCGCCATGCCGCTGGTGTAGTCGACCAGCGCGGCCCCGGTCGCCCCCTCGATGGAGGCGAGGCATTCCTTCAGGGTGGTCTCGGTGTTGGCCATGACGAGTGTTCCTCTCAACTCTCGGTAGTGGTACGCGCGTTGGCGGCAGTACGTGCCGCACGCGCGGTTCTCGTGCGGGTGGGCATGGGTTTGGCGGGCTCCTTGGCGGAGCTCTTGGCGGGGCTCCTCTTCGGGGGCGCCGCGTCGGCGTCGACGAGCTCTCCGATGCGGGCACCGGCGCGGCGGCCCTCCAGGTGCAGCCGGCCGACGTTGACGCCGTCCGTGGCGAGCAGGGTCAGTACGGCGGTGCGTCCCGCGGCGTACGTCGCCACATAGCCGTCCGCCCCGCGCACGAGCAGCTCGCGGAAGTCGCCCCGGCCGGTCGCGTCCGTCACCCGCATCGCGACGCCGAGTGCGGCGGCGGTCAGCGCGGCGAGGCCGTCCGGTTCGACGCCGGGGGTGTCGTGGGCGAGGACGAGGCCGTCCACGCCGGCCGCGAGTGCTCCGGTCAGCTGGGGCACGCGGGCTCTGAGCCGGCGGAACTCGTCGAGTATCGGGGGCTCGGCCGCCATCAGGTGTCTCCTCTCGGCGCCCACGAGGGGCTTGCGGTCAAAGGGCCTCCAGCGCATCCCTGACCCTCTTCAGCAGCGCGACATAGGGATCGGCGGCGGCGGCGTCGGTCGGGTGGTCCCGGGCGGCGGGCGGCGGCTGCGGGGACACCAGCCCCGCCGCGGCCAGCCGCCGTAGGTGCACCAGCGTGTGGAACGCCGGTCTGCCCAGCTCCCGCGCGATGTCGGCGGCCCGCCGTACGCCGTCCACCCGGGCGAGTACGGCGGCCTGCCTCGGCGGGACGGCGGGGGCGGCGACCGGGTCGGCCCGGATCAGGGGTGCGGCGTCCGTCGCCGGGTCGGGCCAGATGCGGCGCAGCAGGGCGCGGCGGCGCAGCGTCTCGCGCTCCAGGGCGGCGACCGGCACGGGGTGCACCGAGGCGAGCCAGTGCGCGGGGCCGTAGCGGAAGCGGCCGGGCGTGCTGCTGGGGGCGAGGGCGAAGTACGCGGCGTCGTACAGGGCGCTCGCCTGCGCCAGCTCCAGTGCCCCCGGCGTGACGCCGTGCCGCAGCAGCCGCCCCTTCTCGGCGCTGTCCTCGGCGTCCTGCCAGGTCTCGGCGGCGAGGGCGCCGTGGAGCGTGAGGAGCACGCCGAGGCCGGGGGCGAGGGGGCTCTCGGCGTGCACCACCCGGCCCTCGGCGAGATGGAGTGTGCCGTGCTCGCGGTCCAGGACGCCGGTGGCCCGCTCGTCCGCCAGCCGGGTCAGCATCGGCGACACGCCCCCGGCCCGCTGGTGCGCCGTCGTCCGGTCCCGGACCGGCAGACGCGGTGGCGGTGTGGTTCCGACCACGGTCATCCCAGCACCAGCCGCTCGGCCATCTCGCCCAGCCGGATACGGGCCAGCGCGAGGTTGCCGTCCGCGCGGGCCAGCCACAGGTACAGGAACACGCTGCTGTCGAAGGCCGTCGGCACGAACCGCAGCACGTGATAGCTGTCCCGGTTGCTGAGGATCACGTCCTCGACGGGCGGATCCGCGGCGTCACCGTCGTCGCCGGGCCCGAACGCGTGCTGCTCGGCGGCCAGCCGCGCCAGCTCCGCCGCCTCGGCGGCCGCCGTCTCGTGGTCACCGCCCGGCGGATCGCCCACGGTGCCCAGGGCCAGCCCGCTGGTCCAGTCGACCAGCGCGGCGCCCCGTGCACCGGGCAGCCGCATCGCCTCCAGCAAGCACTCGTCGATTCCGGGCACCGTCGCTCCCCTCCCGCCTGGGGTTCGGCTGAGTGATGGCCAAACTACGCAACGTGTGTGCGGCGAGTGAGCGTTCGGGCATTTTCCAGTGGAACATGCGCCGAGTGACTAAGGTGGGTCAACTGACCCTGTTTTCACTCCAGTTGATCGCGTATGGCGTACGGACCCTCATCGCCGTACGTCAACGGCGCTGCGGCGCGGGCAGGGTGGTGAGCGATGTCGCGTGCGCCCCTCCGGATTCGGCCACGATCTCGTCGAGCGACTGCGGCTCGCGCACGGTCGCGAAGGCCATGCCCCCGGCCTCGTCCGGCGCGAAGCCGTAAATGCCGGGCCGGGCGAGGGAGTTGTACGCGTAGTGGTGCGCGAAGTAGTACGCCCCCGTGTCCACCGCCGCCGCGTAGTCCCCTTGCGCCAGCAGCGGCAGCGCGCACCCCTCGGCCAGCAGGTCACCCGAGAAGCAGGCCGGCCCGGCCACGTCCTGCACCACGGCCGGACCCTCCTTCGGGCGCCCCTTGCCGTCGTACGCGGTGATCCTCAGCGGCCAGCTCCCCGGCGCGTACACCGTGCGCGTGGCGACCTGCACGCCCGCGTGCGTGACCGCCACCGGTCGCCCGCCCGCGCTCTTGGCGTACTCGACCCGGGCCACGACCGTCCCGTGCTTGGCCAGCAGCGACCGCCCGAACTCCGTGACCAGCCCGTACCGCCCGTCGAACAGCCCCGGCACCGCCTCGCGCAGCAGCCGCGCGTACTGCGCGTACGTCGGCGTCGTCGCGTCCGAGGCGAAGTTCACCGGCAGCCCGCCGCCGATGTCGAGCGTGTCGATCTGCCGCCGCCCGATCCGCCGGTTGATCTCCTCGGCGAGCGCGTACGCCTCCGCGACCCCCCGGGTCATCAGCGCCAGCGGGATGCCCTGCGAGCCGGTGTGCGCATGCAGCCGAGTCAGCCACGGGCGGTCCTGGTACGCCCGTACGACCCACTCCCGCGCCCCCTCGTCGCGCAGTGCCACCCCGAACTTCGACGTCGCCGTGGCCGTGGACGTCGCCTCGATGGAGCCCCCGCCGACCTGCGGATTCACCCGGAGCCCGAGCGGGGAGCGGCTGGCCGCGGACCGGACGAGGCCGTCGATGCGGTCCAGCTCCTGCGGGTTGTCCGCGTTGACGGCGATGCCCAGCGCCAGCGCCTCGCGCAGCTCGGCCGGCGTCTTGGCCGGCGAGTCCAGGACCGTCATCTCCGGCCGCAGCCCCGCCGCCCTCGCCAGTGCCAGCTCGCCCGGGCTCGCCACCTCCGCGCCGATGCCCTCCTCGCGCAGCAGCCGCAGCACCGGAACCAGGGGGGTCGCCTTCACCGCGAAGGCGTGCAGCACGTGCGTGCCCGGCGCCACCACCGCGTCGAACGCCGCCCGCAACGCCGCCGCCGACTCCCGGATGCCGGTGACGTCCAGCAGGCCGACGATGGGGGAGCCGGGCCCGAGCAGCCCCTGCTCCACGGCCGCCCGCACCGCGTCGTCCCGCCGGGCCACCCGGTCGGCGTCATACGCCGGTATCTCGACTCCGCCGCCCACTGCGTCGCCCGCTCCGATGTCCACAACATCCCCCGTCCTGTCGTTGTCCGAGCCCATGCATCCAGCCAAACATCCGTGACGCGCGAGCGCTGGCCCGCGAACGTATTGACTAGCTCTATTCAGGCGTCCAGGATGTGAATAACCACCTCAACAGTTCGCAGTCACACTTCGCAGTCACAGTCCGCTGGGAGGCAGACCATGTCAGGACCCCGCCCCGTCCGAGCGCCGCGCGGTACGGAACTGAGTGCCCTGGGATGGCAGCAGGAAGCCGCCCTGCGGATGCTGCAGAACAACCTCGACCCCGAGGTCGCCGAGCACCCCGACAAGCTCGTCGTCTACGGCGGCACCGGCAAGGCGGCCCGCGACTGGCGCTCCTTCGACGCGATGGTGCGCACGCTGAAGGGGCTGAAGCAGGACGAGACCATGCTGGTCCAGTCCGGCCGCCCCGTCGGCGTCATGCAGACCCACGAGTGGGCCCCGCGCGTCCTCATCGCCAACTCCAACCTCGTCGGCGACTGGGCCAACTGGGAGGAGTTCCGCCGCCTGGAGCAGCTGGGGCTGACCATGTACGGCCAGATGACGGCCGGCTCCTGGATCTACATCGGCACCCAGGGCATCCTTCAGGGCACCTACGAGACCTTCGCCGCCGTCGCCGCGAAGAAGTTCGACGGCACCCTCGCCGGGACGATCACCCTCACCGCCGGTCTCGGCGGCATGGGCGGCGCCCAGCCGCTCGCCGTCACCATGAACGACGGCGTCGCGATCTGCATCGACTGCGACCCGCGTGCCATCGAACGCCGCATCGAGCACCGGTACCTGGACGTGAAGGCCGACAGCCTGGACCACGCCCTTCAGCTGGCGGTGGAGGCGCGCGACGCCCGGCGCCCGCTGTCCATCGGCGTCCTCGGCAACGCGGCCGAGCTGGTGCCGCAGCTCCTCGCCATGGGCGCCCCCATCGACATCGTCACCGACCAGACCTCGGCGCACGACCCGCTGGCGTACCTGCCGTTGGGCGTCGACTTCGACGAGATGGCGTCCTACGCGGCCAAGGACCCGGCCGGTTTCACCACCCGTGCCCGTGAGTCCATGGCCAAGCACGTCGAGGCCATGGTCGGCTTCATGGACGCCGGTGCCGAGGTCTTCGACTACGGCAACTCGATCCGGGGCGAGGCCCAACTCGCCGGGTACGAGCGGGCGTTCGCCTTCCCCGGGTTCGTGCCGGCCTACATCCGGCCGCTCTTCTGCGAGGGCAAGGGGCCCTTCCGGTGGGCTGCCCTCTCGGGCGACCCGGCCGACATCGCCAAGACCGACAAGGCGATCCTCGACCTCTTCCCGGAGAACGAGTCCCTGGCCCGCTGGATCAAGATGGCGGGGGAGCGGGTGCACTTCCAGGGGCTGCCCGCGCGTATCTGCTGGCTCGGTTACGGGGAGCGGGACAAGGCGGGTGAGCGGTTCAACGACATGGTGGCGAGCGGTGAGCTGGCCGCGCCGCTGGCGATCGGGCGGGACCACCTGGACTGCGGTTCGGTGGCCTCTCCGTACCGCGAGACCGAGGCCATGCTCGACGGGTCCGACGCGATCGCGGACTGGCCGCTGCTGAATGCCATGGTGAACGTGGCTTCGGGCGCCTCCTGGGTGTCCATTCACCACGGCGGCGGCGTCGGGATGGGGCGGTCCATTCATGCCGGGCAGGTGACGGTGGCGGATGGTACGAAGCTCGGGGGCGAGAAGATTCGCCGGGTGCTGACGAACGACCCCGGGATGGGGGTCATCCGGCATGTGGACGCGGGCTACGACATCGCGGAGTCCGTCGCTGATGAGCGGGGCGTGCGCGTCCCGATGCGCGAGGGTGACCAGGCGTGACGCGGAACGACAGTGGGCGCAGCGGCAACCCTCCGGCGGGGACCGAGGTCTCATCGCCGTCTGCGGGTCCGACTGTGCCTGGCGGGTCCTTCCACGAGATGTGGCGCGAGCTGCTCCCCCTCGGCCGGCACCCCGGCTCCCACGGCTACCGGCGCTTCGCCTGGAACGGTGCCGACCTCGAATGCCGAGGCTGGTTCAAGGAGCAGGCCGAAGTGCGCGGGCTTGTCTATGAGGTCGACCGGAACGGGAATCAGTGGGCCTGGCTCGGGGATCCCGCTGCCGGGGACGCCGTCGTCACCGGGTCGCATCTCGACTCCGTGCCGGACGGGGGTGCCTTCGACGGGCCCCTCGGGATCGTGTCGTCCTTCGCCGCGCTCGATGAACTGCGGGGCAGGGGCGTGCACTTCGCCAAGCCCCTCGCCATCGTCAACTTCGGTGACGAAGAGGGCGCCCGGTTCGGGCTCGCCTGTGTCGGGTCCCGGCTCGCTGCCGGGCAGCTCACCGTCGACAGCGCCCACAAGCTGACCGACGGGGACGGGGTCAGCCTGCCCCGGGCCATGGAGGCCGCGGGGTACGACCCCGAGGCCATCGGCGCCGACCCGGAGCGGCTCGCCCGCATCGGTGCCTTCGTCGAGCTGCATGTCGAGCAGGGACGGGCCCTCGACCTGTCCGGCGACCGGGTGGGCATCGCCAGCGCCATCTGGCCGCACGGCCGGTGGCGGTTCGACTTCCGGGGCGAGGCCAATCACGCGGGGACCACCCGGCTCGTGGACCGCCGCGACCCCATGCTGACGTACGCCGAGACCGTGCTCGCCGCCCGCCGGGAGGCGCAACTCGCCGGTGCCGTCGCGACGTTCGGCAAGATCTCCGTCGAGCCGAACGGCGTCAACGCCATCCCCTCCCTGGTGCGCGGCTGGCTCGACTCCCGGGCCGAGGACCAGGCGAGCCTCGACACCGTCGTCGGCGGCATCGAGAAGGCGGCCCGGGAGCACGCGGCAGCCCACGGCATCGATTTCGACATCGTCCGTGAGTCCTTCACGCCCGTCGTCGAGTTCGACCACGCCCTGCGCGACGAACTGGCCCGCATCCTGGGCAAGGACTCCGACATCACCGTCCCGGTCCTGGGCACCGGTGCCGGACACGACGCCGGAATCCTCTCCGGGACCGTCCCGACCGCCATGCTGTTCGTACGCAACCCCACGGGCGTCTCGCACTCCCCGGCCGAGTTCGCCGCCGAGGACGACTGCGTGGCCGGAGTCATCGCCCTCGCCGACGTACTGGAAGGACTGGCCTGCACGTGACGCCCACCCAGCGGACCCGTACGTACTGGCTGGAACACGCCTGGCTCGACACCCACGTCGAGCCGGGCGTCGCCCTCGAGGTGAGCGACGGCCGCATCACCGCCGTCCGCACGGGCACAAAGACCCCGCCCCCCGGCGCCGCGATCCTCCGCGGGCTCACGCTCCCCGGGCTGGCCAACGCCCACTCGCACGCCTTCCACCGCGCCCTGCGCTCCACCGTCCAGGTCGGCTCCGGCACCTTCTGGACCTGGCGCGAGGTCATGTACTCGTTCGCCGACAGGCTCACCCCGGAGACCTACCACGCCCTCGCCCGGGCCGTTTACGCAGAGATGGCGCTGGCGGGGATCACCGCCGTCGGTGAGTTCCACTACGTCCACCACGCCCCGGGCGGCACCCCTTACGCCGACCCGAACGCGATGGGCGAGGCCCTCGTCGCGGCGGCCGCCGACGCCGGCATCCGGATCACCCTCCTCGACACCGCCTATCTCTCCGCCGGCTTCGGCCGGCCGCCCAACAGCCACCAGCTCCGCTTCTCCGACGGACACGCCGAGGCCTGGGCCGAACGCTGTTCAGTTCTCAAGGACCAGGATCACGCACGGATCGGGGCGGCGATCCACTCCGTACGGGCCGTGCCCGCCGACCAGTTGGCGACCGTGGCGCGATGGGCCGAGGAGCGGCGGGCTCCGCTCCATGTGCACCTGTCCGAGCAGACCGCCGAGAACGAGGCGTGCCTGGAGGTGCACGGCTGCACCCCCACCCAGCTCCTCGCCCTGCACGGCGTCCTCGGCCCGCGCACCACCGGCGTCCACAACACCCACCTCACCGCCGAGGACATCTCCCTGATCGGCGGCAGCGGCACCGGCACCTGCATGTGCCCGACCACCGAACGGGACCTCGCGGACGGCATCGGGCCGGCCGTCGCCCTGCAGAACGAAGGCTCCCCGCTCTCCCTCGGCTCCGACAGCCACGCCGTCATCGACCTGCTCGAAGAGGCGCGCGCGATGGAGCTGAACGAGCGCCTGCGCACCCGCACGCGAGGTCACTGGACGGCGGCGGCCCTGCTGCGGGCGGCCTCGGCCGACGGCCACGCGGCCCTCGGCTGGGACGGGGCGGGCACCCTGGAGCCCGGCGCGCTCGCCGACTTCACCACCATCGCGCTCGACTCGGTCAGGACGGCAGGGCCGCTTCCGCGGCTCGGGGCCGAGACGGCCGTATTCGCTGCGTCGGCAGCAGACGTGTCGCATACGGTCGTGGGCGGTCGGCACGTCGTACGGGACGGGGTCCACTCACTCGTACCGGATGTGCCGAAAGCCCTCGCGGACGCCGTCGCAGCGCTGCGCGGATGACCCCGGGCCGCCCACCCGCGCGGTCCGCCCCCGTCCCCGCCCCCGAACCCGACCCCACCGCCGACCAGGCCAGCAAGGACGCCATGAGCAACGCGACGACCGTCAGCCCCGCCAACTCCGCGAGCACCGCCAGCACGCTCATCACCAACATCGCCGCCCTGGTCACCAACGACCCCTCCCTCGGTGACAGTTCCCCCCTCGGACTGATCCAGGACGCGGCCGTCGTCATCGAAGGCGACCGCATCGCGTGGACCGGTGATCAAAGCAAAGCACCCGCCACTGACAATCGGGTCGACGCGGGCGGCCGGGCGGTCATCCCCGGCTTCGTCGACTCCCACTCCCACCTCGTGTTCGCGGGCGACCGGACGCAGGAGTTCAACGCCCGCATGTCCGGCCGCAGCTACACCGCCGGCGGCATCCGTACGACCGTCGCCGCCACCCGCGCCGCGAGCGACGAGGAACTCGAGGCCAACCTCACCCGTTACCTCCGCGAGGCGCTGCGCCAAGGCACCACCACCTTCGAGACCAAGTCCGGCTACGGCCTGACGGTCGAGGACGAGGCCCGAGCGCTGCGCATCGCGTCGGCGCACACGGATGAGGTCACGTACCTGGGCGCCCACATCGTCTCTCCCGACTACGCCGACGACCCGGCCGCCTACGTCGCCCTCGTCACCGGCGAGATGCTCGACGCCTGCGCCCCGTACGCTCGTTGGATCGACGTCTTCTGCGAGAAGGGCGCCTTCGACGGCGACCAGGCCCGCGCGATCCTCACCGCGGGCAAGGCCAAGGGCCTGCACCCGCGCGTCCACGCCAACCAGCTCACCTACGGCCCTGGCGTCCGGCTGGCTGTCGAGCTGGACGCCGCCAGCGCCGACCACTGCACCCACCTGACCGACGCCGACGTGGACGCCCTCGCGAGCGGCAACACCGTCGCCACCCTCCTCCCCGGCGCCGAGTTCTCCACCCGCGCCCAGTGGCCGAACGCCCGCCGCCTCCTCGACGCGGGTGTCACCGTCGCCCTGTCGACGGACTGCAACCCGGGCTCGTCCTTCACGTCGTCCGTCCCGTTCTGCATCGCCCTCGCGGTACGGGACATGGGCATGACCCCGGACGAGGCGGTCTGGTCGGCCACGGCGGGCGGTGCGGCGGCCCTCCGCCGCGACGACATCGGCCACCTCACCCCGGGCGCCCGCGCGGACCTGCTCCTCCTCGACGCGCCCAGCCATGTGCACCTCGCTTACCGGCCGGGCGTGCCGCTGGTCAGCGGGGTGTGGCGGAGGGGTGCGCGGGAGGTGTGAGGGGCGGGGTGTCAGCCGTGGGCGGACGAGCCGGTGAAGCCGTCAGGCCGGCTGCGCCCCCGCCCGCCACCGCTGATCCCCCCGCCCGGCCTCCCTCACCAGGGACAGCGAGCCGTCCTCGTTCGGAGTCACCGCGTGGTCCGGGGCGATGCCGGGGCGGAGCACCCCGCGGGAGTCCACCGCGAACCTCAGGTTCTGCCCGTTGGGCCCGTACACCGCGTCGCACTCCCAGATGCCGATGCCTCGTTCCACGGAGCCGCGGCTGTCCAGGCAGTAGCCGGGGTAGGCGTACGACTGCAGCACGCCGCGCTCGGAGTCGACCCGCCACCGCTGGTCGCGCGAGGACGTGCAGGTGGCCGTGACGACGTCCGTGCCGTTCGCCGGGGCGCCTTCGACGTCCAAGCAGAGGCCCGTGGCGATGTTCACGACCTGGGCAAAGGTGCCGTTCGGCGGGGTGTGAGCGGGGGAGGGAGTCGGCTTCGGGCGGGGAGCCTTCGTGGGTGTCGAACTCGTCGTCGGGGCCGGCGACTTGGAACTTCGCGACGGAGAGGGCGACGCCGATGGTGAGGGCGAAGCGGCCGACGGCGTGGCCGACACCGTGGCCGTCACCGTGACCGCCACCGTCGGCCCGCTCACCGGAGTGCTGACCGAGCCCACCGGACCCTGCGCCGCCGACGAACCGCCCTGCGCCACCAGGAACACCACCAATGGCACCAACGCCGCCCCGATCGCCGCCGACACCAGCACGAGCCGGCGTCGCTGCGCTGGCCAAGTCCCGTCCGTCGCGCCGGAGACGGCCTCCCGCTCCCCGGCACCACCAGCCACGTACGCCGTCCCGCTCCACGGCAGCAGCCCCTCCGCCAGCGCCGTGCGCGGGGTGTCCCGGAGCGCCGACAGCTCCTCGTAGGCCGTCGTGCAGTGCGGGCAGCGTGTCATGTGGGCGTGCAGGTCGGCGCTGTCGCGGGGGCTGTCCGGCCGTACGGACTCCTCGATGAGGCGGCCGAAGTCGGGGCAGTCGGGGTCGTCGGAGGCGGCGAGGCGGGTACGCAGGCAGGCCCGGGCCAGCTGCTGGAGCGCCGGATCGGTGCCGTACGTGACGTCCTCGCGGGTGAGGCCGAGGAGAGCGGCCGTTCGTTCCACCGGCTCCCGCTCCACGACTCCGTACCAGATCAGGCCCTGCGCGCGCGGCGGCAGGGACTGGAACGCCGTGAGCATGGGCGGGACCGGGCCGGAGGGGCCCGCCGTGTTCAGGACGAGGAGCAGGCTCGCGTCGAGGCCCGCGGCCCGCTCGTCCATGGCCCAGGTCCCGGCCGACCGGGCGGTCAGGAGCAGGAGTCGGTGCCGCCAGGGCAGGCCGGGGTCGACGCCGCGTGCCGTCTGGCGGGCCGCGAGGGTGAACGCCTGGGCCGCCAACTGCCGTGCCATGGACTCGTTCGGGGTGCACAGACGGGCGTAGGCGAGGACGGGTGTGTGGTGGCGGGCGCGGAGTTCCTGGAGCGCCGGGTACGCGGTGGCCGTGTCGGCGCGCAGCAGTTCGGTGAGCCGCGCGTCGGACGCGCCCGTGTAGACCCCGGGGCCGGAGTCCCTGCCGTCGTCGGCGCGAGCCATCCGCCTGCCTCCTTGCAGCCGTGCGACCCGCCCGGAGACCTGGCTACCGGCGGGTATGACCGCTCATAGTGGAGGAAGGGAAGCTCTGGGGAAAGAGTTTCTGTGGGTAACCCATGGGCCGCGTGGGCGCGGCCCGAACGCACTGTGCCCGGTGTCCGGCCGACAGAATTCGGCGGGGCACCGGGCACAGCGCAGGTCAGCGCGGAGAAGACACCGATCCTGCGGGATCACTCCTCGACCGTCAGCCCCTTCCGGAGCCGGATCAAGGTACGCGACAGCAGTCGCGACACATGCATCTGCGAGATGCCGAGCTCGTCGCCGATCTCCGACTGGGTCATGCCCGCGACGAACCGCAAGGACAGGATCTTCCGGTCTCTCTGCGGCAGTTCGGCGATGAGCGGCTTCAACGACTCGACGTACTCGATGCCTTCGATGCCGTGGTCCTCGTAGCCGATCCGGTCGGCGAGCGCGCCCTCGGCGTCGTCCTCCTCGGGCTGGGCGTCCAGCGAGGAGGCGGTGTACGCGTTCGAGGCCGCCATGCCCTCGATGACCTCGTCGTTGGTCAGACCGAGGCGCTCCGCCAGTTCCGCCACCGTCGGGGCGCGGTCCAGCTTCTGGGCCAACTCGTCGCCCGCCTTGGCGAGGTCGAGCCGCAGCTCCTGCAGCCTCCTCGGCACCCGCACCGACCACGACGTGTCGCGGAAGAAGCGCTTGATCTCACCGACGATGGTCGGCATGGCGAAGGTGGGGAACTCCACGCCACGGCTGAGCTCGAAGCGGTCGATCGCCTTGATCAGGCCGATGGTGCCGACCTGGATGATGTCCTCCATCGGCTCGCTGCGCGAGCGGAAGCGGGAGGCGGCGAACTTGACCAGGGCGAGGTTGAGTTCGACGAGCGTGTTGCGGACGTACGAGTATTCGTGGGTCCCTTCCTCCAGCGACTCCAGCCGCTCGAAGAGGGTCTTGGAAAGGGCCCGCGCGTCCACCGGCCCCACCTCGTCGTAAGGGGGGATGTCCGGAAGCCCGGCGAGTACGTCGTCCTGAGCGGACTCCTGAGCGGACTCATGGCCGAACTGCTGGCCGAACTCCTGAGCGAAGTCCTGTCCGTGACGTACGGCGCTGCTGCGCTCGATGGGATCCAGATGTTCCGGTCGGGGTGCCGACGTCGCCTTCTGGGTATGCGATGCGTCGAGCCGGGGTGACATGATGTCCTCCATCGTTCTCGGCATATGGCTGCCGAAGCCTGTGCGTGCACTGCGGTGTGCGGCGCCTCCAAAGCCGGCCGAGTCGGTTACGTGTCTCTACTAGCCCTACCCGCTTTCGGGAGCCCACCGCAAGTGCACTCTGTTCCGAAATGTCCGTTTCTGGGTGGATGTTCGGGTGTTGGAGGACGTAGGGAAGGCGTAGTGTTCGAGAGCGTCAGTCAGCAGCCACGACGTCGGGAGTGAGAGACGGCATGGACCGCGGGACCGTCGGCAGCGCACAGTCTGGCCGGCTTCTGGTCGAGGTGCGGGAAGAGGGCTCCAGTGCCGTCGTGACCCCGGCGGGTGAGTTGGACCACCACACCGCCGATTTGTTGCGTGAGCCACTCGAGGACTGCCTCGGCAAGGGTTTCAGTCGACTGGTCGTCGACTGCTCGCGGCTTGAGTTCTGTGACTCCACAGGGCTGAACGTGCTGCTCGGGGCGCGATTGAAGGCGGAGGCCGCCGGTGGCGGGGTGCATCTCGCGGGCATGCTGCCCGTCGTTTCGCGCGTGTTCGAGATCACAGGGGCCGAAGCGGTCTTCACGGTCCACGACTCGCTCGCCGACGCCCTGGCCGCCGAGTCCGACGAGTCCGACGGATCGGGTTGACCCTCGCGTCCGGCACTGCATCGGACGTCACATCATTCGTGCCGAAATCGGGGGTGTTCCCTCGGCGCGGTCGGGCAGGAGACATCCTGAACCTGTCGGCTGTGACGTCGGCCACCGAGGGTGGGGGACTGTGACCGATGTATCAAGCAAGGACGTGCACTGGCGTACTGACTCTGCGTACAGACTTGTGAATCGTGTGAATGTTGAACTGTTGAGCTGGTGAATCGGTGAGGTGAAGCGCTGATGAGCACCACCCGGCCTTTCTCGCCGGGCGACCGCGGCCCAGAGCCCAGCGGCGCTTCCGGGGCGTCCGAGAGGGGCGTACCGACCACGGGCAGCGCCGAGGAGGGCGCCCCGGCGGCCGGAGCGTCCGACGGGGGCTCCATGCCGTCCTCGAGGCCCGAGGGGCCCGAGTCGTCCGCCGAGGCATCGGTGGCGCGTCAGGTCCGTCGGTTGGGCTTCGAGGGGCAGAGCGGGGTCGTCCCGCTCGCCCGCGACTTCGCCCGCCAGGCGCTGTACGCGTGGGGCTGGCTGCCCGCCGCCACCGCCGACCAGCGGGCCGCCGCCGAGGATGTGCTGCTCGTCGTCTCCGAACTGGTCACCAACGCCTGTCTGCATGCCGAGGGGCCGGACGAGCTGTGGATCGCCTGCGACAACAAGGTGATCCGCATCGAGGTCTCCGACAAGGGCACGGGCCAGCCGGCCCCCCGCACCCCACACCGCGCGGGCCGCCCCGGCGGCCACGGCATGTTCATCGTGCAGCGGCTGTGCCTGGACTGGGGCGTCGTACGGACGCCGGGGGTCGCGGGCAAGACGGTGTGGGCGGAGCTGGGAGCGCCGGCGTAGGGGAAGCGCGGAGATTCGTTTCCGCGCGGCCGTTCTTGAGCACGGGGAGCCGACGCCCCGTCGGCCGGCCCCCGTCATCGGACTCGAACGAACGCCTCCTTTGCGCGGCCACGCCGACCCTGGGTTACCAAGGGTCACCCTCTCCATCCGAACCCCCTCGCGCGCACGCCGGATCCCCACAACTCCGGTGTGCGCCGTGTCTTCCTTCCTCTGGGCCCCGGGCGTACCTTGACGGCCGATCTGATATGCCGTCAGGAATGAGGGGACCGTGTCGAAGCAGAAGCGAACCGCCGCGCTCGCGACCGCCGCGGCCCTGGCCGGCTCGGCGGTGTTGATGGCCGCCCCCGCGGCCCGGGCCGAGGTTGTCGACGTCAACTACGCCTGCAAGACGCCGATCGGCGACAAGAGCGCCGTCTCGCCCATCGACATCAAGGGCGTCAAGAGCGGCAGCGCCTACAAGATCACCATGTCGTGGCAGAAGGGCGTCTCCTCCAGCCCGGTCGAACTCGGCAAGGGCGCGATGAGCCCGAGCGCCACCATCAAGCTGGGCGGCGCCGACGGCGGCACCCTGGCGGTGACCGGCCCGGCCAACCAGGAGGCGATTCCCGCCAACACACCCATCAAGATCAACGACTTGACGGGCACCTACACCCCGAAGAAGACCGGCAAGGTCACCTTCACGGCGGGCGTGCTCACCATCAAGGCCCTGGGCACGACCACCACGTGCACCCCCACCAACAACCCCGGCCCGTCGCTGACCCTAGACGTGACGGCGGCGGCCGGCGCGGGCGGCGGCAGTGGCCAGGGCGGCTCCGGCTCCGGCGCCGAGCTCCCGCAGACCGGCCCCGAGGACTCGGCGATCGCCCTGGGCACCCTCGGCGGAACGGTCCTGCTCGCGGGCGCGGCGGGGGCGCTGTGGCTGACGCGGCGTGGGCAGAGGGGGCAGATGGGGCAGGCGGTACGCCGCTGACCGTGTCGTGCCGGTTCGTACCGTTTCGTACGACGCTGCTGGAGCCGCCGATGTCGTCAGCCGTCCGTGTCCTGTGCCTGTCCCTGCTGTCCCTCCCGGCTCTGCTGGTCGCCGCCCCCACGGCGACCGCCGCCGAGGGCTGGTCCGTCGCGCCCTCCGGCGGCGGGCGGCCGTACCTCTACGCCGAGGGTGAGCCGGCGGCGGTCCTTCAGGACGCGGTCTCCGTGACGAACCGGGGCGGCGAACCGGTCACCGTACGGCTGCACGGCACCGGCGCCCCGGTCATCTTCGCGGAGCCCGAGGTGCGGATCCCTGCCCGCACCCGAGCGGACGTGCCCTTCTCGGTGACCGTCCCGGAGGGTGACCGCACCGCCGAGATCGTGGCGCGGGACACGGACGGCCGTACCCAGCGCCTGCGGCTCCATGTGCGCGCCTCGGTCCCGCCGGTCGCGGCACTGACCGTCGAGCAGGTCTCCGTCCGCGCCGACGGCATCACGTACGAGCTGGTCAACCGCGGTACGACGACCCTGACACCGCGGCTGTCCGTCCACGCGGACGGGGTCTTCGGCGCCGTCCTGGACCGTACGCCGCGCACCCTCTCCGTCGACCTGCCGCCCGGCAGCCGTACGAACCTCACCGAGCCGTGGCCCGACCGGCCCGCCCTCGACGCGGTCGACGTGCGGCTGACGGTGACGGCGGCGGGCGGGGCGGGTGACACGGCTCAGGTGTCGGTGCGGTTCGTGCCGTGGGGCACGCTCACGGGGGCAGCGGCCGTGATCGGCGCCCTGTTCGTCGTACGGCATCGCAGGCGTCGTGCGCCCACCGTTGACGAGTCGGCCGAACGACCTCACAAACAAGCCGAGTTGACGGGAGCGGGGACGTGAACGGCAGGGCGCGGATGTCGATGGTGCTGGCTGTGCTGCCCCTGCTGGCGCTGCTGTTGGCGCCCGCCCCGGCCATGGCCGCCGACCCACCCGCCGTCAAGCTCTCCAAGTCCCAGGCGGGGACGGGCGGTTCGATCACCGTGACCGGCAGTGGCTGGCGTTCGCGCGCGCTGCTGATGATCCTGATCTGCGGCCAGTCCGTGCCCTCGACCGGCGTGACCGGCGGCACCAACTCCTGCGCCAACGCGGACGGCAGGGCCGTGACGACGGACGCCGACGGGCGCTTCAGCAGGAAGCTGCCGGTGGCCGAGCCGCCCGTGCCGTGCCCGTGCGTGGTGCACGTGGCGACGGTGACCGGGGCGAAGGCCGAGGCCGACGCCATCTTCCAGGTGGCCGGGCACGCCGTCGAGCCGCTGCCCACGGAGCCGGCGGGCGGGCGCCTGTCGGTCCTCACGGACACCCGGCTGGAGGGATCGAGCGGCCTGCTGACGTGGTTCGGCGCACCGCCGGCGCGGACGCTCGTCTTCACCGTCGGCAATGTGGGCACCTCCGCCGTGAAGAACCCGGTGTTCCAAGTCGGCACCTCCCACGGCGTGTTCGCCCCGCAGTGGCAGGAACAGCAGTGGCGCGGCACGATCCAGCCGGGCAGGAAGGCGCGGATCGAGCTGCCGGTGGAGCTCGCCGCCGGGGCGCACGGCGGCTACACCGTCTCCCTGAAGTACGGCGGCAAGGTGATGGCCGAACAGCCCTGGGGCGTGGGCCGGCCCTGGGGCGTGACGCTGTTCTGGATCCTGGCCGGTCTGGTCGTCCCGGCGGCGTTGTTCCGCGTCGGGATGGCGGTGGTGGACCGGGTACGGCCGCGGCAGACCGCACGCCGCCGCGGGCTCCGGCTGCCTGAAGTGGCCCTGCGCATCCCGGGGTTGAAGCCCCGCGAACAGGCGAGGCACGCCTCTCCCTCCCCCTCGACCCTGCCGTGGTTCACCCCGGACAACGACCCGGGCACGGCCGGTCTGCTCTCCGCACCGCACGACGACAGCCCGACGACCCCTGCCACCCCCACCAGGAAGGGACCCCCGTGAGCAAGTCAAGGAGAGTCACACCGGTACGCCCCCGGAGAGCGACCGCGGCGGGCGCCGCCCTGATGCTCGGCGGCGCGGGCGTGCTGCTCGGCGTGGCCGCCGCACCCGCACAGGCGGCCGAGGTGGCGTACGCGACCGAGTGCATCCCGCCCGCCATCTCCGGGCTGCCGCCGGTCCAGGGCACGACGAAGGTGGAGATCACCGCGCCCGCGGAGGCGAAGGTCGGCGACGAGGTGGAGATCGTCTGGAAGTTCGTCCAGGCGGCGTCGAAGAACCCGAACATCCTCGACCTCGGGCAGGACACGGTCCAGCCGACGGGGACGCTGAAGGCGGCCGGCGCGCAGACGGCGGACATCGCCATGCAAGGGCCGCGGCAGAACCCGCCCATCCCCAAGAACAGCGATATGAAGCTGTCCGACATGAAGGGCAAGCTGAAGCTGACGGCGCCGGGGGAGGTGACCCTGACGCCGGACGCGTACAACATCAACGTCAACAAGCCGATTTCCACGGACACCAAGTGCACGCCGAAGGAGACGGTGAAGTCGGCGGCGACGATCAAGGTGACGGACGGGAGCGGGGGTTCGGGCGGTACGACGGGAGGACTGCCGACGGTCGTCCCGACGCTGCCCACGGGTGTGCCGACCGACGTGCCGACAGGTCTGCCGACGGGGACGTCGAGCCCGACGAGTCCGTCGAATCCGACGCCGAGTGAGAGCGAGACGGGCGGGGACTCCGGCGGTTCGAGCACTGGCGGCGGCGACGGCGGTCAGACCGACTTCACGGGCAAGGAGGTCCAGGTCCCGTACCAGTGCAAGACGCCCATCGGCGACAAGGAGGCGACCTCGCCGGTCCAGATCAATGCCAAGAAGAGCGGTGGCAGCTTCGATCTGACGGTCCAGTTCAAGAAGTCGGTGATGGACAGCCCCGCCGACATCCCCAAGGACTCGGTCAAGCCGTCCATGGAGGTCGTCCTGGGCGGCGCGGACAAGGGCACGGTCCATGTCGAGGGCCCGACCAACTCCGAGGACATCAAGTCCGGTGAGCCGATCGAGATACCGGACCTGACGGGCACGTACAAGCCCGGCGCGAGCGGCGAGTCGACGCTCTCCCCGGGGGTCCTGACCATCGAGGCCCTCGGTACGACGACGACCTGTACGCCGGCCAAGACCGAGGTGTCCCTGACCCTGGACACGACGGAGCAGGCGAGCGGGGCCTCCGGTGGTTCGGCGGGAGGTGCGGCGGGAGGTTCTGCCGGAGGCTCGTCGACCGACGGCGGCCTGGCGGCGACGGGCGCGGAGGACCACGGCTCGCTGAAGGCCCTGGGGCTGGTGGCGGGGACGGCACTGCTCCTCGGGGGAGCGGTGTTCACTTTCATGCCCGGGCGTCGCCTGCGCTAGCGCTCTTCGGGTGAGGCGCGAGGCCGACGACGCCTCCTCCTCACCTGCCGTGATCCAGCCGTAGATGCGTCCGCAGCATGACGTTCGCGTCGGCCACCGCGCTGTGGTCGAACACGGTCCGGGCCGCCGCCCGTCGGGCCGCGAGTTTCCGGCAGGACTCGCAGCCCTCCACGGGGACGGGCGAGCGGCTCACGTCGAACGAGGGGTACGGCGGCGGCTCCGTCACGGCGCGCACCCCCGTCCGACGCTCCAGTGCTCACGCAACTCCCGTTCGCAGGCACCGGCTTCGGCGGTCCGGCCCGCCGCTCTCGCCGCCTCCCGCTGGGCCAGTAAGGCCCCGCACACATCACACGCGGGGGGCGGCGGGGGCGCCGCCACCCATGCCGTGCGCGCGGTCACGCGGACCACCGTGCGAGCGCCGACTCCAGCGTGCGCAGCACGGCGGGCGTCGGCCGCGCCCAGCCGCCGGGCGGCGTCCAGGCGACGGTCGAGCGGTTGGGGCGCGTGCGGCGGGGGAGTCGGGGGAGAGTCGTGGACTGCATGGCTCACTCCTTGAGGTTCGCGTTCCGGGGAACGCCTGTGCTGCACGCAATCGCTGGATTACGCTGCGTGTTCAGGTGCCGGATACGAGCATGCCGTGTCGGGGAGGCGAAAAGGCTGCTGAGACGCGCTAGTTCCACGCTCGGCACTCCAAATTCCACAAATTCCACAGCCTGGCGGAGGGGGAGACAGGGTGCCGCAGCGACGGACGGTGACGAGCCGGAGCCATGAGCCGCGCTTGAGGTATGCGGAGGAGGTGCGGCGGTTACGGGAGGGGATAGGACTCACACTGCGGCAGCTCGCGGCGGAACTGGGCTGGGACTGGTCGACGCTGGGGAAGCTGGAGCGGGGTCAGTCGCTGGGGAGCCCTGAGGTGGCGCAGGCACTGGACGAGTTCTACGGGACGCCGGGGCTGCTGCTGGCGTTGTGGGAGCTGGCGGTCGGGGATCCGACCCAGTTCAAGGAGCAGTACCGCAGATACATGCTGCTGGAGGCCGAGGCGGAAAGCCTGTGGCACTTCGGCGTCACCCGAGTGCCGGGCATGCTCCAGACCAGGGGATACGCGACGGAGGTCCTCGCGGCGGGCGATATCGAGGGGGACGCCCTCGTCCAGCAGGTGGAAGCGCGACTCGGTCGTGCAGAGTTGCTGATGGGGGACGGCGGCCCTCGCTTCCGCACCATCCTGTACGAGGCGGTGTTGCGCATGGCGTTGCGTGACCCGGCTGCGTGGCGCGAGCAGCTGGAGCACCTTGTGGAGGCCGCCGAGCTTCCGAGACTCACGATCCAGGTGCTGCCGTTCAGCGCCGGACCGTGCGTCCTGGACAGCACGGACGTGATGTTCCTGCGGATGGCCGACGGGCGTACCGTGGCTTACACGGAGACCGCTTATCGGGGCGAACTGATCGAAGAAGCAAGCCAAGTTGGGCGGTTGCAGCTCGCATACGATTCGATGCGTGACCTGGCGCTGTCACCGGCCGAGTCGCTGAAGTTCATCGGGCAGATGCTGGAGGAAGCACCGTGCGATCCATAGACCTGACTGGCGTGACGTGGCGCAGGAGCAGCTACAGCAACTCCGACGGCGGCCAGTGCCTCGAAGTCGCCGACAACCTCCCCGCCCCCGTCGTCCCCGTCCGCGACTCCAAGAACCCCCACGGCCCCGCCCTGATCCTCCCGGCGACGGCCTGGGCCTCGTTCGTCACGGCCGTACGGCGCGACGAACTGCCGCACTGACCTGACCCGCAAAAGGCCGGAGGCCGTCGCACTCACGTGAGTGCGACGGCCTCCGGCCGCTCAGCCCAGCCGCAGGCGGCTAGTGGACGTCGCCCATGAGCGCCTTGACGTTCTTCCGGTACATCCACACCGCGACACCGGCGATCACGGCGAGCGTGGCTTCCAGTGCCACGACGTTCGTCTTGTTCAGGTCGACCCCGGCGATGGAGAGCAGCCCGGTCGTGGCGTCACCGGCGGTGACGGCCAGGAACCAGACGCCCATCATCTGGGAGGCGTACTTGGCGGGCGCCATCTTCGTCGTCACCGACAGGCCGACCGGGGAGACCAGAAGCTCACCGACGGTCTGGACGAAGTAGATCGCCACCAGCCACATCGCGGCCGCCTTGTGACCGCCCTCGGCGATCGACAGCGGGGCGAGGAACAGGAAGAAGGACGCGCCGACCAGGACCAGACCGGAAGCGAACTTCACGACCGTGCTCGGCTCCTTGCCCCGCTTGTTCAGCGCGAGCCAGAACCAGGCGAAGACCGGGGCCAGGGCCATGATCAGGACCGGGTTGACCGACTGGTACCAGGAGACCGGGAACCCCCAGCCGAAGACGCTGTTCTCGGCCGACGAATCGGCGAAGATCGACAGGGTCGAGCCGCCCTGGTCGTAGATCATCCAGAACACGGCCGCGGCCACGAAGAACCAGATGTACGCGGACATCGACTTCTGCTCGGTGCGGTCCAGGTCCTTGTCGCGCTTGATGCGGACCAGAACCATCGTCGGGATGATCACGCCGAGCAGGGTCAGCGGGACCAGGATCCAGTTCAGCGTGTAGTGGCCGGAGAAGCCGACGATGGCGTAGAAGACGACCGCGATACCGGCCCAGATCGCCGCCTTGCGCAGCGTCGAGGCCTTCTCCTCGGCGGACAGCGGCGTCGGGACGACGCTGGAGCGCTCAGCCAGGTGGCGGGAGCCGATCAGGAACTGGGCGAGGCCCAGCGCCATGCCGAGCGCGGCGAGGGCGAAGCCCAGGTGCCAGTCGACGCTCTCCCCGATGGTGCCGATGACCAGCGGCGCGGCGAAGGCACCGAGGTTGATGCCCATGTAGAAGACGGTGAAGCCACCGTCGCGGCGCGGGTCGCCCGGTCCGTCGTAGAGGTGGCCGACCATCGTCGAGATGTTGGCCTTCAGCAGACCCGAACCGATGGCGACCAGGCCGAGACCGGCGTAGAAGGTGCCGGAGGAGGGCAGGGCCAGCGTGAGGTGGCCGAGCATGATGACGCCGCCGGCGACGGCGACGGTCTTGCGCGGACCCCACACGCGGTCGCCGAACCAGCCGCCGGGCATGGCGAGCAGGTACACCAGCGACACGTACACGGAGTAGATCGCGGTGGCCGTCGCCGCGTTGAGGTGCAGGCCGCCCGGAGCGACGAGGTACAGCGGGAGCAGTGCCCTCATGCCGTAGTAGGAGAACCTCTCCCACATCTCGGTCATGAAGAGAGTGGCCAGTCCGCGGGGGTGGCCGAAGAAGGTCTTCTCGGAGCCGGGGGTGCCCGGGCGGGCCGAGTCCTTCGTCAGGCTGGACGCCATGGTCGATCCTTGCTGGTCGGGACGCGCACCGACGTTGACTGTCACGCGCCCGGTGGGGGGCGGCCGGCACCGGCGGGGCACAGTCGCCCACCCCCACGCCCACGGGGAGTTCCGCTCCGGGTCACGGAGCGAAGGGCGGCGGCCACCGGGATCCACGCCCCCGTCCTTGGGGGCCCGGCCACAGGTCATTCCAGGCAGACACAAAAGAGACCCCCAGCGTCAAGTGCCGCCGAAGGTCCCCGCAGTGCTACGGGCGTTGATTCACCATACGTCAGGACACCGCCGGATATGGAAGGACTTGAGACAGGTATCACAGGTGTCGAGGGAACCGTAGGCACGCTTTCCAAGGTCCTTACAGGATCGCACCCCTCAGGTGCTGGTCTGTACCACAGCGGTCGAAGGTAAGAGACGCGCCAGAGATGGGTAAGAATCAAGGCACCCGATCACACCCCAGCTCTTGTCGTGGGCGGACTACCATCAGCTCATGACCCGTGTACTGCTCGCCGAGGACGACGCGTCCATTTCGGAGCCGCTGGCCCGCGCACTGCGCCGGGAAGGGTACGAGGTCGAGGTGCGGGAGGACGGTCCCACCGCGCTCGACGCTGGAATGCAGGGCGGGATCGACCTGGTCGTGCTGGACCTCGGTCTTCCCGGCATGGACGGCCTGGAGGTGGCCCGCCGACTGCGTGCCGAGGGCCACACCGTGCCGGTCCTCATCCTGACCGCCCGCGCCGACGAGGTGGACACCGTCGTCGGCCTCGACGCGGGCGCCGACGACTACGTCACCAAGCCGTTCCGGCTCGCCGAGCTGCTCGCGCGGGTCCGGGCCCTGCTGAGGCGCGGGTCGGCCGAGCCGCAGCAGCCGCCCGCCACGCACGGCGTGCGGATCGACGTCGAGTCGCACCGGGCGTGGATGGGCGACGAGGAACTCCAGCTCACTGCCAAGGAGTTCGACCTGCTGCGGGTGCTGGTGCGCGACGCGGGCCGGGTGGTGACCCGGGACCAGCTGATGCGGGAGGTCTGGGACACGACCTGGTGGTCGTCGACCAAGACGCTCGACATGCACATCTCGTGGCTGCGGAAGAAGCTCGGCGACGATGCGGCGAACCCTCGGTACATCGCCACGGTGCGGGGTGTGGGGTTCCGGTTCGAGAAGAGTTGACGTGGTCGCGCCGTCGCGGGCTTGTGTGAGCGCGCGACGGCGGGTCGTGTGTGGCTGGTCGCGCAGTTCCCCGCGCCCCTTTCAGGGGCGCAGTACGTACCGGTCGTTTTAGAGTCACTGTCCGGAGGGACCTGTGCGTCGCCGTCTTATCCAGTCGACCCTCGCGGTTGTACTCGTCGTCATCGCCGTCTTCGGCGTGTCCCTGGTCATCGTCGAGACCCGGACGATCACCAGTACCGCCCAGGAGCGGGTGGACACCGAGGCGGTGCGGCTGGTCAGCATCGTGGACAGCCGGCTGCTCGGGGACGAGACCGTGGACGCCTCGGTGCTGCGGGATCAGATCCAGGGGGACCGTTACGCCGAGATCCGGATCCCGGGGAAGCCGCTGATCGAGGTGGGCTCCAAGCCGACCGGTGACGTCATCAGCGCCAAGGAGACCGGCGAGGAGGGCGAGACGGTCACCGTGCAGGAGCCGCGGTCGTCGGTGACGCGGGAGGTCGGCCGTACGTTGCTGATCATCGCGGCGGTGGCGCTGCTGGCGGTGATCGCGGCGGTCCTGCTGGCGATCCGCCAGGCGAACCGCCTCGCCTCCCCGCTCACCGACCTGGCCGAGACGGCGGAACGCCTCGGCTCGGGCGACCCCCGCCCCCGTCACAAGCGGTACGGCGTCCATGAGCTGGACCGAGTGGCCGACGTGCTGGACTCCTCCGCCGAGCGCATCGCCCGCATGCTGACGGCGGAACGCCGCCTGGCCGCGGACGCCTCGCACCAGCTCCGCACGCCGCTCACGGCACTGTCCATGCGCCTGGAGGAGATCACCCTCACCGAGGATCTCGACACGGTGAAGGAGGAGGCGACGATCGCCCTGACGCAGGTCGAGCGCCTCACGGACGTGGTCGAACGCCTCCTGACCAACTCCCGCGACCCGCGCAACGGCTCCGCCGTCACCTTCGACCTCGACGAGGTCATCCAGCAGCAGCTGGCGGAGTGGCGCCCGGCGTACCGCAGCGCCGGGCGGGCGATCGTCAGCTCGGGCAAACGCCACCTCACGGCGGTCGGCACCCCCGGGGCGGTCGCTCAGGTCCTGGCGGCCCTGATCGAGAACTCCCTCATGCACGGCGGCGGCACGGTGGCGCTGCGCACCCGCGTCACCGGCAACCAGGCGGTCATCGAGGTCACCGACGAGGGCCCGGGCATCCCGGCGGACCTGGGCGCCCGCATCTTCGAGCGCGCGATCAGCGGCCGCAACTCCACAGGCATCGGCCTCGCGGTAGCCCGCGACCTGGCCGAAGCCGACGGCGGCCGCCTGGAAATGCTCCAGACGAAGCCCCCGGTACTCGCCCTGTTCCTCTCCCGCACGCCTCCACCGAAGAAGCAGCCGGGGGACGCGGGGCCGACGGTCCGGTAGCAGGGGGCATTCCAGCCCGTCTGGGGGTGCCCCCTCTGGGGGAGTTCGAGGACGAGGCCCGTTCAGGGCCGAAAGCGGGGTCTGGGGCGGCAGCC
This sequence comes from Streptomyces sp. SD31, assembly GCF_052068475.1. Classification (NCBI taxonomy): domain Bacteria; kingdom Bacillati; phylum Actinomycetota; class Actinomycetes; order Kitasatosporales; family Streptomycetaceae; genus Streptomyces; species Streptomyces sp. SD31. The sequence continues at coordinate 545,607 of NZ_JBQHCX010000002.1, read as the reverse complement.
TCAGCGGGGTGGAAGGGGCGGAGCCCCTTCAGGATGGGACGGGTAGGGGCGGCGAGGGCGAAAAAATCAGCCCACTCGCTGCCGCACTCGCGGCTTCGCGGCCCCCGGCCGAGGCTCCAGGAACGATTCCGCGCCGACCACCGCCTGCTCCTGCTCCGCAGGAAGCGCCCGGAACACCCACGTCCGATACGACCAGAACCTGAACAGCGTCGCGATACCGATACCGAGGAACTTGAAGATGTTGCTCTGCAGCGGACTGTCCCAGCCGAACCCGTACGTCGCCGCGTACAGCACACCGTTCTCGATCACCAGACCGACCACGCTGAACAGCAGGAACAGCCCCAGTTCCTTCGTACGCCGACTCTTGTCACGATCCCGGTACGTGAAGTAGCGGAACCCGACGTAGTTGAAGACGATCGCGACGACGGTCGCGATGACACTGGCCCGCACCACCTGGAGGTCGGTCACATGCCGCACCAGGTTGAACACGAGGAGATTGACCAGCAGCCCCGCCCCACCCACCGCGCCGAACTTGGCGACCTCACGCATCAGCCGGTCAAAGCGTTGCCGCACCGCACTGCGAGGTACGGGAGGCGCCGCATGAAGCCCCGAGGAACCACGTCCCATGGTCGTGAAGGCTCCTGTCGGTCGGTTTGTCGGTCGGTTTCGTCAACCCAGCCATGCTAACCACCCCCCTCCTCGATTGCCTGTGGGCGAACTCATAGGTCGGGACACAGGTCGGGAAGAGGCCAGGAAAAGTCCGGTAAGAGGGTCGCCCTCACGCGGCCGATACCCTAGGGGCGTGACGTTCCCGGTAGTCGGCATGGTCGGCGGGGGCCAGCTCGCTCGTATGACACACGAGGCAGGCATCCCGCTGGGCATCAGGTTCAAGCTCCTCAGTGACACCCCTCAGGATTCCGCGGCGCAGGTCGTGAGCGATGTCGTCATCGGCGACTATCGCGATCTCGACACGCTGCGCGACTTCGCGAGGGGCTGCGATGTGATCACTTTCGATCACGAACACGTACCCACCGAGCACCTCAGGGCTCTGGAGGCGGACGGCATCCCCGTCCGCCCGGGCCCCGACGCACTCGTGCACGCCCAGGACAAGGGCGTGATGCGCGCGAAGCTCGACGCGATCGGCGTGCCGTGCCCACGGCACAGACTCGTGACCGACCCACAGGATGTGGCGGCCTTCGCGGCCGAAGGCCTCTCCGAGGGCGCCGAGGGTGACGGCTTCCCCGTCGTCCTCAAGACCGTCCGCGGCGGCTACGACGGCAAGGGTGTCTGGGTCGTCGACTCCGTCGAGGAGGCCGCCGAGCCGTTCCGCGCCGGCGTCCCGGTCCTCGCCGAGGAGAAGGTCGACTTCGTACGGGAGCTCGCGGCGAACGTCGTACGCTCCCCGCACGGCCAGGCCGTCGCGTACCCGGTGGTCGAGTCCCGGCAGGTCAACGGCGTCTGCGACACCGTCATAGCGCCCGCCCCCGAGCTCGACCGGACCCTCGCCCTGAAGGCCGAGGAGATGGCCCTCACCATCGCCAAGGAACTCGGCGTCGTCGGCCACCTCGCCGTCGAGCTGTTCCAGACCCGCGACGGCCGCATCCTCGTCAACGAACTGGCGATGCGCCCGCACAACTCGGGCCACTGGACCCAGGACGGCGCGATCACCAGCCAGTTCGCCAACCACGTCCGCGCGGTCCTCGACCTCCCCCTGGGCGACCCGCGCCCGCGCGCCAAGTGGACCGTCATGGTCAACGTCCTGGGCGGCGACTACCCGGACATGTACTCCGCGTACCTGCACTGCATGGCCCGCGACCCCCAGCTCAAGATCCACATGTACGGCAAGGACGTGAAGCCCGGCCGCAAGGTCGGTCACGTCAACACCTACGGCGACGACCTCGACGACGTGCTGGAGCGCGCCCGTCACGCTGCCGGCTACCTGAGAGGCACGATCACCGAATGAGCCCCGTTGTAGGCATCGTCATGGGGTCGGACTCCGACTGGCCCGTCATGGAGGCGGCGGCCAAGGCCCTCGACGAGTTCGAGATCGAGTACGAGGTCGACGTCGTCTCCGCGCACCGGATGCCGCGCGAGATGGTCACCTACGGTGAGCAGGCGGCCGAGCGCGGCCTGAAGGTGATCATCGCCGGTGCCGGCGGGGCCGCTCATCTGCCCGGCATGCTCGCCTCGGTCACGCCCCTGCCGGTCATCGGCGTCCCGGTGCCGCTGAAGTACCTCGACGGCATGGACTCCCTGCTCTCGATCGTGCAGATGCCGGCCGGCGTGCCCGTGGCCACCGTCTCGGTCGCCGGCGCCCGCAACGCCGGTCTGCTCGCCGCCCGTATCCTCGCCACCCACGACGAGGACCTGCTGCAGAGGATGCGGGAGTTCCAGCAGGACCTGAACGACCAGGCCACCGAGAAGGGCAAGCGCCTGCGCGCCAAGGTAGAGGGTGCGAGCGGCTTCGGCTTCGGCTCGGGGAAGTGACGGCGATGACCTCCGCCTCGTCGGAGGCGGCCCGGGAACTCCTGCGCGAGTTCCCGGTCGTCGACGGCCACAACGACCTCCCGTGGGCCCTGCGCGCACAGGTCCGTTACGACCTAGACGCCCGCGACATCGCCGTCCACCAAGGCGCTCACCTGCACACCGACATCCCCCGCCTGCGTGCGGGCGGCGTGGGCGCGCAGTTCTGGTCGGTGTACGTCCGCTCGGACTACGCCGGCGACAAGGCGGTCAGCGCCACCCTCGAACAGATCGACTGCGTACGGCAGTTGCTGGCGCGCTACCCGGACGACCTGCGTCCCGCGCTGACGGCGGCGGGCATGGAGGCCGTCCGCGCGGAGGGCCGTATCGCCTCCCTCATGGGCGCCGAAGGCGGCCACTCCATCGCCAACTCCCTCGCCACGCTGCGGGCGTTGTACGCGCTCGGCGTCCGCTACATGACCCTCACCCACAACGACAACATCGCGTGGGCCGACTCGGCGACGGACGAGCCCGGGGTGGGCGGTCTGTCGGCCTTCGGCCGCGAGGTCGTCCGGGAGATGAACCGCGAGGGCATGCTCGTGGACCTCTCGCACGTGGCGGCGACGACGATGCGCGACGCGCTGGACGCCACGTCGGCCCCCGTGATCTTCTCCCACTCCTCCTCCCGCGCGGTGTGCGACCACCCGCGCAACATCCCCGACGACGTCCTGGAACGCCTTCCCGGCAACGGCGGCGTCGCCATGGTGACGTTCGTGCCGAAGTTCGTGCTCCAGGCGGCGGTCGACTGGACGGCCGCGGCTGACGAGAACATGCGTGCCCACGGTTTCCACCACCTCGACACGACCGCCGAGGCGATGAAGGTGCACCGCGCCTTCGAGGAGAGCAACCCGCGTCCGGTCGCCACGGTGTCCACGGTCGCGGACCATCTGGACCACATGCGTGAGGTGGCCGGGGTGGACCACATCGGCATCGGCGGCGACTACGACGGCACCGCCTTCACTCCTGACGGCCTGGGCGACGTCTCCGGCTACCCCAACCTCATCGCCGAACTGATGGACCGTGGCTGGTCGAAGGCTGACCTGGCCAAGCTGACCTGGCAGAACGCGGTACGGGTGCTGGGCGCGGCGGAGGACGTGGCGCGCGACCTTCAGGCGACTCGGGGGCCGTCCAACGCGACCATCGAGGCGCTGGACGGCTGATCGTCGAGGGCGGGGTAGTCGGTGTAACCGGTCGCCCCGCCCGTGTACATCAGGTACCGGTCCCGGACAGGGTTGAGCGGTGCGCCGAGGCGCAGGCGGGTGACCAGGTCCGGGTTGGCGAGGAACGGCCTGCCGAGGGCGACCAGATCGGCCCCGGCGGCCAGCATGCCGGCCGTGGCCCGGGTGACGCCCTCGGTGGTGAGGTCGGGCAGTACCGGGTTGCCGATCAGGACGCCCGGCCAGTCCGCGCGGATCCTCCGGTACACCGCCGTGTCCGGGTCGGCGTGCACGAGGTGCAGATACGCCAGGTCCAGAGCCCGCAGCCGGGCCACCAGCGCCGGGTAGAGGACGTCGGTGTCGACCTCCTCGATGCCGTTGACGGTGTTTCCCGGGGAGATCCGCACGCCCACCCGGTCGGCGCCGATCGCATCGGCCACAGCCTCGGTCACCTCCGCCGTGAAGCGCCCCCGCCGCTCCGCCGGCCCGCCGTATCCGTCCGTCCTGCGGTTGGTGTTCCCGGCGAGGAACTGGTGCAGCAGATGCCCGTTGGCCGAGTGCACCTCGACTCCCTCGAAGCCCGCGTCGACGGCCCGGCGGGCGGCCGCGGCGAAGTCGGCGACGGTGGCCCGGATGTCGTCGACCGTCATCTCCCGGGGGACGACGGCCGGCAGGTGCCCGCGCGGCGTGAAGATCTTCTCCGGCAGCGGCACGGGGGAGGGCGCGACGGGCGTCAGGCCGGTGGTCTCCGGATGGCTGACCCGCCCGCCGTGCTGGAGCTGCAGGAACATCCGCCCGCCGCCCTCCCGCACGGCCTCGGTCACCCGCCGCCACCCGGCCAGGTGCCGGTCGGTGTGGATCGCGGTGATGTTCGGGTACGTCTGCCCGACCGCGTTCGGTGTCGAGGCCTCGCCGATGATCAGACCGGCCGTGGCGCGCTGGGTGTAGTGGGTGACCATGAGGTCGGTCGGGGTGCCGTCCGCCGCCGCGCGGTTGCGGGTGAGCGGTGCCATCACCAGGTGGTGGGGAAGTGAGAGCCGGCCGAGCCGGGCCGGTGCCAGGAAATCCGTCGTCTGCGTCATGCCCGTACGCTAAAACCTGACATCAGTGTCAGATTCAAGCCCGGGCAGTCGACGGAGGCGGAGGCGGAGATGCGGATCGGGGAACTCGCCCGGCGCACCGGCGTGAGTGAGCGGTCGCTGCGCTACTACGAGACCCAGGGCCTGCTGCGCGCCGAGCGCACCCCGGGCGGGCACCGCGACTACCCCGAGGCGGCCGTGGACCGGGTCGTCCGGATCCAGGAGCTGTTCGCCGCCGGGCTGCACAGCAGCCGGATCGTGCAGTTGCTGCCCTGCATGCGGGACAGCGACGGCGGTCCCTCCGCCGTCGCCACGCCCCGGCTGGTCGAGGACCTCACCGCCGAACGCGACCGCATCGACCGCCTGATCGCCGACCTCGTCCGCTCCAGGGAGACCCTGGACGAGGTGATCGAGGCGGCGCGGGAAGGCTGACCGCCCGCCTCCGGAGGCCGGATCACGGGTGCTCGATCCGGCAGAGGCAGAACGGATGGCCCGCCGGGTCGGCGTAGACCCGCCAGTCCTGCTTGTCCTCGGCGTGCAGCAGCCGCGCGCCCAGCTTCAGCACCTTCTCCTCAGCCGCGTCGACCTCCTCCCAGGTGGACCCGGCGTCGAAGTCGAGGTGGAACTGCTGCGAGTTGCGGTCGGCCCGCGGCCACTCCGGCGGGGTGTACCCGGGCGCCGGCTGGAAGGCGAGCCGTGGCCCGCCCGGGATCTGGAGTACGACCCATTCGGGGTCGTCGTCCTCGGGGGTGCCGCCGCCGACGCCGGCGTAGAAGCGGGCGAGGGCGCGCGGGTCGGGGCAGTCGATGACGACGTTGCGCAGGCGGGCCACGGCGGCCATGGGTTCCTCCCGGCGGTCAGGGCGCGATCAGCAGGCGCACAGGCAGAACGGGTGCCCGGCCGGATCCGCGTAAACCCGGAAACTCCGGCCGCGGTCCTCAGTGTCCAGAGGCTTCGCCCCCAGTGCCAGTACGCCTTCCTCGGCCGCGTCCAGGTCCGCGACGGTCAGGTCCAGATGGAACTGCTGCGAGTGATCGGGCGCCGGCCACTGCGGCGGTACGAACCCGGGGACGGCCTGGAACGCCAGCGACTGCCCGCCGGGCACCTTCAGGTCCACCCAGTCTCCTTCGCCCTCGACGTCTCCGCCGAGCACGCGCGCGTAGAAGTCAGCGAGGGCGCGGGGGTCGGGACAGTCCAGGACGACGACGCCCAGTTCGGCGATGGCCATGACTTCCTCCTCGAAGTCTTGGTTACCCCTACAGCTCAGTAGGGGGTAACTCCGTTACTGCATACTCCATCATTGGCGGTAACGTCGCAAGGGGAAACGGGAGGTAGCGTGCAGCCATGAGTGAGAGATCGCCCGCGCCCGGGGGCCTGGAGCTGGTCGAGTCCCTGGTCAACACGCTGGACATCGAGTCGGGTGCCGACTCGCTGGACACGGCGGAGGGCCGGGCACGCTTCGGGCTGGCCGAGGAGGACATACCTGGAGCGCGGGAGCTGCGGGAGTCCCTGCGGGTGGCTCTGCTCGCGCACGCGGGGCATCCGCCGCATCGTGCCGTGACGCCGCTGGGTGAGCTGCTGGCGGCGGGCCCGCTGGTGGTCGCGGTGGACGCGGGTGACGGTTCGGCGACGCTCGCCCCGGCCGAGGAGGGGCCGTTGGCCTCGCGGGTGGCGGCGGCGATCGCCCGGGCCCTGGTCGAGGGCACGTGGAACCGGCTGAAGGCCTGCGAGGCCGTCGACTGTCACTGGGCGTACTACGACCGCAGCCCGGGGGGCCGCGGTCGGTGGTGCTCCATGCAGGTGTGCGGGGCGCGGGCGAAGATGCGGCGGTATCGGGCCAAGTGACGCCATGACGCCCCCGGGATGCCGGGTTGTGTGTCAGGTCTCTTCTTCCCTGGCCCGGGATGCCCTTGAGCCCACCAGGAGCAGGCACAGGACCGCTACGCCTGCGACCATCCCGGTCAGGACCAGCAACGGGTCCAGCGGGCGGGAGGTCGAGGCCGCGACCTGGGTCTGTGGCATCGCGGTCGGCGTGGGAGTCGGTGACGGAGATGCATGTTGGGCGGCCGCCGGAGCCGACGTGGACGGTGTGGACGGTGGGCGTGTTGCCGCTGTACGACTCGGTGGGGTCGCGTGATGACCGGACGGCTGTTGTCCCGTCGATGACCCCGTATCCGAGTGGTCGTGCGTCGGCGCAGGCGCCGGTGCCGAGGTCGCCGGTGCCGCCGGCTGGACCACGATCCGGGCGGTCATGTTCGGGTGGACGGTGCAGTAGTAGGCGTACGTCCCCGGCGTGGTGAAGGTGAAGCTCCAGCTTCCGCCCTTGTTCAGCATGGGGGAGTGGAAGGCGGCCGGAGCCGACGTGGTCTTCGCGTCGTGCGGGGCGGTGTCCTGGTTGGTCCAGGTGACCGTGGAACCGGCGGTGACGGTCAGGGTCGCGGGGCTGAACGCGTACCCGCTCATGGCGACCCGGTACGTCGCCGCCGAGGCCCGGCCGGCCGGCACCACGAGCAACAGCCCGACCAGGACGGACAGGACCGACGGTACGGCCAGGGCGAGGACGGTCCCCTGGACCGCTCGCCGTGCCGCCCTCACACGAACTCCCCGGCGACCAGCAGCCGCAGCCGGGTCGTGGGCCGCAGCCGGCCGAACCGGAAGCCGGTGGCGCGGCGCAGCAGCCGGTACGGCAGCCGGGCGGTGCCCACCACGAGCAGCCGGTCGTCGGACCGCTCGACGACCCGCAGCCGTAGCAGCGCGGGGAAGCCGGTGCCGGCGGTGCGGTCGATGCCGAGGTCGCCGGTCAGCTGGACGGTGGTACCGGTGCCCTGGTGGGCGGTGGCGTGGACGTGGTCGAGGCTGAGGGCACCCTTGAGGTGGGCGTCGTCGAACTCGAAGCGGAAGGTGGGGTGTTCGTCGGTCTCGGGGACGATGAGCGAGGCCACCGTGAGGGTGAGGCGGCGGCGTCGGAGCGGCAACGGGCCGCACAGCGCGGTGAGTTCGACGAGCGAGCGGCCGGGGGCCACGGTGTAGCGGCCGGGCAGGGGCAGCCAGGGGGGCGAGCCGGGGGCCCCGGGCGGGGTCGGGTTGCTGGGCAGGGTGACGGTTGTCATCCCGGTCTCCTTGGAAAGCGGTTCCGGACGGGCGGCGGTGACGGGGACAATGGGGGAGCGCCGGTCCGGCCGACTGAGCCTCGGCCGGACCGGCGTCCGTCTTCCGCGCGGGCGGTGTCAGCAGCTGTTGGTGAGGAAGTCCTCGGTGGGGGCGAGCAGCTGCCCGGCCCAGACCGTGTGCATCTTCACGTAGCTGTCGGCGTTCAGCAGATCGGCGACCTGCTGCCCGGGCGACTCCTCCAGGTGCGCCTTGTTGATGTGGTTCAGCAGCACGCTGAGCGTGTCGTCGGCGATCGTGCCGCCGCCCTCGGTGGCGGGCGTCAGGATGCTCTCGATCCACACCGTGTGCGTCTTGATGTACGCGTCCAGCGCCAGCGCGTCCTGCACCTGCTGGCCCGGGGACCGCTCCAGATGCGCGGAGTTGAGGTGCTGGAGGATCGGCAGCAGTACGTCCTGGACGCTGGTGCACTGCTCGTCGTCGCCACCGGAGCCACCGCCGGACGTACCGCCCGAAGTGCCGCCGGAGGTGCCGCCCGTGCCGCCACCGGACGAACCGCCCGAGGTGCCGCCGGACGTACCGCCCGTGCTGCCACCGGAGCCGGATCCACCGGAGGAGCCGCCGCTGGACCCGCCCGAGGAGCCACCGGACGAGCCGCCGCCAGAACCACCGGACGAGCCGCTGTCGTCGGCGAGGACCTTCACGGACGCCACCATGTCCGGGTGCACCGCGCAGTAGTACTCGTACGTCCCGGCAGTGGTGAAGGTGTACGACCACGAGTCGCCCTGCTCCAGCGTGCCCGAGTCGAACTTCTTCGGGCCCTTGGTCGTGGTGACCGTGTGCGGCACGCTGTCGTGGTTGGTCCAGCGGACCGTGTCGCCGACTTCGACGACGAGCTGCTTCCCGTCGCCGAACTCGTTGTTCATGATGTCGACCTGGTGGTCCGGCGCCGCGTCGGCGGCCGGCTGGGCCTGGGCCGCGGCGGCAGCGGGCGCCTGAGCCGCGCCCGCGTCCGCCGTGGAGGCCCCGGACGCCGAGGTGCCCGAGGCGGCCTGCAGCAGCCCCAGGCTGAGCACCGCGGTCAGCGCCGCGCCGAGTCCGGCGACCAGCAGACCCCGGTTGCCCGCGGGCGCCCGGCGGCGCGGTGCCGCGTCGCTCTCATTACGTCGTTTCAACGCAACTCCTTTGATTTTCCTGGGCGTTCACTGGCCAGGGTTGGTCGTGACCAGCAGACTCGTCACGGCGAGCACGACGAGGACGAGCCCCGTCTCGGCCGCGACCGAGTAACCGAAGGGCCGCACGGTGGCGGCGTCGCCGCGCAGCAGCACGGCGAGATCGAGACGGGTGCGCACCCACTGACGGCTGGCGAGGGCGATCGGCAGGACGGCCCCCAGCACGGCGGTCTTGGCCAGCAGCAGGTGCCCGTACGAGGTGTGCAGGAGGGCGTCGTACGACCCCACGACCTGCCACGCCAGCACCAGCCCGGCGGCGACGATGCCCGCCACGCTCACCGCCGCCAGCCGTGAGTAGCCCGGCACCACAGCGGCCAGCTCACCGGGTCGCCGTCGGGGCAGCACCGCCAGCGCGAGCATGGCCAGCCCGCCGATCCACAGTGATACGCCGAGCAGATGCACGAGGTCGGCGATCGCGCCCCAAGTGGGCGCGTCTCCCTCGGAGTTGTGGCCTGCCATGCCGGTCGCCCGCAGCAGCCCCAGACAGACGGCGAGCGCGCCGACCCGCCAGCCGGGGGAGCGGGAGGTGCGCGGCCCGCCCTGCAGCAGCGCGCTCAGCACCACGGCCGCGAGCACCCACAGCAGGACCCGGGCGGCGAGCACGACGCCGGGGTCGGTGGCCAGGACGTCGGCGTACGTCTCGGCGCGCAGGGCCTCCCGCAGGCCACCGAGCGATGAGGGTCCCCCCGCGCGAGGGGATTCGAGCGTGAGGGAGTACGCGCCCTGGAGCCCGATCGCCGCGACCGACGCCAGCAGCCCGCACGTCCAGGCCAGCCCCAGCAGCGCCCGGGCCCGCGGCTCGTGCGCGCCGCGCGGCCACAGCAGCGTGACGAAGGCGAGGCCGCCGACGAACAGCGCCAGCGACAGATAGCCGGCCCAGCGAGCGGCGACGAGGCCCTTGCGCACCAGGGGGGACGGTGCGGGCGCGGCCTCGTCGCCGCGGTCCTGTGCGGCGGGTGCCGCGATGCCGAAGTCGAGCCGGCCGGAGGAAGCGTGTCCGTCCTCCTCGTCGACGACCGACCAGACGACGGCGAAGGAGCCGTCGGCCGGGTGCCCGAGGGCGGCCCGTACGACATCGCCCTTGTGCCCCGGCACGAGGGACACCGGGAGCCGGTCGCCGTCCATGGTCATGACGCGGACCTCGGCGACGTCGACGGGCTCGTCGAAGGTGAGGGTCAGGTGGTCGGGCGCCCGCTTCAACTCGGCGCCGTCGGCGGGGCTGGAGGTGACCAGCTCGGTGTGGGCGGCGGCCTGGGCGGTGCCTGCCAGGACGTAGAGGAGCGGCGTCAGGACGAGGAGGGTGAGGGCGCGGCGCAGGGTCACGGCGTCGCCTCCGGGGCGGGGCTGGTGCCGCCGAGGAGGGCGGGCAGCGGGGCGAGCCCGATGCAGGGGGAGGGCTGTGGGGTCGGGGATGCCTCGGCCGTGGGGTTGAGGAGGCCGAAGACCGGCTCGGTGAGGCCGGTGAGGAGCGGTCGTACGAGACGGACTTCGCCGTCCTCGCAGGTGCCGTCACCGTCGGGCGGTGGAGGAGTGGCTGCCGGGTCGGAGGGGGAGGGCGTGGGCTCCGAACCGGGCGGGGTGGGGGAGGCGCCGTGTCCGGGGTGGCTGGTGTCGCCCGTGTGGCCCGTGTGGCCCGCGTGGTCCTCGCCCGTGCCGCCGGGGTAGAAGACGCCGGTGCCGCCAGTGACCGGCAGCCCTCCGGTGCCCGCCTGATCGCCCGGGATGCCTCCCGCGGCGCCCCCAGGAGCTGTCGGCGGCGCGGACTCGGCCGGAGTGGCCGGTGTCGTGGCCGCGGGCGGTGCGGCGCTCGGAGTGGAGGAGGCGGCCGGGGCGCCGATGCCCGACGCGTATCCGAGTACGACCACCACGGCGCCGACGAGCGCTCCCGCGACCAGTTCGTCACGGTGGTCGTGCGGCCACAGGGCCCGGCGGAACAGGGGCATGGTCACTCCTGGCATGGTCTGTTCAAAACCAGCGGACGTCGACCAGTGGAGTGGCGCGCGAATTCCGTGCGGCTACGCGTCAGTTAAACGCCTGTTGCGGCGCCTCTCTTTCGAGGGGACCCCTGCTGTGAGACCGGGTGAGACCGTTGCTATTCCGCGCAATGCGGCTGTGAAGAATTAGCGTGCGAGCATTTCTATTCCCACACGCTACTCGAATAGAATTCACAGCCGCGTGGGGATTTCAAGGAGAACGGCATATGCCCGTTGTGCAGGTCTGCCATGGGCGGCCCCGGGCGCCCATGGGCCCGTCCCCCATGAGGAAGGCCGCCCGAGCACGATTCCCTTGCCCGGACGGCCCGCACGAACGGACGCCTTTTCTCAGGCCGTCGGCCGCCCCATCGCCCGATAAGTCCAGCCGGCCTTCCGCCACAACTCCGGGTCCAGGGCATTGCGCCCGTCCAGAATGACCCGAGCCGTCGCGACATCGCCCAGCGCCGCCGGGTCCAGCTCGCGGAATTCCCGCCATTCCGTCAGATGCAGTACGACGTCGGCGCCCCGTACGGCGTCGATCGCGCTGTCGGCGTAGCCGAGGGTCGGGAAGAGGCGGCGGGCGTTGTCCATGCCCTTCGGGTCGTACACCGTGACCTGGCCGCCCTGGAGGTGGATCTGCCCGGCGACGTTCAGCGCGGGCGAGTCCCGGACGTCGTCGGAGTCGGGCTTGAAGGTGGCGCCGAGCACGGCGACCCGCTTGCCCAGGAAGGGCCCGCCGCCCAGCGCCTGCCGGGCGAGCTCGACCATCTGGCCGCGCTGGCGCATGTTGATCGAGTCGATCTCGCGCAGGAAGGTCAGCGCCTGGTCGGCGCCCAGTTCACCGGCCCGGGCCATGAAGGCGCGGATGTCCTTGGGCAGGCAGCCGCCGCCGAAGCCGATCCCGGCTCGCAGGAACTTCCTTCCGATCCGGTCGTCGTACCCGATGGCCTCGGCGAGCTTGGCGACATCGCCGCCGGCGGCCTCGCACACCTCCGCCATCGCGTTGATGAAGGAGATCTTGGTGGCGAGGAAGGAGTTGGCGGACGTCTTCACCAGCTCGGCGGTGGGGAAGTCGGTGACGACGAAGGGGGAGCCGGCGGCGATCGGCGTCGTGTACACCTCGCGCAGCAGCTTCTCGGCCCGCTCGCTGCGCACGCCGACCACGATCCGGTCCGGGTGCAGCGTGTCGTCGACGGCGAAGCCCTCCCGCAGGAACTCCGGGTTCCAGGCCAGCTCGGCGTCCTCGCCCGCCGGCGCGTGCTCGGCGAGGTAGGCGGCGAGGCGGTCGGCGGAGCCGACGGGGACGGTGGACTTGCCGACGACGAGGGCGGGGCCGGTGAGGTGCGGGGCGAGCGACTCGAAGGCCCGCTCGACGTACGACATGTCACAGGCGTACTCGCCGTGCCGCTGAGGCGTGTTCACGCACACGAAGTGCACATCGCCGAACGCCCCGACCTCGGCCCAGTCCATCGTGAACCGCAGCCGACCGGTCGACCCCTCGATGCCGGCCACGTGCTTGCGCAGCAGCTCCTCCAGCCCCGGCTCGTACATCGGGACCTCGCCGCGCCGCAGCATCTCGATCTTCTCCGGCACGACATCGAGCCCCAGCACCTCGAAGCCGAGCTCGGCCATGGCCGCGGCGTGCGTCGCGCCGAGATAACCGGTGCCGATCACGGTGATCTTGAGGGCCATGGGGTACTCCAGAGGTCTACGGAAGTCCGGCGGTGATGCGGCCCCGAGCATAGTCGGGGCGTTCGACGGGCAACTTTCCCGCTGTCGCCAAGCTCACGTATCACTCCCGTGAGCGGCCCCCTAAAATTTGAGTTACTTAACGGTAATTAGCGCCAGCACCGCACTTAGACCCCACAGCGTCCTTGGAGCGTGAGAGACCTTGGCCGGATCGGCTGACTTCGACCTGTACCGCCCGTCCGAGGAGCACGACATGCTCCGCGACGCGATCCGCTCGCTGGCCGAGGCGAAGATCGCGCCGCACGCTGCCGCGGTGGACGAGGAGGCCCGCTTCCCGCAGGAGGCGCTGGACGCGCTGGTCGCCAATGACCTGCACGCGGTGCACGTGCCCGAGGAGTACGGCGGCGCGGGCGCGGACGCCCTCGCCACGGTGATCGTGATCGAGGAGGTGTCCCGCGTCTGCGCGTCCTCCTCCCTCATCCCCGCGGTGAACAAGCTGGGCTCGCTCCCGGTGATCCTCTCCGGCTCCGAGGACCTCAAGAAGCGGTACATGACCCCGCTCGCCAAGGGCGACGGCATGTTCTCGTACTGCCTCTCCGAGCCGGACGCGGGTTCCGACGCCGCCGGCATGAAGACGAAGGCGGTCCGCGACGGCGACCACTACGTCCTGAACGGCGTGAAGCGCTGGATCACCAACGCCGGCGTCTCCGAGTACTACACGGTGATGGCGGTCACCGACCCCACCAAGCGCTCGAAGGGCATATCGGCCTTCGTCGTCGAGAAGTCCGACGAAGGCGTCTCCTTCGGCGCCCCCGAGAAGAAGCTCGGCATCAAGGGCTCCCCGACCCGCGAGGTCTACCTGGACAACGTTCGCATCCCCGCGGACCGCATGATCGGCGAGGAGGGCACCGGCTTCGCCACGGCGATGAAGACGCTGGACCACACCCGCATCACGATCGCCGCGCAGGCGCTGGGCATCGCGCAGGGCGCCCTCGACTACGCCAAGGGCTACGTCCAGGAGCGCAAGCAGTTCGGCAAGCCGATCGCCGACTTCCAGGGCATCCAGTTCATGCTCGCCGACATGGCCATGAAGATCTCGGCCGCCCGCGCCCTGACCTACCAGGCCGCCGCCGCCTCCGAGCGCGGCGACGCCGACCTCACCTACCTGGGCGCCGCCGCCAAGTGCTTCGCGTCCGATGTGGCGATGGAGGTCACCACGGACGCCGTCCAACTGCTCGGCGGCTACGGCTACACCCGTGACTACCCGGTGGAGCGCATGATGCGCGACGCCAAGATCACGCAGATCTACGAGGGCACGAACCAGGTCCAGCGCATCGTGATGGCGCGGAACCTGCCGTAGCCCTCCGACAGGGTCCTCGCACGACGAAGCCCCCGGCGTGATGCCGGGGGCTTCGTCGGTGTCGGGGCGGTGTCGGTGTGTCCACCGGGCCGGCGGCGCGCTCAGTCGTCGAAACCCTCCGCCGCCCGCTTCTGGCGCAGTTCCATGATGGCGCGGCGGCGGGCCAGGCGGTGGGTGCGGCGGATCTGCGCCTCCTGGTTACGGCGCTTGTCGCGCTCGGTCTCCGGTATCACCGGGGGGACGCGGCGCGGCTTGCCGTCGGCGTCCACCGCCGCGAACACCAGGTAGGCCGAGCCGACCTGGGTGGGCGGCGCCGACTCGTTCCAGCGCTCGGCCAGGACCCGTACGCCGACCTCCATCGAGGTCCGGCCGGTCCAGTTGACCTGGGCCTTCACATGGACGAGGTCGCCGACGCGGACCGGCTCCAGGAAGGCCATCTCGTCCATGGAGGCGGTGACGGCGGGGCCGCCGCTGTGCCGGCCGGCCACGGCGCCCGCCGCGTCGTCGACAAGTTTCATGATCACGCCGCCGTGCACCGTACCCAGCAGGTTGGTGTCGTTGTGGGTCATGATGTGGCTGAGGGTGGTGCGGGACGCGGAGGTCGGCTTGCCCGGGATCTCCGGAGTGCCCGACTCTGCGGCGGTGACCTGGTCTGTCATGGCCTCCACCTTATGCCGCCCCGAGATTCGCGGACTTTGTGTTGGGTTCGCAACAGCCGTGCCTCTATTTTCCCGCGAACCTTGTAAGTGACCTGGTCGTGCCCTGCACACTGGGGCGCATGAATGACTGGCCCGGTGGATGGTCCGACGACAATCGCGGTGACCGCTACGGACGCGGCAGCTCAAGGGCACAGCCCGAGGGCGCGCGCGTGATGCGGCAGGTCCGCCGCGGTCCGGCGGCGCCGCCCGGCCAGGGGTACGGCGGGGTGCCGCAGCAGCCGTCGTACGTGAACGGCCAGGGCCACGGCGGCTACGGCGACGACACCGTCCGCGACGACGGGTACGACAGCGGCTACAACACCGGCCAGGTCTACGGCGGGTCCGGCGGCCCGGGTGGCCCCGGGGGCCGCGGGATGCGCGAGCCGCGGCCCGCGCCGAACTGGCGGCGCCGTATCAAGGTGACCGCGATCACCGTCGTGACCGTCCTGGTCGTGACGTCCGTCGCCACCTACTTCTGGGCCGACTCCAAGCTCAACCGCGAGGTCGACCTGTCCAAGGTCATCGACCGGCCGGAGGCGGGCGAGGGCACCAACTACCTGATCGTCGGCTCCGACAGCCGTGCGGGCATGTCGGCCGAGGAGAAGAAAAAGCTGCACACCGGGTCCGCCGAGGGCAAGCGCACGGACTCGATGATGATCCTGCACACCGGCAGCAACGGGCCGACGCTGATCTCGCTGCCGCGTGACTCGGACGTCGAGATACCGACTTTCGTGGGCTCCGAGTCCGGCAAGACGTACAAGGGCACCGGCCGGCACGTGAAGCTGAACGCCGCGTACGCCGAGGACGGCCCGGAGCTGCTGGTCCGCACCGTCGAGTACAACACCGGGCTGCACATCGACCACTACGTCGAGATCGGCTTCGCGGGCTTCGCGAACATCGTGGACGCGGTCGGCGGTGTCGAGATCGACATCCCGCAGGACATCAAGGACACCAAGTCCGGCGCGGACTTCAAGAAGGGCAAGCAGACCCTGAACGGCGAGGAGGCACTCGCCTTCGTCCGCACCCGGTACGCGCTGGCCGGCTCCGACCTGGACCGTACGAAGAACCAGCAGAAGTTCCTCTCGGCCCTGGCCAACCAGGTGGCGACGCCGGGCACGATCCTCAACCCGTTCAAGCTGTACCCGACCATGGGTGCGGGGCTGGACTCGCTGATCGTCGACAAGGACATGGGCCTGTTCGACCTGGCGGACATGTTCTGGTCGATGAAGGGCGTCAGCGGCGGCGACGGCAAGTCGATGAACATGCCGATCTCCGGCTCCTCGGGCGGCAACCTCGTCTGGGACAAGGCGAAGGTGAAGACGCTGGTGGAGCAGCTGAAGAACGACGAGACGGTGACCGTCTCCGGCAACTGAGCAGCGCGCGGCCCGAGCGGCGTCCGCGCACAGCAGTCGAGGGCACCCCAGGGGGTGCCCTCGAGTGTTTCCGGGGGGCGCCGGACTGTCGTCACATGGTGGCGCCCGACATCGCGCGGCAGGACTCGGCGCAGCGGCGACACGCCTCGGCACAGCGCATCATCTGCGGGTCGTCCGGCATGGACATACACGCCTCGGCACACATGTCACAGGCCTTGGCGCACATCGCGCACATCTCGGCCGACATCGGCGAGCGGCGCATCATCATGTCCGCGCACATACGGGTCGTCTCGGCGCAGTCCATGAGCGCCCGCATGATCTGCATCTGCGGCTGGCCGCCCATCTGCATGCAGGAGCTCATCGTCTCCTCGCAGACCACGTGGCAGGACATGCACGCGTCGACGCAGGCCTGCATCTCCTTGCTCATGGCAGTCATGGTTCGTTGCTGGGTCATGGCTCCTCCTGGGGTGCGGGAAGCCCGGGGCGGGCCCCGTGCCCTTCCGTCCTACGCCCGCCCGCCGCACCGCGCCATCGGACGGACGCGAACGATTCACCCCGGGTGCCGCACACGGCAAGGTGCCCGGCGCTACGCCGGAGGCCGCCGCACGGGTCCATTGAGGTTACGGCCCGCCTCGGTGCAGGTGAGGAGCGTGATCCCCTACGAGCACCCCGCCTCGTCGCCCCGTACCACCATCGACTCGCCCTCGGTCGAGTCGTCGGCCCGTACCTTGCGTACCTGCCTGAAATCCGTCCCGACGATCACCTTCAGCGTCGGTCCCAGCCCCTTCACCGCGCGCAGCTCGCTCCCCGGCACCGCGGCGGCCAGGGACTTCGCCGAGCGGTCCCAGCGCGGGTCGTGGGCGACGACCGTCCGCTTCACCGGGCGGTCCGCCGCGCTCACCGGCCGCCCCGTCGTCCGGAACCCGGTAGCCGCCAGCGCCGCATCGACGCGCTTGCCGAGGTCCGCGGACTGAGTGCCGTTCTCCACCTGGACGTGGATCTCCTGCGGGGCGACCTCCACCCGGACCGGCCTGCGCTTCGGTCGGTGCACGGACAGCGGCTCGTCCTCGCGCAGCGCCCTGAACAGACGCTCGGACTTCGCGGCGTCCCACTTCACCGTGGAACCGACGCCCTTCACGGTGTACCCCAGCTGCCGGATGGGCACGGTCGTGAACTCCGACGACGACGGCGAGAAGTTCCGCATCGCCCGCCCGAGGTCGAGCAACTCGCCCGTCCCGAACCCCTTGTCGGCCCGCACCGAACCCAGCACCGCCCGCGTCACGTCCCGGAACCGCATCGGGTTCAGCAGGATCCCGGACGACGTCGCCCGCTCGATCAGCGCCGCCATGAAACGCTGCTGGCGCTGCACCCGGCCCAGGTCGGAGTCGCTGTCGACATGCCGCGAACGCACGTACTGCAACGCCTCGCCGCCCATCAGCCGGTGCGTGCCGGCCGGCAGGTCGAGTCCGGTGTACGAGTCCTTCATCGGCTCGGCGGTGCAGATCTGCACGCCGCCGACCACGTCCACCGTCCTCATGAAGCTGGTGAAGTCGACCTCCAGATAATGGTCGATCTTGATGCGGGTCATGTGCTCGACCGTGGCGACGGTGAGGTTCGGGCCGCCCTCCGCGTACGCCGCGTTGATCTTGATGGGGTGTGCCTTGCGCCCCGGACCGGCGGGCACCTCGGCGTACGAGTCGCGCGGCAGGCTCACCACACTCGCCCGCTCCCGGTCCTCCGAGATGTGCACGATCATGATCGTGTCGGTGCAGTGGCAGGGTGCCCCGCCCAGCCGGTACTTGCGCCGCTCCTCCTCGCTGATGCGGTCACGGCCGTCCGTGCCGACCAGGAGGACGTTCATCCCGTGCCCGGCCTGCGGCCGGTTCTTCATGTCCTTGAACGGGTCCACGCGCGCGATCTTCGCGTCCAGGCTGGTGACCACCGCGTGCCCGATCCCGGCGGAGGCGAGGACCACCACAGACAGTGTGGTCACCGCCCGCATGGCCCAGCGCGGCCTTCTCCGCCGCACGGGCGCGACCGGCCGCGCCCCGCCGCGGGTCGGCTGCGGGCGGCGCTGCGGAGGGGCGGGGGAGCGGCGGGGCGGCGTGGGCATGGGGGGCTACCTTCCGCTGGGGCTTGCCCTGGGGGCCGTACGTGGGATCCGTGAGCACCGTAGGCCCATACGATCTGCTGACCGGGGCAGCGACCCCGGCGGGGCGCACCGGTGTCCCCCGTTCGCGGTAACGTGAGCCCCCTATGAACGCCAATCCCGACGTGCAGCTCCCCGCCGTGTCCGTCATCATGCCCGTCCTGAACGAGGAGCGGCATCTGCGCGGAGCAGTCCAAGCGATCCTCGCGCAGGAGTACGCCGGCGAGATGGAGGTCGTGATCGCCCTCGGTCCGTCCACGGACCGCACGGACGAGATCGCGGCTCAGCTCGTCGCCGAGGACTCCCGCGTCCACACGGTTCCGAATCCGACCGGACGTACGCCCGCCGCGCTCAACGCCGCGATCAAGGCCTCCCGCCACCCGATCGTCGTCCGCGTCGACGGGCACGGGATCCTCTCGCCGAACTACATCGCCACCGCCGTACGGCTCCTGGAGGAGACCGGCGCGCAGAACGTCGGCGGCATCATGCACGCCGAGGGCGAGAACGACTGGGAGCACGCTGTCGCCGCCGCGATGACCTCGAAGATCGGGGTCGGCAACGCCGCCTTCCACACCGGCGGCGAGGCGCAGGCGGCCGAGACCGTCTACCTCGGCGTCTTCCGGCGCGAGGCCCTGGAGCAACAGGGCGGCTACAACGAGGAGTTCATCCGCGCCCAGGACTGGGAGCTCAACTTCCGGATCAGGGAAGCGGGCGGGCTGATCTGGTTCTCGCCCGAGCTGAAGGTGTCGTACCGGCCGCGTCCTTCGGTGCGCGCCCTCGCCAAGCAGTACAAGGACTACGGCCGCTGGCGCCATGTCGTCGCCCGCTACCACTCCGGCTCCATCAACCTGCGCTACCTCGCCCCGCCGACGGCGGTGTGCGCGATCGCGGCGGGCCTCGTGCTGGGCGCCCTGGTGACCCCGTGGGCCCTGGTGGTCCCCGGCGGCTATCTCGCGGCCATCACCGCGGGCTCCGTCCCGGCCGGCAGGGGCCTCCCGCTGAAGGCACGCCTCCAGATTCCGGTCGCCCTCGCCACCATGCACATGTCCTGGGGCTACGGCTTCCTGACCAGCCCGCGGTCCCTGGCGAAGAAGGTCATCGCCTCCCGCCGCCCGGCGGTGCTCAGCGTCAACTGAGCCCGCCGATGAGGTGAGTTGGCGTCACCACGTGAAGTTCGGGTTCACCTTCATGCAGGCCTTGGTGTCGGAGGCGTTCAGCGCGTCCGCCGTGTCCGGCGCCTTGTCGTCCTGCTTCGGGGCCTTGTACGCCGTCCCCTCCCGCCAGTCGGCGCCGACGACGAGGGTGACGCCGGAGACGTCCGTGGACTTCTCCACGGCGCTGGCCGGGATGCCGAGGGCCTTGGCGACCCGCTGGGCGTCGCCCTCCAGCTCGGCGCTCGGGTAGCGGACGAGCGTCGCGTCCTCGACCGGCGTGGCCGAGGCGTCCGCCACGGCCTGGGTGAAGCCCTTGTCGACGAGCAGCCCGGCGACGGTGGTCGCACGGCCGCGGGCCGCGGCGAGGGTGTCGGTGCGCGTGCCGTTCTGCACCTGGACGGCTATCTCGCCGTCCGCCGCCGCCGGGTCGGTGGAGGCCTTCTCCTCGGTGGGCTTCTTCTTGTCCTTGCCGTCGAGCGCGACGTCCTCGCGCACCAGCCGGAACAGCTTGGTCGCGTCCTCGGTGGGCACCACCCGGCCGGTCTGGATCGTGTCGTACTCGTTCGGCATCGTCGTCATGGTGATGCGGGAGGTCGGCACCTTCTTGAGCTCGCCGGCCAGGTCGTACAGCTTCGCCACCGTGCCCAGGCCCGGGTCGACGGTGAGCGCCTTGGTGGCCGCCTCGGCGAGGGCGCGCAGCTTGCCCGGGTTGCTGAGCTTCGCGTTCTTGCGCAGCTCACGGACCATCGAGTTCATGTACATGTGCTGCGCCTTGGCGCGGGCCAGATCGCTGCCGTCCTCGAAGCCGTACCGGGTGCGCAGCCACTGCAGGGCCTGCTCGCCCTGGACGTACGTCGTGCCCTTCTCCAGCTTCAGCCCGGAGCCGTGGCCCTCGCTGTCCTTGGAGTGGATGTTGGCGTTCACGCAGACCGGCACGCCGCCGATCGCGTCGGCCATCGACACCACGCCCGAGAAGTCGATCATCATGAAGTGGTCGATGTGGATGTCGGTGAGCTTCTCCCACGTCGCCACCGAGCACCCTGGGCCGCCGCGGCCCAGCGACCGATTCGTCATCGCGCGGTCGACGGCCTCGTAGACGTCCCCGCTGTCCGGGTCCGTGCACTTGGGGATGTCCACCAGCGTGTCGCGCGGCATGCTCACGACCGACATGTTGGTGCGGTCGGCGGAGACGTGCAGCAGCATCTGGACGTCGGCGAGCGGAGTGGCGCCGAACGTCTCCTTGGCGCCGCCGAGTTTCTGGTTCTCCTTGCTGTCCCGCGCGTCCGAGCCGATCAGCAGGATGTTCAGCGGCGTCTGGCCGGCCGCGTTCGCCTTGGTCTCTGCGGCGCGGTCCTTCGCGTCGCCGATATTGAGGTCGTCCTTCTTCAGATTGCCGTTGAGGTGCTGGTAGTAGAGATACCCGGCACCCGCGGTGCCCAGTATCACCACCGCCAGAACCGTCGCCGACCAGCGCAGCGCACGCCGTCTGCGGCGCCTGCCGTCGCCTCCGCGGCCGCCCCCGCGACCCCCGCCACCGTGCCGGCCGCCCTGGTCGGCCGGCGTGTCCTGGTCAGCCCGCGGTGTGAGGGACATGGTGTCCTCCACCGCGGGGACCTCCCCCCGCACACTGCTCTGCGCCAACTGTTCGCCCTTCCCCACCCTTGGCCCGACACGGCTTCACTCCGCGGCGGACCTCCCTGTCCGTGCGGAGCGAACCATGTCGGACCACCCTGTCCGACACCGGTTCGCAACCTGTCAGACCTGTGTGAGTCCGAACCGGGTTTGCCACGTGTCGGCAAAATCCACGCCCTGCACGGCCACGCGGTGTGCCAGGCCAACGCCGCCTGACACCACCGTGTCCTGTGTCAGACCAACGAGGGTCCGGCACAGTTGCGTTCCCCGCCGCAGATTCCGTACCGGAGCCGTTGGGCCACTGTCTGCCGCTACTTCGCGCACTCCACCTTGTCCGCCGTGGACTTCTCCACGTCGGGCGCCTTGGTCGGAGCCGTGAGGGAGACGCCCGGACCCTTGAAGTCCTTGCCCAGCGTCAGCGTCATCGTGGGCAGGCCCTGGGAGTTGGTCACGCTCTTGCCCGGCTTCATCGCGGACCCGGAGAGCCCCATGATGGCGGCGAGCCGGCGTGCCTGGTCCGCCTGGTCCGGTGCGTACTCGAGCGTCGTCTTCGACAGCGTCGTCGAGGCGTTGCCCGCGTTCTCGGACTTGGTCACGCCCTCCTCGGTCTGCAGCCAGGTGAGGGTCTCCTGGGCGCTGCCCGCGGGAGCCCCGCCGTTGTAGACCTGCACCCGCACCTCGGAGGGGTCGGCCTTGGTGCCCTTCAGCCGGGCGGCCACGGCGGCGGCCTCCTTCTTCTTCTGCTGCTTGACCGCGGTGAAGGAGACGTCGTTCTGGATCGCCTCGAAGACCTGGGGGGCCGTCGTCTCGTTGAGTACGACGGTCGCCTTCACCTTCTCGGCCGGGTTGTCGATCACCGGAATCGTGGTGAAGGTCAGGTTCTTGGTGTTGAGCTTGCCCAGCTCCAGGCCGAGGTCCTTCAGCTTGTCGATGCTGTCGAGGTTGCTGTCGACGGTCAGCGCCTCGGTGCCCGCCTCGGCCAGCTTGATCATCTTGGACGGGCTGGTGAGCGTGTCGTTGGACTTCAGCTTCCGCATCAGCGCGCTGAGGAACTGCTGCTGGAGCCCGATCCGGCTCAGGTCGCCACCGAAGCCCACGGAGTGCCGGGTGCGGACGAAGGCCAGCGCCTGCTCGCCCTCGATGACGTGCTTGCCCTCGCTGAGCTTGAGCTTGGAGTCGGGGTCGTCGATGTCCTTGGCCAGGCACACCTCGACGCCGCCGACCGCCGTCGTCAGCGTCTTCACCGCGTTGAAGTCGGCCACCATGAAGTTGTCCGGCTTGATCCCGGTCAGCTCGGTGACCGTTCGCATGGTGCAGCTGGGCGTACGGCCCTCCTGGCCGAGGCTGGTGTTGAAGCGGACACCGGTCTCACCCGGGATGACCTTCTGGGTGCCGTCCTCCTGCGTGGTCTGGCAGTCCGGGATGTCGACGATCAGGTCGCGGGGGATGCTGAGCGCGGTCGCGTTCGAGCGGTCCTTGGAGACGTGCAGCAGGATCGTGGTGTCGGCGTGTCCCGCGCTGCCCGTGTCGCCGTAGCTGCCGTTGCCCGCGCCGGTGCGCTTGTCCGTGCCGATGAGCAGGATGTTGATGGCCTTGTCCTTCTGGAAGCCACCGGTGCTCGCGCCGTCGTCGGAGACGGACTGGATGTTGTCGTTGAGGTGCTCGATGTAGAGGTACGCGCCGGTCGCCGCGGCCACCACCACGAACGCCATGATTCCGCCGGTCCACAGCACGGCCTTCTTCGCCTTGCTCTTCTTCACCGGAGCCCGGCGACCGCGCCGTCCCGGCGGCGGCTCCTCGGGCGCGCCCCGGCGCCTGCGCTGTGGGGGGACCTCACGGCCCGGCGACACCGGCCGCGTCTCGCGCCCCGGGGTCGCGGTGCGGCTGCGCCCGGCGCCACCGGCACCTGCGGCGGCCGCAGCACTCCCTGAACCTCCGGCGCCACCGGCGGCACGCGCCCCGGCGCCTGCGCGGGAAGCGGATCTACGGGGTCCCGGGACCGACGACTGCGGTGCGGAAGGAGTCAGTCGCAGTTCGTATTCGCCGGTGTTCGGATTGAGTACCCACTGGTCTGCGGGGTCGATGTCGTCCGCCCGCCCACGGCCTTGCGCGTCCACGGTTGTCTGATTCCTCCGTCGGGGCCACGCGGCGCCTTCCCCCTCCAAGGCGCTCGGGTCTCTCGGTCAAACAGTGCGCAAGCCTAACTACGGCCGGGTGCACCGGATCGCTCACACTATCCGCCCAGTTCAGCGTCAAGCGACGACGGTGACAAATTCCACGTCCCTACAACTGGGCAATCCATCCCATTTCTTTGAACTGGGGTTCGCCGACTTGGTGAGCGCTTTACTCGCACGGGTTCTCGGCGGCGGTGTTGCCCCGGAAGGTGGGTGCCGGAGGAGTGGGTCCCGTGTGGTCGTCGGGACGCTTGGCGCCCGCCTTCCCGGCGCCGTAATGGGAACTCCTGTGCGGAGATGTGCGCGGAGCGCCTGGGGACGTTTCGGGCGAATTCACGACTTCCACCGGGGCGTCGATGCGCAATCGCTCGAAGAGCCGCTCGGCCTCGGGCTCCACGAGTTGATCGCGATTGGCGTTGTAGATGTACGACTCCCGAGGAACGGTGAGGAATTGCACGCGTTCGGTGGGGATGTCGCGCACGCCGCGGACGAGTTCGTACAAACCGCGCAAGCTGGCCAGGGCCGGGTCGGTGGTGAGGGAGGACGTGGCGGCGTCCAGGACGGGGTAGAGCCTGACCGGATTCAGCAGTACGTCGTTGCTGCGCACCTTCTGGACGAGCGCGGCGAGGAATCGTTGCTGGCGCTCCATGCGGTCGGTGTCGCTGCCGTCGCCGAGGGACTTGCGGGCTCGGACGTAGCCGAGGGCCTGCTCGCCGTTGAGCGTCACCTTTCCGGCGGGGAGCCTGAGCTTGGCGGCCTTGTCGTTGATGGGCTCGGTGAGGCAGATCTCCACGCCGTCGAGGGCGTCGACCATCTCCTTGAAGCCGTGGAAGTCGACGACCACGTGGTGGTCGAGGCGGATGTTCGTGAGCCGCTCCACGGTACGGATGGTGCAGGCCGAACCGCCGACCTGGAAGGCGTAGTTGAACATCGCGAACATGGGCTTGCTGCGGGTGCCGTCGGGGCGCCGGCAGCCGGGGACGTCCACCATCAGGTCGCGGGGTATCGAGACGGCGGTGGCGCTGCGGCGCCCCGCGGAGAGGTGCAGCAGGATGGTGGTGTCGGACCGCTCGGTCCCGGAGTCGCGGCCGTAGCGCCGGTTTGCCTTGCCCGCCCTCGAGTCCGAGCCGATGAGCAGGACGTTGCGGGCGTCGCGCACGAGGGAGGTGGGGCGCTCCTTCTCGTACCGGGCGAGTTCGGCGGCGGCGGCCTCGTCGGGCGTGATGTTGGAGTCGAGCTTGGCGTAGACGGCCCACCCGGCCCCGCCGGCGGCGAGGAGCACGAGCCCGATCCCCAGCGCCCCTCGCCGTACCCACCGCCGCATGGGCCACCTGCTGCTGGCCGACGCCCCCCGGCGCGTGCGTGCGGAGTCGGTCACGGCTGGGTCCACCCCTCATGGCGTAGTGCGTGTGGTGTGGGCTGCTGTTACGACCATGGCTTGGATGGGGGGTGGGGGGTGAGTGGTGGGGGGCTGAATGGGTGACGGTTGCCTCCGGCGGTTGGGCGGGGGTGCCTGCGGCGGCCTGTTGCTGTCCGGTGGGGGTGCGCGTCGGGTGCCTGCGGCGCCTGTGCCGGTTCGGTGGGGGTGCGGGTAGCGCCTGCGGGTGGGGTGTGGGTCGGGGCCGTGCCGGGGGGTGTCCGTCCTCGGTCGGGCGGTGGTCGTTGCGCTGGAGGTGCCGTGTCTTGACGCCCGACTCTGCGGGCGGACACCCCCCCCGGCACGTCCCCTTGCCGCCGTACGCGGGTGCGGGCTGTCCCCCGCCTCGGTTGCGGGCTGTCGTACGTCGCAGGCGTGGGCTGTTCCGCGCTTCGGTTGCGGGCTGTCGTACGTCGCAGGCGTGGGCTGTTCCGCGCTTCGGTTGCGGGCTGTCGTACGTCGCAGGCGTGGGCTGTTCCGCGCTTCGGTTGCGGGCTGTCGTACGTCGCAGCCGTGGGCTGTTCCGCGCTTCGGTTGCGGGCTGTGTCCTGCGTCGCAGCCGCAGGCCATCCCGCCGTAGCCGCAGGCCATCCCAGGCCCCAGCCGCAGGTCGTCCCTCGCCCCAGCCGCAAGCAGTCCCGCGCCTCGGCCGCGGGTCGTCCCGCGCCCCAGCCCCGGGTCATCCCACAGCTCAGTGGCCGACCATCCCGCCTCAGCCGCGGGCAGTCCCGCCTCAGCCCCGCGGGCCGTCCCGCCCAATCCGCGGGCAGTCGTGCCGCTGGGGCGGCACGGGTGGGCGCGGGCGGTGCCCCGTCAGTGCCGGGCTGCGCGACCCACCCCGCCCAGCCCGCACGCCGGGCAAGCCACACAGCGAACGGCACCTGTGACTCGGCCTGGTCGACGCGGTCACCTCGGCCCAGCCGGCGCAGCCGACCGTGCCCGGGGCTATCGCGCCGTCGTCGTCACGCGCTCACTCTCGATGCGCTTGGCCAGGGACTCCTCGTCCAGGGATTCGAGGTGGCGGCACAGGACCACCGAGCCGTCGGTCGCCAGCGCCGCGTACAGGCCGGCGTTGAGGCCCTCCCAGGTGTCGTAGGGAAGGGACGACAGGATGCGGGAGCCCGGGCCCGTGAGGCCCAGCCCCGTCGCCTCGGCGCGGGCGCGTTCGACGACCTCGGCGCCGCTGAACTCCCGGCCGGCCACGATCAGTGCGGGATCCTCGGGGTCGACCGGCGCGTACGGGGCGAAACGGTCGCCCTGGCTCGGCACTTCCACGGCGTAGTCGGCGAAGCCCGCCGGCGGCTGCGGAAAGCGGCCCCCCAGCGGCCGTAGCGCCAATGCGACCCGCTCCCCCCGGCACGCCCGCGCCGCCTCCAGCGTGTCCGGCCCGCTCACGACCACGTCGGCCGCCGCCGGATCCCCGCCCACGTCCGCGATCGTGCCCACCGACGAACACGCCAGCAGCCAGACCGCCGTCTGCCAATGGGTGGGCAGCAGCAGCGTGACCCGGTCACCCGGCCCGGCCCCGAGGTCGCCCTGGAGCAGATTCGCGGTCTTGGCCACCCAATTGGCGAAGGTGGTCACGGACAATTCGACGCGTTCCCCGGTGGCGTCGTCGTAGAAGGTCACCAGGGGACGTCCGGGATCCGCGGCGAGCGCGGAACGCAGCAGGTCGGCAGGGGTGCGATCGGTGGCGTTCACCCGTGCAAGCGTACGCGGCCACACAGGCGCGCACCCCCGGTTGGCGGCACCCTGCCACCACCGGTTCGGGCGAATCGGGCGCCGACACTCCGTCAACTCCCAGATGGACAGCTTTGTATGACTATGTCCAACATCTGGGGTATGCGTGGATTCCTTGCTTCCTCGATCGGTGTCACGTGCGCGGCCGCTCTGGCCCTCCCGCTCACCCCACCCGCCGTCGCGTCGACCGCGAGACCGGCGTTCAGTGCGGAAGCGGCCACGCGCGGGGAGGCGGTGGCCGGGCCGGCGGTGCGTCAGGAGGACGCCGAGTCGTACGTCCCCGGCAGCACCCAGTCGATGCCCCTCGCCCCGCTCACACCCCTCGCCCGTGACCGCGTCGTCGGCGCCCCCGCCATAGAGGGCCTGTCCCCACGAGACGTACGACACTTCTCCCTCGTAGGCGTCGTCTGGGACGACCCGGACGCCGAACTGCACGGCCGCGTCCAGGTCCGCACCCGCGCCGTGGGCACGGGCACCTGGTCCGACTGGCAGGACGTCGAGACGCACAACGGCGAGCACGCGGCCGACCCCGGCAGCGTCGAACGCACCTCCGGCCGGGTGCGCGGCTCCACGGCGCCGTTGTGGGTCGGGGAGTCGGACGCCGTGGAGGTGCGGGTGACGGCACAGGCTGTCGGGGCCGGGTCCAAGGACGGCGCGCCGGGGCCGGGCAGTGATGATCCGACCCCGCCGGGCGGCACCGGCGTCGTCTCTCCGCTCCCCGCCGGCCTCCGCCTCGAACTCGTCGATCCCGGTGAACCCGCCCCCACGTCGGACGACCCCGGCGCCCCCCGCCCCGGCTCACTGCAGACCGAGACCACGGAGACCGCCGAGGCCCTCGGCGCCTCCGCCGCCGACACGGCCGCCTCCGCCGCCAACGCCGAACTCGCGCCCCTCGGCGTCGCGGCGATCCCCGCGCTCGGCCGGGCCGAGACCGAACGGGAGCTGCTGGCGCTGCGCGGTGACCAGTTGACGCAGGCGCAGCAGGCGAAGCCGTACATCGGGCCGCGGCCGCGCATCGTCACACGGCGCGGCTGGGGCGCGAACGAGGGGTGGCGGGAGCGGCAGTTCGTCTACACGAAGAAGGTGAAGGCGGCCTTCGTGCATCACACGGCGACCGGCAGCAAGTACTGGTGCTCGCAGGTCCCCTCGCTCATTCGCGGTATCTACCGCTACCACGTCAAGAGCATGGGCTGGCGCGACATCGGCTACAACTTCCTCGTCGACAAGTGCGGAAACATCTACGAGGGACGCGCCGGGGGAGTGGCGAAGCCGGTCCTGGGTGCCCACACTCTCGGTTTCAACACCAACAGCATGGGGATCGCCGTTCTCGGCAGCTACGGCTCCACCAAGCCGACCAAGGCGTCGGTGAAGGCCGTGGCCCGGCTCACGGCATGGAAACTGGGTCTCTTCGGCGTCAATCCGCGCGGAAAGACGTACCTGAAGTCCGCCGGTGGCAATCTCTACCGAAAGGGAAAGAACGTACGGCTGAATGCGATCTCCGGCCATCGGGACGGCTTCCTGACGGAGTGCCCGGGACGGCAGCTCTACCGCAAGCTCGGCACGGCCCGCGCCACGGCGGCCCGCTACCAGGGACGTTGAGCCGGGGGAGGGCTGACCGGGTACGCGAGTAGACGAGGTACACGGAGTACACGGAGTACACGGGGATGCATTCACCGCCGTCGGGGGGCAAGAGGCGGAACGCCGCACTGCCGACGAGGGCGCCGTACAACGGTCTGCATACACTGGCCGGCCGAAAGACAGTTCGGCCGGTCCCGGCAGGAAGCAGAGACGACAGGTGACAGAAGCGATCCTCCTGGTCGGCGGCAAGGGCACTCGGCTGCGCCCGCTCACCGTGCACACGCCCAAGCCCATGGTCCGGGCGGCCGGAGTCCCCTTCCTCACGCACCAGTTGGCGAGAGCGAGAGCCGCGGGCGTCGAGCACATCGTCCTGGCGACGTCGTACTTGGCCGAGGTCTTCGAGCCGTACTTCGGCGACGGCTCCGCGCTCGGACTCCACCTGGAGTACGTGACGGAGGAGGAGCCCCTCGGCACGGGCGGCGCGATCCGCAACGTGGCGTCCCGGCTGCACTCCGCGCCCGACGACCCGGTCCTCATCTTCAACGGCGACATCCTGACCGGCCTGGACATCAAGGCACTGGTCCGCACCCACGAGTCGACCGGCGCGGACGTCTCCCTCCACCTGACGAAGGTGACGGACCCGAGGGCGTACGGCTTGGTCCCCACGGACGAGACGGGCCGCGTAACAGCCTTCCTGGAGAAGCCACAGACCCCCGAAGAAATCGTCACCGACCAGATCAACGCGGGTGCGTACGTCTTCCGCCGCTCGCTCATCGACACGATCCCGGCGAACCGTCCGGTCTCGGTGGAGCGCGAGACCTTCCCGGACCTCCTCTCCGCCGGAGCCCACCTCCAGGGCATGGTCGACTCCACCTACTGGCTGGACCTGGGCACTCCGGCCGCCTTCGTCCGCGGCTCGGCCGACCTCGTCCTGGGCCGCGCCCCGTCCCCCGCGGTCCCCGGCCGCTGCGGCGACCGCCTGATCCTCCCCACGGCCACGGTCGCCCCCGACGCCAAGCTGACGGGCGGCACGGTGGTGGGCGAGGGCGCGTTCGTCGCGGAGGGTGCGAGGGTCTTCGGCAGCACGATCCTCCCCGGCGCCGTCATCGAACCCGGCGCGATCATCACCGACTCCCTCATCGGCACCCGCGCCCGCGTCGGCGAACGCTCCGTCCTCACCGGCACGGTCATCGGCGACGGCGCGGTGATCGGCGCCGACAACGAGCTGGGGGAGGGTGCACGGGTGTGGTGCGACGCCCGAATCCCGGCGGGAGCGGTCCGCTTCTCACCGGACCTGTAGAACACCACCTCGCAACGCCGGCCCGTGCATCCCAGCCGGCCCGGCGGGGTCTCTCCCGTGTGGCGCTGGGGTCTCCGTTCCACGGCACCAACGGCCACGTCCCGGCGCCGGCCGGTATCACTCAGCCCGTCCGGCGTTTGAGGAGGAGGCCGCACCGTCCCTGGCTCCCTCCCACCCGCTGAGGGCTGGGCGTGGGGGCGCCGACCGTCGCGTCTCAGTGCCGGCCGGCATCCTTCAGCCCGTCCGGCGTTAGAGGAAGAGGCCGCACCGTCCCTGGCTCCCTCCCACCCGCCGGGGGCTGGGCGTCGGGGCGCCGACCGTCGTGTTTGAGTGCCGGCCGGCGTCATCCAGCCCGTCCGGCGTTTGAGGACGAGGCCCGTTCAGGGCCGAAGCGGGGGTCTGGGGGCCGCAGGCCCCCAGGAGGGCGGGGTCGAAGGGGCGGCAGCCCTTGGAGGATGGGACGGGTAGGGGCGGCGGGGGCGAACCCCCGCGACGCCGACCGCGCCGCACCCGGCACCCACGAAGCCCACTCAACGCACCGTCACGCCGAAAGCTCCTCCCGCAGAGCATCCCGCAACCGCGCAGCCCGCTCCGCAACCTCCCCCGGCCCCAGACTCACCGCCCGATCAGCCCACCGCTGCCCCTCCGCCAGCTCGCCGCGACGCGCGTAGACCAGAGCCAGCCGCAACGCCGACCGCCCATGCCCGGCGTCAGCCGCCCGCGTCCACCACATCGCGGCCTCCGGCTCACTTCCCTCCCGGGCAAGCAGCAGCCCCAGATTGAACGCCCCGTTCCGCGACCCGGCCTCGGCAGCCTCCCGGTACCACCGAGCCGCCTCCACCACGTCCCCCCGAGCCGCGGCAAGCATCCCCACCCGCACCTGCGCCCGCCGATGCCCCTGGGAAGCCGCCCGCTCGTACCACTCCTCGCACTCGGTCTTCTCGTACGCCGGCTCCCCGAGCTCATGCTCGGGCTCCGGCGGCCGCCGAGCGTCCAGCACGGTCGCCAGCCGGTACGCGGCCTCCGCGCTGCCGCCCCCGGCCGCGCACCGCAGATGCCGCTCCGCGGCGAGCTCGTCCCCGTCCCGCAGCCGCGCGATGCCGACCTGCAGCGCCGCCTCCGTGTGCCCGGCGGCCGCGGCACGCTCGTACCAGCGCAGCGCGGCCCGCTCCTCGCCGCGCCCGGCGTACAGGATCCCCAGGTTGAACGCGGCGTCCACGCTCCCGGCCTCCGCGGCCTTGGAGAACCACGGCTCGGCACCCGTCGTGTCCCCGCCCTGCAGCAGCAGGATGGCCAGCGCGTTCGCCGCCTCCCGGTGCCCGGCGTACGCCGCCCGCCGGTACCACTGCTCGGCCTGCGCGGTACGCCCCTGATCGGCGCAGAGCAGCCCGAGGTTGTACGCACCGTTCACGTCGCCGGCGTCCATCGCGGCCCGGTACCACCGCTCGGCGGTCTGCGGCTGGCCGCGCTCGGCGTGCAGCGCGCCCAGCGCGTTGGCCGCGTTGCCGTCGCCGTCCTGCGCGGCCCGCAGCCACCACACGGCGGCGCTCTCGGTGTCCCCGGCGTCCCGCAGCAGGAACCCGAGCGCGCAGGCGGCGCGCGCCTCCCCGTCCTTGGCGGAGGTCAGGTACCAGCGCCCCGCCTCCTTGAGCTCCCCGCGCTTCTCGAGAATCGCCCCGAGGTGCAGCGCGGCCCGCCGATGCCCGCGCGCGGCGGCCTGCCGGTACCACTGCTCGGCCTCGACGAGCAGAGGCTCGCTCGCAGCGACACCGTTGTCGGCCCCGTCCTCGCCCGTACGCCCCGCCTGCCGGTCGAGCGCACGCGCCAGCCGGTACGCCGCCTCCCGGTGCCCCCGCTCGGCCGCGGCCCGCATCCACTGCTCGGCCCCGGCGTCGCTGCGGTGCTCCAACAGGTCGGCGAGCGCGTACGCGCCCAGCGCGTGTCCCTGCTCGGCGGACTGCCGCAGCCAGTACTCGGCGGCGGGCTCGTCGCCCCGCTCGCGGTGATGGCGTCCCAGCGCGTGCGCGGCCGCGGCCGACCCCGCGACGGCGGCGATCCGCCACCATCCGGCGGCCTCGTCGGCGTACCCGCGCTGGTGGAGAAGGACTCCCAGGTTGTTGGCGGCGGCCCGGTCCCCGGCGGCGGTGGCGGCCCGCAGATAGGGCTCGGCTCCGTCGAGGTCGCCACGGCGCAGCAGCATGGCCCCGAGGACGCTCGTCGCCTCTGCGTCACCGGCCTCGGCGGCAAGCCGCTGCCGGGCCTCCTCGGCGGCCTCCGCGGCCTCGTCCCGGTCGGTCGTCCGGTCGAAGGCGAAGTCGCCCTCCGGCTGCGCGAGGTCACCCACCGGCAGCGAGGCACTGTCCGTCGGCTGCACGAAATCGCCCGTCGGCTGCACAAAGTCGGCAGGCTGCACAAACCGCCCTGTCTCCAACAGAGTTGCCTTGTCCCCCATAACGTCCATCGTCGCACCACCTGCAACCTGGGTACACCTCGTATACCGCAGCCAGTGAGGTCACTTCAGCGTTTTGTCGACATGCCCACAGAGAGACAAGTCAAACACAGTTCTCCCAACTCCCCACGGCGGCGCGACCGCCTCGGCCTCGTGCACATGCGTTCGCACATCACAAAGGCCCGGATCCTTGGAGGATCCGGGCCTTCGCTGTCGTACGAAATGTTCGTCGACTTCAGTAGCGGGGACAGGATTTGAACCTGCGACCTCTGGGTTATGAGCCCAGCGAGCTACCGAGCTGCTCCACCCCGCGCCGTTGTTCTGCAACCGTATCACGGCGCGGGGTGGGCTATTCGATCAGCCGCCGTCCCTACGAGCTGGTGGGACTGCTGGTCGGACTCGGACTGGAACTGGGGCTCGGGCTGCTGCCACTGTCGCCGCCGCTGCCACCACCGCCGGCCTTGTCCGCCTCGGCCTGGGCGTCCTCGGCCCGCTGCAGCGCGTCCTCGAGATCCTCCTGCGCCTTGCCGTACGCCTCCCAGTCGCCCTTCGTCAGGGCTTCCTGGCCGGCTTCGAAGGCCTTCTGGGCGTCGTTGAGCGCGTCTTGGACCGTCGGGTTGGTGGACGTCGGTGGTGGTGTCGTACCGCCGCCGTCCTCATCGCCCTCGTCCGGTGGCTGGGTGGTCGGGCCTTCCGCTCCGAAGACCTTGTTGAGTGCCTCGCCGAGCGTGTCCTCGAAGGCTGTGGTGCCGCCGTAGGACACCAACACCTTTCGCAGCAACGGGTACTTGAGTCCACCACCGCGGACGTAGACCGGCTCCACATAGAGCAGGCCGCCGTCCAGCGGGACCGCCAGCAGGTTGCCGTACTCGACCTCCGAGTCGCCGCCTCTCAGCAGCCTGATGGTCTCGGCGATGTTCTGTTCGGAGTTGAACTGACTCTGGACCTGACTGGGTCCGTTGACCGTGGTGTTGGTCGGCAGTTTCAGAATTCTGATCTTGCCGTAGTCACTGGTGCCTGCCTCCGCGTCGACGGCCATGAAGGCGCTGAGGTTGTCCCGTCCGTTCGGCGTGAACGTCGTCGTCAGCGAGAACGACTGCGCCGCCTGGTCGGGCATCTTCATGCTCAGGTAATACGGCGGCACCGCGCTGCCCGACTTGTTGGTCGGGTCGTCCGGCACCTGCCAGACCTCGCTGCCGCTGAGGAACGTCGTGGCGTCCTTCACGTGGTAGCGGGTGAGCAGCTCGCGCTGGACCTTGAACAGGTCCTGGGGGTAGCGCAGATGAGCCATCAGCGACTTCGAGATCTCGCTCTTCGACTCCACCGTGCCCGGGAACGCCTTCATCCAGGTCTTCAGGACCGGGTCCTTGGTGTCCCACTGGAAGAGCTTGACCTCGCCGGTGTACGCGTCGACGGTGGCCTTCACGGAGTTGCGGATGTAGTTGACCTGGTTCTGCTGGGCCACCACAGCGCGCGAGTCGTTGGTCGCGGTCAGCGAGTCGGCTGTCGTGTCGCCGAGGGTCGTACGGGAGGCGTACGGGTATCCGTTGGTGGTCGTGTACGCGTCGACGATCCACTGGATACGGCCGTCCACGACCGCCGGGTAGGCGTCACCGTCGATGGTCAGCCACGGGGCCACCGCCTCGACGCGCTCCTTGGGCGTGCGGTTGTACAGGATGCGCGAACCGTCGCCGATCGCACCGGAGTACAGGATCTGCGGCTCGCCGAACGCCACCGCGTACGCGGCCCGGTTGACCGGGTTGGAGAGGCTGACCCCGCTGTCGGCCTTGTAGCTGTAGGTCTTCTCACCGCTGTCGTCGGAGTAGTCGATCTCCTTCTGGGGACCGCCGACGATCGAGTACATGCTGGTCTTCTCGCCGTAGTAGACCCGCTGCTCGTACGTCCCGAGGTCGCCCTTGGACGGCAGGTCGGACTCGGTGAAGTCCGGCCGGCCCTGGGAGTCGGCGTTGGTGCCCTCGGCGGCGACCACGCCGTAGCCGTGGGTGTAGCGGAAGTGGTCGTTGATCCAGTTCCGCTTCGGAATGCCGTTGAGGTTGATCTCGCGCAGACCGATGACCGTGTCCTGGTCCTTGCCGTCCTTGCTGTACCGGTCGACATCCAGGTTGGTCGGGAACGCGTAGTAGTTCCTGATCTGCTGGAGCTGCTGGAACGTCGGCGAGACGATGTTCGGGTCCAGGATCCGGATGCTGGCCGCGGCGTCCACGTCGTCGCGCAGCTGGGTCTTGTCCTCGGTCTTGCTCGTGCCCGGGTACTCGGTGACCTGGGTGCCGTCGATGCCGTACGCCTCGCGCGTCGCCTTGAGGTTCTTCTCGACGTACGGGGCTTCCTTGGCCTGCTCGTTGGGCTGGACCTGGAACTTCTGGACGATCGCGGGGTACAGACCGCCGATGAGGATCGCCGAGAGCACCATCAGGCCGAAGCCGATGACGGGCAGCTGCCAGGTGCGTCGCCACAGGGTGGCGAAGAACAGCAGCGCGCAGATGACGGCGATGCAGAACAGGATCGTCTTGGCCGGCAGATAGGCGTTGGCGTCGACGTACCTGAGTCCGGTCCAGTTGTCGGTCGCCTTGAAGTCACTGGACTTCACCGCGAGCCCGTACCGGTCGAGCCAGTACGCGACCGCCTTCAGGGCGACGAAGATACCGATGAGGACCGACAGATGGCCGGTGGCCGCGGCCGTGGCGCGCGCCCCCGGGCTGGTGATGCGCAGCCCGCCGTACAGGTAGTGGGTGAGCGCTGCGGCGATCACGGAGAGGATCGCGGCGGCGAAGCCGAAGCCGAGCAGGAACCGGTACCAGGGCAGGTCGAAGGCGTAGAAGCCGACGTCGAGGTGGAACTGCGGGTCCTTCTCGCCGAAGGGCACGCCGTTGACCCACATCAGCCAGGTCCGCCACTGACTGGAGGCGGAGGCGCCGGCGATCAGTCCGACCAGGGCGGTGATCGCCAGTAGCAGCCACTTCTTGTACGGCGCGATGCCCATGCGGTAGCGGTCGAGGCTCTGCTGCTCCATCGACATGGCGCTCAGCGGCGGGCGCAGGCGATGCGCCAGCCAGATGTTGAAGCCGACCGCGAGGGCCATCAACAGACCGAAGACGAAGAAGAGTCCGATCTTCGTCCACAGCGTGGTCGTGAACACCGACGAATAGTTCACCGACCGGTACCAGAGCCAGTCCGTCCAGAAGCCCGCGAACATGGTGAAGGCCATGCCGAGGACGGCGAGGACGCCCAGTGTCATGAGCAGCGTCCGGACACGCCGGGACGGGCGGCCCACTCTGATCCGTGGCCCGGTCGGGCCTCCGCCGCGGTCCGGCATCTGGAAAGCCAAGGTTCGCACCCCGAGGTTCGCTGTTGATCCGTCAGGCCCGCGTCTTCGTGGACCCCTCGTGGCCCCCCGTGATCGTGGGCCCACACCTATGCAACTTACTCACCGTTTACTCAGTTCCCGATTCCGGGCGGGAACGAGGCAGGATTGTGACCATGTCCAACACTCCCATGGCGGCGAGCCCGCTCACCCGGGCCGTTCTCGAGATCGACGAGTACGCCTCCGGCCTCGGCTGGGACCAGCCCGCCCGCCTCTTCGCCCTCGTAGACACCGCACGGCTGCAGGCCCAGGAACCCGGCCTCGCCGCCCAGCTCGGCCTGGGGGACGAGCAGGAGTCCTCCGGCCTGACCCCGATCGAGCAGGACGAGATTGAAACGGGCAAGGCGCTCGATGAGTTCCTCGGCACCATCGCCTGGCCCGACGCGGTGGTCGGCTGCGCGCTCACCGTCGAGCGCCTGATGCTCCCCCCGTCCGCCGAGGCCCAGGTCCCGCAGGGCCTGAGCGGGGCCAAGCTCACCAAGTGGGTGGCGGAACACCCCGACCGTCAGGAGGTCCGCATGACGGTCGCGGTCCTGCGCGACGGCGCCCGCGAGTCGGCCCTGCGCCTGCGCGAGAAGGACACCCCGACGGAGGTCCTCACCGGCCCGGACCTGGTCCCGGGTCTGGCGGAGGCGCTGGCGGCGACGTTCGAGGACTGAGCTCTTCCGGTACGACGGCGAGGACTTGAACGGCTGTGGGGGCGCCCCTTGAGGTGAAGGGGCGCCCCCACAGCCGTACCGAAGCCCGTTTCTCAGTCCTTGGTCGTGCACTTCGGCAGGTCGGCGGTGTCGCCGGAGCGGATGTCCTTCAGGGCATCGAGGGCGTTGCCGATGGTGCCGACCTTGACGAGGGTGAGCCCGTCGGGGACGTCCCGGGCGGCGGTCGCGCAGTTGTCGGCGGGCGTGAGGAAGTACTGGGCGCCCTTGTCGCGCGCCGCGATGGTCTTCATCTCGATGCCCCCGATGGGGCCGACCTTGCCGCGGTCGTCGATGGTGCCGGTACCGGCGACGAACTTGCCGCCGGTGAGGCTGCCCGGGGTGAGCTTGTCGTAGAGCCCGAGCGCGAACATGAGGCCCGCGCTGGGGCCGCCGACGTCGGCGAGCTTGATGTCGATGGTGAACGGGAAGGTGTGGTCGGTCCCGGCGGAGATCCCGACGATCGCGCGCTTGCCGGCGCTGTCGTCGGACTCGGCGGTCCTGATCGTGACCTTCTCGGACTTCGTGGGCGTCCTGCGCTCCTTCTCCGCGGCGGCCTGCTCCTTGGCCGGCACGACGGTGAAGACGACGTCCTGACCCGGCTTGTGCTTGGTCACCAGCTTGGCGACGTCCGCCGGTTCCTTCACGGCCGTACCGTCGACGGCCTTGATCACGTCACCGGCGTGCAGCTTGCCCTCGGCCGGGGTGCCCTTGACGACGGTCGAGACGATCACCCAGCTCTGCACCGGGATGTCCAGCTCCTTCAGGGCGGCGACCTTGGCGCTCTCCTGGGACTGGCTGAACTCCTCGGCGTTCTCCTGGGTGGACTGCTCCTCGGTCTTGCCGTCCGGGTAGAGGGTGTCGTGCGGCACGACCTTGTTGTCGTGCGCGAGCCAGCCGTAGACGGCCTCCACGAGATTCATCCGGTAGTCGGCGCTGGTGACCCGGACGGTGGTCATGTTGAGGTGCCCGGTCGTCGCGTAGGTCTTGCGCCCGGAGATCTGCAGCACCGGCTCGCCGTCGTGCTCCCCGAGGGTGTTCACCGTCGGCCCCGGGGACATCTCCGCATACGGCACGGGGATGAAGACTCCCGCGCACAAAAGCGCGATCAGCATCAGGGTGGAGGCGAGCATCGTCGCGGTGCGGCGTGGCATGGCAAGACAGTACGTGACACACCTGTCAGCGCCCCGTCAGGGCCCGTGATCATGTACGGGAGGAGGGCTTCTCCATGGCCGCGCGGAACCGGGCGTATCCGTCGAGTTCCGGCCCGTCGCTCCGTACCTTCCGGTTCCGGTTGGCCCAACTGCCCCACAGACCGGCGCCGATCGCAGCCACAAGCGGAATCAGCAACCAGGCGAGCGCCGCCATGCCGTCCTCCCATCCCCAATGAGTGACCGCAACTGACTGATCAGCAGATTAACCACTGGCACTGACAACGCTCACGCCAGGGGTGCGGTTACGCAACCTGAGTGGTACGGACGGGGTGGGCGGACCGGTTCAGCAGGCGCCGACCCACTCCTCGGTGCCGTCGGAGAACCTCTGGTGCTTCCAGATGGGCACCTCGTGCTTGAGATCGTCGATCAGCTTGCGGCAGGCCTCGAAGGCCTCGCCACGATGGGGACAGGAGACGGCGACGACGACTGCCAGATCCCCGACCTTGAGGTCCCCGACGCGATGTACGGCCGCGAGGGCCCGCACCGGATACTCGGCGACGACCTTCTCGGCGATCCGCCGCATCTCGGCCTCGGCGCTGGGGTGGCACGAGTACCCGAGCTCGTCGACATCGGCACCCTCGTCGTGGTTCCGCACAGTCCCCACGAACAGCGCGGTCCCCCCGGCGGCGTCGTCCCCGACGGCCCGGAAGACCTCGTCCACGGAGAGGGCCGTCTCGCGGATGCCGATGAGCTTGACGGGATCCTGAGCGCCCTGCTCACCGGGATGATCGTTGGTAGGTGCCATGCCCCCATCGTGCCCCACTCCCACGAGGGCGGGAAATAGCGTTATCGCC
This sequence comes from Streptomyces sp. SD31, assembly GCF_052068475.1. Taxonomy (NCBI): domain Bacteria; kingdom Bacillati; phylum Actinomycetota; class Actinomycetes; order Kitasatosporales; family Streptomycetaceae; genus Streptomyces; species Streptomyces sp. SD31. The sequence continues at coordinate 507,737 of NZ_JBQHCX010000002.1, read as the reverse complement.
CGGCACACGCGCGTGCGGGTTTGGAGCCTCCTACATGAGGGGGCCTCCAGGAGGGGGCCGCCTACATGAGAGGGCTTCCAGGAGGGGGCCGCGTCCACACCGTCGAGCAGGCCCTTGTACGCCGGGGAGAGCACCCGTCCCCGCACTTTGCCGGGCGTCGGTGGGCCCTCGCCCGCTCAGATCCGCCGCCGGGCCTTCCGGGCCCGCCGCACCACTGCCGCCGCGCCCAGCAGGGCCACCGTCGCACCGGCGGCGCCGGCCGCTGTCGCGTCCTTGCGCCCGAGCCGCCGCCCGGCGACCGTGTGCCGGCCGGAGACCTCCTCCAGCAGCTCCGCGAGCACTTCCTCGTTGGTCCACTGCGGCCGCCACCCAGCGTCGTGGAGCCGGCTCCCGCTGACCACCCAGGGATACATCGTGTACGCCAGGTCCCCGGCCGGAGAGGGCGTCAGACCGATCCGGTGCAGTCGGGCCGCCGCACCCAGCGCGACCGCGGACGGCAGCTCCATCCGCCGGATCCCGCTGAGCTCCTCGACCTCCTCCTGCTCCAGCCAGCCGTCACATCCGACGGCGAGTTCCCCCTCGACCTTCTCCAGGACGGCGTACTCCAGGGCGCTGCACAGATCCTCGACATGACAGAACTGCCAGGCAGGTCGCGAGCCGGCGACGACAAGCAGCCGAGGCGACTCGAAGTACCTGGTCAGCGCGGTGTCGGTGCCGCCCACGAGGACCGCGGGCCGGACAACGGTGACATTGAGTCCGGGGTGGGCCCGAGGGGCCCTGCGCGCGAGGCGCTCGATCTCCAGCAGATCCGCGACCCCGGTGGCCTCCGCCGTCGCCCGCAGCTCCGCGTCCTCGGACAGCGGAAGCTCGTTGTCCGGCAGCGCGCCGTAGACCATCGCGGAGGTGCACAGCACCACCCGGTGGATCCCGGCCGCCGCCGCGGCCGTCAGAACCGTCTGCGTCCCCCGAACGTTGTACGCCGTCCGGGCGGCGGGATCCGTCTCCAGATCCAGATCGAGCGCCAGGTGAACGACCACGTCGGCGCCCCGCAGCTTGTCCGCGATGGCCGGATCCCGCACATCCAGGATGTGCCACTGTGCCGCCGCGCACTCACCGCGCCGCTCGTCGATGGCGATGACCTGCTTGACCTCGTCCGACGCGGCCAGCCGCTCGGTGAGCAGCGCGCCGACACCGGACGCGGCACCGGTCACCGCGACGACGGGCCCGCGCACACCGCGCGCGGGAGGGGTTGACTGGTTTCGCGCTGCGCGAACCTGCGGATCAGGGGAACTCACCGGGCGTCTCCAGCGGTTGTCTTCAGTACGAACGCGAGTGACGCGTACGTACCAGGTGGCATCCATCCTGCCGCAGGCCGTGAGTCGGCGAAGCACCGAGGCCCGATCGGCTCGTGGTGTCTACGCTGGGTGGTGTTATCGGGCAGCCGCGCCGCCGGTGGAAACCGGTGGCCTTAACCAGCCGAGGAATCCCGTGAGTGACACCCCATTCGGATTCGGCCTTCCGCCGGAGGAGCCGGACGACGGCGACGAGGGCAAGAAGAAGGACCAGCAGAGCGGTGGTGGTCAGGGCCCGGCCAACCCGTTCGGTTTTGGCGGGCTGCCCGGTGCCGGGGGCTTGGGGGGCGGTGCGGACAATCCGTTCGCTGCCATGTTCGGTTCGCTGAACCCCTCCGACCTGGGCGCCGCGTTCCAGCAGCTGGGGCAGATGCTCTCCTATGAGGGCGGCCCGGTGAACTGGGACATGGCCAAGCAGATCGCCCGCCAGACGGTCTCCCAGGGCACCGCGGACGGCACCAAGGACGCGAGCGTCGGCCCCGCCGAGCGCACCGCCGTCGAGGAGGCCGTCCGCCTGGCCGACCTGTGGCTCGACGACGCGACGTCCCTGCCGTCCGGCGCGGGCTCCGCGGTGGCGTGGTCCCGCGCGGAGTGGGTCGAGGCGACCCTGCCCGCCTGGAAGGAGCTCGTCGACCCGGTCGCCGAGCGCGTAGGCACCGCCATGGGCGACGTCCTGCCGGAGGAGATGCAGGCCATGGCCGGCCCGCTGATCGGCATGATGCGCTCGATGGGCGGCGCCATGTTCGGCACCCAGATCGGGCAGGCCGTCGGTGTGCTCGCGGGCGAGGTCGTCGGCTCCACCGACATCGGCCTGCCGCTCGGCCCGGCCGGCAAGGCCGCGCTGCTGCCGGTGAACATCGAGACGTTCGGCAAGGACCTGGGCGTGCCGAAGGAGGAGGTGCGGCTGTATCTCGCCCTGCGCGAGGCGGCCCACCAGCGCCTGTTCGCGCACGTGCCGTGGCTGCGCTCGCACCTGTTCGGCGCGGTCGACGGCTACGCGCGCGGGATCAAGGTCGACACGGCCAAGCTGGAGGACGTGGTCGGCCAGTTCGACCCGCAGAACCCCGAGCAGCTGCAGGACGCCCTGCAGCAGGGCATGTTCCAGCCCGAGGACACGCCGGAGCAGAAGGCGGCTTTGGCCCGTCTGGAGACGGCTCTGGCGCTCGTCGAGGGCTGGGTGGACGCGGTGGTGCACGCCGCCGCCAAGCCCCGCCTGTCGTCCGCCGACGCGCTGCGCGAGACGCTGCGCCGCCGCCGCGCCTCGGGAGGCCCGGCGGAGCAGACGTTCGCCACGCTGATCGGCCTGGAGCTGCGCCCGCGGCGCCTGCGTGACGCCTCCCGTCTGTGGGCCTCGCTCACGGACGCGCGCGGTGTCGACGGCCGGGATGCCCTGTGGGCCCACCCGGACATGCTGCCGACGGCCACCGACCTGGACGACCCGGACGGCTTCGTGCACCGTGAGCAGATCGACTTCTCCGAGCTGGACAAGATGCTCGGCGAGGCGGCGGGCGGCTCCACCGGGAAGCCGGACCTGAAGAAGGACGACAGGTCCAAGGACGACGACAAGGGCGACGGCACCGAGTGAGCCTGTACGACGACGCGGTCCTCGTACTGAAGGGGTACGAGGACCAGGAGGAGTTGCGCCAGGCCTACCTGGACCACCTGGCTGAGCACCCGGACGGCATGTGGAAGTCCTGCGAGGCCGGGCACATCACGGCGAGCGCCTTGGTGATCGACCCGTCGCGCGGGCGTGTGCTGCTGACCCTTCACAAGAAGCTGCGCATGTGGCTGCAGATGGGCGGCCACTGCGAGGCGCAGGATGCCTCCCTGGCGGCCGCGGCCCTGCGAGAGGCCACAGAGGAGTCCGGCGTCACCGGCCTGTCGCTGCTGCCGGGCGGCCCGGTGCGCCTGGACCGGCATCCGATCCCGGCGCCCTGCCACTGGCACTTCGATGTGCAGTACGCGGTCCTGGCGCCACAGGACGCCGAGCATGCGATCAGCGAGGAGTCGCTGGACGTGCGCTGGTTCGCCTACGACGAGGTGGCGGGGGTGGCCGACGAGTCGGTCGTACGCCTGCTGGAGGCGACGCGCGCCACGCTGTGAACGCGTAAGGGGTGACCGCCCTTGCGGTCACCCCTTACCGGTCGTCACGTCGGCTCAGCTCCAGACGTTGCCCTGGTTCTGCCCCCGGGCCCCCTGCTGCCCCATGCCGTACTGGGCGGCGAGGCCCGAGCCGATCTGGGCGTTCTGCGGCGGCAGCAGCTCACTGGGCTGGACGAGCGCGTAACCGCTGCCCATGAAGCTGAGCTCCCAGCCCTCACCGGTGTTGCCGCGGCGCCGCCACACCCCGGAGGAGTGCGTCTGGGCCTGCATCTGGACGCGCAGGCTCGTCGACCAGGCGACGATCGCGTCGGCGTCGCAGTTGACGTACTTGTCGGGCGTCACCTGCATCATCAGCGGCATGCCCGAGGTCATCAGGGCGACCTTGCCGCGCCCGGTGATGTTGAGCTGGTACTTCCCGGAGCCGGAGATGCCGTAGAGGCTGTCGACGGCGATGACCTCGTGGTGCAGCGAGGAGTCCATCGCCAGCACATAGCTGCTGTCGACGGTCAGACCGTCCTGCTCCACCTCCATCACGTGGACGTGCTGCTTGAGGTTGGCGAGGTAGACCGTGCCCTGCCCATGGCAGCGCATGAGGTCGAGACCCTCACCGGTACGGGCACGCGCCCGTCCCTGCTGGTTGCTCTGGAATTCGGCGTCGAACTCGACCAGGCCCTGGTAGGCGACCATCGTGCCCTTGCGGGCGAGGATGTCGTCGTGGCTCTCCAGGGCGACGCGGAGCATCTGCTTGTTCTGCAGGCTCCAGCGCTCCTGGGTCTGCTGCTCGTTGTAGGCGAAAAGCGGACTCTGCATGGCTTTCTGGCTCCCCCTCAGCCCCGGATCCGGAGACGGTCGGTGCTGTCCTCGCTGGGCTGGACGACGACGATGCCCTGGCCGGAGAAGGCCATCTGGTAGGCCTCGCCGCTGCCCCGGCCGATGAGCGACTGCGCCTTGAAGCTGCGCTTGCCCTTCACCTTGAGGTTCGGCGACCAGGCGACGAGCGCGTCCGGGTCGACATACGTCTCGTCCTCGCCGCCGCCGCAGTCGACGACGATCGGCTTGCCCCGGGAGGTCAGCGCGACCCAGCCCTGCCCGGAGATCTTGGTGTTCCACAGGCCCTGCCCGGCGAACTTCGCCAAGCCCTTCACCCGCTCGACCCCCCACGTCAGGTGGGCGTCGAAGGCGAGCAGGTTGGTGGCGTTGACGGAGATCCCGTCGCCGTTGAGGTTGATGACGACGACGTTGGCGCCGTAGTCGGCGAGGTAGAGCAGTCCGTCGCCGGTGCACTTCATCAGGGGCGCACCCTCGCCGGTCATCCAGTCCTTGGCGATCTGACGCACGGCGGGCGGGTTGGGCTCGTACTGGACGAAGCCTTCGTAGGCGACCATCGACCCCACGCGCGCGAAGAGGTCGTTCCCGGTCTGCATGGCGACCTTCAGCATGTGGTTGCCGTGGTTCTCCATGCGGGCGGTGACGGGTGCGGGGGCGTAGCCCGCGAGCGGCTGGTTCATGACGGGCTCTCCCTCAGATCTCGTACGGCTGGACGACGATGAAGTTGCCGGGCGCGCCGCGGAACTGGAGGTTGACGCTCTCTCCGGTGTCGCCGGGGTAGGCGTTGCGGCGCATGCGCACCTGGCTGGAAACGACCACCTGGGAGGTGGCCGACCAGGCGACGACGGCGTTGCAGTCGGCGAACGTCGTGGGCGTGACCGGAAGGACCACGGGCGTGCCGTGCGTCTTCACGACGATCGTGCCGGTGCCCGTGAACTGCATCGTGAACAGCGCGCCGCCGGGGATGCCGTGTCCCTCGATACGGCGGATCTCGTACTGGAGGCTCTCGTCGAAGGCGAGGACGTTCTCCGCGGAGACGCAGATGCCGTCGCCCTGAAGCTCGATCGGGTGGAGCATCGTGGAGTTCTCGGCGAGGAACACCTGGCCCTGGCCGGTACAGCGCATCAGCTGCATCTCCTGGCCGGTCGCGCTGCCCACGATCCGGCCGGCGAACCCGGCGCCCTTGTAGCTGAAGTCGACCTTGCCCTGGTAGAGCACCATGCTGCCCTGCCGGGCCAGCACGGGATGCCCGCCGATGCCGAGGTCGACCCGGACCAGCTTCTTGTTCTGCTGCGTCCAGCGCTGGCCGGTGGGCGTCTCCTTGAACTTCTGGAGCGCCGCGGCCACGCCGGGGCCCTGCGGTGCGCCTTGGGGAGCACCTTGAGGTGCGCCCTGCGGGGCTCCGTAGGGCGCCTGGCCCGGGGCCTGGCCGTAGGGAGGCTGCTGGCCGTAGCCCGGAGGCGGGGTCGGCTGGCCGTAACCGGGCGGCGGGGTCGGTGCCTGCGGGGCCTGGGGCTGGGCGTAGCCGGGGGGCGGCGGGGCGGTCGGAGCGGGGGCCTGGCCGTACGGCGGCTGCTGACCCGGCTGGCCGTAGGGCGCGGGCGCCGGGGCGGGGGGCGGCGGGCTGCCGCCGGGCGGCGTCATGGGCGCGACGATGGTCGGCTGGGCGTGCACCGACGGGGCGGGCGCCGGGGCCGGAGGCGGCGGAGCGGACCCGGGCGGGGGCGCGAAGCCCTGGGCGGCGGGCTGCGGGGCCGGTGCGGGCGCGGGGACCGGGGCGGGCGCGGGAGCCGGGATCGCGGCCGTCGGGGCGCCGAACGCGGGTGGGGCGGCGGCCTGGGCGGGCGGGGCGAAGCCAGGGGCCGCACCTGCCTGAGGCTGCTGCGGTTGCTGCGGGGCGGCGGGCGTCTCCTCCTCGGCGACCTCGCCGCCGAAGTTCCTCAGCAGCGCATCGAGGCCGCCGTCGAAGCCCTGCCCGACGGCCGCAAACCGCCAGACGTCCTTGAGGTAGAAGTCGCCCAGCATCACGGCGCGTTCGGTGGAGAACTCCGAGCCGTTGAAGGAGTAGCGGGCCACTTCCTCGCCGCCGGCGACGATCCGGATGTATCCGGGGGCGATCTGCGACATCTGTCCGGCGCCGTCGATCGTCGCCGTGAAGGACAGCTTCTGGATCTGCGGGGGGATGTTATCGAGCGTGACCCGGAACGACTCCGTGTCGCCCGCCTGGGCGCCGAGGAGCTGGATGGACTCCTCGGGGGACTTCGGCTGGTTGAAGAAGATGAAGTAGCGGTCGTCCGAGAGCCGTTCGTCGGCGTCGAGACCGAAGCAGCTGATGTCGAAGGTCAGCCCTGGGGCAGTGATCTGTACACCTACGTACAGATCCGTGCCCGCGGTGAGGTCACTGATCTTGGCCTTGTGGCCGCGTTGGAATTCCCTGGCCATGCGTAACGACCGTCCCCCATCCCGAATGTGAGTGCGTCGCGCCAGGCTAACGGCTAACTCCGACATCGGACGAAGCCGGTACAGACCCGGTACACAACGCCCGACCAGCCGTACCGGAAGCACTGACTCCGCGGGCTGCCTCCGGGAGGGCGCTTCAGGGGGCTGCCTCAGGTAGCGGTCACTCGCCGCGCGCGCCGGGCACGTGGGGCAGGCGCTCGGCGGCAACCACCCCTTCCAGGTAGCCCTTCGCCCGCTCGGTGCGGGGATACCCCTCCAGCAGCCGCCAGAAGCGGGGCCCGTGTCCAGGCACCAACAGATGCGCGAGCTCGTGGAGGAGGACGTAGTCGACGACGTACTCGGGCATGCCCTGCAGACGGTGCGAAAGACGGATACTGCCCTCGGCCGGGGTGCACGAACCCCAGCGTGTGTTCTGATTGGTGACCCAGCGCACCGAGCTGGGCCGGGCACGGCCGTCGAAGTACTGCGCCGACAGCTGCTCGGCACGCTCGGCCAGTTCGGCGTCGCCGAGGACCTGCTTGCTCTCCTGCGCGGCCAGCTTGTCGAGCATGACGTTCACCCAGCGCTGCTCCTCGGCCTCGGACATCCGGGCGGGGATGAGCACGACGGTGCGATCGCCCTCGCGGTACGCCGAGACCGTCCGGCGGCGCCGGGCGCTCCTGCGGACCTCGATCGCGCTCGCCCCTGAGCCGCTCGTCGGCGGGCTCGTCGTACTGCGCTGTGGCGTTCCGGCGCGGTGCAGTGGGTCGGCGGACACGCCCTGACGTTACCCGCTGCACATGGGGGAAGTCCCGACTCCGGGGCGGTTCGATGCCGATCCCCCACCATGCGTTTGATTTGTACTACGAATATCCACCGCCTGTGGACAACTTTCGGCACGGGGCGGGGCTTCGGGGCATGCTGGCAGTCACCGGCGGAGCTTCGACCGAGCTCCGCCGGCACACGGGGATGTTCCACGACGGCTACGGGGGCCTGTTCATGCAAGCGACGGTTTCGACAGGTTCGGCGGATTCCGCAGGCTCGGCTGGTTCGGCCGATTCGGCAGATACGACGCTTCCGCTGGCTCCAGTGGTGAAGCCCGCGCTCAGGCGGGGCTGGCGGGATCTCAATACCGTGCAGTTCGGGATGACTCCGGCGCACGCGCTGACGCTGGGCCCGATGGACACAGCGACGGGCAGCTTCCTCGACCTGCTCAACGGCACCCGCGGGCTGCAACTGCTGCGCGAAGAGGGCCGCCGAATGGATCTGCCGGACGGTCACGTCGAGGGACTGGTACGGCGACTGGCGCGGGCCGGAGTGCTCGACGACACGAAGGGAGGCGGCCCGGCTGCCCAAACCCTGCGCCGCAAGAAGGAGGCCCTGGACCGACTGCGCCCCGACCTGGCCTCCCTGTCCCTGACCACGTCCGAGCCGGGCGAGGCGATCGACCGCCTGGCCGCCCGCCGCTCACTGCGCGTGCAGGTGAGAGGGGCCGGCCGGGTGGGCGCGGTGGTGGCCTCACTCCTGTCGGGCGCGGGGGTCGGCGACGTCGACGTGCGCGACGTCGGCCGTGTCGAGCCGTGGGACGTGACACCGGGCGGGCTGCCCGCGGAGGCGGTCGGCGACCGCAGGGACGAAGCCGCGCGACGGGCCGCACGCCACTGCGCACCCGACCGCCCACCACGCCGCGGCCCCAAGGCACCTCCCGCGGAGGACGGCGTGGGCCACTCCCTGGTGATCATCGCCCCACGGGACGACGTCGCCGTGCATGCACCCTCCCCGTCCGCCGCCGAACCCCTCATCGCCTCCGGTACGCCCCATCTGTACGTCGGTGTCGTGGAGGGAACCGGCATCGTCGGCCCGCTCGTCCTGCCCGGCGAGACCGGCTGCGCCGGCTGTCTCAACGAGGGGCGCACCGACCGGGACCCGGCCTGGCCCCGCCTGGTCGCGCAGTGGCGCTCGGGCTCGGGAAGGACGCGTGAGGTGCGGCCCTGCGATCTGGCGCTGGCCACCACGGTCGCCGGGCTGGCGGCCGCGCATGCCCTGGCCTTCCTGGACGGCCGGATTCCGTCGAGCGCGGGTGCACGCTGGGAGGTGTCCCTGCCCGGTCTGAGCTGGCACGCCCGGCCGGTGTGGGCACATCCCACATGCCCGTGCGGCGCCACGGAGAAAGGTGAGGGAGAACACCCCTCCGAGGACGAGGGTTCACACGAGACAATGGCAGAGCAACGGCCGTCGACGGAGTTACGCCGTAAGGCAGACGCGGAGCGGCTGGCCGGGACCTGGAGGGCGCATGTCTGATCTTCCCCGCAAGGCGGTCACCCGTACCGCCAAGCTCGCCGCGCTCCCGCTCGGCTTCGCCGGGCGGGCGACCTGGGGACTAGGTAAGCGGATCGTCGGCGAGTCAGCGGAGATCGTCGGGCGTGAGCTGCAGCAGCGCACCGCCGAGCAGATGTTCAAGGTGCTCGGCGAGCTCAAGGGCGGCGCGATGAAGTTCGGCCAGGCCCTGTCCGTCTTCGAGTCGGCCCTGCCCGAGGAGATCGCCGGCCCCTACCGCGCGGCGCTCACGAAGCTGCAGGAAGCAGCGCCGCCGATGCCGACCCGCACCGTGCACACGGTGCTGGCGGAGCGGCTCGGCGAGGACTGGCACGACCTGTTTCTGGAGTTCGAGGACAAGCCCGCCGCGGCGGCCTCGATCGGCCAGGTGCACCGGGGTGTGTGGCACGACGGCCGTGAGGTGGCGGTCAAAGTGCAGTACCCGGGAGCCGGCGAGGCACTGCTGTCCGACCTGAACCAACTGAGCCGCTTCGCCCGGCTGTTGGGCCCGCTGATTCCCGGCATGGACATCAAGCCGCTGATCGCGGAACTCAAGGACCGCGTCTCCGAGGAACTGGACTACGGCCTGGAGGCACAGGCCCAGCAGGCGCACGCGGAGGAGTTCGCCGACGATCCGGACGTCGTCGTGCCGGCGGTGGTCCACCAGAGCGAGCAGGTCCTGATCACGGAGTGGATCGACGGCGTCCCGCTTTCGGAGGTGATCTCCGACGGCACCCAGGAGCAGCGCGACCGCGCCGGCCAGCTCTTGGCCCGCTTCCTCTTCTCCGGCCCGGCCCGCACCGGCCTCCTGCACGCCGACCCGCACCCCGGCAACTTCCGCCTCCTGCCGGGCGGCCCGGACGGCGAGGACGACTGGCGGCTCGGCGTCCTGGACTTCGGCACGGTCGACCGCCTCCCCGGCGGGCTGCCCACCCCCATCGGCGACTCCCTGCGCATGACCCTGGACGGCGAGGCGGAGGCCGTCTACGAACTTCTCCGCACCGAGGGCTTCGTCAAGGAATCGATAGACCTGGACCCCGACGCCGTCCTCGACTACCTCCTGCCGATCATCGAACCGGCACAGGTCGACGCGTTCACCTTCACCCGCGGCTGGATGCGCAGTCAGGCCGCCCGCGTGGCCGACCCCCGCTCCCCGGCGCACCAACTGGGCAAACAGCTCAATCTTCCCCCGGCGTACCTCCTCATCCACCGGGTGACATTGAGCACGATCGGAGTGCTGTGCCAGCTGGGCGCGACTGTGCGGCTGCGCCAGGAACTGCAGGAGTGGCTGCCGGGGTTCGTGACGGAGGATCTGACCGACGAGGAGGAGTCGGCGGCGGAGGCGTGAGCGGCGGCCCTACCACCAGGCCGAGTCCAGTCGCCCCTCGATCGCCCTGAGGTTCTCCCGGGAACAGGTGTCGCAGATGTAGTGGCGGATGCCGTTCTCCACGGAGCAGGTCCAGGTGGGCTGCGGGGCCTTGGCCTCGGTGCCGCAGCGGGCGCACACGAGGGGCTGGGGCTCCGTGGCGGAACCGCCGTTGTCACTGCCTCCGGGAAGACTCGTCACTCGCCGACGATAACTCCGCCACTGACTGATGGGCGGGCACAACGCACCGCGGGGACCGGTCCGTTCGCTCGGACCGGCCCCCGCGGGGAGCCACTGCCTCCCGGGTCGGGAGGCCATCACCGCTTGGCGGTTTGGTCGGTTACTGCATGACTGCCATGGCGAGCGCACGGCGGGCGCGCTTCGAGGCACGCTCGGCCCGGCGCTGCATACGGCGAGCGGTCGCCAGGCGCACGGCCCGGCGTTCCTGCTCAGCCGTCTGCTGTCGCTCGTGCATATGCGCACGTGCCAGGGCTTCTTGGATGAGTTGCATCTCTCGGTTCCTGTTCTGACGCGAGTCGTTCGCGCCACTCGTGGTGAAGTCTTCCGGCGCGGAGCCTGCGAGTTCGTGGGTGGACGGCTTCATCGGGGCCTGCTTCTGGGGGTCGTGCGTGAGCGGACGGTCGATCGTTCCTGCGGTGTTCATGCCATGACCGGGTTCTTGCGCGGGCGGCCACGCGGCCGCTTCCGGGCGACGACGACACCCTGGACGAACAGCTCGCCACCCCAGACGCCCCAGGGCTCACGCCGCTCCTTGGCGCCGGCGAGGCAGGCCTCCATCAGCGGGCAGGTGCGGCAGAGGGACTTGGCGTACTCGACGTCCGCCGGCGACTCGGCGAAGAAGACCTCCGGGTCGTAGGAACGGCAGGGGACGGGCACGCCGAGGTTCTCGATGGCGTCGTCGAGCGCGGTGAGCGCAGTGAGCGGGGTCAAGGTGGAGTCCTCCGTGAGGCCGGGCTTGGGGATCACGTCTGAAGGCGGTACGGACGGGGCGTGCGCTTCGAGTTGCACGGTTCGTCTTCCTCGTCTGGTCGTTCCGGCCCTGTTGGACCGGGTGGCGGCTGGTACCGGGGCTTGCTTGGCCCGAGGCCCCTTCGCTCCGTCATCCCCGTTGGAGGACAAACAGAAGGGCCGCGGATCCCGGATGGGGTTCCGCGGCCCTGAAGGCGCCGGCCTGATCGGCGATCAGGCTGGATCACTCCAGGGTTCTGGCCCACGGAAGGCCCACATCTGGTGGTGCTGCGTCGTCTGCTTCCGGAATCCGGCACCGGTCGCCGCAAAGGCATAGGCCTGCGCCTTTGCCTCTACTGCCGCTTCCAGTGCCTTGGTCGGTCGCTCATTGCGCTCACGGACGGGAAGGCCCGCGGGAGCAACGGAGGACGCCGGACGCGCGGCACGAATGCCGGACAGACCGGTGCCCTGGTTGGAGGCGCCGAGCATGCACAGGGAGGCGACGACCGAGCGATCGGTCATTTTGACGGTGCTGATGGAGCTGGTGTTGATGCTGATCACTGGACTCGCCTCCTCTCGGCGTCTAAGGGGACTGGGGTGAACCAGTCCGACGGGTATGCAAGTAGAACACGGAATTGGGGCCTCCGAGAAGGCCTCCGTTCCCGTGGCTAAGAACCTATGGGGATTGCTGGGGCATGCGCAAACTATTTTTTCGACGAGTTCGTATCATTCCCCGCCGGAGCCTTCCCCAAGCTCCTGGCCTGCACAGATGGCCAGAACATCGGCTCCGTAGCGCTCGAGCTTGCGCTTGAGGACACCGGAGATTCGCGACAGCTCAACCGGACTGGTCGGCTCCGCTTCAGCGATGGCCATCAGGGTCCTGTCCGTGAAGACACAGAAGTCCGGCTGCCCGCTGAGCCGGGCCTGGACGGCACGCCACTCGCGGAGCCGTTCATAGAGGCCCTCGTCCATGTCCGAGGGGCAGTCCTCGCAGCGCATCAGCTTCATCTCACCGGCGTCGGTGAGCGTGCGCCCACAGACGCGGCAGCGGGCCGGTGTGCGCTGGGTCCGTCTCGGGGCGGCATCCGGTCTGCTCGTGAAGCCGCGCTCGACGCCTCCGGAGCCACCGCCGACGGCCGTGCGTCCGGCGGTGGCGGTCGAGCCGGGACGCAGTCCGTCGAGGAAGCGACTGGGACGGCGGTTGGGCCGACTCCCGGGCGCCCGGCTGAGGGCCCAGGAGACATAAAGGTGCTGCCGGGCGCGGGTGACGCCGACGTAGAGGAGGCGGCGCTCCTCCTCGATCTGCTCGTCGGTCTTTGCGTAGGTGATCGGCATCATGCCCTCTGCGACACCGACCAGGAAGACGACGTCCCACTCCAGGCCCTTGGCCGAGTGCAGGGAGGCGAGGGTCACGCCCTGGACGGTCGGGGGGTGCTGGGCGTTCGCCCGTTCGTCGAGCTCGGCGACGAGGTCGGCGAGGGTGGCGCCGGGTTTGGCCGCGGCGAAGTCCTGGGCGAGGTTCACCAGGGCGGCCAGGGACTCCCAGCGCTCTCTGACGGCGCCGGAGCCGGCCGGGGGCTCGGTCGTCCAGCCCTCTCCCGACAACACGGCCCGCACCTGCGAGGGCAGGTCGACGGCGTCGTCGAGGAGCGAGTCGTTGCCGCCGAAGCGGGCCGCGCCACGCAGGGCGATGCCCGCCTTGCGCACCTCCGGACGGTCGAAGAACCGCTCGGCACCCCGCAGCTGGTAGGGGACGCCCGCGTCGGCGAGGGCCTGCTCGTAGGTCTCGGACTGGGCGTTCGTGCGGAACAGGATGGCGATCTCGCCGGCCGGGATGCCGGAGTCCATGAGGTCCCGGATGCGGCGGGCGGCACCCTCGGCCTCGGCGGGCTCGTCCGTGTACTCGGTGTAGACGGGCTCGGGGCCCGGGTCGCGCTGGGAGATCAGCTCCAGGCGGTGGTCGGCGGCGCGGCCCCGGGCCTGGGCGAGCAGGCCGTTGGCGAGGTGGACCACTTGGGGGGTGGAGCGGTAGTCACGGACCAGCTTGACGACGGTGGCACCGGGGTGGCGGGTGCGGAAGTCGAGCAGATGGTCAGGAGTTGCTCCTGTGAACGAATAGATCGTCTGGCTGGCGTCACCGACCACGCACAGGTTGTCGCGGTCGCCGAGCCACAGCTCCAGCAGGCGCTGCTGGAGCGGGCTGACGTCCTGGTATTCGTCGACCACGAAGTGCTGGTACTGGGAGCGGACCTGGTCGGCGATGTCGTGGCGGTCCTGGAGGATGCCGACGGTGAGCAGCAGGACGTCCTCGAAGTCGATGACCGCGCGGTCCCGTTTGAGGTCCTCGTAGACGTTGTAGATCTGGGCGATCTCGGCCGGGTCGCGGGGGGCTGCGCGGCCCGCCTTCGCGGCGGCGGGGGGATAGTCGGTGGGGACGGTCTGGGTGACCTTCGACCACTCGATCTCGGCGGTGACATCCCGCAGCTCGTTCCGGTCGAGGCGGATGCGACAGGCGGCGGCCGCGTCGGCGACGAGCTGGATCTTGCGGTCCACAAGCCGGGGCAGGGAGCCGCCGACTGCTTTCGGCCAGAAGTACTGGAGCTGCCGCAGGGCAGCCGAGTGGAACGTACGGGCCTGGACTCCGGCGGCGCCGAGCTGGCGCAGCCGGCCGCGCATCTCTCCCGCGGCGCGGTTGGTGAAGGTGACGGCGAGCACGCTGGAGGACTGGACGATGCCGGAACGCACCCCATAGGCGATGCGGTGGGTGATCGCCCGGGTCTTGCCCGTACCGGCGCCCGCGAGCACGCACACCGGACCGTGCAGGGCGGTGGCCACCTCGCGTTGCTCGGGGTCGAGCCCTTCGAGCACCGCATCGGCCGAGTCCGGTACCTGCGGGAAGAGGGTGGAGTGCGTTGCTGCTGTCACACCGCCATGCTGCCAGGTCGCCCGAGACGGCTGTGCCGGTTGTCCACAGGCAGGCACTGATAGTCGTATTAATGCGGCAGGCGTCACGTGGTCGGTCATACCCCGGGTGGGAATGGCGCCCCGGTCGCGTACGTTCCCTCTCTGGACGACCTGTTCCCCGAGCCACCCAAGGAGCGCGCGAGACATGCAGGGCACTGTGACGATGTACAGCACCACGTGGTGCGGCTACTGCCAGCGACTGAAGAAGCAGCTGGAGCGCGAAGGCATCGCGTACACCGAGATCAACATCGAGCAGGACCCCGAGTCCGCGGCGTTCGTCGAGAAGGCGAATGGCGGAAATCAGACGGTCCCGACCGTGCTCTTCGCGGACGGTTCGACGCTGACGAACCCGTCGCTGGCTCAGGTGAAGCAGAAGATCGGCGTGTGATCGACGCGCAAGGAGAGGGTGGCCGTCCCGGTTCGGGGCGGCCACCCTCTCCTTTGACGTCTTTGGCGCTCAGACGCTGCGCGTCGGCAGCGGCTTGCCGTACCAGAGCTCGATCAGGCGGGCCGCGATCGAGATGCCGTACGGCGGCATGACCTCGCCCGAGTCGAAGGCGGCGCGCAGTTCCTCCCGGGAGAACCAGCGGGCCTCGTGGATCTCGTCGCCGTCGACATTGACCTCGGTGGTGGTGGCGCGGGCCATGAAGCCCAGCATGAGGCTGGACGGGAAGGGCCACGGCTGGCTGGCGACGTACTCGACCTGGCCGACGGTGACGCCGGCCTCCTCGAAGACCTCGCGGCGCACCGCCTGCTCGATGGACTCGCCGGGCTCGACGAACCCGGCGAGTGTCGAGAAGCGGCCCTCGGGCCAGTGCACCTGGCGGCCGAGAAGGATGCGGTCGTCCTCATCGGTGACCGCCATGATCACGGCGGGGTCGGTGCGCGGGTAGTGCTCGGCGCCGCAGGCGGGGCAGCGGCGGATGTGGCCGGCCGCCGCGATCACGGTGCGCTCACCGCAGCGGGAGCAGAAGCGGTGGGTGCGCTGCCAGTTCTCCAGGCCGACGGCGTGCACCATCAGGCCCGCGTCGCGCGGCGACAGCAGCAGGCCTGCCTCGCGCAGACCGGCCGGGCGCGCGGACTGGTCGATACGGCCGGGCAGCGCGTCCTTCTGGAGGGCGAAGTAGCTGACGCCGTCCTCGTCGATGCCGAGGAAGTAGCGGTGCGCCTCGGTGAGGGGGGCCTCGAACGAGGGGGTCATGACGAGTTCGGTTCGCCCGTCCGCCGTCTCGTCGATGAGGACCTGTCCGCCGGAGACCACGAAGCAGCGGGTCGTGGGGTGGCTCCACGCCGCCGCGAGCCAGGCCTCGTCGAGCCGGTGGTGGGCGGCGCGGTCGATGCCGCTCGGGGCGGTGAGCGAGATGGGTCGGTCGGCGGTGTGGTCGGTCCAGGTGGTCACGGGTGCTTCCAACTCCCCCAGTGGAACGGTGTGCTTCGGCGGGCGGATCGGCGGGACGTACGAAGGGAGGCGACCGGGTGCGGCAGGGCTGGGCGGTGCGGGGCGGCCTCCTCAGTGTGCCCCGCGCGCGATGCCGCTCCGGACGGCCCGGGGCGCTCAGGGCGCATGGCGCCAGTTCGCGGCGAGGTCGCCCCACAGGTATGCGGTGGTTTCAACGCCTTTGAGGAGCAGGTCCAGCTCGACCTTCTCGTTCGGTGCGTGCCAGCCGTCGGAGGGGACGGAGATGCCCAGGAAGAGCACGGGTGCGCCGAGGACGTCCTGGAGGTCGGCGGCGGGACCCGAGCCGCCTTCGCGCGTGAAGCGGACGGGTCCCTCGAAGGCGCGGCCCATGGCACGTACGACGGACTGCAGAGCCGGGTGGTCGAGCGGCGTCAGGCACGGGCGCGTGGCCCCGCTGAACGTGATCTCGCAGCGGATCCCGGCCGGTACCTGAGCGTCGGCCCAGGCGCGGACGGCCTTCTCGATGTGGTCGGGGTCCTGTCCCGCGACCAGCCGGAAGGAAAGCTTCACCATGGCGGAGGACGGGATGATCGTCTTGCTACCGGGGCCCTGGTAGCCGCCGCCGATGCCGTTGACCTCGGCGGTGGGGCGGGCCCAGATGCGCTCCAGGGTGGTGTGGCCGGCCTCGCCGTGGGCGGCGTAGGACTTGGCCGTGCGCAGCCACTGCTGCTCGTCGAAGGGCAGCTCGGCGAAGAGCTCGCGCTCGCGGGCGGTCAGTTCGACGATGCCGTCATAGAAGCCGGGGATCGCCACGCGCGCGTGCTCGTCGTGCAGGGCGGCGACCAGGCGGGCGGCCGCGGTCGCCGGGTTGGGGACGGCGCCGCCGAAGGAACCGGAGTGGATGTCCTGGTCGGGGCCGTACAGCCGGATCTCGCACTCGGCGAGACCGCGCATGCCGGTGCACACGGTGGGGGTGTCCTCGGACCACATGCCGGTGTCGGACACGATCACGGCGTCGGCCGCGAGCCGCTCGGCGTGCTCCTCGACGAGGGCGCGGAAGTGCAGAGAGCCGGACTCCTCCTCGCCCTCGATCAGCAGCTTCAGGTTCACGGCCGGGGTGGTGCGGCCGGTGGTGGCGAGGTGGGCCCGGACGCCGAGTGTGTGGAAGAACACCTGCCCCTTGTCGTCGGCAGCCCCGCGCGCGTAGAGGCGCCCTTCGCGGACGACGGGCTCGAAGGGCTCGCTGTCCCAGCCGTCCTCGTGGGCGGCGGGCTGCACGTCGTGGTGGCCGTAGACGAGGACCGTGGGTGCCTCGGGTTCGTCGGAGGGCCACTCGGCGAAGACGGCGGGCGCGCCCGGCGTCGGCCAGACCTCGGCGGTCGGGAAGCCTGTCTCCTTGAGCTTGGCGGCGAGCCAGTCGGCGCTGCGGCGGACATCGGGCGCGTGGTCGGGCTGGGCCGACACGGAGGGGATGCGCAGCCACTCGGCGAGGTCGGCGAGGAAGGCGGCGCGGTGCTGCTCGATGTACGTGCGGACGGCGCTGTCCGGGGTCTGGCTCATGGTCACGAGCCTATCGGCCCGCACCGACATCCTCGGTGGGCGGTTCCTCACAGTCCGCCTCCGCGACCGGCTCCTCGGTCAGCAGCCGCTCCAGCGCGGCCCGGTCCGGCAGGTCCTCCGGGCGGACGACCTCACCGCTGCGGACGTACAGGAACGCGGCCTTGACCGACTCCAGCGGCACACCCTGCTGCTCGGCCCAGGCGAGCCGGTACAGGGCGAGCTGGAGCGGGTCGGCGGTGCGGGTGCGGTTGGTCTTCCAGTCGACGATCTCGTACGTCGCCCCCTCACCGTCGCCGTCCCTGTAGACGGCGTCGATACGGCCCCGAACGACGCGGCCGGCGATCGCGAGCTGGAACGGGGCCTCGACCCGGTACGGCGTGCGGTGCGCGTACTCGGTGCGCTCGAAGGCGTCCTTGAGAGCCTCCAGGTCGCGCTCGTCTGCGATCTCCGCCTCGCTGCCGGGCAGGTCCTCCGGCGCCAGCATGGGCAGGGTCAGCTCTTCGAAGCGTGCCTCGACCCAGGCGTGGAATCGGGTGCCTCGGCGTGCGGCGGGTTGTGGAGGGCGGGGCATGGGGCGTGCGAGTTCCTGCGCGAATCCGTCCGGGTCGGCGGCCAGCCTCAGCAGCTGGGAGGCGGTCAGCGATGCGGGCAGGGGTACGTCGGTGACGCTCGCGCGGGCGCGCAGGAGCTCCCCGGCCAGGGCGTCGAGATCGCGGTCCCAGGAGGCGACGGTGCGGATTTCCTCCGGGGTGAGGGGTTCCGGTTCCCTGGGGTGGGGGCGAGCCGGGGGCGGGACGGGGTCCGGAGACGTCGCCTGGTGCGGGACCGAGGGGCGGTCCTCGGTCCAGGAATCCCAGTCGGCCGGGTCGTCTCCGGCGAAGGGATTCTCCTCCTCGTACTCCTCGTACTCCTCGTGGAGCGCTTCGTCGTCCGGTGTCGGAGGCCAGTCCGGGTCGTCGTACGTGTCCGGGTCGTGTGCGGCGGCGGGGTGGCCGTCCTCGTGGGAGGTGAGGTTCTCCAGGTGGGCCAGGACCGTCTCGGCGGCGGCGCGGCGTCGCGCCAGGGCGGCATCGTCGAGGGGCAGGGGCCAGACCTGGTCGGCGGCCTCCCGGTGCAGGGCGGGGTTCGCCTCGTCCTCGGCAGGCTCGTCGGCCCACGCCTCGATCTCGCCGTGACCGGCCGCGCAGTGGTCGTACAGGGCCTGCAGGAAGTCGGAGGGGCCGCGGGGCTTCTTCTGGCTGGGGCCCCACCAGTGGCCGGAGCCGAGGAGCAGGGAGCGCGGGCGGGTGAAGGTGACGTAGCCGAGGCGGAGTTCCTCGGTGTGCTGGTGGTCCTTCATGGCCTCCTGGAAGGCCTTCAGGCCTCGGGCGTCCCAGGAGGCCACGTCGGGGAGCGTGTCGGCGTCACCGCGCAGCTCGTGCGGCAGCACCTTGCCCTGGGCGGTCCACTTCTCACGCCCCTTGGTGCTGGGGAAGGTGCCGGTGACCAGGCCGGGGACGGCGACCACGTCCCACTCCAGGCCCTTGGACTTGTGCGCGGTGAGCACCTTGACGGTGTTCTCGCCGCCGGGGAGGGCGTTGTCGAGGCCCTTCTCGTACTGGGCGGCCGTGCGCAGGAAGGCGAGGAAGGCGAGCAGGGTCGCCTCGTTGTCGCCGGCCGCGAACGAGGCGGCGATGTCGAGGAAGTTGGACAGGGTCTCGCGGCGTCGGGCGGCCAGCGCGTGTGGGGAGGCCGAGAGTTCCACCTCCAGGCCGGTCACGGCGAGGACGCGGTGCAGGACGTCCATCAACGGGTCGGACAGGGAGCGGCGCAGGTCGCGCAGTTCGGTGGCCAGGCGGGCGAACCGCACGCGCGCGTCCGGCGAGAAGGGCAGACCGTCGTCGTCCCCGTAGCCGTCCAGCGGTGTCTCCAGGAACGTGTCGAGGGCGTCCGCGAGCGAGATCACCTCGGCGGGGTCGACTCCCTCGACGGCCTCGGCGAGCCGGCGGTCCGGGTCGTCGTCGCCGTCCACGCGCGCGTGGGACACCAGCAGCCGTGCGCGGCGCCCCAGGAGGGCGAGGTCGCGCGGCCCGATGCGCCAGCGCGGGCCGGTGAGGAGGCGGACCAGGGAGGCGTTGGCGCCGGGGTCCTGGAGGACCTCGCAGACGGCGACCAGGTCGGCGACCTCGGGCAGGTGGAGCAGCCCGGACAGGCCGACGACCTCGACGGGGACGTCCCGGGCGACGAGCGCGCCCTGGATCTCGGCGAAGTCGGTCGCCGTGCGGCACAGGACGGCGATCTCGCCGGGCGCCTTCCCCGTGTTCACGAGGTGGGCGATGGAGTCGGCGAGCCAGTCCATCTCCTCAGCGTGGGTGGGCAGCAGCGCACAGCGGACGATGCCGTCGCGCTCGGCTCCGGGGGCCGGGCGGAGGGCCTCCACGCCCGCGTGCATGGCGCGCAGGGGTTCCGCGAGGCCGTTGGCGAGTTCGAGGAGGCGGCCGCCGCTGCGGCGGTTCTCGCTGAGCGCCTGGCGGGTGGCTGGGCGGCCGTCGGCGTGGGCGAAGTGCTCGGGAAAGTCGTCCAGGTTGGCGACGGAGGCGCCGCGCCAGCCGTAGATCGCCTGGCAGGGGTCGCCGACGGCGGTCACCGGATGGCCGGTGCCTCCCCCGAACAGACCTGCCAGAAGGACGCGTTGAGCCACGGAGGTGTCCTGGTACTCGTCCAGGAGGACCACCCGGAACTCGTCGCGCAGGCTGCGGCCCACCTCGGGGATGCGGGCGAGCTGCGCCGACAGGGCGATCTGGTCACCGAAGTCGAGCAGATCACGCTCCCGCTTGGCGGCGCGGTAGCGGACCACCAGCTCGGCCAGTTCGCGGCGCGCGGCGGCCGTCTCGGGGACCTTGCGCAGATCGGCGTTGGAGAGCTTGGCGCCCTGCAGGGTGAGCAGCAGCTCGGCGTCGTACGCGCGCAGGGCCTCGGGCAGTACGAGGTGCTCGGCGAGCTCGGCGTCCAGGGTGAGAAGGTCGCTGACCAGGTCGGCGAAGGAGCGGGTGAGGGCCGGGTACGGCCCCGGGGACTCGCGCAGCACGCGTGCGGCGAGCTGGTAGCGGGTGGCGTCGGCGAGCAGGCGGGAGGTCGGTTCGAGGCCGATGCGCAAGCCGTGGTCGGTCAGCAGGCGACCGGCGAAGGCGTGGTACGTCGAGATCACCGGCTCGCCCGGCGGGTTGTCCGGGTCGATGACGTCGGGGTCGGTGACGCCGGCCTTGATGAGCGCCTTGCGGACGCGCTCGGCGAGTTCACCGGCCGCCTTGTTGGTGAAGGTCAGGCCGAGGACCTGCTCGGGCGCGACCTGGCCGGTGCCGACCAGCCACACCACGCGCGCCGCCATCACCGTCGTCTTGCCCGATCCGGCTCCGGCGACGATCACCTGTGGGGCGGGCGGCGCGATGATGCACGCCGTCTGCTCCGGGGTGAACGGGATGCCGAGGAGCTCCTTGAGCTGATCGGGATCGGTGATACGGGCGGACACATCGGAGAGGCTAGCCGCGGGCACTGACAGTGGAGGACGGATCGCCCCCTCGGGCCAGGAGAAGCGCAGGTCAGCACGTGTGGTGCGATCGGTCACGCCGACTGCTGCACCAACGGTCACTCGACCACGTGCCGCCCCTCGGGCCGCGCACTGCACGACGCCCGGAACGCGCAGTGTGTGCAGTGCTGGCCCGCGCTGGGCGTGAACCGCTCGTCGAGGACCTTGCCCGCCGCCGTGGCCAGCAGGTCGCCGACCCACTCCCCCTCAGGGCCGTCCAGGGACTCCTGCGCCTGCACCTTGGGCAGCGTCTCGCCGCCGTCCCGCTTGGCGGCGCCCTGGCGCAGCTGGACGAGTTCGGCGCCGCCCGGCTTCGGGCGTACTCCGTCGAAGGCCTCGTCTACGGCGCCCTCGCGGACGGCGAGCTGGTAAACGGCGAGCTGCGGGTGGCGGGCCACCTCGGCGGCGCTGGGTGCCTGCTTGCCTGTCTTGAAGTCGACTACGTAGGCGCGTCCTTCGCCGTCGGTCTCGACGCGGTCCATCTGGCCGCGGATGCGGACCTCGACGTCGCCCGCTGCGAGGGTGACGTCGAAGTCGTGCTCACTCGCCACCGGCGTCCGCCCCGCGCGGTCCATCACATGCCACTTCAGGAAGCGTTCGAGCGCCACGCGCGCGTTGTCCTTCTCCTGCGCCGACTTCCACGGCGCGTCGAAGGCCAACGCGTTCCACACGGAGTCGAGGCGCTCCATGAGGACGGCGAGGTCGGCAGGGGTGTGCCCGGAGGCGACCTCGTCGGCGAGGACGTGCACCACGTTGCCGAAGCCCTGGGCGGCGGTCGCGGGTGCGTCGGCCTTCACCTCGCGGCCCAGGAACCACTGCAGGGCACACGTGTTGGCGAGCTGGTCGAGGGCGCTTCCGGAGAGCACGACGGGCTGGTCGCGGTTGCGCAGCGGCACCTTGGACTCGGTCGGCTCGAACATGCCCCACCAGCGGTAGGGGTGCGCGGACGGGACCAGTGGGCGGCCCTCCTCGTCGGCGAGCGCGGCGAGCCGGGCCAGTCTGCGGGCGGCGGCTTCCCTGAGGGTGTCCGACGCGCGCGGGTCGACCGTCGTCGCCCGGAGTTCGGCGACGAGTGCGGCGACGGCCAGCGGGCGGCGCGGGCGACCCGTCACGTCCTTCGGTTCGACGCCGAGTTCGGTCAGGAAGCGGGAGGGCTGGTCGCCGTCCTCGGCGGGGGCCTTCACCGCGGTGACGACGAGGCGTTCACGCGCGCGTGTGGCGGCGACGTAGAACAGGCGGCGCTCCTCCGCCAGCAGCGCCCCCGGGGTGAGCGGTTCGGCGAGCCCGTCGCGGCCGATGCGGTCGGCTTCCAGGAGGGAGCCGCGGCGGCGCAGGTCCGGCCACAGGCCCTCCTGGACGCCCGCGACGACGACCAGGCGCCACTCCAGCCCCTTGGATCGGTGCGCGGTCATCAGGCGCACGGCGTCGGGGCGTACGGCACGCCGCGTAAGGGTGTCGGCGGCGATGTCCTGGGCCTCGATCTCCTCGAGGAAGTTCAGGGTGCCCCGGCCGCCGGTGCGCTCCTCCGCGCGGGCCGCGGTCGCGAACAGTGCGCACACGGCGTCGAGGTCACGGTCGGCGTTGCGTCCGGCCGCGCCACCGCGGCGGGCGGCCCGCTCCAGGCGCGTGGGCCACGGCGTGCCCTCCCACAGGTCCCACAGCGCCTCCTCGGCCGTACCGCCGCCCGCGAGGCGCGCACGGGCCTTGCCGAGCAGCGCGCCCAGGCGCTGGGCGCCACGCGCGTACGTGGGGTCGTGCACCGCCAGCCGCTCCGGCTCGGCCAACGCCCGGGCGAGCAGTTCGTCCGAGGGGGGCGGCAGGGGGTTGCCGGCGGCCCGCTCCTCGTCGCGCAGGGCCCGCCCGAGGCGGCGCAGGTCTGCGGCGTCCATGCCGGCGAGGGGGGAGGCGAGCAGGGTGAGCGCGGTCTCGGTGTCGAGCCAGGAGGCACCGGGGTCGAGCCGGTCGGTCGCGGCGTCGTCCTCAGTTCCGGCCGCTGCCTCGGTGCGCACGTCACCGTCGCCCCGCGCGGGCTGCGCCTCCGCCGTGGCCACCGCCCGCAACACCGTCAGCAGCGGCGCCACCGCAGGCTCGTGCCGCAGCGGCAGGTCGTCGCCGTCGATGTCCAAGGGCACCCCGGCGGCAGTGAGCGCCCGGCGCACCGTCGGGATCGTGCGCGACCCGGCGCGCACCAGGACGGCCATCTCGCTCCAGGGCACGCCGTCCTCCAAGTGCGCCCTGCGCAGGATGTCGGCGATGTTGTCCAGCTCGGTGCCGGGGGTCGGGTACGTGAAGACCTCGACGCGGCCGCCCTCGCGGACCGGGGCGAGCTCTCGGTGGGCGCGTACCTTCTCCGCCGGGAGCCGGGTGAGCGGCATGCGCTGGGTCAGCAGCCGGGTCGCGGTCAGCAAGGCGGCGCCGGAGCGGCGGGAGGTGCGCAGGACCTCGACGGGTGCGGGGCGGCCGTCCGCGCGCGGGAAGGCGTGCGGGAACTCCAGGATGCCGTTCACGTCGGCGCCCCGGAAGGCGTAGATCGACTGGTCGGGGTCGCCGAAGGCGACGAGGGTGCGTCCGCCGCCGGCGAGGGCGTGCAGCAGCCGTACCTGCGCCGGATCGGTGTCCTGGTACTCGTCGACGTACACGGCGTCGTACTGTGCGGCAAGCCGCTCGGCGGCCTCCGGGCGGCGGGCGAGAAGCACCGCGCGATGGACCAGCTCGGCGTAGTCGAGGACGCCCTGCAGGTCGAGCACGTCGAGGTACTCGGCGAGGAAGGACGCCGCGGCACGCCAGTCGGGTCGCCCGATACGGCGGGCGAAGGCGTCCAGGGCATCGGGGCCCAGACCCAGTTCGCGGCTGCGGGCGAGGACCGCGCGGACCTCGTCGGCGAAGCCCCGGGTGGTCAGGCAGGCGCGCAGCTCGTCCGGCCAGCGCACGTTGGCCAGACCGAGCCGCTCCAGGTCGGGCTGGCCCGCGAGCAGTTCCCGTACGGTCACGTCCTGCTCGGGGCCGGACAGCAGCCGCAGGGGCTCCACGAAGAGGTCGTTGTCCTGATGGGCGCGTACGAGGGCGTAGCAGTACGAGTGGAACGTGGTCGCCTGAGGCGCGCGTGCCGCCCCTATGCGCAGCGCCATACGGTCGCGCAGTTCGACGGCGGCCTTGCGGCTGAACGTCAGCACCAGGATGCGCTCGGGGTCCCCGCCACGGGCGATGCGCGCCGCCACGGACTCGACGAGGGTGGTGGTCTTTCCGGTGCCCGGACCTGCGAGGACGAGCATCGGGCCGGTCGCGTGGTCAACCACGGCGCGCTGTGCGGCGTCCAGACGAGGGGGAGCCACCTGGACCGGAGGGGTACGCACCAGCCGGTAAGCGCCACGGGTCCCCTGTCGCACCTGGGGGTGCGACAGGCGCCTGGTGGAGGAAGAGGAGCTCACGTGGTTCGCCGGTCCTGGTGGGTGTGCAAGTGGTCGGTGCCGGCGCGGAGCGCCGTCGTGGAGGGCTGGTCGTCGGGTGGCGGGTGGGCCGTCCCTTACGCGTGGCGGGCGGTGGCCGCGGGGTGAGGGGGACACGCGCAGCCGACGCTACGCCGAGGGACGGTACGGAAGCAGGGCTTCCGATTCATCCCTCGGTTCACTTCTGGCACGTGGGTCCCTCGACTCACGAACGTACGTCATGCCACGAACGTGCCCCCTTTCGCCCATTCGGATCACAGGTCACACAGCGGGCCGTCCGATGGCGGAAGCTGTCAGGTGTGACCCTGTGCGCGTTCGCCGCCGTCCCAGCGCGCCCGCCTCATGTCGAGGCGCGGCAGGTGGCCCTCCGCCGCCCTGCTCGCCTCCTTCAGCGGTGTGCCCTCGGCGCGATAGTGCTCCAGCGCTCTCAGCTCGTGGCCCGGCAGCAGGACCCCGTCCGCGCGGACCACCCGCCACCACGGGACGGCTCCCCCGTAGAGGGCCATCACCCGGCCGACCTGCCGGGGCCCGCCCTCCTCCAGCCACTCCGCGACGTCGCCGTACGTCATGACGCGGCCCCGCGGAATCAGCTCGGCGACCTCGAGGACCCGTTCGGCGTACTCCGGCAGCGCGTCCGCGGACTCCGGGTGGGCGTCGTCGTACTCCAGGCAGGCGTCGTCCGGAAGGCTTTCCTCGCTCATCCGGCCCATCCTGCCCCACCCCACCGACAATGTGACGTGCTCGCCACTGTGCGTGTGCCTCGCCCCGCGGCGGCGCTTCGGGCAGACTGTGCGCCCCCGCATTTGCACCCTGATGCCCCCGTGTGTCGGTGGGGCATGCCACCATCGTGCGGGCGGTGACTGGTGATACGAGACCAAGAAGAGACGATGAAGCAACAGGGTGCGCACCCGGAGGACGCGGAGAGCACCTCTGACGCTTCGTCGCGCCCGGACACCGAGAACGCCGGCAAGAAGGACCTTGGCGAGAGCGACGGCGGCAAGAAGGACGAGGCCGACAAGGGCGCCGACCCGAGCGATGCCGGCCGCAAGGCCGTCGAAGGGAAGGCGCCGTACGACCTCGAAGAGGTGCATATCGACGAGGTAGAGGGCGACGAACCGCTGCTCCCCGCGCGCGTGCACCGTCCGTCCGACCTGATGCGACTCCTCGTGGGCGTGCTGGGCATCGCCCTGCTGCTCGCGATCGCAGCGTTCGCGCACGGCACCACCTCGGGTCTCGAGCAGGACATCAACAAGGGCACCGGGCAGGCGCCCGACCTGTTCAGCAAGATGGCCGGACTGGTGTCCAGCATCGCGATCCTCCTGGTGCCCGTCGCCTTCGCGATCGAGCGGTTGATCAAGCGGGACGGGCTGCGCATCGCCGACGGCGTCCTCGCGGCCGTCCTCGCGCACGGGGTGACGCTCGCCACCGACCTGTGGGTGGCGCGGGCCGCCCCGGAGTCCATCCGGGACGCGCTCACCCAGCCGTCGCCCGGCGACCTCGGCTCCCTCACCGACCCGGTGCACGGCTATCTCGCGCCGGTCATCGCGTACATGACGGCCGTGGGTATGTCCCGCAGACCTCGCTGGCGCGCGGTCCTCTGGGCGGTCCTGGTCCTGTACGCCTTCTCCATGCTGGTCACCGGCTACACCACGCCGTTCTCGATCCTCCTGACGCTGCTGATCGGCTGGACCGTCGCCTACGGCACCCTGTACGCGGTCGGTTCGCCCAACGTCCGTCCCACGGGGCGGACGCTGATGGCGGGCCTCAGGCACGTCGGCTTCCGCCCGGTGAGCGCGGCCCGCGAGGAGATCTCCGACACACAGGAGACCGGCGACCGCGGCCGGCGCTACTTCGTCACCCTCGAGGACGGTCCGCCGCTCGATGTGACGGTGGTCGACCGGGAGCAGCAGGCGCAGGGGTTCTTCTATCGTGCGTGGCGCAATCTGACGCTGCGCGGCTTCGCCACCCGAAGCAGCCTCCAGTCGCTGCGCCAGGCCCTGGAGCAGGAGGCGCTGCTCGCCTACGCGGCCATCGCGGCCGGTGCCAACGCACCCAAGCTGATCGCGACCTCCGAGCTCGGTCCGGACGCCGTGATGCTCGTCTACGAGCACAGCGGCGGGCACACCCTGGACTCGCTGCCGGACGAGGAGATCACCGACGAGCTGCTGCGCGGCACCTGGCTCCAGGTCAAGGCGCTGCAGTCCCGGCGTATCGCGCACCGCCGGCTGGTGGGTGACGCGATTCTGGTGGATCGTTCCGGCAAGGTGATCATCAGTGACCTGCGCATCGGCGAGATCGCGGCCAACAGTCTGCTGCTGCGCATGGACATCTCCCAGCTGCTGGTGACGCTCGGCCTCCGGGTGGGCGCCGAGCGTGCGGTGGCGTCGGCGGTGAGCGTGCTCGGCCCCGACGCCGTCGCCGACTGTCTGCCGATGCTGCAGCCCATCGCGCTGAGCCGCTCCACGCGCGCGACGCTGCGCAAACTGGCCCGGGAGAGAGCCCAGCGCGAACGCGAGGCGGTGCTGGAGGCGTCCCGGCTCGCCAAGCACACCCGCAGCGAGGAAGCCACGGACGACACCGAGGCCGTACCGAACACGCCGGACAAGCCGGACAAGCCGGACAAGAAGACCGTGCGGGCGCAGGCGCGGGCCGAGAAGCGGGCCATCGACGAGGCCGTGGACGAGGCACGCGAGGAGGACCTGCTCACGCAGATCCGCCACGAAGTGCTGCTGATCAGGCCGCAGGCGCCGGTCGAGCCGGCCCGCCTGGAGCGTGTGCGGCCGCGCACATTGATCAGTTTCATCGCCGGTGCCATCGCCGCGTACTTCCTGCTGACGCAGCTCACGCACATCGAGTTCGGCCCGCTCATCGCCAACGCCCAGTGGGGCTGGGTGGCCGCGGCCGTGCTGTTCTCGGCGTGCAGTTACTTCGCTGCGGCGATGGCGCTGCTGGGCTTCGTGCCCGAGCGGGTGCCGTTCCGGCGGACCGTGGCGGCCCAGTCGCCGGGTCGTTCGTGAAGATCGTCGCCCCGGCGGCGGTCGGCGGCGTCGCGCTCAATACGCGCTTCCTGCAGCGCGCGGGAGTGCGGCCGGGGCTCGCGGTGGCGAGCGTCGGCGCGTCACAGCTGTTCGGGCTCGGCTGCCACATCCTGATGCTGCTGTCCTTCGGCTATCTGACCGGCACCGAGAAGACGCCCTCACTGTCGCCGTCCCGGACCGTCATCGCAGGTCTGCTGACGGTGGCGGTGCTGGTGCTCGTGGTGACCTCGGTGCCGTTCCTGCGGAAGTTCGTCGTCACGCGCGTGAGGTCGCTGTTCGCGGGTGTCGTGCCGCGCATGCTCGATGTGCTCCAGCGGCCGCAGAAGCTGGTCACCGGCATCGGCGGCATGCTGCTGCTGACCGCCTGCTTCGTGATGTGCCTGGACGCGTCGATCCGGGCGTTCGGCAGCGAGGGGACCTCGCTCAGCATCGCCAGCGTGGCCGTCGTCTTCCTCGCGGGCAACGCGCTCGGCTCAGCGGCCCCGACCCCGGGCGGCGTGGGCGCCGTCGACGTGACCCTGACCGTCGGTCTGATCGCCGTCGGCCTGGAGAGCGAGGTCGCCGCTCCTGCGGTACTGCTGTTCCGGATGCTGACGCTGTGGCTGCCGGTACTGCCGGGCTGGCTGGCCTTCAACCATCTGACGCGCAAGGGCGCGTTGTAGCGCGGTCCCTCGTACGGCTCGCGCCCCGAGCGTCCCACCCCGTACGACCGCAGGATGGGACCATGCCGAACCGTCCCCGGATGCGCGCAGCCGCCTTGACCGCCACGGCCCTGCTGGTGCCCGCCCTGCTGGCGGGCTGCAGCGACGACGACTCCGGGGACGAGGATCTGACCGCCCAGGAGCTGAGCTGGAAGGACTGCCCGGCCCCCTCCCAGGCGCAGGGCGGCAGGGGCAGCCCGTCACCTCTGCCGGACGGCGGCGCATGGCAGTGCGCCACGATGAAAGCACCGCGCGACTGGGACGAGCCCAAGGGCGACACGATCGGCATTGAGCTGATCCGGGTGAAGGCCAGCGGCGACGAAATCCGCCGCATCGGCTCGCTGATCTTCAACTTCGGCGGTCCCGGCGGCTCGGGCGTCACCAGCCTGCCCTCCTTCGCCGAGGGATTCGCGAAACTGCGCACCCGCTACGACCTGGTGAGCTTCGACCCGCGCGGGGTCGGCCGCAGCGAGCCCGTGCGGTGCGAGAACGACCAGCAGCTCGACGCCTACTTCCAGCAGGACGCCACGCCGGACGACGTCGCCGAGCGGACCGAACGGCTGGACAGCGCCAAGGAGTTCAACGCGGCGTGCGAGAAGAACTCCAAGGGGATGCTGGCGCATGTGATCACCACCGACGCGGCTCGTGACCTGGACCTGATGCGACAGGTCCTCGGCGACAACAAGCTGCACTACTTCGGCATCTCGTACGGCACCGAACTCGGTGGCGTCTACGCCCACCTGTTCCCCAAGAACGTGGGACGCGCCGTCTTCGACGCGGTCGTCGACCCGACGCAGAACCCCGAGCAGAACGCGCTCGCGCAGGCCAAGGGATTTCAGCTCGCGCTGGACAACTTCGCCGAGGACTGCGCGTCAAAGACGGACTGCCCGATCGGCGACAGCCCCCAGGACGTCAAGGACCGCATCGCCAAGCTGCTGAAGGACCTCGACAGCAAACCGATCCAGGCCGTCTTCCCCCGCGAGCTGACCCAGAGCGCCGCGCTCTCCGGCATCATGCAGGCTCTGTACTCGAAGAACTTCTGGGAGTACCTCACCCAGGGCCTGGTGCAGGCGTACGACGGTGACGGCAGCGCCCTGATGCTGTTGGCCGACTCGAGCAACGGACGCCGTGAGAACGGCGAGTACAGCAACATCATCCCGGCCAACGTGGCGATCAACTGCGCCGACGACAAGCCCCGTTACACAGCCGAGGACGTGGAGCGGAGGCTGCCCGAGTTCCGGGCCGCCTCGAACCTGTTCGGCGACGCCCTGGCCTGGTCCATGCTCAGCTGCACTGACTGGGCCGTGGCGGGCGCCGCCGACCATCCCGAGGTCAGCGCGCCCGGCTCGGCGCCGATCCTCGTCGTGGGCAACACGGGCGACCCGGCCACGCCGTACGAGGGCGCGCGGAGGATGGTCCAGGCACTGGGAAAGGGGGTGGGCGTCGAGCTGACGTACAAGGGCCAGGGACACGGGGCGTACAACAGCAAGAACAAGTGCGTGCAGGACGCGGTGAACGGTTATCTGCTGGACGGGAAGGTGCCGACGGCGGGCACCGTCTGCTCCTGAAGCTGCTCCTGAAGCCGAGCGGAGAAGCAACAAATCAGCTGGTCAGAGAGTTATCCACAGGCCGCTACGGCCCTTTCGGGATCCGCCTACTATGGCCTGACCGCCATCCGCGGCACGGTGCGGACGGCCTGCGAGGGGGGAAATGACATGGCGCGATTCGTACGGTGGACGGCCCTGACGGCCACCGCCGCGCTGCTGCTGACGGGCTGCGGCGGCGGCTCGTCCGACGGTGGCGAGACCGGTGGGAAGACGAGCGGGACGAGTTCCTCGACCGCGTCCGCCGGCTCGGCGACTCCACTGCCGTCCTCGCTGACCTCGCAGAAGCTCGACTGGGGAGGCTGCAAGGCCACCGGGGACTCCCCCGCGCCCGGCGACGAGTGGCAGTGCGCGACGCTCGAGGCGCCGCTGGACTGGGCGAAGCCGGACGGCCGGACGATCGACCTCGCGCTGATCCGCGCCAAGGCCACTGGCGACGACCGCATCGGCTCGCTCCTGTTCAACTTCGGCGGCCCCGGCAGCTCGGGGTTGTCCACGCTGCCGTGGTACGCCTCCTCCACGTCCGAGCTCGGCAAGCGGTACGACCTAGTGAGCTGGGATCCGCGCGGGGTCGGCGCCAGTGAAGGCGTCCGGTGCCGCACCGACAAGGAGATCCAGGCCTCGGAGTCCGTGGACATCACGCCGGACACCCCGGCCGAGGAAACGGCGTACCTGCGGGACGCCGCCGACTTCGGCCAGGGCTGCCAGAAGTCCGAGGGGGCGCTGATCGCGCATGTGTCGACCACCGACACCGCCCGCGACATGGACCTGATGCGCCAGGTCCTCGGCGACACGCAGATGCACTACTTCGGCATTTCCTACGGCACCGAACTCGGCGGTGTCTACGCCCACTTGTTCCCCAAGAACGTGGGGCGACTGATCCTGGACGCGGTCGTCGACCCGAGCGCCGACGGGGAGGGACATGCCGAGAACCAAGCCAGGGGCTTCCAGCGCGCGCTGAACAACTACCTCGACTCCACCGGCCAGGGCGCCGAAGAGGGCTCGCAGAAGATCGTGGACCTGCTGAAGCGGATCGACGCGAGCCCCCTGCCGACGTCGTCCGGGCGGAAACTCACCGAAGCACTCGCCCTCACCGGCATCATCAGGCCGCTGTACAGCGAGGCGAGCTGGCCGACCCTGACCAGCGCCCTGGAGGCGGCCGAAGGAGGAGACGGCTCGGAACTCCTGGCGCTCGCCGACGACTACAACGAACGCAGCGCCTCGGGGCACTACGACACGGGGAACCACTCACAACGGGTCATATCGTGCCTGGACACCAAGCAGCGGCCGACGGTCGAGGAGACGAGGAAGCTGCTACCGCGGTTCCAGAAGGTCTCCCCCGTGTTCGGTCCCATGCTGGGCTGGGACACGGCCGGCTGGTGCCACGACTGGCCGGTGGCCGGACAGCACGACACCCCGGAGGTGAGTGCGCCGGGTGCGGCACCGATCCTGCTGGTCGGCAACACCGGCGACCCGGCGACGCCCTACGAGGGCACCCGGAAAATGGCGGACGAACTGGGCAAGGGCGTCGGCGTGATGCTCACCTGGAAGGGCGAGGGTCACGCCTCCTACGGGAAGGGGAGCGACTGCGTCGACTCCACGGTGAACGCTTATCTGCTGCGGGGGACGGTACCGAAGGACGGCAAGGTCTGCTCATGACGGCGGCGGGGGCTTCGAGCACCCTTGGTGCCCCAAGCCCCCGCCGTCCGAGCGAGGCCCGCCCTGCGGGCGAGGGAGTCCGCTCAGTAGATCGGCTTGTGCGGCTCGATCTGGTTGACCCAGCCGATCACGCCGCCACCGACGTGCACGGCGTCGGCGAAGCCCGCGGACTTCAGGACCGCGAGGACTTCCGCACTGCGGACACCCGTCTTGCAGTGCAAGACGATCTTCTTGTCCTGCGGGAGGCTCTCCAGAGCGGTGCCCATGAGGAACTCGTTCTTCGGGATCAGCGTGGCGCCGGGGATCGAGACGATCTCGTACTCGTTGATCTCGCGGACGTCGATGATCTCGATGTTCTCGCCGTCGTCGATCCACTCCTTGAGCTGCTTGGGAGTGATCGTCGAGCCGGTGGCCGCCTCCTGGGCCTCCTCGGAGACGACGCCGCAGAAGGCCTCGTAGTCGATGAGCTCGGTGACGGTCGGGTTCTCGCCGCAGACCGCGCAGTTCGGGTCCTTGCGGACCTTGACCTGGCGGTACTGCATCTCCAGGGCGTCGTAGATCATCAGTCGGCCGACCAGCGGCTCACCGATGCCGGCGAGAAGCTTGATGGCCTCGTTGACCTGGATGGAGCCGATGGACGCGCACAGCACACCGAGCACTCCGCCCTCGGCGCAGGAGGGGACCATGCCGGGCGGCGGGGGCTCCGGGTAGAGGCAGCGGTAGCAGGGGCCGTGCTCGGACCAGAAGACGGAGGCCTGACCGTCGAAGCGGTAGATCGAGCCCCACACGTACGGCTTGTTCAGCAGCACGCAGGCGTCGTTGACCAGGTAGCGGGTCGCGAAGTTGTCCGTGCCGTCGACGATCAGGTCGTACTGGCTGAAGATGTCCATCACGTTGTCGGCCTCGAGCCGCTCCTCGTGAAGGATCACGTTCACGTACGGGTTGATGCCGAGGACGGAGTCGCGGGCGGACTCGGCCTTGGAGCGGCCGATGTCGGCCTGGCTGTGGATGATCTGGCGCTGCAGGTTCGACTCGTCGACCTCGTCGAACTCCACGATGCCGAGCGTGCCGACGCCCGCGGCGGCCAGGTACATCAGCGCCGGCGAGCCCAGGCCGCCGGCGCCCACACACAGCACCTTGGCGTTCTTCAGCCGCTTCTGCCCGTCCATCCCCACATCAGGGATGATCAGGTGGCGGGAGTACCTGCGAACCTCGTCTACGGTGAGCTCAGAAGCGGGCTCGACCAGGGGTGGCAGCGACACGGGGACTCCGTTGGTCGGTCGATCACTACGGTTGTTCTCTCCGTAACACTGCCATGGGCTTTTTCATTCCGAGACACCTGTTCCGATCCGCGAGACGATTTCGTCCCAGTAGCCGGGCATGGTCCCCCAGGCGTCGGTGCGGCCCCCACGGTCCGTGCGGTCCGTGCGGTCGGTGAAGTAGATGGTCGCCGCGCCCTGCCAGCGGGCGATGCGCAGCGCCTCGTCCAGGTGGGGGCGCGGCACTCCGTGGACGAAGTGGCAGAAGCGGTCGGGCGGGTAGTCGGCGGTCCACTCCGCCACCTGCGACCAGCGGTAGTCGCTCCACGAGCCCCGGAAGGTGACCAACTGGTCGGCGCACTCGGCGTAGCCCGGGTGGGGGTGGGTGCCGTGGCCGAGGACGATGTGGGCCTTGTCACGCAGCGCGCGGAGTGTGGTGATCGTGCGGCGGATCTGGGGCAGCTCGGCGCGTTCGGTCGGGCAGCGGTCCAGGAAGAAGCCGTCGACCCGGTACCAGTCGAGGTAACGGTGCGCCTCGGAGATCACCTCGCCGAAGGCGCGGGCACCTTGGGCCGCCTCAAGTGGCGCCGCCTCGATGTGCGCCGCGTCCAGATGGGCCGTGGCCGAATGGGCCGTGCCCAGGTGAGCGGTGTCGAGGTGGCCCAGGATGCGGACTCCCGCGTTGCGGAGTCTCGCGGCGGTCTCGAGGCAGTGCGGGTCGGGGCGGGTGCCGGGGCCGTCCGCGACGTTCAGGACCACCCAGTGCACGGGGGTGCCGGGGCGGGTGAGTTCGCCCCACTCGGTGGGGGCGAGAAGGGGGTGTGCGTAGCCGGGGATGCCGAGGCCGGTGCGGAGGTGCGTGCTCGTGGCAGTCGGTGGTGTGCCGGTCAGATACGGCATGCCGCCTCCATCCAGATGTCACCCAGGGACTCTTCGAGATTGATCCGGGGGCGCCAGCCGAGCCGGTCGCGTGCGGTGCGTACGTCCGCCTGCTGCCAGCTGCCACAGCCGTCCGGGTACGGGTACGCGACCGGGGCGCCGTGGCCCGCGTGGGCCGTGTGGATCATGTGGTCCGAGTCGGCGCGGGGGTGGCCGATGGACGGCCGCAATGGGCCGGGCGGGCCGTCGAGTTCGTGGAGGGCGCCGCCGTATCCGGCCACGCGGGCGAGGACGGCGGCGGCGTCCCGGAGGCGGACGGCGCGCCCCGAGCCGATGTTGATGACACCCTGCGCTGCGGACAGCGAGGCGGCGTGGACGGCGCGGGCCACGTCGCGGACGTCGACGAAGTCGCGCTGCGCGCCGAGGCCGGTGAGTTTGAGCTCGCCGTCGCCGGACTGCATGGCGCGGCGCATGGCCTCGGCGAGGCGGCCGAGGGGGGAGCCGGCGGGGGTGCCGGGGCCCGCGGGTGAGAAGACGCGGAGAACCACGGCGTCCAGGCCGGAGCCCAGGACCAGTTCGGTGGCGGCGAGTTTGCTGACGCCGTACGGCCCGCCGGGGCGGGGGACGGCGTCCTCGGCCGTGGAGGAGCCGGGCTGGCTCGGGCCGTACTCGGCGCCGCAGCCGATCTGCACGAGGCGGGCGCCGCAGCCGCTGCGGCGCAGGGCCTCGCAGACGGTGGCGACGGCGACGGTGTTGTGGCGGGTGAGTTCGCGGGCGCCGCCTCGGGTGGCGCCGGCGCAGTTGATGACGACGCCGGGGTGGACCGCGTCGAGGAAGCGGGTGAGGGCGCCGGGGCTGCCGGACGCGAGGTCGAAGCGGACGTCGGCGTCGTCGCCGCGGCCCAGCGCGGTGAGTTGGACGGCGGGGTCGGCGAGGAGGCGGTCGGCTACGAAGCGGCCGAGGTAGCCGTTGGCTCCGATCAGCAGGACTCTCATCGGGCGGCTCCCGGGGCCGAGGCGTGGTCGGGTCGGGAGGTGATCATTTGGGGGTCTCCTTCACGGACAAGGACTTGAGGCAGAGGGGCTTTCAGAGAAGGGCTCTCAGGCAGAAGGGGTTCAGCGGGTTTCTGGGCGTGTATGCCTTCGGCAGCCCGTGCGGCCGAGTGGGGGTTCACGTGGCTCCCGCGCTTTCGTCGTGGGTCGGGGCCGCGCCGGGGGGTGGCCGCTTCCCGCCGTACGCGGATGCGGGGCGTCGCTGATGGCTGTCGCGTCAGCATGGGCCGTCCGCCCGTGCGTGCGCCGACGCCCTCGTAAGAGTGCGGATCGCGTGGAGCAGGAGGGTCAGGGCGCCCGTGCCGCAGGCGATGGTGGGGATGGCGGCCGGTCCCCATGTGTCGATCAGGGACTCGACCGGGGTTGCCAGCCAGGCGCAGCCGGGGAGGCGGGCTGCGAAGAGGGCGGCCAGGGCCGTGGCCTCGGCTGTGACTGTGGCGGTGAGGACCAGTGCGGGGGCGTGGGTGAAGCCGTGGGTGGTGAGAAGGCGGGAGAGGAACAGGAAAGCGCCCAGGGTGAGGGTCTGGGGGTAGGCGACGGGCCCGTCCAGGACCGTGGCGGTCAGGGTCAGTAGGGCTGTCAGGGCGCCGAGGTAGAGGGCGAAGGTGCCCAGGAGCAGGGGCTTCACGGAGGTGGCGAAGTCCTCCAGGGCTCGGCTGGCCGACAGTTTGCGGCGGGCTCGTACGGCGAGGAGGTGGGCGCACCATGCCGCGGGGGCGCAGGAGAGGCTGAGGGCCAGGAGGGGGGCGGTGGTGAGGGGCCAGAGGCCGTCGGCGGTGCCGTTGGGGAGGGCGTCGGGGCCTCCGGCGGCGGCTGCCTGGAGGAGGCCGTCGCCGAGGAGGGCGTAGGCGAGGAGCCAGCAGGTGCGGGTGGCCGTCGGGTGTGTGGCGTGCGTGGTGGCGAGGGGGCCTCGGGCCAGTGCCGCGCGCAGGGCGAGGGTCACGGCGAGGGCTCCCGCGGCGGCCGCGATCAGGCGGGACTGGCCGTGGGTGAGGTGCAGAGCGGTCACGGCCGCCGCGCAGAGGGCTCCGGGGAGGAGGGTGAGGAGAATCCAGTCGGCTCGTGCGCGGGGGGTGGTGAGGGGCGGGGAGTTGGGGGGCGTTTCGCCGTCGCGGGCCACTCGGGCGTACATCTCCTCCGCGAGGGAGAAGACGTCCCGGTGCAGGAAGCGTGCCGCGGTGCGGTCGGTGACCCCGTGGGCTTCCAGGCCGGCGGCGATCTCCAAGGGGTCCACCGCGCGTTCGCACAGGTCGCGGTGACGGTGCAGCAGCGCCTTCACGGGGTCGGCGCCGGTGCGGCGGGCGGGGGTTGGCCGCGGGCCGGTGGGGCGGGCGGCGGTTGGTTCCTGGCCGGTGGTGGGTGGTGCGTCGGCTCCGCTCGCGCGTACGTCCGTCTCCGCCACGATCCACTCCTCCGACCGCTCGTCCCAGGCCCCGGGGCTGGTCGGGGCACCGGGACGGTCCAGGCCTCCCAAGCCGCTCATCGCGCCGCCTCCGTGGCGGGCAACGCGGTGGCTCGAACGGGGACGCCCGTCGGGCGGTCGGGGCCGCCTCGGGCCACCAGGCGTGCGGATCGCTCGGTCCAGCGGCCGAGGACGTGGGCCTCGGCGGGGACGGCGAAGGGCAGAGGGGCGCCGGCCTCGTCCAGGACGACGCGGCGGACCGGCGTACGCGAGACGATCTCCAGGTAAATGCCGTGAAATGCCGCGACGTTCTGCTCGACGGTGAACAGTTCGAGCGCCCGCGCGCGTGCCGCAGCGCCCAGGCGCTCACGGCGCTCGGGGTCGCGCAACAGCGCCACACAGGCTTCCGCGAGCGCCCGTGGGTTGCGCGGGGGTACGACCAGACCGGTGCCGCCGATGACCTCCACCACCGCGCCGACGTCCGTGGACACCGTCACCCGGCCGCAGAACATGGCCTCGACCAGGCTGATGGGGAAGCCCTCGACGACGCTGGACAGGACGACCACGGCACCCGCGGCGTACGCGTCGGCGAGCGTGGGGATCTCGGGGCCGCCGATCTCCTCGAAGGAGACGGGATTGTCGCCGACGGTGTGCGGGCCCTCGGCCTCGTCGGGGAAGAGCTGCGCGGCGAGCGCCCTGCAGTGGCCGAGGTAGGCGTCCCCCTCGGGGCCCGCGGGGGCGCCGACGATCCGCAGCCGCGTCTTCGGTTCCTCCTTGCGGACCTCGGCGAAGGCGTGCAGCAACGACACCAGGTCCTTGGCGGGTTCGATACGGCCCACCCAGACCAGCGTGTCCGGGTCCGCGCACTCCTGGGCCTCGCCGACCTCGGCGAAGCGGGAGGCGTCCATGCCGGGGTAGACCGTGCGCAGCTTCGCGCGGTCGGCGCCGCAGCGCTCCTGCCAGCGGCGGGCGTGGGCATTGCCGGGTGTGACGAGGGCGGCCCGGGCGTAGGTCTCGGCGGCGAGCCTGCCGTGGAAGGCGGCGAGCAGGGACCGTACGGCGGGCGAGGACTCGGTGGCGGCCAGGTAGTGCCTGCGGAGCCGTACCCCGTACTCGGTCAGCAGCAGCGGTACTCCGCAGAAGTGCTGGGCGAGCAGGCCGGGCAGGGCCGCCGAGCCGCCGGAAGCGGCGTGACACAGGTCGGCCGAGCCCAGGTCGTCGTCCTCGTACCAGTCGAGCGAGAGGGGGCGCAGGGCGCGTTCCAGATGCGCGG
Organism: Streptomyces sp. SD31; assembly: GCF_052068475.1. NCBI lineage: Bacteria > Bacillati > Actinomycetota > Actinomycetes > Kitasatosporales > Streptomycetaceae > Streptomyces > Streptomyces sp. SD31. The sequence continues at coordinate 470,563 of NZ_JBQHCX010000002.1, read as the reverse complement.
CGAAGGCCAGCAGGTCGGGTACGCGCGCCTCACGCGCCGGGCGCAGGGCGCCCCGCGCCCGGCAAGCCCGCTCGAGGGCGCGTACGGCGGACTCGGAGCGGAGCGCTCCCACCAGTCCGCCCTCGTCGCGGGCAAGTTCGGCGAGCCCGTACAGCGCGTTGCCGAAACGGTCCGCCTCAGTGGCCGACGTGCCCTCGGAGGCTCCGGAAGGGTTCCCGGTCCCCCCTGCGCAGAGCACGGCCACCAACTCGCCGTAGCACTCGGCAAACCGCCGGCGCGCACGGCGCCCGTACACCACGCCGTCCTCTTCGGCCGTCCACAACGGCGCCGTGCGCACGCGCCTGACCTGCGGTGGCAGCGGGACCCAGCCCTCGTCCTCCTGACGCTCGCTGCGGCTGAGCGCGTAGACGTCGAACTCGTGCTGCCCGAGCCCGCGCACGAGCCGGTCGCACCAGAGCCTGGCGTCACCGTTCACATACGGATAGCCACCCTCCGCAATCAGTCCGATGCGCACGAGTACACCCCGTCTCCCGTAAGGGGAGCCGCCATCACCCCGGCGGCTCACAGCGGGACGAACGTATGCGGACAAGGCGGTGGCGCGATGGACGGTTGTCCATCGCGCCACCAAAAGGGGTGAACGGTCGTAACTTTCCCGTGCGGGTCGCGTTCCGTCGCGCTAAGAGAGCAAACACGCACGCATCGTCACACCCGACCGGCCGAGGCGGCCGGGCGGTCACAGCACGGCCAACTCCCGTCGCGCCGCCCGCCGCTGAGCCGCGATCAGCGGATCGAGTGCCGGTACGGCGGCCAGGAGTTGCTTGGTGTACGGGTCCTGCGGGTTGTCGTACACCTCGTCGGCGGGGCCTTCCTCGACGATCCGCCCGCGCCGCATCACGGCGACCCGGTCGCTGACCTGGCGTACGACGGCGAGGTCGTGCGCGACGAAGACGAGCGCGAGTCCGAGTTCGCGCTGCAACTCGCCGAGCAGGGCGACCACCTGGGCCTGTGTGGTCACGTCGAGAGCGGAGACGGGCTCGTCGCACACGATGACGCGCGGGTCGGCGGCGAGCGCCCGCGCGATGCCGACGCGCTGGCGCTGGCCTCCGCTGAACTCGTGCGGGTAGCGGTCGTAGTGCGCTGCTTCGAGCCCCACGCGCTCCAGCAGTTCCCGTACGCGCTCCCGGATGCGCCCCTCCTCCCGCTCGCCACGCGCGCGTAGGGGGTCGGCGATCGACTCGCCCACGCTGCGGCGGGGGTTGAGGGAGGAGACCGGGTCCTGGAAGACCATCTGTACTGCGGGGTTCACGCCCACGCGCGCGTGGCCGTCGTAACGGACCTCGCCCGCCGTCGGTTCCAGGAGGCCGACCAGCATGCGCCCGAGGGTCGTCTTGCCGCTGCCGCTCTCGCCCACGATCCCGAGGGTCTCGCCGCGGTGGATCGTCAGCGACACATCGTCCACCGCCGTGAACGCCCGCTTCCCGCGCCCGAACTCACGCCGAAGGCCGGTCGCCTCAAGGACGGCCTCGCCCGGCTCCCCAGGAAGTTCCGTGTTGCCGCGTCGCGCGTCCACGCGCGGGACCGCGCCGAGCAGTTCGCGCGTGTAAGGCTGCGCGGGCGATCCCAGTACGGCGGAGACCGGCCCGTGTTCCACCGACCGCCCGTGCCTCATCACCAGTACCTCGTCGACGCTCTCGGCGGCGACTCCGACGTCATGCGTGACGAGCAGGAGGCCCATGCCCGTCTCCTCGCGGAGCGTGTGCAGGAGGTCGAGGATCTGGGCCTGGACGGTCACGTCGAGCGCGGTCGTCGGCTCGTCGGCGATCAGCAGGTCGGGTTCGCAGGCCAGCGCCATGGCGATGAGGGCGCGTTGGCGCATGCCGCCGCTGAACTCGTGCGGGCGCGAACGCGATCGCCGTACCGCGTCCGGAATTCCCACCCGGTCCAGCACCTCCACGGCACGCGCGCGTGCCGCTCGTCGCGAGGCACGCGTGTGTACCCGGTAGACCTCGGCGATCTGGTCGCCGATGGCGTAGTACGGGTCCAGGGACGACAGCGGGTCCTGGAACACCATCGCCGCCTTGCCGCCGCGCAGCCGCCGCAGCGTCTCCTCCGGCGCCTCCCGTACGTCGACGCCGGCCACGTCGATCGCGCCGCCGACCCGCGCGCCCGTGCCGCGGTGCAGGCCGAGCAAGGCCGCGGCGACCGTGGACTTGCCGGAGCCGGACTCGCCGACGAGGGCGAGGGCGGCGCCCCGCTCCAGGCGGAACGAGAGCCCGTCGACGGCGCGCAGGTCCCCGAACTCGACCGTCAGGTCGGCCACTTCGACAAGACTCCTGGAGGGCACCTTCTCGGCCCCGCTCATGTCAGCACCACCCGTCGGTCGGCCACCGCGTACAGCACGTCCGCGACGGCGTTGGCCAGGACCACGAAGAAACCGGTCACCAGAACCATGCCGACGACCACCGGCAGGTCGACGACCTTGACCGCCTCGACCATCTCCTGACCGATGCCGGGCAGCCCGAACAGCGTCTCGGTGAGCACGGCTCCGCCGAACAGGACGCCGAGGTTGTTGGCGTTCACGGCGATGAGCGGAGCGACCGCGCCGCGCAGGGCGTGCCGCCAGATGATGGCCCGCTCCCCGACGCCGTAGGCCCGGAAGGTGCGGACGTGATCTTCGGCGAGGGTCTCCAGCATCGAGGCGCGGGTCAGCCGCGCGTACGTCGCGGACTCGATGAGCGCGAGCGACAGCCAGGGCAGCAGCAGGTTCCAGGCCCACTGTTCGGGGTCGTCGGTGAAGGCGACGTACTGCGGGAAGGGCAGCAGCTCCAGTTGCCCGCAGACGACGATCATCAGGACGAGGCCGATGACGAAGACGGGCGTGGACATGCCCGCGAGGGTGAGCGTGGTCAGCAGCCGCTCGGTGAGCCGGCCGCGCCGCCACACCGACAGCACGCCGGTGCCGACGCCGATGACCAGCCACAGCACCATGGCGCCGAGCGCGAGCGAGGCCGTGACCGGCAGCTTCGCCAGGATCAGCGCCGTGACCTGCTGGTCGCTCCGGTACGACAGCCCGAGGCAGGGCGCCGAGCAGTGCTGCACCGAGGTGCCGGTGGAGTAGTCCTGGCCGACGAAGAGGCCCTGCAGGAAGTGCCAGTAGCGCGTGTACAGCGGGTCGTCGAGGTGCAGTTGCCCGGTGACCTGCTGGACCTGGGCCGGCGAGCAGCGCGGGCCGCAGATGATCTGGGCGACGTTGCCGGGGGTGACGTAGAAGACGACGTAGATGATCACCGAGAGGGCGAACAGGGTGACCAGGGCGCCGACAGCGCGGCGCAGCACGAAACCACCGAAACCGGTCATGACGCCTCCCCCCTGGTCCCCTGCTCACGGCCCGTCCCGACCCGCAGCCGTGAGGCCGCGCGCGGGTCGAGAGCCGTGCGCACGCCGTCGCCGAGCACGGTGAGGGCCAGGACGGTCACGAACAACGCGCCGGCGGGCAGCAGCAGATACTGCGGTGCCGCCTGGTACCAGACGTCCGCGGAGGTCAGCATCTGCCCCCAGGAAGGCGTCGGCGGCTTCACGCCCACGCCGAGGAAGGACAGGGCCGCCTCGACGGTGATGTTGGTCGGGACGAGGATGGCCGCGAACGTGATGACGGGTGCGGCGAGTCCGGGGAGCAGTTCGCGGCGGGCGATCCGGACCGTGCCCCAGCCGCTGAGCCGGGCGGCGGCGACGTAGTCGAGCTCCTTGAGGGTCAGCGTCTGCGCGCGCACCATCTTGGCGAGCGTGCCCCAGCCGGAGACCAGGCCGACGACCAGCGCCACCAGGACGGGGCGCGGGAAGCTGGTGGGCACGATGGCGAGCAGCGCGAGCGCGACGACCATCAGCGGCATGGCCACGAAGATGTCGGCGATCCGGGTCAGGAGAAGGTCCACCCAGCGGTTGCCGAGCCCGGCCGCCACGCCGATGACGACGCCCAGCACGAGCTGCACGACCGTCGCCGCCAGCGCGACCCCGAGCGAGACGCGCGCGCCGTACACCAGCCGCGCGAACAGGTCCCGGCCGGTCTGCGGTTCGACGCCGAGCCAGTGCTCGGCGCTCACTCCCCCGAACGACCCGATGGGCACGCCTCCGCGCGCGGAGTCCACCAGGGACGGGTGGTACGCAGTGGGGTCCTGGCCCTCGATCGCGGTGAGCAGCGGTGCGGCGAGCGCGACCAGGACGAGCAGCGCGACGACGACCGCCGCGACGAGGGCAGCGCGCTGCGTGCGCAGCCGCCGCCAGAACTGACGAGCCCCCGAGGCCCCCGGAGCGGACACCCCGGGAGCCTCGACGGCGAGAACTGCCTCACTCACGGCGCTACTTCACCGCGACCTGGGAGATGTCCAGAACACCGGTCCAGTCACTGATCACGACGTTCTTGACGTCCTTGCCGTACAGCCGCTTGTAGACCGGGTGGAACAGCGGCACGGTCAGCGCCTGTTCGCCGATCTTCTTGTCCAGTGCACCCCACCTCTTGGCGGCGGCGTCAAGATCGGTCAACTTGTTGATCGCGTCAATCTCGGCATTGACCGACTTGTCATTGAGCAGGCCCGTGTTGAAGTTGGCGCCGTCCTTGACGATCTGCCGGCCGTCGAAGATCGGGGCGAGGAAGGGACCGCCGGAGGGCCAGTCGGCACCCCAGTGCGCGAGGAAGAAGCCGGGCTCGGTCTTCACGTCGTGGATCTTGTCGGAGTAGTCGTTCTCCTCCAGACCCTGCAGCTTGACCGTGATGCCGGCCTTCTTCAGCGCGTCCTGGATCGCGGTCGCGATCTCGGGGCTGGTCTCGAAGTCCTTGGCGTTGGAGTGGGTCAGGGTGATGGTGAGCCCGTTCTTGTAACCGGCCTGCGCCAGCAGCTCCTTGGCCCTCGCCGCGTTGCCCGCCTTGCCGGCCGGGAACAGGTCGTACGGCTCGTAGCCGAAGGACTTCTGGTTCGGCAGAAAGGTGGTGGCAGGCTCGGCCAGCGCGGACCCGCCCGCGGCGTTGACCACGGACGACCGGTCGATGGCGTACGAGATCGCCTGCCGCACCTTGACGTTGTTGAACGGCTTGATCGTCGGGTTGAACGCGATGTAGTTGGTATAGCCGAAGTGTCCAGTCCCGACGCGAGAAGCAAGGTCCTTGTCGCCGGTCACCTTGGCGAGCTCGGCCGGCCCGAGGTTGGTGTCCGTGGTGACCGCGGCCGCGTCCGCACCCTGGGACGAGGACAACCGCTGGTTGATCACGGACGAGTCGAGCCCGGACCGTACGTCGATCTTGTCGGGGTAGGCCTTGCGTTCGGCGTCCGTCGAAGCGGACCAGTAGGTGTTGCGCTCCAGGACGAGCCGCTCACCGTCGTTCTCGTTGCTGACGACCTTGTACGGGCCGGAGGAGACCGGGTGCTCCTCGTACTTCGTGCCGGTGTCCTTGCTCTTCGGGACGGGCGTGAACTGCGTCTGCGTGGCCAGGTACGGGAACTCGCCCTCGGGCTTGTTCAGATGGAAGACGATGGTCCGCGCGTCCGGCGTCTCGATCGCCGCGAGGCCCTTCTTGTCCTTGTAGGGCCCCTGGTAGTCGGCGGCGCCGACCAGCCAGTCCCGCAAGTAGGGGGCGCCGCCGGACAGTTCGGGCGCGAAGGAGCGCTCGATGCCGTACTTGACGTCTGCCGAGGTGATCTTGGTGCCGTCCTCGTACTTGAGGCCCTCCTTGAGGGTGTACGTCCACACGGTCGCGTCCTTGTTGGGCCGCCCGGTGTCGGTGGCGAGGTCGGGGACGACCTTGGCGCCGGCCTCGCCGTTCTCGCGGTTGCGGGTGGTGAGCGTGCGGAAGACGAGGGAGGGGACGTTGCCGCCGCCGGAGGTGTACAGGCGGGCGGGGTCGAAGTCCTGCTGCGGATCGGAGTTCAGGACCGTGAGCGTGCCGCCCTTGTGGGGCGTGGAGTCGCCGCCGGCACTCTTGGCATCGTTGCCCTCGGGCCCGCAGGCGGCGGCACCCGCTGCCAGGACCAGGCTGACGGATGCCGCGGCCACGCGGCGCGCTATGACGGACGGTTGGCGCATCGGAGAGGACCTCTCGGGACGATGAATCTCGAATAGCGAGACAGTTTGACGAGGAGTGAGACGAAAATGGGCAGACATCTGCCCCCGCGCCGGATCGCCGGATCGCCGGATCGCCGGAAGTCCATGAATGAGCCGCAGGACCGGGGAAACCCGTCAGCGACTCACAGGAGTGGAGAGTGGAGAAAAGATCGCGACGCGAACGCGAGGGGCGGGCGTCAGCGACAGTGGACGTCGGCCACGCACAGAGCGGTCACGCCGATGAGCGCCAGCTCGATGGCGGCGCGAGAGGAGGCGTGACGGGTCGACATGTGCAGAAATATGTACGAACTCGCTGCACATGTCAATGTGACTCGTGAGTCACCCGTCAACTCCCGGGATACGGCCACGGATTGGCCCGGCAGTGGATCCCGTCGTGGTCGAGGAACTTGGTCTGCTGCTGCATGACAGGGGCGAGGTCGCCGTCCTTGTCGCAGGTGACGTGGCTGTAGCCGAGCCGGTGGCCGACCTCGTGGTTGATCAGCATCTGCCGGTAGGCGTGGATCCGATCACCGTATGTCTCCGACCCCTGCGCCCATCTGTATGCATTGATCATCACGCGCTCGGTGGCGGCGGAGTCGCACGACACATTGTCGACGGTGGTGTCCAGACCGGACTTGGCACACCAGTCGGCCGTCGTACCGGGGCTGGCCAGCGTGATCACGAAGTCGGGCTTGCCGGAGTAGATGCGCTCGAAGGTGCGGGCACCGTTGTGGGACCAACTGCGGTCGTCGTTGAGCGTCTTCTGCACGGCCTGCGCGAAGAGTTCACCGTCGAGCCCGAGCCCCTGCTCCACATCCACGCGGTAGGTGAACTTCTGCCCCGTGCCGGGCGCCTTGTCGATGCCCGGGACCGCGTCGAACTTCCCCGAGCCCTTGAGCGTGGCGCCGAGCGCGTATCGCTTGCCGATCTTCTGCTCGTACGTCAGCGGCGCCACGCTCGGCGCCCCGGACGGCGTCGGCCGCCCGTCGCTACGCGAGGCCGAGTCACGGGCGTCCCGCGCCTGATCGCCGGCGGACTGCGACTGTACGTCGCTGCCCTCCCGCCCCTTCGCGACCTGCCCGGCGACGACCACGGCCAGCACGGTGACGACGGCGGCGGCCGCGATGCCGGTGAAGGCCCGGCCCTTGGCGCCCTTCGCCGGCACGGGCTCGCCGGTCGGCGGGGCGTCGTCGTCGAGGTCGGTGTCGTTCGCGACGCCGATACGGGAGCCGGCCTCGGTGTCCCAGTCGGTGACCGAGGCGTACGGGTCGGCGGGGTGCGCGGCGTCGGACGTACGGCGCGCGAAGACGTCGACGTCCCCGTCGAAGGCGTCGACGTAGTCCTGCCGGGGCCCCTCGGACGGCGATGCCCGACGGGGCCGCGGAAGGGGAGCACCGGTCGCCGGAGGAGCGCCGACCGCCGGGGAAACCCCGTACGCAACCCCGGTGCGCCCTCTCAATTCACCCCAGCCACCGCCCGGTTCACGCTGCTCGGGGTGACCGCCGCGGGCCTGGGGGGTGCCGTGGGCCGGGGTGCCGCCCGCGAACCGGGGCATGCCCTGGGCGGGAGTGCCGTCCGGCAGACGAGGAACGCCGCGGGCAGGGGTGCCGTCGGGGAGCCGCGGGAAGCCATGCGCGGGCGTGCCATCAGGCACCCTCGGAAAACCATGCGCGGGCGTGCCGTCCGGGAACCCCCGCCCTCCATACGTCGGCGCCCCACCCGTCGTCATCCCCTGCCGAGCGGGCGGCGGACCGGGCACCCTGCGACCGCCGGGACCACCGGGACCGCCAGCCCCACCAGGACCGCCGGGGCCACCGGCCTGCGCCCAACCGCCCTGCCCCGCTCCCGGAGCCGCACCCGGCCTCGCCATGGGGACCCTGTCGGATCCCGTACCCGGCGCGGACGGCCCCCGCTGGGCCGCGCCCGTCTCCGGCTGTGCTCCCCGAGAGCCCTGTCGTGCAGTTGTGTCCGCGGTGTCGCGTTTGGCGGCAGACCCGCGGCGGCTGTGGCGTCCCACGTCGCGCCTCAGCTCCCCGCGTTCTCGGTCACGGCCTCGTCCTCGCCCGCGGCGGCGGCCCTGCCGCCGGCGTCCTCCGAGCCCCGGCCGGCGGCCCCGGCCGCACCGTCACCGCGCCCTGTGCGCCCATCGGTCGCCGACACCGACACACCCGTCTTCCCCGTATCCACGGACCCCGCCGTCTCCGCCGTCTCCGCCGTCTCCGCGAGGAGTTCACGGACCGCCCGGGCGACCACCTCCGGGTACTCCATCATCGCCACGTGCCCGGCCTCCGGCAGGCTCAGCAGGCGGGAGTCGCGGAAGGCGCGCGCTGCCCTCTGGCGCATGCGGTAGCCCACGAGCTGGTCGCGGCCGCCGTAGATGAGCAGCGTCGGTGCCAGCACCCGCTCGGCCTGGCGCCACAGCGCGTGCTGGCCGCCCAGGGTGTAGGCGTTGACCAGCCCGCGCGCGGAACGGGTCATCGCGTCCCAGAAGTACGGCAGTTGCAGCCGCCGCTCCATCTCCTCGACGGCGTTGCGGAATCCTTCCGGAGTCACCCGCTCGGGGGCGCCGTAACAGAGGTGCATCACGCCGCGGACCCGCTGCTCCGCCGTCCAGCCCTGGGTGAGCCGGGTGAAGAGCGCGGTCACTCCGGGCACCGCGAGCAGTGCCGTGGGCGCGGCCGTGCGCTGGACGCGGATTTCCGGCAGTGCAGGTGACACGAGGGTGAGCGTACGGACCAGATCGGGACGTACCGCTGCGACGCGCGTGGTGACCGCGCCGCCGAGCGAGTTGCCGAAGAGGTGTACGGGGCCGCGGCCGGAGGCGTCGAGATAGCGAATCACCGCGCGTGCGTGCGCGGTGATCGAGTAGTCGCCGTCGTCCGGCGGGGGCGAGTCGCCGAAGCCCGGCAGGTCGACGGCCTCACCGTCGACGTCGTCTTCGAGCTGCTCCATCAGCGCCGACCAGTTCTGCGAGGAACCGCCGAGTCCGTGGACGTACAGCGCGGGCGGCAGCCCCTTGCGCGCGGGTGGTCTCGAACGCACCGTCAGCGTGATGCCCGGCAGCCCGACCGATCGAAGCCGCTCCCCCTCCGCGACCCTGACGGTCGCCACCTTGGGCAGCACATTGGCAGTCGCCGGCGCGGACGGGAGTTCGGTCGAAGACATGCGGCAATGTTACGAGACGATCACGCCCTGGTTCATGTGTTCGCCGTCACAAGTCGACACGTACATGGCACACGTACATGGCACACGGACATGGCACACGGACATGGCACACGCACCTGGCAGCCGTAAGACCCTGCCCGCCAGGCCTGAAACGCACCCGCAAAACCCACCCGCATCGCCCGCAGGCCCCCCGCGGATCGCATAGCGTCCGGAACTTGTGTCTCCTAGGCTCATACGCAGGGCACCCGCATATGGACCCCTGTTTCACCCAGGGACGTTGTGCCCCACGGGGACGTTCAAGGAAGGGAGCCCGCCATGACCGTCGATCCCACCGATCCCGACACGTTCGTGAACGACGACACCGAGGAAGCCCAGGAGTTCGACGTCGAGGCCCCGACGGCCGACGCGGCCGAGCAGCAAGCCGACGTCCGGCCCGAGCGCGACGACCCGGTGACCGGCGAGGACCAGGACCGGGCCAGCGAGGCCGATCTGGCCGAACAGGCGCGCGTGGTCTCCATCGACGAGGACGACTATCGGTGAACGAAAGTGCGGTCGGCGAAGGTGTAACCGAACGCGAAAGAGCGCGGAAGAGAGCGCTGCTGAGCAGGAATGAGGCAATTTGTTGCCCGTTCCAGCCCGTTTTCAAACCTTCTGCATGACTTTCTTCACCGTCCGGTCCGTGAAATTCTGCGCTCGCACCGCGCACAGCAGGGTTACCGAAAAGTACGATGGCGGCGCGGCGCAGACCGCATGTGGACGACATTGGGAGGCGGCGTGACAGCCATCGAGCAGACAGAGGCGGCACGCCCGCGGGGCACTCGCCTGCCGCGCCGTGCCCGACGGAACCAGCTCCTGGGCGCCGCCCAGGAGGTCTTCGTCGCGCAGGGCTACCACGCTGCCGCGATGGACGACATCGCCGAGCGTGCCGGCGTCAGCAAGCCGGTGCTCTACCAGCACTTCCCGGGCAAGCTCGACCTGTATCTCGCCCTGCTGGACCAGCACTGCGAGTCCCTGATCCAGGCGGTACGCCACGCGCTGGCGTCGACGACCGACAACAAGCAGCGCGTACGGGCGACGATGGACGCGTACTTCGCGTACGTCGAGGACGACGGCGGCGCATTCCGCCTGGTCTTCGAGTCGGACCTGACGAACGAACCGGCCGTGCGCGAGCGCGTCGACAAGGTCACCAACGAGTGCGCCGAGGCGATCTGCGACGTCATCGCCGAGGACACCGGCCTCTCGCGCGCGGAGTCGATGCTGCTCGCCTCCGGTCTCGGCGGCCTCGCCCAGGTCGTGGCCCGCTCCTGGCTGCACAGCGACCGCAGCGTCCCGCGCGACCAGGCGGTGCAGTTGCTGACATCCCTGGCGTGGCGCGGCATCGCGGGCTTCCCGCTGCACGGTACGGAGCACCACTGACACGCACGCGCGTGTGCGGGGCGTTTGTTCCCGTCCGCTGTTCGCTCCTGGCGTTCTCGGGCGGAGCGTGTACGTCCCCTCACCGGGCTAATGTGTGCTGGGTACGGCGCGGAAGGTCGCGCACTTCACTGACCGTCGGAGGGACATAGCCGTGGAGGTCAAGATCGGCGTGCAGCACGCGCCCCGCGAGATCGTTCTGGAGAGCGGTCAGAGTGCCGAGGAGGTCGAGCGGGCCGTGTCCGAGGCACTGGCCGGGAAGTCACAGCTGCTGACCCTCGTGGACGAGCACGGCCGCAAGGTCCTGGTCCCGGCCGAACGCCTCGCGTACGTGGAGCTCGGCGAGCCGGCCCCGCGCAAGGTGGGCTTCGGCGCGCTGTAGGAAGGCGCCGCCGGACAGGCGTGACGGGAGGGGCCCGACGACTACGGTCGCCGGGCCCCTCCGTTTCCCACGCATGAGATTTCCCCATGCATGAGATTTCTCCACGGATGGAGCACAGACCAACCACAGGGGAGGATTGCATTCCGCAGGTCAGGGGTATGACGGGCTACGACCGTTTCGAGCAGGCCGGCCATGTGGGAGGGACCCCAACATGCTCTTGGAAGCGCTCAGCTCCGCGATCCTCGGCCTGGCCCTGGCATGGGCTGCCGCCCACCGCCTGCCGCACCGTCTCCCGGCCCGTTCCCTGGTCCTGCCGACGGGTGTCGCCGGCGCCCTCTTCGGCGCCTTCATCACGCACACCGCGCTGGACTTCGGCAACCTCTTCCTGATCCTCATCGGCGCGGCAACGGTCTCCACCGCCTCCCTCTCCCTGCTGGTACGCCCCGCGGGAAGACTCCACCGCCACTCGGCGACCGCGTAGACCCAGAGGACCGGCCGCCGACCCCTTGACGCCACAGGGAGCTCGGCCCCTCAACCCCGCCGGCCCGCACCCCCAGCCCATCCGGCGTTCGAGGACGCGCCACGCAGGGCTTCATCCCTCGGCGCCGGTCCAGACAATCCCAGCCCGTCCGGCCCTTGAGGACAGGCCACACCATCCCTAGCCCCCACCCACCCGCAAGGGGCCTCACCCCTCAGCACCGACCCAGGCAATCCAGCCCGTCCGGCGTTTGAGGACGAGGCCCGTTCAGGGCCGAAGCGGGGGTCTGGGGGCGGCAGCCCCCAGGGGCGGGGTCGAAGGGGCAGCGCCCCTTGAGGAGGGGACGGGTAGGGGCGGCGGGGGCGAAAACCTACGCGGCCAACCCCAGCGCAGCCATCCGCTTGGTGTGCGCCTCAGTAATCCGCGAGAACATCCGCCCGACCTCCGCGAGATCGAACCCGTCCGCGACCCCACCCACAAGCATCGTCGACAACGCATCCCGGTCGGCCACCACCCGCTGCGACTGCGACAGCGCCTCCCCCATCAACCGCCGAGCCCACAACGCAAGCCGCCCACCCACACGAGGATCGGCATCGATAGCGGCCCGCACCTTCTCCACCGCGAACGACGCATGCCCGGTGTCATCGAGCACGGCCAGCACCAGCCCCCGCGTGTCCGAGTCGAGCCGAGCCGCGACCTCCCGGTAGAAGTCACTGGCGATCGAGTCACCGACGTACGCCTTGACCAGCCCTTCCAGCCAGTCGGAAGGCGCCGTCTGCTTGTGGAACCCGTCCAGCGCCGCGACGAACGGCTCCATGGACTCCGTCGGCTCGGCCCCGATCTCGGTCAGCCGGTCCCGCAGCTTCTCGTAGTGGTGGAACTCCGCCGACGCCATCTTCGCCAGCTCCGCCTTGTCCGCCAGCGTCGGCGCCAGCTTGGCGTCCTCCGCCAGCCGCTCGAACGCCGCCAGCTCCCCGTAGGCCAGCGCGCCCAGCAGGTCCACGACAGCGGCCCGGTACTGCGGATCGGCGGAGGCCTGCGCCCAGTCCTGGGCGGCGACCCCGGTGTGTTCGACGGTGGAGTCAGCGGTGTCGGGGGCGTCAGGGGTGTTGTCAGGCGTCGTCATGAAGCGCACAATAGCCCGCTCACCGCGTCCGGGAAGGCCCTGGTCAATGACTGTGACGCCGACTACGTGACCAATTCGGCCATCGCATGTGCGCGTTTCCGGGGTATGGTGGTAATGCGCCCGCTGAGTACTCAGACGTATCTCGACGGGCCGCACGTTATGAGGATGCCCGGTCGGTGGCCCGATCGGCTCCGACCCGACAGCCCTCCACGGCCGTACGGCACTCTGCGTACGGAGCCCGGAGGGGGACACCCTCAGCGGTACGAGCGCTAGAGCGTCGGCAGTGGTCCCGTGCCTTACGGCCCGACCGTATGGCAGCCGACGTCCCCGGCACGGTCCGTCAAGACCCCCGCGCTCGCCTCGCACCGCGTACACAGAAGAGGCAGCACCCTGACTACGACTTTCCGAGAGCTCGGAATCCTTCCCGAGACCGCCGAGGCCCTTGAGGCCGTCGGCATCGTCAACCCCTTCCCCATCCAGGAGATGACCCTCCCCGTCGCCCTCTCCGGCACGGACGTCATCGGCCAGGCCAAGACCGGTACCGGCAAGACGCTGGGCTTCGGTCTCCCGCTCCTGGAGCGCGTCACCGTCCCCGCCGACGTGGAGGCCGGTCGCGCCAAGCCCGAGGCCCTCACCGACGCCCCGCAGGCGCTCGTCGTCGTCCCCACGCGCGAGCTGTGCACGCAGGTCACCAACGACCTGCTGACCGCGGGCAAGGTGCGCAACGTCCGCGTCCTTGCCATCTACGGCGGCCGGGCCTACGAGCCCCAGGTCGAGGCCCTCAAGAAGGGCGTCGACGTCATCGTCGGCACCCCGGGCCGACTGCTGGACCTCGCGGGCCAGAAGAAGCTCGACCTCAAGCACATCAAGGCGCTCGTCCTCGACGAGGCCGACGAGATGCTCGACCTGGGCTTCCTGCCCGACGTCGAGAAGATCATCAACATGCTGCCGGCCCGCCGCCAGACCATGCTGTTCTCGGCGACCATGCCGGGCGCGGTCATCGGCCTCGCGCGCCGCTACATGTCGCAGCCCACCCACATCCGCGCCACCGCGCCGGACGACGAGGGCGCGACGGTCGCGAACACCGCGCAGTTCGTCTACCGCGCGCACAACATGGACAAGCCCGAGATGGTCGCGCGCATACTGCAGGCCGACGGCCGGGGACTGGCCATGGTCTTCTGCCGTACGAAGCGCACCGCGGCCGACCTCGCCGACCAGCTCCAGCAGCGCGGTTTCGCCGCCGGCGCGGTCCACGGCGACCTCGGCCAGGGCGCCCGCGAGCAGGCCCTGCGCGCCTTCCGCAACGGCAAGGTGGACGTCCTCGTCTGCACCGACGTCGCCGCCCGCGGCATCGACGTCGAGGGCGTGACGCACGTCATCAACTACCAGTCGCCGGAAGAGGAGAAGACGTACCTGCACCGCATCGGCCGCACCGGCCGCGCGGGCGCCAAGGGCATCGCGATCACCCTCGTCGACTGGGACGACATCCCGCGCTGGCAGCTGATCAACAAGGCGCTGGAGCTCGACTTCAACGACCCGCCGGAGACGTACTCCACGTCCCCGCACCTCTTCGAGGAACTGAACATCCCCGCAGGCACCAAGGGCGTCCTGCCCCGCGCGGAGCGTAAGCGCGCCGGGCTGGCGGCGGAGGAGCTGGAGGACCTCGGCGAGACCGGCGGACGCGGTGCGCGCGGTCGCGGTGGCCGGGGCGGCCGGGACGAGTCCCGCTCGTCCGGGTCCTCGTCCGCGTCGGACCGCGAGCGCCCGGCACGCACGCCGCGTCGCCGCCGCCGTACGCGCGGCGGAGCATCCCTGGACGGGACGCCGGCGCCGGCCGCCGGTCCCGCGACGGCGGACGAGACCGTCGAGGCCACCACGGCGGAGTCCGTGACCGCGCCTCGCACCCCGCGCCGCCGTCGCCGCACCCGCGGCGGGGCGTCCTCGGAGCCGACCGCTGCCGTGACGGCCACTTCCTCGGCGCCCGAGCCCGCGGAGACCGCTGAGTCGGCCGTCGCGACGGCGGAGGGCCCGTCCCTGGACGCCTCCGAGGAGGCCGCGGCGAAGCCGCGCCGCCGCCGGACGCGCAAGTCGGCGGAGCCGAAGGCCACTTCGGCCGAGGCGGTTACGCCGGAGGCGGAGGCCACGACGGTCTCGGAGCCGGCGAAGGTCACGGAGGCCGTGCAGGCGTCCGAGCCCGCTACGGCTCCTGCGGCCGAGCAGGTCTCGGAGCCCGAGGAGGCTCCCGCCACCAAGCCGCGCCGCCGCACCCGCAAGGCAACGGCGGCCGCCGAAACCGCGGTCGACACGGCCGAGGCCACCACCGAAGCCGCACAGGAGACCCCGGAGGTGGCGGAGGAGTCCAAGCCGCGCCGCCGGACGACCCGTAAGGCAACGACCGCTGCCGAGACGGCCGTCGACACGGCCGAGGCCACCGACGCCAAGCCCAAGACGCGCCGCACCCGCAAGACCGCGGCGTCCGTCACCGAGGCCGCCGACATCCCGGCGCAGACGGCCGGGGAGCCGGAGGCCGCCGAGGCGAAGCCCAAGCGCACCCGCAAGGCAACGGCCGCTGCCGCAGAGGCTGCCGTCGACACCGCCGAGTCCGCGGAGGCCAAGCCCAGGACGCGCCGTACGCGCAAGGCCACGGCCACGGCCGAGGCCGCCGTGGACACGGCCGAGGGCACGGAGGCGAAGCCGCGCCGTACGCGCAAGGCCGCGGCGAGCATCGCGGAGCCGGAGGCCGCCGAGGCCAAGCCTCGGCGCACCCGCAAGGCAACGGCCGCAGCCGAGGCCGCCGTCGACACGGCCGAGGCCACGGAGGCCAAGCCCAAGGCACGCCGCACCCGCAAGACCGCGGCATCCGCCACCCAGGCCACCGCCACTGCCACCTCGGCCGCGGACATCCCGGCCCAGGCCACGCAGGAGCCGACGGCCACGGAGGCGCCCGCGCCCCGTCGCCGTACCCGCAAGGCCGCGGCGACCGTGGAGGCCGCCGACGCCACGGCCGAGGCGAAGCCCAAGGTGCGCCGTACCCGTAAGGTCACGGCCGCCACGGAGCCCGCGGAGAGCTGATCTCCCGTACGACGGCCCGGTCCCGCCTCACGCGGGGCCGGGCCGTCGGCGTACCCGGGCCGCCTTACGCGGGGCCGGGGCCCCGCCACCCCCGAGCCGCCCCACAGGCCCCCCGCGCAGGACCAGCCCACCGCCCCACCCGAACCGCCAGGTAGGGCTCTGGCGGCGCACCGGCTACCCTCCCCCCGTGACCACCCAACCCGCCTTCACGCCGCCCCCGAACGCCCGCGCCTACCCCCTCAGCACCTCGCGCGGGACCTTCGCCGTCGTCGACTCTCCCGCCGCCCCCGGCGTCGAGCCCCGAGGCGTGGCCCTGCTGCTCCCCGGATTCACCGGCAGCAAGGAGGACTTCACGCTGATGCACGAGCCGCTCGCGGCGCGCGGCTACCGTACGGTCGCCGTCGACGGTCGCGGACAGCACGAGTCGGACGGCCCGGAGCGCGACGAATCCGCTTACGCGCAGGACGAGTTGGCCCGGGACGTCCTCGCCCAGGCGGCAGCCCTGGGAGGCACCCCCGACTCCCCCCTGCACCTCTTCGGCCACTCCCTCGGCGGCCAGATCGCCCGTGCGGCCGTCCTCCTCGACCACTCTCCGTTCCGCTCACTCACCCTCATGGCGTCGGGCCCCGCCCAGATCTCCGACTCCCAGCAACAGCGCGTGAAGCTGCTGCGGGACGCGCTCGCGGTGATGACCATGGCAGAGACCTGGGATGCGATCCTCGCCATGGGTCCGCCCGAGGAGGTCGGCGGGCCGGCGCGCGGCATCGGCGGCCAGGAGCTGCTGCGGCGCCGTTGGCTCGGCACGAAGCCCGCGCAACTCCTCGCGACGGGACGCCAGTTGTGCACGGAACCGGACCGCGTCGACGAACTGGCCGCCGTACCGCTCCCGTTCCACGTCCTGTCGGGTGCCAGCGACGACACCTGGGCGGTCCCGGTCCTGGACGACATGGCCGCACGGCTGAACGCCCGCCGGACGATCATCCCCGGCGCCGAGCACTCCCCCAACGCCGACCAGCCCCTGCGCACCGCCGAGGCCGTGGCCGACTTCTGGGAGACCGTCGACGGCGAGAGCGCACGCCCGGCAGAAGCCTAGGGCCCTAGTACTGCGCCTGCAGGTGCTCCCAGAACCCGTCCCGCAGCGCCCGCCGCAGCTCCGCCTGCCCGCGCAGCGAGTACTGCAGCAGCCCCTCCGCCTCCACCAGCAGGTCCTGGTCCACCGCCCCGGGGAGGTACGGGTGCCCGGGCAGCAGCTCGACCAGTGACTCCCGCCCGCGCGCCGCGAGCCACTTCGCGGCGATCTGCGCGCCGACGAACCGGACGTCCTCCCGCGTCGGACGGGCCCCCGCCGCCTCGTACGCGGCGGCCGTGCGCCGGGAGACGTAGGGCTTGAAGAAGTCGAGGTCGAGGGTGCGCTGGCTGTCGACCTCCCAGAGCAGGGGCTCGGCCTGGTTGCGGCCTTCCGGCGCCTCGATGCCCCACAGGTGCACCCGCGCCCCGTACCCCTGCGCCGCCTCGACCGCCGACACCAGGTCCTCGTCCCCGCCGAGGAGTGCCGCGTCGCTGATGGCGCGGTGTCTGGCGAGGGACTCCAGGTCGGTCCTGATCAGTGAGTCGACGCCCTTCTGCTGGTTGTTGGCGTTGAGGTTGCCCAGCCGCACCTTCACATCGGGGAGCTCGGCGATGGACTGCTGCTCCGCCGTGTGGATACGGCGCCGAGCACCGTCGTACCAGTAGACCCGCAGCAGCCTGCTGTCCGCGAAGATCGTGCGTGCCCGGTCGATGAGCGCCTCGATCAGCCCCTCGGCGTCCAGGTCGAACGCCCGGCGGTCCTCCGTGCCGGCGACGAGCCGTCCCGCGGCGGCGTACAGATAGCCCGCGTCGACGAAGATCGCATGGGTCGAGGGCGTCTTCGCCACCTCGGCGAGCATGCGTTGCAGCAGCCCGTTGGTGTGGTCGATGCGGGCGGCGAGTGCCGCGAGGTCGTCGTTCATCGCCTCCATTGTCCTGGCGGTCACGCTGCGAACACAACCGGTCCCCGTCAGTCCCGCGGCGATCTCTCACCAGCCACTTACTGGTCAGTAGTTAGCCGTTCGAAAAATTTCTTTAGCGTAGGGAATGTTTGTAACACGCAGGCCGTTGCATACGTGTGTAACCAAGTGTGAACCCAGTAGTTCTCCTCAGGAGGATGACCAGACGAAGGGAGAAGCCATGCGCTTCGAAATCATGCGACTCGACGAGGTCGACGGCACACCCGTGGACAGCACCGTCGTGGACGCCGCCTCCGTCAACCGGATCGTTCAGCAGGCCGCGGCAATCGGTCAGCGGCTCTGGATCCGACCGGCCGAGACCACGGCCTCATAACAGACGCGGATCACCGCGGAAGCTTCGAAGCCCCCGCACGGCACTCAGGCCGTGCGGGGGCTTCGCGCATACTCCGCCCGGGCTCAGGCCCCCTGGATCACCTGCGTGACGCCGTTGATGATCTGCTGCACGGCGATCGCCGACAGCATCATGCCCGCGAGCCGCGTCACCAGGACCACGCCCCCGTCCTTGATGACCCGGATGATCAGCAGCGAGTACCGCATCACGAGCCACAGCACGACGTGGATGGCGAGGATCGCCGTCCACACCGACACCTGCATGCCGACGCCGTCGGCCTTCTGCACGGCGAGGATGACCGACACGATCGCACCCGGCCCGGCCAGCAGCGGCATGCCCAGCGGGACGAGGGCGACGTTGACGTCCTTGGTCTGCTTGGGCTCGTCGGTCTTGCCGGTGAGCAGGTCGAGCGCGATCAGCAGGAGCAGCAGCCCGCCCGCGATCATCAGCGCGGGGACGGAGACATGCAGGTAGTTGAGGATCTGGTGGCCGAGGAGCCCGAACACCGTGATCACACCGCCCGCCACACAGACGGCCTGGAAGGCCATCCGCTTCTGCACCTTGGCCGGGCGGCCGGCGGTGAGCGCGAGGAAGATCGGGGTGATCCCGGGGGGATCCATGATGACGAAGAGGGTCAGGAACAGGGAGCCGAAGACGGCGAGGTCGAACATGGGTGATGGGCCTTGCGAAGTGGAGGAAGTGAGCGGTGGGCAGGCAGGACTGAGCTGAACTGGGCTACCGCTGCGGGCAAACGTTCCGCAGGGCGGAACGGGTGGGCACGGCCGACAGCGCCGGGTGCCTCGAAAAGGACGTGAAGGTCTCCGGCCTAGACCCCGCCGGCCCCCGGGACGGGAAACGCCCCGGTCGCCCGTCGTGTGATCTCGCCGTACACCTCGGGATCCGTCGTGTACTCGCCGAGTACACACGTCTTGCGGCTGCCGTGGTAGTCGCTGGACCCGGTCGTCAGCAGCCCGAGCTCCTTCGCGAGCCCGCGCAACCGCGCGCGCGTATCGGGATCGTGGTCCATGTGGTCGACCTCGATGCCGTCGAGCCCGGCCTCAGCCATGTCGGCGATCGCGGACTCCGGCACCGTACGGCCCCGCTTGCTGGCGGCCGGATGCGCGAAGACGGCGACGCCGCCCGCGGCCTTGATCAGCCGGATCGCCTCGAACGGATCGGTCTCGTGCTTCTCCACGAAGGCCCGCCCGCCGTCGGCCAGCCAGTCCTGCGTGAAGGCGTCCCCCACGGTCGGTACGACCCCGAGTTCGACCAGCGCGGTGGCGACATGCGGCCGGCCGACCGAGCCGTCACCGGCGATCCGCAGCACCTGCTCCCAGGTGACGGGCACGCCCAGCTCGTTCAGCTTGGCGACCATGCCCTGGGCCCGGGGCACCCGGTCGTCGCGCACCAACTCCCGCTCGGCGAGCAGCGCCGGCTCCTCGGGATCGAAGAGGTAGGCCAGCATGTGCATGCTGATGCCGTCGATACGGCAGGACAGCTCGGCACCGGTGACGAGGCTCAGCCCCGACGGCAGCGCGGCGATCGCCTCGGCGTACCCGCGAGTGGTGTCGTGATCGGTGAGCGCCACGACATCCAGCCCGGCCGCAGCGGCATTACGCACCAGCTCGGCCGGGGTGTCCGTGCCGTCGGAGGCGGTGGAGTGGGTGTGCAGATCGATACGCACGACGCGAACTCCAGTCGGTGACGGCACGGAAGGGGACGCTCAAGGATAACCGCATTTTCAACGACTACTGTCACAGCCGTACGGCCGAGCGCCCCTTACATGGACTCACCCAGGGGCGCGAGGAACTGCGCGAGCAACCCACGAACAACAATCGCGAGCAACCCACGAACAACCTGCAGCCGCACACCACACAAGTCACCCAGACAAGCCACCCGAGCCCTTAGGCGCCCTACGGCTCGAGCAAGCGCGGCGACAGCGCCCCGCAGGGCACCAACTCCACCTCCGCCCCCGCATCCCGCAGGTCCGTCAGCACCAGCTCGTCGTACATCAACAACCCGGACTGCTCGGGCCACACGACCGCCCACAGCCACATCCCGAGCGCCTCCCCCGCGAAGACGGCGCGGTCCTCGGGGGTGCCGGAGACATGCCACAGCGGGGTCGGGCGGCCGGCGGCCAGCACCTTGGCCTGGGGTGGCTTCTCGACGTTCATGTGCGGCCCCGGGTCCGGTCCGTCCATGCCCGCGTAGCGCGCGCCGAGGCCGACGCCGAGTTCCTCGGCGACCAGGATCAACTCGCCCATGCCGCCGAGCGGGCCGGGTCCGGAGCAGGCCACGGCGGTCGCGCGGCCGCCACTGCGGTCGTCGCCCGCACTGGCGACACCCGTGAACAGCCAGCCGATCGGCAGCGGCCACGGCATCCACACCGGCACCTGCGTGCGGTGCACCACAACTCCGAGGGCCTCGACGCTGGGCGGGATCACGGGCTGCACCGGATGCACGGTGCCGTGCACATCGCATTGCCAGGTGTCGGCGAAGAGTCCGGGAGCCCTGACCCGGCCACCACACTTCGGGCAACTGGGTTCGCCCCTCATAGAGCCCCACGGTCCTACCCCTCGTGCGTCACGTCAAGGACGATCACCCGTCCGGGCGGAAACGGTTCACGAAGGAGGCGGGTCCGGCTTTGCATCGTTAGCATGCCTAACTTAGTATGTGTATATGCCATCTATCTCTCTGCGTCAGCCGACGGCCGTGTGGGCGACCGCCGGTGCGTCCGTCGTCGCCTTCATGGGCATCGGACTGGTCGACCCGATCCTGCCGTCCATCGCGAGCGGCCTGAACGCCACGGCCGGACAGGTCTCCCTGCTCTTCACCTCGTACTTCCTCATCACCGCCGTGGCGATGCTGGTCACCGGCTTCGTCTCCAGCCGGATCGGCGGCCGCAAGACCCTGCTGCTCGGCCTCGCGTTCGTGGTCGTCTTCGCCGGGCTCGCGGGCACGTCCGGATCGGTCGGCGAACTGGTCGGCTTCCGGGCCGGCTGGGGGCTCGGCAACGCGCTCTTCGTCTCCACGGCCCTCGCCGTCATCGTCGGCGCGGCGGCCGGGGGGAGCGCGGCGGCGATCCTGCTGTACGAGTCCGCCCTCGGCCTCGGCATGGCGTGCGGGCCGCTGCTGGGCGCGCTGCTCGGGGACGCCAGCTGGCGCTACCCGTTCTTCGGTACGGCCTTCCTGATGGCCGTCGGCTTCCTGTGCATCGCCGTGTTCCTGAAGGAGCAGCCGAAACCGGCCCGCAGGACCTCGCTCCTGGACCCGCTCAAGGCGCTCGGTCACGGCGGCCTCGCGTCCGCGGCGGTCTCGGCGTTCTTCTACAACTACACGTTCTTCACCGTGCTGGCCTTCACGCCGTTCGTGCTGGACATGAGCCCGTACCGGTCGGGTGCGGTGTTCTTCGCCTGGGGTGTGCTGCTCGCCGTGTTCTCGGTGATCGTGGCGCCGCGCCTGCAGGAGCGGTTCGGTTCGCTGAAGGTGCTCGGCGGCTCGCTGGTGCTGCTCGCCGTGGACGTGCTCGTCCTCGGCTACGGCGGCCACACCACCGCGGTCGTCTGCACGGTCCTGTCCGGCGCGTTCATCGGCGTGAACAACACCGTCTATACGGAGCTGGCGCTCGGCGTCTCCGACGCTCCCCGCCCCGTGGCGAGCGCGGGCTACAACTTCGTGCGCTGGTTCGCGGCGGCGGCCGCGCCCTTCTTCGCGCCGAGGATCGAGGAGTGGACCGCCAGCATCCACGTCCCGTTCGTGGTGGCGGCGGTCACGGCTGTCGCGGGCGCGCTCGTGGTCGTCGTACGGCGGAAGGCGCTCGCGCACGATGCCGGGGAACTGGAAACGAAGCACGCGGTCGAGGACAGCGTCACCGTGTTCGCCAACTGACGGTTTTCAGCCACCGGTTGGTGAGGTTCCTCACGCCACGGTCACTCCAGCGGGACGGATGTGCGGGTGGGGTCGCGAAGGTCCGTCCCGTTCGTCAGCCAGCGCTCCTGGAGGGCCTGGGCGCCGTGCACGCGCTTCCAGGCGGCCTCGTTCGGGGTCATGGGGAGCAGCGGCAGGAAGCGCACGGGGTCGGCGGGCTCGTCGAGTTCCAGGTCCTCCACCAGGCCACCCGGCTCGGCGACCAGGACCGAGGTGAACGGGGCGCCGGGCCACAGCGGCTCGCCGACGTCCAGGGAGGCGCCGGGCGCCACGATCACGCCCTCCACCTGCGGGGACGCGGCGAGTACGGCGAGCGGGCGGAGCACCTTGTCGGTGTCGGCGACGCCGGCACGGACGGAGAGGATCAGCTCGGCGCGCGGGCCCTTGACCGGGTCGGCGAGCACCGCGGTGGGGTCGCTCATCGGCTGCGCGGCCATGCCGAGCGTGGCGTAGCGGACGATGTCGCCCTCCTGGAAACGGAGCACCTCGATGCGGTCCGTACCGAGGAAGGTGACCGCCGCGCGCGCGTCCGGTTCGCCCAGCGCGGTGCGCAACCGGGCCTCGACCAGAGGAAGAACATCAGCCATGCCGCGAGCATAGAACTCGTCAGTACCGGGCAAAGCAGCGCCTTGACACTTCAGTCGGCTGATACTCTTGCCCGGTGTTCGGGGCAGCACGCAGAAGCGTCGCGATCGAGTCCCGACGCCAAGTTTGACTCCCCTACGGGGAACCCCGAACGGGGTATGGAACGTCCCTCACGAGGGACCGGCCGGAGGAGGTGGGGCTGTCATGGATCGAAGTCGACCGTGCAGTACCACTCGCTCTTCCCGCCGTTGATGTAGCTGATTCGGCTGTTCCGCTCCGGCTGACCGCCGCCCTTTCACGCTCGCGTCCTCACACGGAAGAGCACTTCGTTTCGCTTTGCCTGATCTGTCTGATCTGAATCAGCAACGAAGCCCGCCACCGCGACGGTGCGGTGCTCCCCGCTTTGTGGACGTGCCAAACATCCTGAGGTCAGGACGTCCCCATTCCGGGCAGTTCCACCCGTCCGGCAGCCTTCCGCGCTTCGTTGCCCGTTGCGAAGGAGCCCTGCCCATGTCGATGATCCGCGACCTGCGCGCCGTGGTCCGCCCGTCCCGCGTCTCGCTGCGCAAGGACACCGGCGCGTACGACACCACCCGCGACCCCGCGACGCCCTCCGCCGTGGTCGACTGCGCCGTCTACCGGAACGGCGCCCGCGTCGAGAGCTCGAAGCCCCTGACCCCGCACGAGGCGATGCGTCAGGTGCGGCGTGACGGCGGCTTCGTGTGGATCGGTCTGCACGAGCCGACCGAGGCCGAATTCTCCGGTATCGCCGGCGAGTTCGGGCTGCACCCGCTGGCCGTGGAGGACGCGGTGCAGGCGCACCAGCGCCCCAAGCTGGAGCGGTACGACGACTCCCTGTTCACCGTCTTCAAGACCATCCACTACGTCGAGCACGACGAACTCACCGCCAACAGCGAGATCGTCGAGACCGGCGAGGTCATGTGCTTCACCGGGCGGGACTTCTTCATCACCGTCCGGCACGGCGGCCAGGGCTCGCTGCGGGCGCTGCGGCACCGGCTGCAGGACGACCCCGAGCTGCTCGCCAAGGGTCCGTCGGCCGTGCTGCACGCGATCGCCGACCATGTCGTCGACGGATATGTCGCCGTCGCCGACGCGGTGCAGGACGACATCGACGAGGTGGAGACGGAGGTGTTCTCGCCGGGCCGGAAGGGGACGCCGCGCGGTACGGACGCGGGGCGGATCTACCAACTCAAGCGTGAGGTGCTGGAGTTCAAGCGTGCGGTGTCGCCCCTGCTGCGGCCCATGCAGCTGCTGAGCGAGCGGCCGATGCGGCTGATCGACCCGGACATCCAGAAGTACTTCCGGGACGTCGCCGACCACCTCGCCCGGGTGCAGGAGCAGGTCATCGGCTTCGACGAACTCCTCAACTCGATCCTCCAGGCCAACCTCGCGCAGGCGTCCGTGGCGCAGAACGAGGACATGCGGAAGATCACGTCGTGGGCCGCGATCATCGCCGTACCGACGATGGTGTGCGGTGTGTACGGGATGAACTTCAAGCACATGCCCGAGCTGCACTGGAAGTACGGCTACCCGGTGATCATGAGCATCACGGTGGCCATCTGTCTGGGCATCCACCGCACGCTGAAGCGGAACGGATGGCTCTGACCGGGCCGGAGACCGCTGGTTAGTCTTGGGCCATGACAAGCGAGCTGCTCGACCAGGCCCTCGTCGAGGAGGCCACGAAGAAGTCCGGCCTCATCTGGGTCAAGGGCCCCGGTGTCCCGGCCCGGGCGCTGTGGCACGTGTGGCATGAGGGTGCGGCGTGTGTCGTGGGCGACGGGCCGGGCGAGCAGCCGCTGCCGGGGCTGGCCGACGGGGCCGCGGCCGAGGTGACGGTCCGCAGCAAGGACAAGGGCGGTCGGCTGGTCTCCTGGAGCGCGAAGGTCGTCGAGCTCGCACCGGACTCCGAGGAGTGGGAGGCGACGGTCGGCGAGCTGAAGGGCAAGCGGCTCAACGCTCCCGACGGCGAGGCCATGCCGTCCCGCTGGGCCCGCGAGTGCCGGGTGCTGCGCCTGGAGCCGACGGGAACCATCGCCCCGCTGCCGGACGGCTCCCTGGCCGAGGCGCCGCTGCCTTCTCCGGCGACGACGCGTCAGCCGATCCCCGCGGGGCTTCCTCGGCTACTGCTGAAGAAGAAGCGGCGC
Source organism: Streptomyces sp. SD31 (assembly GCF_052068475.1). Classification (NCBI taxonomy): domain Bacteria; kingdom Bacillati; phylum Actinomycetota; class Actinomycetes; order Kitasatosporales; family Streptomycetaceae; genus Streptomyces; species Streptomyces sp. SD31. Next base: position 445,778 of record NZ_JBQHCX010000002.1, on the reverse strand, counting down.
CGATAGGCGGTCACGACGTCGGCAGCTGCCTGCCGTAGTCCACCGTCTCGTCCTTCGCCGGCTTCTCCAGGGTGAAGTCCTCGCCCCAGGACGAGAAGGTCAGGGTGCCCGCGCCGCCGGCCCGGGTCAGGCGCAGGGGGTACGGGGTGCCCTCCAGGGAGACGTCGAGGGTGCCGCCGGAGCCCGCGTCACCGGTGATGCGGATGGTGCGAGTGCCGGCCTGCTCGTGGTGGCCGTCGGTCGCCAGCGTGCCGTGGAGGGTCAGCAGGCCGTCGAGGAGGACGTCCTTGTCGGTGAAGCCGCTGAACTTCTTGTACGAGGGGTCGCCCTGTGGCACCTTGACGAACTTGCCGTTCAGCTTGTCCGCGGCCGCGGTGTCCGTCTTGTCCGCGCCGCCCTGCGCGCCCGCATCGCTCCAGAAACCGGCGTCGGCCTTCAGATACAGCTGCTCACCGATCCGCAGCAGCTGGAACGTCGCCCCCCGCACGGTGACCGACCCGGTCGCGCCGTCGGACTTCAGCCGCATGTCGAGTTTGTAAGTGCGCCCGCTGGTCACCACGTTCCCGGAGAGGCGTACCGCGTCGGTGGCGTCGGCCGCCGCTCGGGTCTTGCGCTGGATCTCGGCGGCGGGGAGCTTACCGACCCCGTTGGTGCCCTCGTCGGGGTCCTCGCTGCATCCCGTCAGTGCCGTTCCCGACACGACCAGGGCGCACACGGCGCTCACCAGCGCGGCCCGGCGAGTACGACCCTGGGGAATCGCAGTCACAGGTGGGGCTGCCTTTCTGTCATGGGACCCGAGCGGCGTACGGCAGCGTACCGGGCGGTCAGGTCCCCGGCGGAGCCAGTCCGTCCGGACCGCTCACCAGGGCGTATCGGATCCGGACGGGCTAGCCTGAAGCCCACCCGAGCGGGCAATTCGGAAAACCGGCACAGCATGCGAAACAGCGAACAAACAGCGACAGCAACACGGCACACCCCGCACACAAAGGAGCCGCAGCCATGGCAGCCGGCGCCCCCCGGATCTTCGTCTCGCACCTCGCCGACATCGCCGCCTTCGACCCGAACGGCGACCAGGTGGGCCGCGTCCGCGATCTGGTCGTCATGCTGCGCGTCGGCCGGCGCCCCCCGCGCCTGCTCGGCCTCGTCGTCGAACTCTCCACCCGGCGCCGCATCTTCCTGCCCATGACCCGCGTCACCAGCATCGAGTCCGGCCAGGTCATCACCACCGGCGTGCTCAACGTCCGCCGCTTCGAGCAGCGTCCCACCGAGCGCCTCGTCTTCGGCGAGCTGCTCGACCGGCGCGTCACCCTCGTCGAGACCGGCGAGGAGGTCACCGTCCTCGATCTGTCGGTGCACCAGTTGCCGGCCCGCCGGGAGTGGGAGATCGACAAGGTGTTCGTACGGAAGGGCGGCCGGAGCGGCACCTTCCGGCGCGCCAAGGGCGAGTCGCTGACCGTCGAGTGGTCCGCCGTGACCGGCTTCTCCGCGGAGGAGAAGGGGCAGGGCGCCGAGAGCCTGCTGGCCACCTTCGAGCAGTTGCGCCCCGCCGACCTCGCCAACGTCCTGCACCACCTCTCCCCCAAGCGCCGTGCCGAGGTCGCCGCCGCCCTCGACGACGACCGCCTCGCCGACGTACTCGAAGAGCTTCCGGAGGACGACCAGATCGAGATCCTCGGCAAGCTGAAGGAGGAGCGCGCCGCGGACGTCCTGGAGGCCATGGACCCGGACGACGCGGCCGACCTGCTCGGCGAGCTGCCCGAGGACGACCAGGAGCGGCTGCTGAGCCTGATGCAGCCCGGCGACGCGGCCGACATGCGCCGTCTGATGGCGTACGAGGAGCACACGGCCGGCGGTCTGATGACGACGGAGCCGATCATCCTGCGCCCCGACGCCACCGTCGCCGACGCCCTCGCCCGGGTCCGCAATCCCGACCTGTCCCCCGCCCTCGCCGCCCAGGTCTACGTCTGCCGCCCACCCGACGAGACACCCACCGGCAAGTACCTCGGCACGGTCCACTTCCAGCGCCTGCTGCGCGACCCGCCGTACACCCTCGTCAGCTCGCTCGTCGACGAGGCGCTGGAGGCACTGGATCCGGACGCCGCGCTGCCGGTCGTCGCCGGGTTCTTCGCGACGTACGACATGGTCGCCGCGCCCGTCGTCGACGAGTCCGGGTCGCTGCTGGGCGCGGTGACCGTGGACGACGTACTGGACCACATGCTGCCCGAGGACTGGCGGGAGACGGAGTTCCACCTGGACGAGGAGACGGGCGAGGGGGTGGCGGCCCATGGCTCCTGAGCGGGAGGGCACACGCGAGCGCGTGGCATCGGGCGCCACCGCGACCACCCGGGCGCCCCGCCCGCGCCTCGACCAACCCCGCCCGCCACGCCGCCGCATCCTGCCCGAGTGGGACCCGGAGGCCTTCGGACGGTTCTCGGAGCGCATCGCGCGCTTCATCGGCACCGGGCGGTTCCTCGTCTGGATGACGGTCGTGATCGTCGTGTGGGTGCTGTGGAACATCGCCGCACCGAGCGACCTGCGCTGGGACGAGTACCCGTTCATCTTCCTGACCCTGGTCCTGTCCCTGCAGGCCTCCTACGCCGCCCCGCTGATCCTGCTCGCGCAGAACCGGCAGGACGACCGCGACCGGGTCAACCTCGAACAGGACCGCAAGCAGAACGAGCGGTCGATCGCCGACACCGAGTACCTGACCAGGGAAATCGCCGCCCTGCGCATCGGCCTCGGCGAGGTCGCCACCCGCGACTGGATGCGCTCGGAGCTCCAGGACCTGATGAAGGAGCTGGAGGTGCGGGGCAACGGTCACCGCGAGCACGGGGTATTCCCGGCAGATCGGTCGCCGGGACGTGACGTAGACGACCGCTGACAGGCTTTCCGGGGCATGGCTGCCGCGCCGTACCATCGTCCTTATGGCTACGGAAGACGCGGTGCGCGAAGCACTGGCGACGGTGAACGACCCGGAGATCAACCGACCCATCACGGAGCTCGGGATGGTCAAGTCGGTAGAGCTCGGCGCGGACGGAGCGGTCGCGGTCACCGTGTACCTGACGGTCTCCGGCTGCCCGATGCGCGAGACGATCACGCAGCGGGTGACGGACGCGGTCTCCCGGGTCGAGGGCGTCACCCGCGTCGACGTCACGCTCGACGTGATGAGCGACGAGCAGCGCAAGGAGCTGGCGAACGCCCTGCGCGGCGGCACCGCCGAGCGCGAGGTCCCCTTCGCCAAGCCGGGCTCGCTCACCCGCGTGTACGCGGTCGCCTCCGGCAAGGGCGGCGTCGGCAAGTCGTCGGTGACGGTGAACCTGGCGGCGGCGATGGCTGCCGACGGCCTGAAGGTGGGCGTCGTCGACGCCGACATCTACGGCCACAGCGTGCCGCGCATGCTGGGCGCCGACGGTCGTCCGACCCAGGTCGAGAACATGATCATGCCGCCGTCCGCGAACGGCGTGAAGGTCATCTCCATCGGCATGTTCACCCCGGGCAACGCCCCGGTCGTCTGGCGCGGCCCGATGCTGCACAGGGCGCTGCAGCAGTTCCTGGCGGACGTGTACTGGGGCGACCTGGACGTGCTGCTCCTGGACCTCCCGCCCGGCACCGGCGACATCGCGATCTCGGTGGCCCAGCTGGTCCCGAACGCCGAGATCCTGGTCGTGACTACCCCACAGCAGGCGGCCGCGGAAGTGGCCGAGCGGGCGGGCTCCATCGCCGTCCAGACCCACCAGAAGATCGTCGGCGTGGTCGAGAACATGTCCGGCCTGCCCTGCCCGCACTGCGGCGAGATGGTCGACGTCTTCGGCACGGGCGGCGGCCAGGCCGTGGCCGACGGCCTCACCCGCACGACCGGCACGAACGTCCCGGTCCTCGGCAACATCCCCATCGACGTCCGCCTGCGCGAGGGCGGCGACGAGGGCAAGCCGGTGGTCCTGACGGACCCGGACTCCCCGGCGGGATCCGCGCTGCGGTCGATCGCGGGGAAGCTGGGCGGACGGCAGCGGGGCCTCTCGGGCATGTCCCTGGGGCTCACGCCGCGCAACAAGTTCTGATTCCTGTACGACGATGGGGGCGCCGTCCGGTGAGACGGCGCCCCCATCGTCGTAACTCTGCCTTGGTGCGGGGCGATGCCTAGGCGTACGCCGAGATGTCCTTGATCATCGCGAATCCGAGGCCATACGCGCTCAGGCCTCTCCCGTACGCCCCCACGTGCACCCCCTCCTGAGTCGAGCCGGCGAGCACCCAGCCGAACTCGGACTCCCGGTAGTGGAAGGGCGTGGGCACGCCGTCCACCGGCAGGGAGAGCGTCGACCAGTCCGACCCGTCAAGGTCGTCGGCCAGTGCCCACGCGGTCTCCGTCTGCTGCTCCAGCCAGTCGTCGCGCAGCGAGTGGTCCATCTGCCCGGGCCAGGTGAACGACAGCAGCCCCACCCCCGCGAGCCACGCCGCCGAGGACACCGTCGTGGCCTCCAGCAGGCCCGTACCGTCGGCGCTCCTGCGGGACGGATTGGCCGCGACGGTCACCACCACCGCGAACTTGTCCTTGTCCTCCGTCGCCTCGTTCCGTACGGAGGGCTCGTCGCCGTGTCCGATCGATCCGTGTTCCACGGCCCCGTCGGCCGACATGCCGACCTGCATCAGCCAGCGCGGCCCCGTGAAGGCCTCGTCGAGGCCGTACCACGGGAAGGGCGCCAACAGGTAGCCGTCGACCGTGCGCCGGGCGGAGGGGACCTGCTGTCCGCTCTCCGCGGCCGGCGCCTGCGCGACTGCCCGACTCGTCGTCTGACTCGTCGTCTCCATTGCCCGGACGCCTCCTAGCTCTCGCCGGACCAGCCCGGCCCGCCCCCCTTCGGGCGCACTCGTCCGGTCCGCACAACAACTCGGCAGCATAACCACACCACTCCGAGCAGTATGGAAAGCGCCCGGCGCGCGAGGCGCGCAGGGAGCGGGTTCAGGCCGTGCGCGAGCCGTGCAGAGTATGAGAAGCGTCACGTATGAGTGGTGTTCCGCCCCTGTGTTCGTACGGCTTTCGTACGGCTCAGGTGGCGTCCGCGTCGTAGGGCGGGCGCTCGTCGCGGGGGCTCTCGGGCTTCTTCGTCATGTCGATGCTGCCGCCGGAGGAACCCGAGGTGGAGGACGACGACGATGCCGACGACGAGGACCCGGACGACTCCGCGTCACGGCTGTGCACCGCGTCGGTGACCTCGGCCATCTCCTTCTTCAGGTCGAAGCCGTTGCGGATCTCCTTCAGCCCCAGTTCGTCGTTGTCCAGCTGCTTGCGGATGAACGTCTTGGGGTTGAGGTCCTCGAACTCGAAGTCCTTGAACTCCGGGCCCAGCTCCTGACGGATGTCCTGCTTGGCGCTCTCCGAGAACTCGCGGATCTTACGGACCGTCCGCGTGATGTCCTGGATGACCTTCGGGAGCTTGTCCGGACCGAAGACGAGCACGGCGAGGACGATGAGCGTCACCAGCTCGAGCGGTCCTATGTCATTGAACACCTGAAGCTCCTTGCGATGTCCTCGGTCCTCGGCCCTCGGCGGTCTTGGCGGTCTTCCGTGGTCCGGGCCGGATCCAAGGTACCCGGCGATCCGCTACGACCGGTACTGTCCCGAGGCCTCCGAATGCGATGAACGTGCGGTTTTCCGGGTTGTTTGCCTTGTCAGGGCCCGTTCGGGGTGGTCATACGGGCCGCGCTGTGAGGTTTATCCGAGTCTCAGTCCCCGCCCGACGAGCCGAGTGTCAGCGAGATCCTGATCTCCTTGCCGCTGCGCTCCAGGGTCAGTTCGAGCCGGTCGCCGGGGCGGTGGGCGCGGGTCTTGACGATGAGTTCCTCGCCGGAGTGGACGCGCTGGCCGTCGACTTCGGTGATGACGTCGCCCGACTTGATGCCGGCCCTGTCACCGGGGCCGCCCTCGGAGACCGCGGAGCCGCCGTCACCGCCCTTCGTGCCGACGCGGGCGCCGTCGCCGCTGTAGTCCATGTCGAGGGTGACGCCGATGACCGGGTGGGTCGCCCTGCCGGTGTTGATCAGCTCCTCGGCGACGCGCTTGGCCTGGTTGACCGGTATGGCGAAGCCGAGGCCGATCGAGCCGGACTGGCCGCTGTCCAGGTCGGAGCCGGTGTCGGCGGAGCGGATGGCGGAGTTGATGCCGATGACGCGGGCGCGGGCGTCGAGGAGAGGGCCACCGGAGTTGCCGGGGTTGATGGGCGCGTCGGTCTGCAGAGCGTCGACGTAGGACACATCGCTCCCGTCGCCGCTCTCCCCGCCGGCCGTGATGGGCCGCTCCTTGGCGCTGATGATGCCGGAGGTGACGGTGCCGGCCAGGTCGAACGGGGCGCCGATGGCGACGACGGGGTCGCCGACCTGGACGTTGTCGGAGTTGCCGAGCGGCAGGGGCTTCAGGCCGCTGACGCCGGTGACCTTGACGACGGCGAGGTCATAGCCGCTGTCGCGGCCGACGACGGTGGCCTTGGCGGTGTCCCCGCTGTGGAAGGTCACGGATATGTCGCCACTGTCGCCCGCGGGTTCGACGACGTGGTTGTTGGTGAGGATGTGACCACGGTCGTCGAGCACGAACCCGGTCCCGGTGCCCTGCTCATCACTCCCGCTCACATGCAGCGTCACCACGCTGGGCAGGGCGCGCGCGGCGATCCCGGCGACGCTGTCCGGCGCCCGCCCGGTCGGCTCGTCCCCCGCCTGCGGCAGCTCCACGTCCCCGACGCCACCGTTGCGCTCGAGATACGCCCCCACGACACCGCCGACACCACCGGCCACGAGCGCGATCAACAGGGCCCCGACGAGGAGCACCTTCTTCGCCCGCTTCCGCCGCTGCCCCTCGGTGGCGATGGCGGCGCCGGTCTGTTGGAGGGGGGCGGAGGGGTGGGTGGGACCGGTGGGGTGGGTGGATTGGGCAGGGTGCGTGGGGTGGGCCCAGGGGTCGTAGTTCTGCCAGGGGTTGGTGGGGGGTGGGGCGTCGGCGTAGGTGGGGTCGGGGGTCGCCTGGCTGGGGGGCGACGCCGGCTGGGTGGGGACCGAGGGGGCCTGGGCGGGGGTGCCGGGCGTCGGGACCATCGGCGTGGGGGTGCGGGGCGCCGGGGCCGCTGCCACGGGGGTGCCGGGCGCCGCCGGGGCGGGGGCGCCGGGCCCAAGGGGCGAGGGTGTGGGCACGCCGGATCCGAGGGGCGTCGGCTGGGCGGGCACGTTGGGGGTCGCGGCTGTCGACGTAGCGGGCGTGCCGTGCGCTGCGGTCTGCTCGCCCTGCGCCGGGGTCGGCAGCCCGGGCATGGGTGCCGGAAGGCTGTGCGTCGGGGGTGTCGGCATCGGTACGGCCGTCCCGTGCGCGGGCGTGGCCGCCGGGTGCTGGACCGGCGGGGCGGGTGCCCAGGGGCCGGGCTCGCCGTAAGGCGGGGTGCTGTAGGGATCGGGGTCGTGCAGGGGCTTCGGGCGCTCGTCGACGGGTTCTTCGACAGCGGCGGCCGAGTCATCGACGTCCCCCGCGACCGCGGCAGCGTCACCCCCGGACGGGAGGGCCCCGGCCACCGCAGCCGGCCGCGCCAGCTCGAAGTCGCCGTCAGCGGAGGCCACGTCACCACCACCGCCGCTCACAGCAGGCCGGCGAAGCTCGAAGTCACCCTCCGCCGAAGCCACATCACCACCGCCGTTCAAGGCCGGGCGAGGAAGCTCGAAGTCGCCCTCAGTCGAAGCCGCGGCGTCGGAGGTGCGGGCGGTGGGCAGGGCCAGTTCGAAGTCGCCGTCGGCGTTCGTGCCGCCGCCGAGGCCGGGCTCGCCGATGCCGGCAGGTGCCGTGCGCTCGGTGGCGTTCGGAGCTCCCGGCAGCGTCCCGCTCATCTCGTCCTGCGTCGGCTCCGTGTCCTTTGCCGGGGCCGAAGGGCCCTGTGGCCGGGGTCGGTTCCACCACTTCGCCTTCGCGGGCTTCCCCTCGTTCATGCTCTGCTTCCTGCTCGCTGCTGACCGTTGCCCGAGTAGGACGCTTCGCTCTTTGCCGCCTGCCAAGTGAAACGGTCGGCCGTCATCCCGCAGTCCGCGGAGACGACTGAGGTCTGCCGGCCTGCCGACCTGGTTTCGCGGCAGGCCGCCACCGGGGACGTCCCGGCGCCCGAATGCCTACTCAACTCTGCGCTGTCGCGCTCAAGTCCCCTCAGAAACCGGCGACTTCGTGCTACCTCCCCCATCCGGCACGCGGCGTCAACGGCAGCCGCGGTGCATCGACTCCGCGCCCGGCCCACAGGCACGGCGCGCGGCCCACCCTGGATTCAACCAGGTTCGTGGGCCGCTGCGCAGAGGCCGGGTCAGCGGCCGGGGGCGGGGGTGGTGGAGGGGGATGACGTCGTGTCGGGGACGGGTGCGGCAAGCAGGTCGGGGCTCGCCGTGATCTCAGGGGTCGTGGACCACGCGGTCAGGGCGAGCGGCGGGTTGTCGCTGAGCGGGCGTATCAGTGGGGACATGGCGGCCGCGCCCACCACCACGGGCGCCGTCAGGGTGTGCAGGTCCTGGTCGGCGGGCTGGGCCGGCATCCCGGGCAGGAGGGGAGCGGATACCTCGGTCGGGGTGACGGGAGTGTCGAGCATCCGCTCGCCCTGGCCTTGGGCGAGCAGCGGGCCAACGCCACGGCGGCGCTGGTTCTCGGGTGCCGTCGCCGCGCCGGTGCCCTGGGTCCGGGCCGGTGTCACATTGCTGCCGCCCGAGCCGCCACGCGCCTCCGTGTCGATCGGCACGCTCGACGTGACACCCCCCAGGGCGATCGCGGCCAGCGACACCGCACCCGCCGCGACGAACGCGAACCGCATCCGGGAGGACCCGGAGCGATCGGCGTCAGGACGGCCCACGGGGTGGGTGCGGAAACCGCGCTCCGAGGCCGGGAGCGCCGGGCCGTGCGGACGCGACGGGACGTACCCGAACTCGAAGCGGTCGCCCCGCTTCACTCCGAACACTCCGGTGGCGCCCGGCCGCCCGGACAGTCCGCCGAATCCTCCCCCGCCCAGCGGCGAGCCACCGCCGTCCAGGTCACCTCCCCCGGGGAGGCCCTGAAGGCGGGCCAGGAAGCTCTCGGAGGGAGGCGGCGGGGCCGCCTCCGCGAAGACGTTCTTCAGCCGGCGCTGGGCGTCGACCTCGGCCTTGCACCTGGCGCAGGTCGCCAGGTGGGCCAGGACGCGCTCGCGCGTCTCATGACCGAGCTCTCCGTCGACGAGGGCGGAGAGTCGGTCTCCCAGGTGTTGCTCGGCCAGGAGCCGTTCTGCGGGGTTGGGTCGAGAGCCACTCACGCGGTCGCGCCCCCTCCCCCCAGTGCGGCCACCCGCGGCACGAAGGAGCGGCGCTCGGCGCGCGCCTCCGGCGAACGGTGGGCAAGGGCCTTGCGCAGCTGGGAGCGACCACGGTGGATACGAGACCGGACGGTGCCGAGCTTGACGCCCAGGGTCGCGGCGATCTCCTCGTACGACAGTCCTTCGATGTCGCACAGGACGACCGCGGCGCGGAACTCGGGCGCGAGGGTGTCGAGGGCCTGCTGGACGTCCGCGTCGAAGTGCGCGTCGTTGAAGACCTGCTGCGGCGTGGGCTCCTTGCTGGCGAGCCGCTCGGCTGCGTCCTCGCCCAGCGCGTCGAAACGGATGCGCTGCTTGCGGCGGACCATGTCCAGGAACAGGTTCGTGGTGATGCGGTGCAGCCAGCCCTCGAAGGTGCCCGGCGTGTATGTCGACAGGGAGCGGAAGACGCGGACGAAGACCTCCTGCGTGAGGTCCTCGGCGTCGTGCTGGTTGCCCGTCAGGCGGTAGGCCAGACGGTAGACGCGGCCGCTGTGCGTGCTGACGATCTCCTCCCACGTGGGCGGAGTCCACGCCTGCCCGTCCGCGTCGGTGGAGAAGGTCGCGGTCTGGGCGTAGTCGCCGGCGTGGCTGTGGTCAGCGGTGTCGTTCACGGATTTCGGCCTGCCTGCCGATCCGAGAAAGCGCCGCAGCACTCCTCCCCGATCCACAGGCGCAGCCGCACCTCCCCTGTCGGCTCTGGTGGTGTCCAGTGGAGCCCCTACCATAGCCACCTCGCCCGTTAGCTCCGGATAAGCGGTTTTACGAGAAATTGATCTGGGCTGACACGGCTGGTGTGCCTGCGTCAGCACTTGCTCGCGGCCCTGCTCGGCATCGTGATCCAACTGTGTCCCCCCGCTCGTCTTCCCACCCCTCTAAACGCCCGGTCCCATCTGCGGGTTCCCGTCGGCAACGGATACAGTCACGCCCAGGCAACCACGGGGACAGGAGAGGGTCATTACCGGCAACCGGCAGACGAGCTGGGCGTTCGCCGACGCCTACGTCGCCGAGGACGACGTCCTGCGCTGGGCCCGGGACCGGGCCCGTGAGGCGGGGCTGCGCTCGGTGTCGCCCGGCACGGGTGCCGCGCTGCGCTTGCTGGCCGCTTCGGTGGACGCGAAGGCGGTGGCGGAGATCGGTACCGGCACCGGCGTCTCCGGCATCCACCTCCTGCACGGTATGCGCCCCGACGGCGTCCTGACCACGGTGGACCCCGAACCCGAACACCAGCAGTTCGCCCGCCAGGCCTTCCGCGCCTCCGGCTTCGCCAGCAACCGCGCCCGCTTCATTCCGGGCCGCGCCCTGGACGTCCTGCCCCGCCTCGCGGACGCCGGTTACGACCTCGTCTTCTGTGACGGCGACCGGCTGGAGTTCCTCGACTATCTCGCTGAATCGTTGCGCCTGCTGCGTCCGGGCGGCCTCGTCGTCTTCGAGGGCGTCTTCGCCAACGGCCGCACGGTGGACTCGGGCCCCCAGCCCACGGAAGTCATACGTATCCGGGAGCTGCTGCGCGCGGTGCGGGAGAGCCAGGAGCTGGTGCCGTCGCTGCTGCCGGTCGGGGACGGACTGCTGTGCGCGGTCAAGCGGTGACCGTACGGCCGACTGTACGCCACGCACGTACCGGAGAAGCAGCGACCCCGGCACCATGTGCGATGCCGGGGTCGCCGAAAAGGTAGGGTCGCTGCCGCGTCAGCCGACGACCTTCTTGAGGGCGTCGCCGAGCGCGTCGGCCTCGTCAGGGGTCAGCTCGACGACGAGCCGACCGCCGCCTTCGAGCGGAACGCGCATGACGATGCCCCGCCCCTCCTTGGTCACCTCGAGCGGGCCATCGCCCGTCCGCGGCTTCATGGCCGCCATGCTCGTTCCCCTTCCTGAAACCAGCTCATCGTCAAAGCCGACGGCCCCATGGAGGGCACGCGCGTCTGGCTGAGACCCGCGACACCGGCATCGAACACATTGCTTCCAAGCCATTATCCCGCATCTCAGGACCCGATGACCAACATCAGTCGGCATCGCTTGGGCAACGCGCGCGAGCAAAACCACTCAATTCGGCGATGTGACTGCGATACTGCGCCACCGCACGCGCTTCGGCCGCAGAGAACCGGACACGAATTCTTTGACGCAGGTCACACGTCCGGTCAGAGCCGTTGTCGATGATCTCCGCCATGCTGTCCTTCAGACAGTGCGTACCGACGAGTACGCCGCAGCCGCGACACCGGAGGGGATACGCCATGGCCGACACCGTGCTCTATGAGGTGAGCGACGGACTCGCGACGATCACGCTGAACCGCCCCGATGCGATGAACGCGCTGAACATCGAGGCCAAGGTCGCCCTGCGGGAGGCGGTCCGGGCTGCGGCGGACGACGACGGCGTACGGGCCGTGCTGCTGACCGCGGCCGGGGAGCGGGCGTTCTGCGTGGGCCAGGACCTGAAGGAGCACATCGGGCTGCTTGTCTCCGACCGGGAGACCGGGTCGGGGCAGACGATGAGCACGGTGCGGGAGCATTACAACCCGATCGTGACCGCGCTTACGTCCATGGCGAAGCCGGTGGTGGCCGGGGTGAACGGGGTCGCGGCGGGGGCGGGCTTCGGTTTCGCGTTGGCCGCGGACTATCGGGTCGTGGCCGACACTGCTGCCTTCAACACGTCGTTCGCGGGGGTGGCACTGACCGCAGACTCCGGGATCTCCTGGACCCTGCCCCGCGTCATCGGCGCCGGGCGCGCCGCCGACCTGCTGCTTTTCCCTCGGAACATCAAGGCGCAGGAGGCGTACGAGCTGGGGATCGCCAACCGGGTCGTGCCCACGGGTGAGCTCCGCGAGGAGGCCGAGAAGGTGGCGCGGGCGTTGGCCGGGGGGCCGACGGTGGCGTATGGGGCGATCAAGGAGGCGGTGGCGTTCGGGCTGTCGCACTCCTTGGAGGAGACCTTGGAGAAGGAGGATGAGCTGCAGACGCGGGCGGGGTCTTCTGAGGACCATGCCATTGCGGTGCAGGCCTTCGTCAATAAGGAGAAGCCCAAGTACTTGGGCCGGTGAGCTCGGGACGACAGCGCCGTCGGGGACTGCGGGGCCGATGTGGCTGGTCGCGCCCCGCGGCGGAGCCGCATAGCGATACAGCCCCGCGCCCCTTAAGGGGCGCTCCTGGCAACGCATGCTGCCAAGTGGTCGTCGACCAAGCCGCACGCCTGCATCAGGGCGTATGCCGTCGTCGGGCCCACGAAGCGCAGGCCCCGCTTCTTCAAGGCCTTGGACAGGGCTGTCGACTCCGGAGTGACCGCGGGGACGTCCGCCAAGGTCTTCGGGACCGGGCGGGCAGCCGGATCGGGGGCGTGGGACCAGATCAGGTCGTCCAGCTCACCCGGGGCCCACTCGGCCAGCACGCGTGCGTTGGTGAGGGTCGCGTCGATCTTGGCTCGGTTGCGGATGATGCCCTCGTCGGTGAGGAGGCGGTCCCTGTCGGCGTCCGTGAAGGTCGCGACCTTGGCGATCTCGAAGCCCGCGAAGGCGGCGCGGAAGCCCTCGCGGCGGCGCAGGATCGTGATCCAGGACAGGCCCGACTGGAAGGCCTCCAGGCTGAGGCGTTCGTAGAGCGCGTCGTCGCCGTGGACCGGGCGGCCCCACTCCTCGTCGTGGTACGTCACGTAGTCCGCGGTGGACAGCGCCCAGGGGCAGCGCAGGGCGCCGTCCGGGCCGGCGAGGGCCGTACCGCCGCTCATTACTGGTCCTCCGGGGCGTGCTTCTCCATCGACACATGGCCGGCCGACGCCTGCGCGCCCGCCAGCGCGGACTCCAGGTCTGCGATACGGGCGTCGCGCTCGGCGAGCTCGGCGCCGAGGCGGCTGAGGGCGTCGTCGACGTCGGACATGCGGTAGCCGCGGGCGGCGAGCGGGAAGCGGAGGGTCTCGATGTCGACACGGTTGATCGGGCGGTCCAGCGGCAGCAGGTCCTGCAGGCGCTCGGGCGCGGCCTCCGGCAAGGGACCGCCGCCCTCGCCGCCGCCCACCACGGCGAGTGTCACCGCGGCGACCACGACGGCGAGCGCGACGACCAGGAACAAGAACATAACCATCGCTGTGGCCCCCACGGTCGGTGAATGCGAGCGTTCGAGTGTGTCAGTGTCCGATCGTGCCATGCGACTCTGACAGTTAGGGTCGCAGGCGGCCGAAGGCCGGCGACTTGCCAGGACGTACTAGGAGAGGTCACAGGGGATGCTCAGGCTGGGCAGGCGTGAGTTCGACACGCACGAGCCGGTGATCATGGCGATCGTCAACCGGACCCCGGACTCCTTCTACGACCAAGGGGCTACGTTCCGCGACGAGCCCGCCCTCGCGCGCGTGGAACAGGCCGTGGCCGAAGGGGCGGCGATCATCGACATCGGTGGGGTCAAGGCCGGGCCGGGGGAAGAGGTGACCGCCGAGGAGGAGGCGCGGCGGACGGTCGGGTTCGTGGCCGAGGTGCGGCGGCGCTTTCCGGATGTCGTGATCAGCGTGGACACCTGGCGGGCCGAGGTCGGGGCGGCGGTGTGCGAGGCGGGGGCGGATCTGCTGAACGACGCCTGGGGTGGGGTGGATCCGGGGCTGGCCGAGGTCGCCGCGCGGTACGGGGTGGGGCTGGTGTGTACGCATGCGGGCGGTGCCGAGCCTCGGACTCGGCCGCATCGGGTGACGTACGACGACGTCATGGCCGACATTCTTCGGGTGACGGTGTCGTTGGCGGAGCGGGCGTTGGCGCTGGGGGTGCCGCGGGAGTCGATCCTGATCGATCCCGGGCACGACTTCGGGAAGAACACGCGGCACAGTCTTGAGGCGACTCGGCGGTTGGGGGAGATGGTGGAGACGGGGTGGCCGGTGTTGGTGTCCCTGTCGAACAAGGACTTCGTCGGGGAGACGCTGGACAAGCCTGTGAAGGAGCGGGTGGTGGGGACGCTGGCCACGACTGCGGTGTCGGCGTGGTTGGGGGCGCAGGTGTATCGGGTGCATGAGGTGGCGGAGACGCGGCAGGTGCTGGACATGGTGGCGTCGATCGCGGGGCGACGGGCGCCGGCGGTGGCGCGGCGGGGGTTGGCCTGAGGGTTTTCCTCGCCCCCGCCGCCCCTGAACGGGCCTCGTCCGCAAAACGCCGGACGGGCTGAAATGCCCGGCCGGCGTTCCCAAGGGCTTTTCGAGTTCGGCCTCGCGGCGGCCCTAGCGCCCCGCCTCCTTCGACACCAGTGCCACCGCCTCGTCCACGTCGTCCGTGACGTGGAACAGGAGCAGGTCCTTCTCCGAGGCCTTGCCCTGGGCGATCAGCGTGTTCCTCAGCCAGTGGACCAGGCCGCCCCAGTACTCGCTGCCGAACAGGACGATCGGGAAGCGGGTGACCTTCTGGGTCTGGACCAGGGTGAGGGCCTCGAAGAGTTCGTCGAGGGTGCCGAGGCCGCCGGGGAGGACCACGAAGCCCTGGGCGTACTTGACGAACATCATCTTGCGGACGAAGAAGTACCGGAAGTTCAGGCCGATGTCGACGTAGGGGTTGAGCCCCTGCTCGAAGGGCAGCTCGATGCCGAGGCCGACCGAGATGCCGCCCGCCTCGCACGCGCCCTTGTTCGCCGCCTCCATGGCGCCGGGGCCGCCGCCCGTGATCACCGCGAAGCCCGCCTCGACCAGGCCTCGGCCGAGGCGGACTCCGGCGTCGTACTCGGGAGAGTCGACCGGTGTGCGGGCCGAGCCGAAGACGCTGATCGCCGACGGGAGTTCGGCGAGGGTGCCGAAGCCCTCGATGAACTCCGACTGGATGCGCAGGACTCGCCAGGGGTCCGTGTGGACCCAGTCGGAGGGCCCGCCCGCGTCCAGCAGTCGCTGGTCGGTCGTACTCGCCTTCACCTGGCTCCGCCTTCGGATGACCGGGCCCAGACGCTGCTCCGACGGTGGCTGCTTCTTCCCCTCGGGGTTGCCGGTAGCCATGTGCGCTCCCTCCGCTGCGGGGCCTGCGGGTGTTGCAGGTCTTTCCACCTCAGCGTAGATCCACGCGGGTTACGGACGGGGGACGTGAGCATGTCCGCCATGAAGCGCCCTGCCCGCGCCCCCTGCGCCCACGCCCCTCACCGCCGCACTACGCCGTGAGCCACGCCCTCAGCCGTTCCTCCCCCGCCAGGATCTTCGCCGTTTCGACGCGTTCGTCCCGCTTGTGCGCCAAGTGCGGGTTGCCGGGACCGTAGTTGACCGCCGGGATGCCCAGGGACGAGAAGCGGGAGACGTCGGTCCAGCCGTACTTGGGGCGCGCGGTGCCCCCGACCGCCGCCATGAACGCCGCGGCCGCCGGGTGGGACAGCCCGGGCAGCGCGCCGCCGCTGTGGTCGTCCACCACGAACTCCTCGACCCCGCAGTCGGCGAAGACCTCGCGGACGTGCGCGATGGCCTCCTCCTCGGTACGGTCCGGCGCGTAGCGGAAGTTGACGGTCACCACGCACTCGTCCGGGATGACGTTGCCGGCCACGCCGCCCTTGATGCCGACGGCGTTCAGGCCCTCGCGGTACTCCAGGCCGTCGATCACCGGGTAGCGCGGTTCGTACGAGGCCAGGCGCGCGAGGATCGGCGCCGCGGCGTGGATCGCGTTCGAGCCCATCCAGCTGCGCGCGGAGTGGGCGCGCTCGCCCTTGGTCTTGAGCAGGACCCTGAGCGTGCCCTGGCAGCCGCCCTCGACCTCGCCGTCCGACGGCTCGAGGAGGACCGCGAAGTCACCCTCCAGCCACTCCGGGCGGTTCTCGGCGATGTGCTTGAGGCCGTTGAGGTCCGCGGTCACCTCTTCGTTGTCGTAGAAGACGAAGGTCAGGTCACGGTTCGGGGCGGGTACGGTGGCGGCGATGCGGAGCTGGACGGCCACGCCCGACTTCATGTCGCAGGTGCCGCAGCCCCACAGGACGCCGTCCTCGTCCAGCCTCGACGGGACGTTGTCCGCGATCGGCACCGTGTCGATGTGGCCGGCGAGGATCACGCGCTCGGGCCGCCCCAGGTTCGTGCGCGCCACCACGTTGTTGCCGTACCGGTCGACCGTGAGGTGCGGCAGGGCGCGCAGGGCGGCCTCGATGGCGTCCGCGAGGGGCTGCTCGGTGCCGCTGACAGAGGGGAAGTCGACGAGCTGCGCGGTGAGCCGCGCGGCGTCCAGCGTGAGGTCAAGGGAGGTGTCGGCCATGGTGCCGACCCTAACGCGCCGGGTCGTCGGCCCACTTTCCCCACTCGACCCATACCCCCCAGTAACCTCCGCTACCTTGTAGGGCGTGCCAGAGTCGTCCCCCTCTCCCAAACGTCGTGGCCGCCTCCTGCGTCGCGGGGCGGCCTTCGTGGTCCTGCTCGCCGTCGCGGGGTATCTCGCGGTGCAGTACGTCACCGGAGGCGCGGGCGAGCCGGGCTGCGAGGTCGTCTCGGGCAAGGGCGACGGGACGAGATACGAGTTCACGCCCGAGCAGGCGGTGAACGCGGCGACCATCGCCGCCGTCGGCACCGGCCGCGGACTGCCCGAGCGGGCCGTGACGATCGCGCTCGCCACCGCGCTGCAGGAGTCGGCGCTGCGCAACATCAGCCACGGCGACCGCGACTCGCTGGGCCTGTTCCAGCAGCGGCCCTCCCAGGGCTGGGGCACCGAGAAGGAGATCCTGGACCCGATCTACTCGGCGGACATCTTCTACGAGCACCTGGTCAAGATCCGCGGCTATACGGAGTTGCCGCTCACCGTCGCCGCGCAGCGTGTGCAGCGCAGCGGCTTTCCGGAGGCGTACGCCAAGCACGAGCCGGACGCGACACTGCTCGCTGCCGCACTCACCGGGCGTTCGGCCGCGACGCTGACCTGCAAAGGGCGCCCCGGCGCCACACGGACCGCAGGCCCGGACGCGGTACGGGCCGCGCTCGTACGGGACTTCGGGCAGGACACACTTCAGCCGGCTGCGGCCGAGGTCGGCGCCCGGAAGGCCACGCCCACGCCCACTCCCCCAGTGATCGAACGCGACGGGCAGACCGTCCTGCTGCCGGTGACCAAAGACTCCGGTTCCGGTGCCGGGCGCACCGTCCGCGAGCGCGGGTGGCAGCTGGCCCACTGGGCCGTGGCCAACGCCTCCGACCTGCACATCAAGCGGGTGTCGTACGCCGGGCGGGAGTGGACGGCCGGGAACACCGACAGTCAGTGGCGCGCGACCGCCACGGCGGGCGCCTCGGGGGCGGACAGCGGGCTGGGCTCGGTCCGGATCGTGACCGCTCAGTAGATGGCCCGGCAACCGGCCTGGCAGTACGCGCGCAGCACCCGTCCGGAAGTTCGGGGCATCACCCGTGCGGGTTACCCGAGGTGTCGTTCGGCGGCGGTGGGGGCAGGTTTTCGCGCGGTCACCCTCATATCTGTCAAAAGCCTTGAGAACAAAGGGCTGTAAGGATTCGGCAGGGATTCGGGCGCGGCTCCGTTTGCCCGTTTTTATCCGCAGGCGATAATGCGACGCATTGCCAACTCTTTACATTGGGGCGCCGCAACCTTCGCGGGCTTCGAGCGGTAGTCACTGCGTCCGAGCCCGGAGATCAACAGCCAGTCGGTCCACCGGCAGTCAGCCGTAGTGAGTCGGTCAACTGCCGGGCGCGGTCGGACATTTCATCGTCCTGATCCGACATACCCGTCGAAGGAGCATCATGTCCCTCCCCCTGACCCGCCGGATCGCCCGTGCCGCGCTGCTCGTCGCTGCCGGAGCGGCTGCCGGGGTCGGTGCGGCCGGCTCCGCCAGCGCGGCCCCCGAACTGCCCGACGCCTCGAAGGTCGGCGGGCTGACCGCCCTGGACGGCGCCAGCGTCGTCGACGGCGCGGCCACGAACGCCACCGGGCTCGCGGGTGGCGCCGTCGACACTGCGGTCGACGGCGCGCTGCCGACCGCGACGAAGGCCGGCGACAAGGTGACCAAGACCGGCGGCAAGGCCGCGAAGAAGGCGGTGCCGACCGCGGCCAAGGCCGGCGGCAAGGTCGCGAAGAAGGCGACGCCCGCGGCGCAGGAGACCGCGGGTGGCGTGGCCGGGACGGTCGGAACCGTTGTCGGCGACACGGCCGGTGTGGCCACGACGAGCGGCGTGCCGTCGACCGGCTCGCTGCCGGTGCAGGCGCTTCCCCTCAGCTGACGGGTTCTTCGCTTGCCGTTCGGCTGCGCCTGGCTTGAGCCGCCGATGGGGCCCAGGGAGTTCCCTGGGCCCCATCGGTTTTTGTGTGCCTTGTGTCGGCAGGGGGCCGGGCGTGTTTGCGCGGTGCCCGGCGCTGCGGGCTGTGCCCACCCGTTCCGCCCTGCGGAACGACTGCCCACAGCGGCACCAGCGGTCCCCACAGTCCCAGCGGTCCCGGCGATCCCGGCCCGCGGTGCCAGCGGTCTTGGCGGCGCAGCGGTCCTGGCGGCCCCAGCGGGGCAAACGGTCCAAGCGACCCCAGCGATCCCAGCGGTCCCGGCGGGGCCTCTGCGGTTTACGACAAGCGGCGCACCGCTTCGCCCACCCGTTCGTCCGTCGCCGTGAAAGCCACGCGTACGTGCCGGGCGCCCGCCTCGCCGTAGAAGTCGCCCGGGGCCACCAGGATGCCGAGGTCGGCCAGGTGGGAGACCGTGGTCCAGCAGGACTCGTCCCGTGTGGCCCAGAGGTAGAGGCTGGCCTCGCTGTGCTCGATGCGGAAGCCGTGTGCTTCCAGGGCCCCGCGCAGAGCCTCGCGGCGGGCCGCGTAGCGGTCGCGCTGGACGCGGACGTGTTCGTCGTCGCCCAGGGCCGCGATCACCGCCGCCTGGGTCGGCGCCGAGGTCATCATGCCGCCGTGCTTGCGGATCTCCAGGAGGGGGGCCAGGACCGCGGGGTCGCCCGCCAGGAACGCGGCACGGTAGCCGGCCAGGTTCGAGCGCTTGGAGAGGCTGTGGACGGCGACAATGCCGTCGTACGAGCCGCCGTTCACGTCCGGGTGCAGGACCGAGACCGGGTCGGCCTCCCAGCCCAGCTCCAGGTAGCACTCGTCGGAGAAGAGTAGGATTCCGTGCTCGCGGGCCCACGCCACGATCCGGGTGAGCTCCGCCTTCGACAGCACCTGGCCCGTGGGGTTCGACGGCGAGTTCAGCCAGAGCAGCTTCAGACCCTCGGGGTCCAGCTCCGTCCCCGCGGGGCAAGCCGCAAATGTCTCCGTGTCGTACACCTCGTAGTCCGCGCGGGCCAGGCGGGCGCCCACCTCGTACGTCGGGTAGGCCAGTCGCGGGTAGGCCACCTTGTCGCCGGGGCCGAGGCCCAGCTGGGTGGGGAGCCAGGCGACCAGTTCCTTGGAGCCGACGATGGGGAGCACATGGCGGTGGGTGACCCCGCGGGCACCCAGGCGGCGCTCCACCCAGCCCGTGATCGCGTCACGCAGCGCCGGGGTGCCCCAGACCGTCGGATAGCCCGGGGAGTCCGCCGCGTCGATCAGGGCCTTCTGGATCAGCTCGGGCACCGGGTCGACCGGCGTGCCGACGGAGAGGTCGACGATGCCGCCCGGGTGCGCGGCGGCCGTCTTCTTGTACGGCTCCAGCTTGTCCCAGGGGAAGGCCGGAAGGCGGTCGGAGACTGCGGACACTGGATCTGGCTCACTTTCTGGTACAGCCGCTGGTACTGCCACTGCTGATGCCACTGTTCATGCCGGATACGGCAACGCCTCGGTCCCGTACGACGATCAAGGCGATCAGGCCGTACGGGACCGAGGCGGCACGCTGTCTGTGCGGGTCGCCGGTGGGGACTACTCGGCCTGCGGCGGCAGAGCGGCGATGAACGGGTGGTCCCGCTCGATCAGGCCCAGCTTGCTGGCGCCGCCGGGGGAGCCGAGCTCGTCGAAGAACTCGACGTTCGCCTTGTAGTAGTCCTTCCACTCCTCCGGAGTGTCGTCCTCGTAGAAGATCGCCTCGACCGGGCATACCGGCTCACAGGCACCACAGTCGACGCATTCGTCCGGGTGGATGTACAAGGACCGCTGGCCCTCGTAGATGCAGTCGACCGGGCACTCCTCGATGCACGCCTTGTCCTTGACGTCGACACAAGGCTGCGCGATGACGTAGGTCACGCTGTCGTTCCTCCTCGATAGGGCGCTGGCGGGCCTCCTCAGGCTCCGCCGCCTGGCGCGCGGGAGCGCGGCGTCGTCGATGCCCGCCCCTAGTATCTCCGTTCTTGGGCATGATCCGAACAGGAGGGGTGAACTGACCTGTGGAAATCTCTGCGACGGGGCGCCTTGAGGTCCGTATCACCGCTGCTGACGTGGGCAAACGAGTGTCCGTACGCCGCCTGAACGATCCTGCGCCTCCGGGTGAGAAGTTCACCGACACGGTGGGTGTTCTCGCATCATGGGACGACGGTGTGCTGCTGATCACACGGAAGAGTGGTGAGACCGTCCGTATCCCGGAAGCGTCGCTGGTCGCGGGCAAGGTGGTGCCCGCCGCTCCCGCCCGGCGCCGCGGGCCGGCCGCCTCCTACGAGGAGCTCGCTCAGGTCGCCACGCGCGCGTGGCGGCCGGTGGAGAGCGAAGGGCTCGGCGAGTGGGAGCTGCGGGCCGCGTCCGGGTTCACCCGGCGGGCCAACTCGGTGCTGCCGCTCGGCGACCCCGGGATGCCGCTGGAGGCCGCGCTCGATGTCGTACGGCGCTGGTACGGCGACCGTGGGCTCCCGGCGTACGTCCAGACCGCGACCGGGGCCGAGGGCACGCAGGAGCTGCTGTGCGCGGAGCTGGAGCGGCTGGGGTGGGTGCGGGAGGTGTCCGCCGAGATGTGGATCGGGGCGTTGGCGCCGATCGCCGACCGGGGCGAGCCGGCCGAGGTGGCCGGGGTGGTGCTGTCCCGGGAGGCGGACGAGGCTTGGCTTGCGCGGTATCAGCGCAAGGGGGTGAGCGAGGTGGCCATGGAGGTGCTCCGGAGCGGGCCGTCGGTGTGGTTCGCGACGGTGCCCGGTGCGGGTGGCGGTGCGCCTGCTGCCATCGGGCGGTGTGTCGTGGACGGACGGTGGGCCGGGTTCGCCGCTGTGGAGGTCGATCCGGCGCTGCGGCGGCAGGGGCTGGCGACCCGGGTGATGGCCGCGCTGGCCCGGCGGGCCCTCGACGAGGGGGCGTCGGCGGCGTGGTTGCAGGTCGAGACGGAGAACGCGGGTGCGCGGGAGATGTACGCCCGGATGGGTTTCGCCGCGCATCACGGGTACCACCACTATCGCGAGCCGGGTGCCTCCGGCGATGAGCTGCGAACCACCGGCTGCTGACGGTAGTACCGATCGCCGTGAAAGGGCACGAGCCAGCTATGCGTCCCCCCTACCCTCCACCGCCCGAACGTTCCGCCGAGCTGCGGCGGCGGTTCGCCGAAGAGGCGCGGTCCGAGCGGCCCGACCTGTCCGCGCTGTGTCTGCTGGTGGGGGCCGAGGCGGACGGGGCGCTGGACGAGGCGGGCATGGACGCGGCGCAGGTGGAGCTGGACGGGCTGGCGGGGCAGCTGCCGTTCCGGCCCGGGGGGCCGCGGGCGTGGGCGGTCGCTCTGCGGGAGCTGCTCGGGGAGCGGTACGGGTTTCGCGGCTCCGCCGCGGACTATCAGCGGCTGGAGTCGTCATTGCTGCATCAGGTGCTGGTGCGGCGCAGAGGGCTGCCGATTCTGCTGTCGGTGGTGTGGATGGAGGTTGCGCGGCGGGCGGGGGCGCCTGTGTACGGGGTCGCTCTGCCGGGACACTTCGTGGTGGGGTTCGGGCCGGCTGATGAGCAGGTGCTCGCTGACCCGTTCGACGGGGGGCGGGTGCTGACCGGGAACGATGCGGAGATGCTGGTGGCGGGGGCCACGGGGGCGCCGCTGGAGCCGTCCATGTTGACGCCGGCCGATCCCTTGGATGTGGTGCTGCGGATCCTGAACAACATCCGTGCCTGGGCGGCCACCCGGCCCGAGCGGACGGATGTGGCCTTGTGGGCGGTGGAGTTGTCGCTGTTGCTTCCGTCGCATCCGGCTCGGTTGCGGTTCGAGCGGGCGCAGTTGCTGGTGCAGCGGGGGGACTTCGTCGAGGGGGCCGCGGAGTTGGAGGGGTACGCGGAGTTGATCAGTGCGGTGGATGAAGGAGCGGCGGAGCGGGTGCGGGGGCAGGCTCGGGCGGCTCGGGCGATGTTGAACTGACGGTTCGCCCAGGCGCCACAGGGCTTTCGCAGTCTCGCAGCCACCGGATCGTGGTGGCTGGTCGCGCAGTTCCCCGCGTCCCTGAGGGCGTTGCCCCTGGTCGGCGATTTACAGCCACCCCTTCTCTCTCGCGATCCGCACCGCCTCCGCGCGGTTGCGCGCCGCCAGTTTCTGGATCGCTGTCGACAGGTAGTTGCGGACCGTGCCCTGTGACAGGTGCAGGGCCGCCGCCAGTTCGGCGTTCGTGGAGCCGTCCTCCGCTGCTCGCAGTACCTCTCGCTCGCGGTCCGTCAAGGGGTTGGCGCCCTCCGCCAGGGCCGCTGCCGCGAGCGTGGGGTCGATGACTCGCTCGCCCGCGAGTACCTTCCGTACCGCCTCGGCCAGTTGGGCCGCCGGTGCGTCCTTGACCAGGAAGGCGTCGGCGCCCGACTCCATCGCGCTGCGGAGGTAGCCGGGGCGGCCGAAGGTGGTGAGGATGACCAGCTTCACGGCCGGCAGCTCCGCGTGCACGAGGGCCGCCGCCTCGATGCCGGTCGCGCCGGGCATCTCTATGTCGAGCAGGGCCACGTCCACGTCGTGCGCCCGGGCCGCCGCCAGGACCTCGTCGCCGCGGGCCACCTGGGCGACGACCTCGATGTCGTCCTCCAGGCCGAGCAGGGCGGCCAGGGCCTCGCGGACCATCGACTGGTCCTCGGCCAGGAGAACCCTGATCGTCTGGATCATGACGGGGATCCTACGTCCGCCGAGGCCGCGTCGGCCGAGCGGACCCCGGCGGCCGGGACACGGGCGGTCAGGCGGAAGCCGTGCCGGGTCCCGCCCGCCTCCAGGGTGCCGCCCGCCTTCGCCAGGCGTTCCGTCAGGCCCGCCAGGCCGTTGCCGGGGCCGTTGCCCTGGTCGCCCGAGCCGTTGTCCTCTACGGACAGTTCCAGGACGGGGCCGTCGAGGGTCTGGCAGCGCAGGAGTTCCACCGTGCAGCGCCGGGCACCGCTGTGGCGTACGACGTTGGTGACGGCCTCGCGCAGTGCCCAGGCCATGGCCGTCTCGCTGGTCTCGGGGATGTCGGTGGGGTCCGGTTCGTCGGGCAGTTCCGCGGTGATCCCGGCCGCCGTCAACGCGACCTTCGCGCCCGCGAGTTCGGCGGACAGACGGGGGCGGCGGTAGCCCGACACAGCCTCCCGTACGTCGACCAGGGCCTGGCGGCTGACCTGCTCGATGTCGGCGACCTGCTGGGCCGCCTCGTCGGGGTGGGCCGGGAGCATACGGCCCGCGAGTTCGCTCTTCAGCGTGATCAGCGAGAGGGAGTGGCCGAGCAGGTCGTGCAGGTCCCGGGCAAGGCGCAGGCGTTCCTCGTTGGCGGCGAGCTGGGCGACCGTGGCGCGGGCCTCGCGCAGCTCCATGGTCGTGCGGATGAGCTCGCGTACGCCGGTCATGGAGAAGCCGCCGAGGAGGGCCGGGAAGAGCAGGCCCGCCAGGAACGACGCGCCGCCGGGGACCGCGAGGGCGATCCCGGTCAACAGGGCCGACACGGCCGGGATGGTCCAGCGGGCCAGGTGGAACGGCAGGGCCGCGCCGGAGGAGATCGCCACGTACACGAACAGGACGAGCCACTCGCGGCCCAGGGTGAGAGCGAGGACGGTCGACTGGGTGGCCAGGACCGCCAGCGAGCCGAGCACCACGCCGTTGCTCTCGCCGCGCCCGGTGCGGAAGATCAGGGCGAAGTACCAGGCGACGAAGGCGACCAGGCCGATCCAGCCGAGGACGACGACGCCGTCGCTGTGCCCGCCGTGCAGCAGGTCGCCCACCGGCGCGCTCAGGTAGGCGAGCCAGATCCCGACCCAGAGGAACTTGACGGCCTTCTGCCTGCGGTTCTGGGGGCGTTGCCCGATGCCGACGCTGCTCACGCCTTCAGCGTGTCCTTCCGGTACAGCCAGGCCGCGCCGCCGGTGAACAGGGCGAAGAAGACGGCGAGGACGGCGATGTCCTTGGCATGAGGGGCCTGGCTCTGTTCGATCGCCTGCCCCAGGGCAGCGTACGCGTGCGTGGGCACCCAGTCGGCGATGTCCTGCAGCCAGGCCGGGAAGGACGTGGTCGGCATCCACAGGCCGCCGAGGATGGACAGACCGAAGTAGGTGATCATCGTGATCGGGCGGACCGCGTCCCCGCTCGCGAGGTAGCCGAGGGCCACGCCGAGTGCGGCGAAGACGAGGCTGCCGGCCCAGATCGCGCCGGTGAGGGCGAGCCACTGCCAGGCGTCCAGGCGTACGTCCTTCGCGACGGCGGCGACGAAGAAGACGATCACGATGGACGGCAGGCTGACCACGGCGGCACTCGCGGTCTTGGCCAGGACGTACCCGCGGCCCGGAAGGGTCGTCAGCCGCAGCTGCCGTACCCAGCCGCTCTCGCGCTCCTTGGCGATGCGCTCGCTGTTGCCCATCAGGACGGCCGTCAGGGCGCCGAAGGAGGCCATCGAGACCATCATGTAGGTCGGCAGGGTCAGTCCCGTGCCGTCGATCTTCGTCGTGCTGTCGGCGCTGCCCGCGATCAGCAGGAACAGGAGGGACGGGTAGAGCACCGAGAAGAAGAGGAACTTGCGGCCCCGCAGGGCGCGGGTGAGTTCCAGCCGGATCAGGCCCTTCATGACGTACGTGCCTCCTCGGCGGTGGTGATGGCGACGAACGCCTGCTCGAGTCCGAGCCCGGCGACTTCGAGGTTGCGGGGGTAGAGGCCGAGGCCATAGAGGGAGTGGACCGTCGCGTCGGCGTCGGAGGACTGGATGCGGACGGTCCGGCCGGATATGTCGAGCGTCCTGAGGAAGGGCAGCGACCGCAGCACGGCCTCGTCGACCGGGCCGACGGGCAGCTCGAAGGAGATCCTGCGGGCCCCCGCCTTCGCCTTGATCTCGGCCGCCGTGCCGTCGGCCAGCAGCCGGCCGCGGTGCAGGACCAGCACCCGGTCGGCGACGGCGTCCGCCTCCTCCAGGTAGTGGGTGGCGAAGAGGACCGTACGGCCCTGGTCGGCCTGTTCGCGCATGGTGGCCCAGAACGCCTGGCGGGTGGTGACGTCCATGCCGGTGGTCGGCTCGTCCAGGACGATCAGATCGCTGTCGCCGGCGGTCGCGAGGGCGAAGCGGACGCGCTGGGCCTGACCGCCGGAGAGCTTGTCGACCTTGCGGTCGGCGATCTGCGTGACGCCCGCGCGGGAGAGTACGTCAGAGACCTTGTACGGCCTCGGGTGCAGGTCACAGGCGAGCCGCACCAGTTCGGCGACGGTCACCTCGTCCATCAGCCCGCCGCTCTGCAGCATGGCGCCCACCCGCCCGGCGACGATCGCCTCGCGCGGGCTGGTGTCGCAGAGCCGGACGGCGCCCCCGTCGGGCTGCTTGAGCCCGAGCAGCAGATCGAGCGTGGTGGACTTGCCGGCCCCGTTGGGCCCCAGCAGGGCCACCGTCTCCCCCGGGTACAGCGCGAGTGTCAGCCGGTCGACGGCCCGGACATTCCCGTAGCTCTTGCTCACCTGGTCGAATGCGACCACTGTCGTCGTCATGGGACCCAGAGTGGCCCGCGGGCCCCTGCGCCCGGCAGTGTCGGCGGTCCTGACTACCGGATGACAGATGTCATACGACGACCAGGGGGCACCCGGCGTGTGCCGGGTGCCCCCTGGTGCGAGCGGTTCCGCTAGCTCGGGTTGGTGTCGATGGTGACGGTGCGCTCCGCCGCTGTCTTGCCGCGCAGGGCCTTGCGCAGGGCGGAGGCGACATCCTGCGGCAGGACGTCGCGCTTGCCGCTCGCGCCGTTGATCTGCACGCCGTCGAAGGTGGCGCCGTACGCCTCCTTGAGTGCCTTGAGGTCGTAGGTGTCCACGAGCTTGCCGTCGACGGCCTTGACTCCGAGGATCTTCGGCAGGGACAGGGAGCCGAACGGGATGCTGTGCGCGGCGTCCGTCTGGACCGTGACCTTGGTGGCCATCGCCGGCTCGGCGAACTCCTTCATGAACCGGTCGACCTCGGCGTTGGTGACCGTCGGCTGCTGGGTGGTCGTCGCGACCTGCACCGGGGAGGACGTGCCCGTCTCCACCTGGGTGCGGTACGCCTCCTCGACCGCCGTGGTCGACTTGGCGACGTCGATGCCCTTGCCGGCCTTGCCGTACACGGCGACCGCCTTGCCGGTCTTGAAGGAGACCGTGCCCTCGGTCACCGAGCCGGAGCCGCCGGAGACGTCCTCCAGGGCGGCGTGCAGCTTCTCCTCGTCGATCGGCATGACCGGGTCCACGGTCCGGTGGTTGCCGAACAGGGAGCCGATGACCGAGACCGGGTTGTAGTCGCTGGTCGCGGCCGTGCTGACCGTCTGCTGCATGTCGAACTGCAGCCCGGCCTTGTCCGGTTCGAGGGTGACGGTCTTGCCGCCGACCGACAGCTTCAGCGGCTTGTTGACCCGCTCGTCGAAGGCGTCGTTGAGCTTCTTGACCGCGTCGTCGCGGGTGCCGCCGCCGATGTCGACGCCGAGCACGGTGGTGCCCTTGGGCACGTCGGAGTGGTTCATCAGCAGGCCGGCGCCGTAGACGCCACCGGCGAGGACGATCACTCCGCCGACGAGCAGGGGCAGCTTGTTGCGGCCCTTCTTCTTGGGCGCGCGGGACGTCGACGCGTTCGTCGAGCCCGGCTCGGGCAGCTTCGGAGGCGTGTGCGGCGCCGGTCCGTCGGCGGCGCCCGGGCCGAAGGGACCGCTCTGGGCGCCGGAGGGTACGACGGGGATGCCGCTGGTGACGGTGTGGCCGGAGACGTTGTCGGCGACACCGCCGTAGTGCGGGTTGCCGGGTTCGGGGGCCGGCTTCTGCGGGGTGAGGATCGCGGTGTCGTCACTCAGGCCGCCGCCGGGGCCACGGCCCGGGGTGTGGGGGGCGCCGCCCGGGCCTGCGGGGCCCGCTGGGCCGCTGCCGGGGCCGGCGGGTCCGCCGGGCCGGCTCGGGCCGTTGGAGATGCCGGGCACACCGGAGCCACCCGGACCGTTGGAGATTCCGGGCACACCCGGACCAGCCGGGCCACCCGGACCGCCGGGCCCACCGCGGCCGCCCTGCCCGCCGCCCCTGACCGGGGGCACGGCCGGACCGTCGCCGGTGACCGGACCGGTCGTCGGGCCTGCGGGGCCCTGCGGGCCGCCCTGGCCGCCATGGCCACTCGGGCCGCCGAAGTCGCTCGGGCCATTGAAATCGTTCGAGCCGTTGAAGTCGCTCGGCCCGTCGAAGTCGTCGAGGCCACCGAAGTCGGCGGAACCGTCGAAGCCGCTCGGGCCGCCCTGGGAGCCGTAACCATGAGGGCCGTTCGGGCCGCCCTGGGAGCCGTAGCCGTTCTGACCGTTCGGACCCCCGTCACCGTTCTCCGAGAAGTACGGCAGGTCGTCGCGGCGCGCCTCGCCGCCGGGGCGGGAACCGTTGCCGTTGCCGTTGCCCAGCGGACCCGCCGCCAGTGCCTCGGTGACGTCGAAGGAACCGGTGCCTCCACCGTGCCCGGGAGCCACCGGGCCGCCGGTCGCACCCGGGAGACCTGCGCCGTTCGTACCACCGGGGCGTGCGCCGCCGGGCACGCTCATCGCGCCCACGACACCACCGGGCCGACCGGAACCGGCACCCGGGCGCGCCCCGCCGGGCGCACCGGCACCCGCGCCACCGGGCCCGCTGGGAGCGGGGCCCGAACCGCCGGGCAGACCGGCCCCGTTGGAGGGCGGGCCGCCCTGACCGCCCTTGGGCGCGCCGGACTTGCGCGGGGCGAACCAGTCGCTCGTCTTCTCCCCCGCCTGCGCGGCGGGGTCGGCCGAGGGCTCGACGGTGCCGGTGGACATGGACGTGGCGGCGGACGGCGCCGGCGTCTCGGTGTCCGCGCTGTCCGCGGCGCTCTCGGCTTCGGCGACGGGCTTGCGCACGACGACCGGCGGAATGGGCCGCGACCCCGGGATGTTGATCCGGATCCGTGTCGTCAGCGTGGTCTCGGTCTTGCGTTCCTCCGGCTGCGCGGCCGAACGGCCCGCGTCCCTACCGCTGTCGGAAGCCATGGGGGTCCCGTACGGCGGCGTGCCCGAGGGGTATGCGGCTCCGCCGCGCCCGTTGGGCCCGGAGGACGGAGTGTCAGTTTCACGACTCAAGGCAGGTTCTCCCGGTTGGCTCCACCGCCTGTTCGACCTCCATTGCGAGTGGGGGTCCCTCCCGGCCGAGTGGTTCGAGGCTGGGGGAGGCTCGGCGGCGCGCACCACCATACTGGCCACTTCCGGCCCGTATCCCACGACCGCCTGGGAAACCCACACGGGACTCGCACGAGTGCGGCATGGAGAAGTGGTACGTCACTTGCCAAGTCGGACGGGGTCGTCGCCCGGTTGCCGCGCCGGCACGAGGGTGGCGCAGATCACAGCCACGGCCATGCCGCCGAGCAGGAAGAGATAGGAGGCGGCGCTCGTGCCGAACACGAAGTCGCCCTCCGGGCGGCTGGCGGTGAGCAGAATGACGGCGACCATCCAGCCGCCGGCGGGTGCGACGGCTCCGGCGCGGCTGCCTGCCACCCGGCCACCGCCCAGACAGAGCCCGGCCTCACCGGCGAGCGCGAGCAGCAGGCCGCCCGGGAACCACGCGGGCTGCACCAGTGCCCCGGCCACGCCGACCACCGCGCCGAGCACGAACAGCCCGACGTAGGCGAGGGCCCGCAGGCCGGAAGGCCGCTTCAGCGGCTGGGCGAGCATCGAGCTCATGACGCCTCCCCGACGGTGACACCGGCGAACAGATCGGACTCCGTCTTGGCCCCTCTCCCCCAGCCTTCGGCCGGGGAGACCCCCATCTCGCTTCGCTCGCCCTGCACCAACTCGTAGTACTCGGTGGTGAAGAGGGGTTGCGCGAGCTCGTTGGAGAGCGCGAAGTACAGCTCGGCCACGTCGATCTGCGTGGCATGCGCGCGCATCGCGGCGGCCTTGGCGGTGGCGTACGCGGTGCCGTCGATCACGGTGGTGATCCGCTCGTCGTCCACGACGCCCGGTACGTCGTCCACGGTGGCGGCCTTGCTGAACGGCAGCCCGGGCAGATCCGCCTGAAGCCGGGCGAAGGCCTCCTCGGCGACCGTGCGCGGGACGCGGTTCCAGTAGATCTTGGGGATCCGCCAGCCGGCGTCGGCCGCCAGCTCGGCCGCGCGCATGGCGATGCGGTGGGCCTGGATGTGGTCCGGGTGGCCGTAGCCGCCGTCGGGGTCATAGGTGACGAGGACCTGGGGGCGCACCTCCAGGATCACCTCGACGAGAGCCCGGGCCGCGTCGTCGACGTCCGCCTGCCAGAGGGCGGCCGGGTCGTCGTTGTCGGCGATGCCCATCATCCCCGAGTCCTCGAAGCGGCCCTTTCCGCCGAGGAGACGGAAGTCCTCGACGCCGAGCTCACGCATCGCGGCGGTGAGCTCGCCCAGGCGGTGTTCGCCCAGAGCGGCCCCCGTCAGGTGCTGGAGCTCGGGGGGGATGACCTCGCCGTGCTCGCCGAGGGTGCAGGTGACCAGGGTCACGTGGGCACCCTCGGCCGCGTACTTGGCCATGGTCGCGCCGTTGTTGATCGACTCGTCGTCCGGGTGCGCGTGCACCAGGAGCAGACGCCGGTCGGGCAGTTCCGTCATGGGCCCACCCTACGAGGCGACACTGACAGTGCCGCGCGGCACTGTCAGAAGGCGCGGCACTGTCAGAAGGCGCGGCTCAGAACTTGATGCTGCCGATCATGCCCGCGATGTTCGTCGTCAGCTCACTGATGGTGGGCGCGACGGTCGAGGACGCCAGGTAGAACCCGAGCAGCATGCAGACAACCGCATGGCCCGCCTTCAACCCTGATTTCTTGATCAGCAGGAAGACGATGATCGCCAGCAGCACCACCGCCGAAATCGAGAGTGCCACGGCGGCTCACCTCCAAGAATCCCAGGGGCGGGGGGTCGGACTATGGGGGCAGATAAATCCATGCAGCAGCCAGCAGGTTCATACCCACTATGCGCTAGTGATCATAACTATCCGTACGTGCGCATCGATCGGCGCACAGCCGCACAAGGGGGCGCACTGGCCAATATGGTCGGGGCATGACGACCGAGCCTGTGTCCTTCCCCCGCCGGCATGCCCGCACCCAGCGGTTCACGTTCGGCGCGCCGCGCGCGTTCACGGTGGCGCCCGACGGTTCCCGCATCGTGTTCCTGCGCTCCACCTCCGGTACGGATCCGGCGAGTTCGCTGTGGGTGCTCGACACGGTGGACGGCAAGGAGCGCGTGGCGGCCGACCCGCGCGCCCTGCTGGGCGGTGCCTCGGAAGACCTCTCGCCGCAGGAGCGGGCGCGCCGCGAGCGCAGCCGTGAGGCCGGCGCCGGCATCGTCGGCCAGGCCACCGACGCCGCCGTGGAGTTGGCGTCTTTTGCCTTGTCAGGGCGGCTTTTCACAGCGGAGCTACGGGCCGGCACGGCACGCGAACTCCGGGTCCCCGGGCCGGTGATCGACCCGCGCCCCTCCCCCGACGGACGGCACATCGCGTACGTCGCGCAGGGCGCGCTGCGGGTGGTGGGCGCCGAGGGTGAGGGCGACCGTGCGCTCGCCGAGCCGGAGTCGGAGGGCGTCACCTATGGGCTCGCCGAGTTCATCGCCGCCGAGGAGATGGCACGCTACCGGGGCTTTTGGTGGGGTCCGGAGTCGGACCGGCTGCTCGTGGCGTGCGTGGACGACACGCCGGTGCGGCGGTGGTGGATCTCCGATCCCGCACGTCCGGAGCGCGAGCCGCAGCAGGTGGCGTATCCGGCGGCGGGGACCGAGAACGCGGACGTACGGCTGTTCGTGATCGGTCTGGACGGGGCGCGCACGGAGGTGGCGTGGGACCGGGCGCGGTACCCCTATCTGGCACGAGTGCACTGGTCAGCGGCGGGTGCGCCGCTGCTGCTCGTCCAGGCGCGGGACCAGCGCAGCCAGTTGTTCCTGGCCGTGGACCCGGCGACGGGGGCGACGCGGATGGTGCACGCCGACGAAGATCCACAATGGCTGGATCTTTTCCCTGGCGTGCCCTGCTGGAGCCCTTCCGGGCAGCTGGTGCGCATCGCCGACGAGGGCGGCGCACGGGTGCTCACGGTGGGCGAACGCCCGCTGACGGGTCCGCAATTGCACGTCCGTGCGGTGCTGGACGTCTCCGACGACGACGTCCTCGTCTCGGCGTCGGCGGGTGAGGCCGCGACCGACGCCGAGATCGGTGAAGTGCACGTGTACCGAGTGAACGAGCTCGGTGTGGAGCGCGTGTCGCAGGAGCCCGGCGTGCACTCGGCGGTGCGTGCCGGGGGCGTGACCGTGCTGGTGTCGCACACCCTCAACCAGCCCGGGTCCCGGGTCCAGGTGCTGCACGAGGGGAAGCCGACGGCGACGGTCCGGTCGTATGCCGAAGATCCCGGTTTGACCCCGCGCATCACCCTCACCGAAGGGGGCGCACGTCGCATTCCGTGCGCCGTGCTTATGCCTCGGGACTACGCCGGTGACACCCCGCTCCCGGTTTTGCTGGATCCCTACGGGGGACCGCACGCCTCCAGGGTGGTCGCCGCGCACAACGCGTATCTGACCTCGCAGTGGTTCGCCGACCAAGGGTTCGCGGTGGTCGTCGCGGACGGGCGCGGAACGCCGGGGCGCTCGCCCGCGTGGGAGAAGGCGATCAAGGACGACATCGCGGCGGTCGTGGTGCAGGACCAGGTCGACGCGCTCCAGGCGCTCGCCGAGCGGTTCCCCCTCGACCTGACCCGGGTGGCCATCCGTGGCTGGTCCTTCGGCGGCTATCTGGCGGGGCTCGCGGTGCTGCGCCGCCCCGATGTCTTCCACGCGGCGGTGGTCGGCGCCCCGGTCACCGATCTGCGGCTGTACGACACCCACTACCAGGAGCGTTACGTCGGACACCCCGAGGAGCAGCCGGAGGTCTACCGGCGCAACTCGCTGATCGACGACGCCGGGCTGGTGGACGCGGCCGAGCCGGCCCGCCCGATGATGATCGTCCACGGGCTGGCGGACGACAACGTGGTGGTCGCCCACTCATTGCGTCTGTCCTCGGCACTGCTCGCCGCGGGCCGCCCGCACGAGGTGCTGCCGCTGTCCGGCGTGACTCACATGACTCCGCAGGAGGAGGTCGCGGAGAACCTGCTGCTGCTCCAGCTCGACTTCCTGCAGCGGTCGCTGGGGCTGAACTGACCCCGCAGCCGGGTCAGTCGCTCAGCAGGCCCAGGAAGACCAGGAAGGGAAGACCGACGAGCAGGAGGTGGACGACACCGGTCTTCCAGTAACGCAGCACCGCGGCGAGGGCGAAGCCGCCGCCGGCCAGCCATGCGGTGAGGACCAGGATGCGGTGCTGGTCCTCATCCGCCCGCTGGTCGGCGTACTCGTCGAAGCCGGCGCCGATGCCGGCGACGACCATGCCGTAGCCGAGGATGATCATGAGCAGGACGTCGAAGAGTCCCACGAGGACGGCGAGCAGACCGTCGTGCTCGCGTGGCCGGCGTTCCATGAGCCAAGCGTTGCGTAGTGGCGGGCCCTGGTCCTGAGTACCCGTACTCATTCGGTGTCCACACAGCAACGAGCCGGGGTGACATGGCGCACCCCGGCTCGTTTACGGCACCCGCACGGCCGTACGCTGTTCAGCCTGACGCGTCCGTATATCGGGATCGGGTCGGCTGAGTTGCCTGCGTGTTAACGCGGTTCGTGTGTGTATGTACGGCTATGACACCGCCTCCGGCGGAACGACTTGCCCCGGCGCGGGGCTCCTGATCGATACGGCCTCCGCGAAGTGACAGGCCGAGGCGTGCGCTTCGGGCCCGCTCGCCTCCCCGAAACGCGTCGGCACCGCGAGCGGCGGTGCCTCGGAGGCGCACCGTTCCCGTGCCTTCCAGCAGCGGGTGCGGAAGCGGCAGCCGGAGGGGACGTTGGTCGGG
The DNA here is from genome assembly GCF_052068475.1 of Streptomyces sp. SD31. Taxonomy (NCBI): domain Bacteria; kingdom Bacillati; phylum Actinomycetota; class Actinomycetes; order Kitasatosporales; family Streptomycetaceae; genus Streptomyces; species Streptomyces sp. SD31. The sequence continues at coordinate 412,392 of NZ_JBQHCX010000002.1, read as the reverse complement.
GACGGGACGTCGCCCGCGAGGATGATGCGCTCGCGGTGTTCCCGGGCGTCGGGGTCGGGGACGGGGACCGCGGAGAGCAGCGCCTGGGTGTAGGGGTGCGTGGGGTGGTCGTAGATCTCGCTGTCCTTGCCGATCTCCACGATCCGGCCGAGGTACATCACCCCGACCCGGTCGGAGATGTGCCGGACGATCGACAGGTCGTGGGCGATGAAGACGTAGGAGAGGTCGAACTCGTTCTGCAGGCGGTCCATCAGGTTGATGACCTGGGCCTGGACCGAGACGTCCAGTGCGGAGACCGGTTCGTCGGCGACGATGACCTCCGGGCGCAGCGCCAAACCCCGGGCGATGCCGATGCGTTGGCGCTGGCCGCCGGAGAACTGGTGCGGATAGCGGTTGATGTACTCGGGGTTGAGGCCGACCACGTCCAGCAGCTCCCGCACCCTGCGGCGGCGATCGCCCTTCGGGGCCACCTCGGGGTGGATGTCGTACGGCTCGCCGATGATGTCGCCCACCGTCATACGGGGGTTGAGGGAGGTGTACGGGTCCTGGAACACCATCTGGATGTTGCGGCGTACGGCCTTCAGGGCGCGGCCGGACAGTCGGGTGATGTCCTCGCCCTTGTACTTGATCGAACCGGCCGTCGGGCGCTCCAGGTTGACCAGCATCTTGGCGACCGTGGACTTGCCGCAGCCGGACTCGCCGACGATGCCGACGGTTTCCCCGGCGTGGAGCGTGAAGTCGACGCCGTCGACGGCCTTGACCGCGCCGACGTGCTTCTTGAAGAGGATGCCCCGGGTGAGCGGGTAGTGCTTGACGAGGCCGCTGACCTCCAGAATCGGCTCAGCCATGCAGGCACTCCCTCCAGAAGTGGCAGGCGCTGCCCCGGGCCGTGTCCGAGTCGGTGACCTCGTACAGCGGGGGGACGTCCGTGCGGCACAGGTCCTGGGCCAGGGGGCAGCGGGGGTGGAAGGCGCAGCCCGGGGGGATGTTCATGAGATTGGGGGGCAGGCCCTTGATGGCGTAGAGCTCCTGGCCCTTCTGGTCCAGGCGCGGGATGGAGTCCAGCAGGCCTCGGGTGTACGGGTGGGCGGGTGCCTTGTAGAGGGCGTGGACCGGCGCGGACTCGACGATCCGGCCCGCGTACATCACGGCGATCTTGTCGGCGACGTCGGCGACCACGCCGAGGTCGTGGGTGATGAGGATGAGCCCCATGCGGTACTCGCGCTGCAACTCGGCGAGCAACTCCATGACCTGGGCCTGGACGGTGACGTCGAGGGCGGTGGTGGGCTCGTCGGCGATGATCAGCGCGGGTTCGAGGGCGAGGGCCATCGCGATCATGATGCGCTGGCGCATACCGCCGGAGAACTGGTGCGGGTACTGCCGCACGCGCTCCCTGGCGCCCGGGATCCTTACCCGGTCCATCAGCTCGACGGCCTTCGCCCGCGCGTCCTTCCTCGACATCCCCCGGTGCACGACGAACATCTCGCCGAGCTGGTCCCCGACGGTCAGCACAGGATTCAGCGACGACAGAGCGTCCTGGAAGATCATCGCCATCTCGGCCCCGCGGACCTTGCGCCGCTCCTCTTCCTTCAGCTTGAGCAGGTCCCGCCCCTGGAAGAGGATCTCGCCCCCGGTGATCCTCCCGGGCGGCATGTCCAGGATCCCCATCACCGCCTGCGCGGTCACCGACTTCCCGGACCCGGACTCCCCGAGCACGGCGAGCGTCTCCCCCGCGTCCACGGCGTAGTTGACGCCGTTGACGGCTTGGGCGACCCCGTCCCGGGTCCTGAACTCCACCCGCAGGTCACGCACTTCCAGCAACATGCGGCCGGCTCACCTCACTTCGCATCGAGGGCGTCGCGCGGAGGCGTCCCGCCGAGTGGTACGTACACCAGGACTGGGCCGGCCCCCATGGCCTGCGACCGACGCCTGCGACCGAAAACCCGGGGCGCCCGCCCCGCCCACCGCCCTGCGCGACCGGGCCGGGGACGCCGAGTGCCAGGTGACGGACGGGTGTTGGACCGAGAGCCGGGTGCCGCGTGACGGCCGCGTCCCGGGCGAGGGCCGGGTGCCGGGCGACGGCCGGATGCCGGGCGACGGCAACGAGATGCAGGACCGACAGCCGGATACTGGTCGAGGCCCAGTGCCGACCCGGTAGCCAGACGCGGCACGGGCGGCCCGATGCAGGACTGACAGCCGAATGCCGGATCGGCGACCCGATGCTGGATCCACAGCCGGATGCCGGACCGGCGGCCGGAGACCGGTCGGAGGCCCGAGACCGGCCCGAGGCCGGACACCGGCCCGAGGTCGGACACCGGCCCGAGGTCGGACACCGGCCCGAGGTCGGACACCGGTCGCGGAGGCCAAGTGCCGGACCGGCGGACGGACGCAGGACGCACAGCCCGATACCGGACCGACAACCGGACACCAGTCGACGGCCCCGTGCCAGCCCCACAGCCAGACCCAAGACCGACACCCAGACGCCCGTCGACAGCCAGGCGCAGGACCGGCGGACGGTAGCCGCCGGTCGCGGCGAAGCCGCATGGGCCGGCCGGGCGTACCGCCCGACCGCACGTGGGCCGGCGGGCACCGCGTCGCCGGGCATGGCGCCGGCCGGAACCGTGGTTGCCGGCGGAACCGTGGTCGTCGGCGCGTCCGGCGGCCGCAGCAGGGGATGCGGGGCGTGATCCCACCGCCTCCTCCGCATGTCCGCACCGCGGACCCCGCACCACATCGCCCCGTCACCTCAGCTTCGGATCAAGGGCGTCGCGCACCGCGTCGCCCAGCATGATGAAGGCCAGCACCGTGATCGCCAGGGCGCCGGAGGGCCACAGGAGGGCGTGGGGGGCGTTGCGGATGTAGGGGGAGGCCGCGGAGATGTCGATGCCCCAGGAGACGCTCGGGGGTTTCAGGCCTACGCCGAGGTAGGACAGGGTTGCCTCCAGGGCGATGTACGTGCCGAGCGCGATGGTGGCGACCACGATCACGGGTGCGATGGCGTTGGGCGCGATGTGGCGGAGCAGGAGGCGGGAGTTGGAGGCGCCCAGGGCGCGGGCGGCCTGCACGTAGTCGTTCTGCTTGGCGGTGATGACCGCGCCGCGCGCGATGCGGGAGATCTGCGGCCAGCCCAGCAGCACGATGAAGCCGATGACCGGCCAGACGGAGTTGCTGGTGACCACCGACAGCAGAACCAGCCCGCCGAGGATGACCGGGATGGCGAAGAAGACGTCGGTGACACGGGAGAGCACCGAGTCCCACAGGCCGCCGAAGAAGCCGGCCAGCGCGCCCAGCACCGAGCCGAGGACCGCGACCCCGAGCGTGGCGCAGACGCCGACCGTGACGGACGTACGGGCGCCGTGGACCGTGCGCGTGTAGACGTCGCAGCCCTGGCCGTCGTAGCCGAAGGGATGGCCGGGCGCGGAACCCTGCTGGGCCTTGGCGAGGTCGCACTTGAGGGGGCTGCCGGAGGCGATCGCGGAGGGCCAGAAGGAGATGAAGAGCAGGAAGAGGATGATCAGGGCGGAGACGAGGAAGACCGGGTTGCGGCGCAGGTCGCGCCAGGCGTCGGACCACAGGCTGCGGGGTCGTCCGGCGGAGGTGGCCGAAGGGTCGGGTACGAGTCCCTCCCGGCCCTTGCCCCCGGGGCCGCCCGGAGCCCCCGCCGCCGTCCTCTCCACCTCGCTCGCTGTCAGATCCGGCGCGCCGCCCGTGCCGCTGCCGGCGATCGCGCCCTCGAACTCCAACGGCCGGTCAGGCATAGCGGATCCTCGGGTCGAGTACGGCGTACAGGAGATCGACGACCAGGTTGCACAGGAGGAAGACGAGGACGAGGACCGTCACGAAGCCGACGACGGTCTGGGTGTTCTGGCGCAGGATGCCCTGGTAGAGCTGATAGCCGACGCCGTGGATGTTGAAGATCCGCTCGGTGACGATCGCGCCGCCCATGAGGAACCCGATGTCGGCACCGATGAAGGTGACGACGGGGATGAGGGAGTTGCGCAGCAGGTGGCGGGTGACGACTCGGTGTCTGGGCAGGCCTTTGGCGATGGCCGTACGGACGTAGTCGGAGCGACGGTTCTCCGCGATGGAGGTGCGGGTCAGGCGGGTGATGTACGCGAGGGACACCGAGGCGAGGACGAGGCCGGGGACGATCAGCTCGTCGAAGGGGGCTTCCGTCGAGACGGAGGGACGGATCCAGTCGCGTTCCACGCCCAGCAGCAGCTGGAGCAGCAGGCCGGTGACGAAGGTGGGGACGGAGATGACGACGAGGGTGAGCAGGAGGACCCCGGTGTCGATGGGGCGGCCGCGGCGCAGGCCGGTGACCACGCCCAGCGTGATCCCGATGAGGACCTCGAAGAGGATCGCCACGATCGTGAGCCGGATGGTGACCGGGAAGGCCGTCGACATCAGCTCGGTGACTTCCTGGCCGTTGAACGCCGTACCGAAGTCTCCGGTGAAGACGTTCCCCATGTAGGTCAGGTACTGCTGCCACACGGGCTGGTCGAGGCCGAACTCCTTCTTCAGCCGGGCCGCCGTCGCCGCGTCGCACTGCCGGTCGCCGCACAGGCCCGCGATGGGGTCGCCCATCACGTTCACCATGAGGAAGATCAGCAGGGTCGACCCGATGAACACCGGGACCATCTGCACCAGGCGCCGGACGACGTACCGCCCCATGACGGGTTCAGCCGACCTTGATCTGGTCGTAGACGGGGACGCTGAACGGGTTGAGGGCCACGTTCGACAGCCGCTCGGACCAGCCGGCGCTGCCGTTCTGGTACCAGAGCGGGATGGCCGCCATGTTGTCCCGGACGACCTCCTCGGCCTTCTGGAACATCTCCACGGCCTTCGCGGGGTCGGTCTCGGCGTTCGCCCGGTCGACGAGCCGGTCGAACTCCTCGCTCGACCACTTGCCGTCGTTGGACGAGGCGTTGGTGTAGTAGAGCGGCTGGAGGAAGTTCTGGGTGAGGGGGTAGTCCATCTGCCAGCCCGCCCGGAAGGGGCCGGAGAGCTTCTGCGTCGTGGACTTGCTGCGGAAGTCGGCGAAGGTGCCGATCGGGTTGCCGACGCAGGCCCGGTCGTTGTCCAGGGCGTTGTTGATGGAGTTGCAGACCGCGTCCACCCACAGCTTGTGGGAGCCGGTGTCCGCGTTGTACGTGATCTTCACCTGGCCGCCGGGCAGCCCACCGCCCTCCTCGATCAGCTTCTTGGCCGCTTCGGCGTCGTACTCGCACCACTCACCGCACAGCCCCTCCTTGTAGCCGCCGTCCGCGCCGAGGACGGGTGAGGTCCAGTCGGTGGCGGGGGTGCGGGTCTTCTGGAAGATGGTGTCGGTGATCTGCTCGCGGTTGATCGCCCGCGACAGCCCCTTGCGGACCTTGACCGAGCCGGCCTTGTTCCAGTTCTTGTCGTAGTGGGGGAAGGCCAGGGTCTGGATGATGCCGGCGGGGGTGTTCAGGTAGCGGTCGCCGAGGTCGTTCTCGACGTTCTTCAACTGCTGGGCCGGTACGTCGTCGACGAGGTCGAGGTTGCCGGCCATGAGGTCGGTGTAGGCCGTGTTGTTGTCCGTGTAGACCTTGAGGGTGACGCCGCCGTTGCGCGCCGCGTCCTCGCCCGGGTAGGCGTCCCACTTCGTCAGGCGCATCTCGGAGCCCTTGGTGTACGACTCCACGGCGTACGGGCCGTTGCCGACCGGCTTGGCCAGCCAGCCGTCGTGGTCCTCGTAGAACGCCCGGGGCAGCGGCACGAAGGCGTTGTATCCGAGGGTGTCGGGGAAGCTGGAGAACTTCTGGCTGAGCCTGACCGTGAAGGTCCGCTCGCCCGTGACCTTCAGCCCGGACATCGTCTCGGCGCTCTGCTCGCCCTTGGCCGGGTGGACCTTGTCGTAGCCCTCGATGTAGCTGAAGAAGTAGGCGTTCTTCTGGTTGTTCTTCAGGCTCGCCCCGTAGTTCCAGGCGTCCACGAAGGACTTGGCGGTGACCTTCTCGCCGTTGTTGAAGGTCCAGCCGTCCTTGACGGTGACGGTGTAGTTCCGCGAGTCGGAGGTCTCGATCCGCTCGGCGAGCATGTCCTCGGCCTCGCCGGTCTTCGGGTCGTACTGCTTCAGCCCGCGGAAGATCATGGAGAGCACCTTGCCGCCCTGCACCTCGTTGGTGTTGGCCGGCTCCAGCGGGTTCTGCGGATCGGTCCACGAGGAGCTGAGCACGGCGCCGCCGTCACCGCCGCTGTCACCTCCGCCTCCGCAGGCCGTCGCCGCGAGCGCGACCGCCACCGCGCATGCGGCCCATCCGGCGTTCGTGGCTCCACGCATGGGTGCCTCCTCTGATCCTGATCCGTTACGGGCCAATATCGAGTCAAAAGGCACAAATCGCACACGGGCTCCGGCCAATGGAGCAACACGCCATCCGGATGCACGCATCGGCACGGCATCCTCGCGACACCCACGCGGCATCCTCGCGAGCGACGAAACGGACTTCTCCCACCGGGACACCCGCCGGGTCAGTGGATCTTCCGTGTACCGCGCAATGGATCTTCACGTTCCGATGCAGAACCGTTGGATTTCGACCCCCCGATGTACGCATTTCGGCACCTGACCGTCCGCATAACGAACTCATTGCCCGATTAGTCCAGTTGGTCCGAGTCAAGGCACGACTCGATTACGTTGCGCTACCCGCGTAGCTACGGAATGGTAAAGGCAGGGTAAAAAACGTAAAGAGACAACCAAGTCGCCCGAGAATTTATTGACCTTGAATGAATTGCGTTGAAAAAGTCCGGCGTAGCCCGTAGGGGAGCGTGCCCTGCGGAGTCATCAGACCCTCCCTTGGGCCAGGAGCACCATGACCCCCCCAACTCCATCAGCGGCTGCCCCGCTTGAGACGACCGACGAGAGCATCGAAAAGTCGCCTTCGCCCTCCACCCATAAGGGCAACGAGAGCCGCTCGCCTGGACGACTGGCGTGGACCCGCTTCAAGCGGGACCGCACGGGCGTCATATCGGCGTACATCGTGATCTTCTTCTTCGTGATCGCGCTCGCCGCTCCGCTCATCGCGAAGCTGTACGGCAAGGATCCGTACACCACCTACGCGAGCCAGCGGCCGGAGCTGCTGAACGCCTTCTCCTACCCGGCGGGTCCGAACGGGGGCATCAGCTCGGAGTTCTGGTTCGGCATCGAGCCCCAGCTCGGCCGTGACGTCTTCACCTTCCTGCTCTACGCCATCCGCACGTCGCTGGGCATCGCCGTCGCGGCCACTTTGCTCACCGTGTTCCTCGGTGTGGTCATCGGCGTCACCGCGGGCTATCTCGGCGGCAAGACGGACTACCTCGTGGGCCGGGTCATCGACATCCTTCTGTCGTTCCCGTCCACCCTCTTCTTCATCGCCTTCATGCCGGTCGTGTACGGGCTCTTCGTCGCCCCCGACGAGGACATCCCGACCTGGCTGCGGGCCACCGGCCTGATCATCGTCCTCTCCTCCTTCGGCTGGGCGTCCATCGCCCGACTGCTGCGTGGCCAGGTACTCGGCCTGCGCGAGCGGGAGTTCGTCGAGGCGGCCAAGGTCACGGGTGCGTCACCGCGACGTATCGTCTTCAAGGAACTGCTGCCCAACCTGTGGACGCCGATCATCATCCAGTCCACGCTGATGCTCCCGGCGTACGTCACCGCGGAGGCGGGTCTCGCCTTCCTCGGGGTCGGCATGATCGACCCGACCCCGGACTGGGGCGTCATGATCCAGCGGGGCGCAATGTTCTACACCGAGGACATCACCTTCATGCTCTTCCCGGGTCTGTCCATGGTGATCTTCGTCCTCGCGTTCAATCTGCTCGGCGACTCGGTACGCGACGCGCTCGACCCCAAGTCCAAGCGCTGACTCCGGCTCTTCAGGACCACGGCAAAGGAGCCGGGGTGCCGGATCTCTCTCATCAACTCCCTCTTTCCAAGGCAGGAAGCCATGTCCTTCTCCCGTAGAAACTTCCTCATCGCCACCGGCGTCGCCGCGGCGTCGACCTCGGTGCTGAGCGCGTGCAGCAGCGGCAGCGAGGGCGGCTCCGGGCAGAACGACGCCCCCAAGGTCAGCGGCTCCAAGACGGTCGACATCCCGGTCGGCACCAAGGCCGACTCGACCGGTCCGGCCCCCGAGGTCAAGGGCGCGGTCAAGGGCGGGACGATCTACTCGCTCCAGCAGTTCGACATGGACCACATGGACCCGGCGCAGATCTACAACTCGACCGAGGGCGCCATCACCGTCCCGATCATGCGCGGTCTGACCGGCTACAAGCTGGACGACAAGGGCGGCGCCGTCCTGGTCGGCGACGCCGCGACCGACGCCGGCACCATGAAGGACGGCGGCAAGACCTGGTCCTTCACCCTGAAGGACGGTGTGAAGTGGGAGGACGGCGCCGACGTCTCCATGGAGGACGTCCGCCACACCTTCGAGCGCCTCTTCGCCACCTTCATCACCGAGGGTCCCCGCTACGTCCAGAACTGGCTCGAGGGCGGCGAGAAGTACAAGGGCCCGTTCGACGGCAAGAGCCTCGACTCCATCGAGATCGACGGCAAGACCGTCACCTTCCGCCTCAACGAGGCCCGCGCGGACTTCAACTACACGCTCGCCATGCGTGGTTACTCCCTGGTGCCGAAGAAGCACGACACCAAGGAGAAGTACGACAAGCGTCCGTTCTCCTGCGGTCCGTACAAGATCGAGAGCCGCAGCGTCGGCAAGACGCTGACCTACTCGCGCAACGAGCACTGGGACCCGAAGACCGACTCGATCCGTAACGCCTACCCGGACAAGTACGTCTTCCAGATGGGCTTCGAGCTGGTGGCGTCGACGGACCGCTGGATCGCGGACCAGGGCAACGACCAGTACTCGGTGCCGATCTTCAACGAGGTCGCGCCCGAGCGCGTCGCTCAGGTCCTCACCAACCCCGAGCTGAAGAAGCGCGTCCTCACCTCGGTCGACACGGCCACCTACTACTGGCCGATCAACATGACCCGCATCAAGGACCTCAAGGTCCGCCAGGCCATCAACTACGCCTGGCCGCACCAGCAGATCCAGACCATCAGCGGCGGCAAGGCCACCACCGAGATCGCCACCACGGTCCTCGCGCCGGTGACCCCCGGCTACACCAAGTTCGACCTGTACGGCGTCGACAAGAAGCCCGGCGGCAACCCCGAGAAGGCCAAGGCCCTGCTGAAGGAGGCCGGCAAGCTCGGCCAGAAGCTGGTCATCGCCTACCAGCAGTCGGACACCGCGGTGAAGACCGCCGTCGCCATCAAGAACGCGCTCGAAGAGGCCGGCTTCACGGTCGTCAACAAGCAGGTCGACAAGTCGACCTTCTACACGCAGATCGGCAAGATCGACAACGACTTCGACCTGTTCGCGGCCGGCTGGAGCCCGGACTGGCCGAACGGTTACTCGGTCTTCTACCCCTGCTTCAGCGGCAAGAACATCGGGGACGGCCGCAACAACTACTCGCAGCTGAACGACCCGGGCGTCAACAAGGCGATCGAGGCGGCCTCCAAGATCGCGGACGTGGACGAGGCCAACAAGGCCTGGGGCAACGTCGACAAGATGGTCAACGAGCTGGCCGCGGTCGTTCCGGACTACCACAAGATCCGCAACTACCTGTACGGCTCCAAGGTCGGCAACGTCATCTGGGACGGCGCCAACACCTGCGTCGCGCTCTGCAAGCTCTACGCCAAGAAGTAAGCGCACACGACTCGTCGGGGGCGGCCATCCCGCATGGCCGCCCCTGCGGCCCACCCCCCTCTACTTCCCTCCCGGCGACGGCGCCCCGTCCGGAAAGTCACGCCTCATGTTCCGCTTCCTTGTCCGCCGAGTCCTCGGCGCGCTGGTCATTCTGTTGATCATCAGCGCCATCACCTTCTGGCTCTTCTACGCCGTGCCGCGTGACCCCGCCATGATGTCCTGCGGCAAGAACTGCACGCCTGAGGCCCTCGAGCAGATCCGGAAGAACCTGGGCATCGACAAGCCCATCCCGGTCCAGTACTGGCTGTGGCTCGTCGGCATCTTCGCCGGGCGCAACTACCCCGGCTACGACTACTGCAACGCCCCCTGCCTCGGCTACTCCTTCGCCAACCGCGAGCCCGTCTTCGAGACGATCATGGACCGGCTGCCGACGACCCTGTCGCTCGCCTTCGGCGCGGCCATCGTCTTCCTGATCCTCGGTATCGGCGCGGGCATGCTCGCGGCTCTCAAGCAGGGCCGGTTCCTGGACAAGTTCGCCAGCTCGGTTTCGCTGCTCGGCTCCTCGCTCCAGATCTACTTCGTCGGCTACATCGCGATGTTCTTCTTCGTCGCGCAGCTGGGGTGGCTCGACCAGCCGCAGTACACGCCCCTCACCGAGAACCCGGCCGCCTGGTTCTCCGGACTCCTGCTGCCCTGGCTGGTCCTCGCGATCATCTTCACCGCCAACTACACCCGTATGACGCGCTCCCAGCTGGTCGAGCAGCTGAGTGAGGACTACGTCCGCACGGCCCGGGCCAAGGGCCTGTCCCGGTCGAACGTGTTCTTCCGGTTCGCCTGGCGCGGCGCCATGGGCCCCATCGTCACGGTGTTCGGTATCGACCTGGGTGTGCTCATCGGTGGCGCGATCATTACCGAGTCGACCTTCAGCCTCCAGGGCATCGGCCGGCTCGCGGTGAAGTCCGTGGACCAGAGCGACCTTCCGATGCTGCTGGGTGTAACCCTCCTCGCGGCCGGCGCGATCGTCTTCTTCAACATCGTCGTCGACGCCGTCTACGCCCTCATCGACCCGCGGATCCGGCTCGCCTGACCTCCGCCCCCCACTCCCGACCCCTCGCATCACCCCCCAGGAGCGTCCCCGTGACGAGCACCGATCAGCAGCCCTTCCTCTCCGTCAGGGACCTTCAGGTCCACTTCTCCACCGAGGACGGCATCGTCAAGGCCGTCGACGGGCTCTCCTTCGATCTCGCCAAGGGCCAGACGCTCGGCATCGTGGGTGAGTCGGGATCCGGCAAGTCCGTCACCAACCTGACGATCCTGGGCCTGCACGACCCCCACCGCACGTCGATCGACGGTGAGATCCTGCTGGACGGCAAGGAGCTGCTCGCCGCCTCCGAGAAGGAACTCGAGCGGCTGCGCGGCAACAAGATGTCCATGATCTTCCAGGACGCGCTGGCCTCACTGTCGCCGTACCACACCATCGGCACCCAGATCGGCGAGACGTACCGCAAGCACACCGGTGCCTCCAAGAAGGAGGCCCGGGCGCGGGCGATCGAGATGCTGCGGCGGGTCGGGATCCCTCAGCCGGACGTGCGGGTGGACGACTATCCGCACCAGTTCTCCGGCGGTATGCGCCAGCGCGCGATGATCGCGATGGCGCTGGTCTGCGACCCCGAGCTGCTCATCGCGGACGAGCCGACCACGGCTCTGGACGTCACGGTCCAGGCCCAGATCCTGGATCTGCTCAAGGAGCTCCAGCAGGAGTTCGGCACGGCGATCATCTTCATCACGCACGACCTCGGTGTCATCGCCGACATCGCGGACGACGTGCTGGTGATGTACGGCGGCCGGTGCGTGGAGCGGGGCACCAAGCAGGAGGTGCTGCGCACCCCGCAGCACCCCTACACGCTGGGCCTGATGAGTTCCATGCCGAGCCTGGACGGCCCGGTCGACGTGCCGCTGGCACCGATCCCGGGTTCGCCGCCCTCGCTGCTCAACCCGCCCTCCGGCTGCCGTTTCCACCCGCGGTGCACCTTCACCGAGAAGGTCGCGGGCGGGCTGTGCTCCACGGAGCGGCCGGTGCTGGACGTGGTGGAGGGCCGGGGTTCCGCCTGCCACATCCCGCTGGAGCAGCGCGCCGACCTCTTCGCCGACTTCGCCGGATCCCGGCACTGACTGACGTACACGAGACGGGACTTCACCATCATGAGCAACGCGCAACCGCTCCTGGACGTCAGCGGTCTGACCAAGCACTTCCCGATCAAGGGCGGCTTCCCGATCAAACGCACGGTCGGCGCCGTCCAGGCCGTGGACGGTCTCGACTTCCAGGTGGCCGAAGGCGAAGCCCTCGGCCTGGTGGGCGAGTCGGGCTGCGGCAAGTCGACGACCGGCCGGCTGATCACCCGGCTCCTGGAGCCGACCGGCGGCAAGATCTCGTACCGCGGCCAGGACATCACGCATGCGGGGCGCAGGCAGCTGGCGCCGGTCCGCTCCGAGATCCAGATGATCTTCCAGGACCCGTATGCGTCGCTGAACCCGCGCCAGACGGTCGGCAAGATCATCGCCGGTCCAATGGAGATCAACGGCATCAACCCGGCCGGCGGCCGCGAGAAGCGCGTCCGTGAGCTGCTGGAGATCGTCGGCCTCAACCCCGAGCACTACAACCGCTTCCCGCACGAGTTCTCCGGCGGCCAGCGCCAACGTATCGGCGTGGCACGGGCATTGGCGCTGGAACCGAAGCTGATCGTGGCGGACGAGCCGGTGTCGGCGTTGGACGTCTCCATCCAGGCGCAGGTCGTGAACCTGCTCCAGAAGGTCCAGCAGGAGCTGGGCATCGCGTTCGTCTTCATCGCCCACGACCTGGCGGTGGTCCGCCACTTCTCGCAGCGCGTGGCCGTCATGTACCTCGGCAAGATCGTCGAGATCGCCGACCGCGACGACCTGTACGGCAACCCGCGCCACCCCTACACCCGGGCGCTGCTGTCCGCCGTGCCCGAGGCGACCGCGGACGACGTCCCGGCCCGCGAGCGCATCCGCCTCCAGGGCGACGTCCCCTCGCCCATCAACCCGCCCTCCGGCTGCCGCTTCCGCACCCGCTGCTGGAAGGCGACGGAGAAGTGCGCGACGGAGGCTCCGCCGCTGGTCCAGGTCGAGGGCAACAAGCCCGGCCATCTGACCGCCTGCCACTACCCGGAGACGCAGGACGCGGTCCTGGAGCCGCGCCTCTCCAAGGACCCCGAGCCGGCGGTCTGACCCGGCCTCAGGAGCAACAGGGCCCGCGCCTCCCCGGCGCGGGCCCTTACCTTTCCGGACCTTTCCGGCCGGTCGGCTCAAGGGTTGGGGTTGAGTAGGCCGGCCGCCTCTGCCGGCCTCCGGTTGAGCTCGGCATGAGCACGCTCAGCGGGTGTGAGCAGTGAGCCGGTCGCGGGCATCAGCAGGGATGCGGATGTCGGCATCGGGCACGGCGGGGCTCCTTCCCCTCATCCACGCAGGGTACGGAGACGCACCCGTGACCCCACGCGGTTTCGTGAACCCGGACCGCTGCCTCCGCGGAGCCCACTATGTTGGGTGAAATGGCCCTCCACCTGCGCGGCACGCTCCTCCCCGAGGGCATCGCCCGGAACCTCTGGATCCTCGGCGACCGCATCACCTTCGACCGCCCGTCGGTCGAGGCGCGAACGGTCGCCGACGGCGGCTACCTGCTTCCGGGACTGGTCGACGTGCACACGCATCCTGGGTCCCCGTCCGAGGGGGAACCCGTCTTCGACCCCGACGCGTTCGCCGAGCAGATCGCCGAGCATCGGGATGCCGGGACGACGGCGCTGCGGTTCCCCGGGCTTCTGGGCGAGATCCCGGACGGGCTGCGCGAGGCCCCGGACGCGCCGCGCATGATCACGGCCGGGCGGTGGCTGGCGTGGGCGGGGCTGTCGAGAAGTGCCGACTTCCACACCGTCACCGATGACCTCGTGGCAGCCGCCGTCGCCGAGGCCAAGGCCCACGACGGCTGGTGCAAGCTCATGGGCGACTGGGACTTCGAGGCGGATCCGGTGCCGTACGACATCCTGCGCGCCGTGGCCGACGCGGTGCACGCGGCCGGGGGGCGGGTCGCCGCGCACTGTCAGTCGGCGCAAGGTGTACTCAACGCCGCTCGTGCCGGGATCGACTCGATCGAGCACGGGATGGGGATGCCGCAGGAGTGCGTCGAGCTGATGGCCGCCCACGGGGCCGTCTACGTCCCCACCCTCACCGCCTTCGCCCGCAGCGCACCCCGCATCAAGGACAACCCCCGCGGCCGCCTCTGGCACGAAGGCCACCGCATCATGATCCGCCGGGTCCGCGAGGCCCACGACGCCGGTGTCACCGTCCTCGCCGGCACCGACTCCGTCCCCTTCGGCAACGTCGCCACCGAGGTCGAGCACCTCATCGCCGCCGGCCTGCCCGCCGACGTGGCGGTGGGCGCGGCGAGCTGGGCGGCGCGGGACTTCCTGGGGCTGCCGGGGCTGGTCGAGGGCGGGCTCGCCGACGTGACCGTGTACGACGCGGATCCGCGCCGGGAGCCGGGGGTGCTGCGGCAGCCGCGGCGCATTGTGCTGCGGGGGCGGGTCGTGCGCTGAGTGTCACGGCTCCGGCCTACCGCCGGTCCGGCCGGTCCTTGTTCCGGTGCGCCGCCCAAGAGCAGCGTCCAGCCGTGCCCGGACGCCACCGCCACCAACGCGTCGAGCGCCGTGCGGCCCCCGGGCAGGTGGAAAGCCAGGTGGTTGAGGCCGGGCAGCAGACGGTCGTGGTGGTCGCCCGCCAGCACCGGGGACTGCTCGACGACGATGTATGTCTCCCCCGTACCGCCCCTCCCCGCCCCGTCTTTCCCCGGGCGCCGGCTGCGGCCCTCCGCCCACTCCTGGTACGGCTCATAACCCAGCCGTTCCAGCAGCCACCCCCACGACACCACCGCACGCCCCAGATCGGGCACCCACAGTTCGATGCGATGCAGCAACTTCCGTCCCCTCCGGCCCTGTTGAAGGCCGGAGCGTGCCATATCCCGTGGCCCCGTGTGGCACACTGCACCGAATGGTCGATCGGTCGTTCGCGGATCTCTCGCTCGCCGCGTTGTACGACACCCTCAACCCGTGGGGGCCGGGTGACGACTTCTACCTCGGGCTCGTGATGTCCGCCGAGTCGGTGCTCGATGTCGGTTGCGGGACGGGGCGGTTGCTGCGGCGGGCCGGTGCGGAAGGTCACCGCGGGCGGCTCGTGGGGCTCGATCCGGCCGCCGCCATGCTCGTCCAGGCCCGGCGGCACGGTACCGGCGTCGAGTGGGTGCTCGGGGATCTGCTCACCCGGGACTGGGGCGGGCGGTTCGACCTGGCCGTGATGACCGGGCACGCGTTTCAGGTGCTCGTGCGCGACGAGGAGTTGCGCGCGGCGTTGCGGGCGGTGCGCGAGGCGCTGCGCGTCGGCGGACGGTTCGTGTTCGAGACGCGGAATCCGGCGGCGCGGGCCTGGGAGACGTGGACGCCGGATCGGGTACGGGAGGTCACGGACGAGGACGGGCGTGTCGTACGGGTGTGGCACGAGGTCGAGGAGCCCGTCGTGGCAGACCGGGTGACCTTCACCGAGACCTACGCCTGCGACACCTGGCCGGAGCCCGTCGTCAGCCGCTCCACCCTCCGCTTCCACGGCCCCGACGCCCTGTCCGCCTTCCTCCACGAAGCCGGCCTCACGGTCGTCGAACAGTACGGGGACTGGCGGCAGGACCCGCTCACCCCCACCGCGCCCGAGATCATCACCGTGGCCCGGCGAGCCTGACAGTGAGCACTTTCACGGCATGTCGAGTTCGGGCAGGGAGAAGAAGGCCTCGATCGCCCGCACGATCAGTTCCTCGCGGTCAGCTCGGTCGAGCTCCACGTACGGCCCGATCAAACCCGCCGCCGTGAGGGCGGGCGCCGGCAGGTCGGGCTCCTCGCCCACCCGGTGGGACGGATCCTCGAAGCTGAAGCCGGTGATCAGGCGTCCCTCACGGTAGTACTGGAACGCGGGGCCGTGCGCCTTGGCGATGCATGGTTCCGTCACGAACACGACGAGCTCACCGCCGGCCCGACACAACTGCCCATAGTGAGCGAGATCGTAGTCGCCGCTGTCCCAGCTGAGCATGTCGTGCATGACCAGCCCCCACTCGGTGCCCTTGCCGTACGCGAGAGGCATGCGTCGCTGGGCGAGGAGACCCCGCGTGAGCGCGTCCAAGGACATGCCGCGGAAGAAGACGACGTTGGTCTCCTCATGGTGCGGGAGCGGGCCGCGTATCCAATGCTTCATGCAGGGCACCGTAGAGGAGGCCACTGACATCGTCGTTCAGCCGCACTCCCGTGAAGACGACCTCCCGTGAAGACGACCCGCGAAACGCGACCCGCGACACACGACCCGAGAAGCACGCCCTAGTCGTCCGACTTTTCCAGCGCCGCCAGCGCCGGATCCAGCACGATGTCCTCCTCCCGCGCCTCGATCGTCGGCTCCTCCGGGAAGTGGCAGGCCGTCAAGTGGCCCGCGTGGTTGCCGGAGATCTGGATCAGCGGCGGCTCCTCGGCGGCGCACTTGTCCTGTGCCTTCCAGCAGCGGGTGCGGAAACGGCAGCCGGAGGGCGGGGAGATGGGCGACGGCACGTCACCGGCCAGGCGGATCCGCTCCCGCTGGGGCACCTCCTCACCGTCCTCGCCGGGCACGTTCACCTCGGGCACGGCGGACAGCAGGGCGTGGGTGTAGGGGTGCCGGGGGCGGGTGTAGATGGAGTCGCGGTCGCCGACCTCGATCACCTTGCCGAGGTACATCACCGCCACGCGCTGCGAGAAGTGGCGGACCACCGCCAGGTCGTGGGCGATGAACAGGAACGCGATGCCCAGCTCCTGCTGGACCTTCTGCAGCAGGTTCACGACCTGCGCCTGGATGGAGACGTCCAACGCCGACACCGGCTCGTCCGCCACGATCAGCTTCGGTTCCAGCGCCAATGCCCGTGCCACGCCGATACGTTGGCGCTGGCCGCCGGAGAACTCGTGCGGGAAGCGGTTGTAGTGCTCGGGGTTGAGGCCGACGATCTCCAGCAGCTCACGGACGCGCTTCTCGCGGCCGCCGGCCGGGTTGATGCCGTTGATCTCCATCGGACCGGCGATGATCTTGCCGACCGTCTGGCGCGGGTTCAGCGAGGAGTAGGGGTCCTGGAAGATCATCTGGATCTCGGAGCGGACCGGCGCCAGCTGCCTGCGCGTGGCATGCGTGATGTCCTTGCCCCGATAGGAGATGCGGCCGCCCGTCGGCTCCAGGAGCTTGGTGATCAGCCGGCCGGTCGTCGACTTGCCGCAGCCCGACTCCCCCACCAGGCCGAAACTCTCGCCGACGTGCACGGTCAGGTCGATGCCGTCCACCGCCTGCACCTGGCCGACGGTCCGCCGGATCGGGAAGCCGCCCTTGACCGGGAAGTGCTTGACGAGCTTCTCCACCACCAGCAGCGGTTCGCCGGGTTCGTCGGTGGCGGCTTCGCCGGGTGCGGGGAGGACGAGGTCCTCTGTCATAGCCGTGGTCCTCCTCAGACGGGGCCGATCGGGGTGCTAGCGCAGTCGGGGCTTGATCTCTTCTTCGAAGATGGTCCGCTTCTGGTCCGCCGTCAGGTGGCAGGCCGAGGAGCGGTCAGGGCCGAGCAACGGGACCTCGGTGACACAGCGGGCGCCGCCGACCCGGTCCCGGAAGGTGCAGCGGGGGTGGAAACGGCAGCCGGAGGGCGGGTGGAGCAGTGACGGCGGGGAGCCGGGGATGGGAGCCAGCGGGGCGTGCGGGTCCGAGTCCAGGCGGGGCATCGAGTTCAACAGACCCCAGGTGTACGGGTGTTGCGGCGCCCTCAGCACCTCGCGCACCGAGCCGCGCTCCACCGCGCCGCCCGCGTACATCACCATGATGTCGTCGGCCATGTCGGCGATGACCCCGAGGTCGTGCGTGATGAAGATGATCGCCGAGCCGAACTCCTGCTGCAAGTCCTTCAGCAGGTCCAGGATCTGGGCCTGGACCGTGACGTCCAGGGCCGTGGTCGGCTCGTCGGCGATCAGCAGGTCGGGGTCGCAGACCAGTGCCATGGCGATCATCGCGCGCTGGCGCATACCGCCGGAGAACTGGTGGGGGTAGTCCTTCGCCCGTTGCCCGGGGTTGGGGATGCCGACCTTCCCCAGCATCTCCACCGCCCGCTCCCAGGCGGCCTTCTTCGAGGCGCGCATGTGCTTCATGTACGGCTCGGCGATCTGTCGGCCCACCGTGTAGTACGGCGACAGCGCGGTGAGCGGGTCCTGGAAGATCATGGCGGCCTTGTTGCCGCGCAGCTTCTCCAGCTCGGACTCGCGGGCGGTGGTCAACTCCTGGCCCTCCAGGAGGATCTCGCCCTCGATGGTGGTGAACATCGGGTTGTGCAGCCCGAGGATCGTCAGGTTCGTCACCGACTTCCCCGAGCCCGACTCGCCCACGATGCCCAGCGTCCTGCCGCGCTCCAGGTCGAAGGAGAGCCCCTCCACGGCCCGTACGACGCCGTCCTCGGTCTTGAAGCTGACGTGCAGGTCCCGCACCGACAGGAACGCGTCCGTGCCCGCCGGGACGGGGGCGCCGGCTTCCTTGGTCACAGTGGTCACGTCAGTGCTCCTCGGGCAGGTCCTCTGGAAAAGGTTCCCCGGCGCGGGCTAGGCCAGCCGCACGCGCGGGTCGATGAAGGCGTACGCGGCGTCGACGACGATGTTGCAGAGCAGGATCATGGTGGCGGAGAACAGCATCACGCCCAGCAGCAGCGGCAGATCACTGAAGAACACCGACTCCACCGCCAGCCGGCCGAGCCCCGGAAGTCCGAAGGTGTACTCCGTGATGATGGCACCGCCGAGCAGCGATCCGAGGTCGATGCCGAAAATGGTGACGATGGGGATCAGCGAGCCGCGCCAGGCGTAGCGGAAGAAGACGTACCGGCGGGACATGCCCTTCGCGCGGGCGGTGCGGACGTGCTCCTCCTGGAGCTGCTCGATCATCGACGAGCGCGCCATACGGGTGTACTGCGAGGCGAAGATCGTGGAGAGCACCACCCAGGGCAGGAGCAGACCGGTGAACCAGGCCACCGGGTCGGCGGTGAACTCGTTGTAGGCGGGTTTGTCCAGAATCCGGGCCTGGTAGACGAGGATCGCCAGGGCCAGCGGGCCGAGGAAGTAGATCTGCATCGAGCTGATCACCATGGCGCCGGCCGTGAAGGTCTTGTCGACGATCGTGCCCCGCTTCCAGGCGGCGATCAGACCGGTGCCCAGGCCGATGACCAGGAAGCAGACGGCCCCGCCGAGGGTGAGCGAGACGGTGGTGGGCAGGCGGTCCATCAGGGTGCCCCAGACCTGTTCGTTGGAGTGGTACGAGTACCCGAAACAGGGGGCGGGGCACGGCCCTTGGGCGAAGTCGTCGCTGCCCATGACGAGGTTGTGCAGGAAGATCCAGTACTGCTCGGGGATCGGCTTGTCGAGGCCGAGCACATGGCGCAGGTTCTCGAGGTTGGCCGGGGTGCACGTCTTGCCGCACATCAGGAGCGCCGGGTCGCGCGGCATCCCGAAGAACAGCAGGAACGCGACGATGCTCAGCAGGAAGAGGATGACGACGGCGCCGAGGGACCGGCGGACGAGGAAGCGCAGCATGGCAGAGGCAGCTCTCAGCGGGCCGGAGGGCATCCGGCGCGCACCGTCGCCGGGCGCGCCGGATGCCGTGTGGGCGGGGTTACTTGACGTACAGGCGGCGCGGGTCGACGCCGCCGATGACGTCGTCGTAGACGAGGCCGCCGATCTTGGATCCGGCGATCTGGGTCTGCTTGAAGTACCCGGTCGGGACGACGTTGATGACGTCCTTCACGAGGTACTTGCCGAGCTTGTCCCACTCGGCGGCGGCCTTGGCCGGGTCGGTGATGGTGTTGATGCGGTCGATCTCGCTGTTGACCTTGGGATCGTTGACCTGCGAGTAGTTCTGCGCGCCGTCGGCGATCCCCCGGCCGTCGAAGCAGGGCGGGATGACGGTCGAGGCGGAGGGCCAGTCGGCGCCCCAGTTGGTGTTGAAGATGTCGAAGTTGTTGTTGAGCTTGCTGACCTGGTCGTAGTACGACTCGGCCGGGACCTCCTGGCGCTGGACGTCGAACCCGGCCTTCTCCAGGCCCGCCGCCATGGCGGTGGAGTACGCCTGGCCTTCCTGGGAGTTGATGTAGCCGAAGGTCAGCTTCATGCCGACCTTGCCGGCCTCCTGGAGGATCTTCTTGGCCTTGGCGGGGTCACCGGCGGGGTTCTTCTTCTTGCCCCAGGGGTCGAAGGAGGGGTCGTAGCCGCTGACGGTCGGGCTGATGATGCCGCCCGGGATCTCCATCGCCGCGCCGCCGCCGTAGGCCCGCTGGAACGGCGAGACCGGCAGGGCGTAGGCGATGGCCTCGCGGACCTTCTTGTCCTGCATCGCCTTGTGGCTGAGGTTGATGTTCATCTGGCCCACGTAGGGCTGGTAGCCGACGACCGTGCGGGACTTCATCTGCGGGTCGCTCAGGACCTTCGACAGGTTGCCCGCGTCGACCGAGTTCTGCCAGCTGACGGAGGTCTGGTCGGTGCCGCTGTCGGCGAGGAGCGCCTTGGTGGAGTCCTCGTACTGCTGGTTGAAGGTGATGTTGAACCGGTCGACGTACTGATGGCGGATCGGGTCGGTCGCCGGGTCCCAGTTGGTGTTCTTCACCAGCACCATCGACTTGCCGGACTTGAAGGACTGGATCTTGTACGGCCCGGACACCACCGGATCCTTGTCGTACTGCTCCTTGGTGTCGCCCTTCTGGGAGACGACCGCGTAGCCCGCCATCGCCAGCGCGTACGGCAGGTCGGGGTGCGGCTTCTTGAACTTGAAGACGACGGTCTTCGCGTCCGGCGTCTCCAGGATGCTGTCCGGCAGGTGCTTGCCCTTGAAGGGGCCGTCCGGCAGCAGCTTGCGGTAGTCGGAGCCCGGGGTGTCGGCCAGCCACTGCTGGAGGTACGGCGGGCCCTGGTTGATGAAGGGGGCGAACTGCCGCTCGAAGGTGTGCCGGATGTCCGCGGAGGTGATCGCGGAGCCGTCCTCGAACTTGATGCCGTCCTTGAGTGTGTACTTCCAGGTCTTGCCGCCGTCCGTGGTGGTGCCGGAGTCGGTGGCGAGGTCGCCGACGACCTCGTGCTTGCTGCCGTCGTCGCTGGTCGCCTTGTAGCCGGTGAGCCCTCGGTGCAGCAGCAGGGCGACCTGCATCTCGTTGAACACATAGATCTGGGCCGGGTCGAGGTGGGCGTAACTGTCGCGGGCGGGCACCGAGATGGTGCCGCCGGGCTTGGCGCCCGGGACCTCGGGGGCGGGGCCCTCGGAGGCCGCGGCGTCACCGAACTTGATCAGCGCCTTCTGCCGTTCGGCGTTCTCCTGCTGCTCCTTGTCGTTGCCACCGCTCTTGCTGCCGCCCGAACTGCACCCGGTCAGCACGAGTGCCGCGGCCGCGAGCACTGAGACCACGGCATGTACGTGGCGTCCGCTCCTGCTCATCACTCGGTTTCCACCCATCTGTCGTCACCAGTGCGAAGGAACCCAGACCTTGTAGGTCCGCCGGTCAGCTTGGGTCAGCGCGCCGTCTTGGGGTCGAAGGCGTCCCTGACGGAGTCCCCGAGCAGGTTGAACGCCACGATGAAGACGATCATCGAGATGCCGGGGAAGAACATGTACGTGATGTCGTTCTGCATCACGAGCTCGGTGGACGCCTTGGCGAACATCTGCCCCCAGTCCGGCGTCGGTTCGACGATGCCCACGCCGAGGAAGGACAGACCGGCCTCGGCGGTCACGAAGTTGGGGAGCATGTAGGTGCCCTGTACGAGGATCGGCGTCACCACGTTCGGCAGGATCTCCTTGCGGATGATCCGCCCCGGCGGGGCCCCGCTGACCTTGGCCGCCTCGATGAACTCCCGCTCCCTCAGGGCGAGTGTGGTGCCCCGGAGGATCCGTCCGAGGCTCATCCAGCCGAGGAACCACTGCACGAGGATGAGGGCGACGACCCGGACGTAGACCGGGGTCTCGTCGCGCGGGCTGACGAACAGTGAGACGACCACCGGCATGCTGGCGATGAAGAACAGCTGGGCCGGGAAGGCGAGGAGGAAGTCGATGACGCGGCTGATCCAGTAGTCGGCCTTGCCGCCGAGGTAGCCGGCCGTGACGCCGAGGAGGATCCCGGTGAGGACCGTCGCGAGCGTGACGGCGACGGAGATCATCAGCGAGGTGCGGATGCCGTAGAGGAGTTTGGTGAAGACGTCGTAGCCGTTGCCCGGTTCGAGGCCGAACCAGAACTCGCCGCTGATGCCGCCGTTGGGCTGCACGGGGACGCCCGCGCTGTCGAAGAGCTCGGGGCGCTCGTCGGCGTAGACCGTGTACGGGTCCTTGCCGTACAGCTTGGAGATCACCGGGGCGAGCAGGCCGATCAGGAAGAAGAACAGGACGACGTAGGCCGAGATCACGCCGGTGCGGTCGCGCTTGAAGCGGATCCACATCAGTTGGCCGGGGGACCGGCCGACTAAGTGCTCCGTCTCTGCTGGACTGGTCACAGTTCAGACGCCCCCCTGGTGCTGACAACCCGAGAGTTGCCGCTAACTATCTGCCATGAGCCAACGACCGACCACCGTCTGTGAATCTCGATTCCGTCACAGCTGACGCGTAACCCTTCCGGTTCCCCGGAAACGGCTCACGAAAAAGCCCGGGTTCCCCTCGTCGGGGAACCCGGGCTCAACTACCCGACGGTCAGCCGTGCTTGGCGCGGCTCGCGGCGCGGGCGCGCTCGCGGGCGTCCAGGTTCACCTTGCGGATACGGACCGCCTCCGGCGTGACCTCGACGCACTCGTCGTCGCGGCAGAACTCCAGGGACTGCTCCAGCGACAGCTTGCGCGGCGGGACGATCGACTCGGCCACATCGGCCGTCGACGACCGCATGTTGGTGAGCTTCTTCTCCTTGGTGATGTTGACGTCCATGTCGTCGGCGCGCGAGTTCTCGCCGACGATCATGCCCTCGTACACCTCGGTGCCGGGCTCGACGAACAGCACGCCGCGCTCCTGGAGGTTCGTCATCGCGAACGCGGTGACGGCACCGGCGCGGTCGGCGACCAGCGAGCCGTTGTTGCGGGTCTGCAGGGTGCCGAACCAGGGCTCGTGGCCCTCGTGGATGGAGTGCCCGATGCCCGTGCCGCGGGTCTGGGTCAGGAACTCGGTCCGGAACCCGATGAGACCGCGCGACGGCACGACGAACTCCATGCGCACCCATCCGGACCCGTGGTTGGACATGTTGTCCATACGGCCCTTGCGCACGCCCATCAGCTGCGTGACGGCGCCCATGTGCTCCTCGGGCACGTCGATGGTCATCCGCTCGACGGGCTCGTAGACCTTGCCGTCCACGTCCTTCGTGACGACCTGGGGCTTGCCGATGGTCAGCTCGAAGCCCTCGCGGCGCATCTGCTCGACCAGGATGGCCAGCGCCAGCTCACCGCGGCCCTGCACCTCCCAGGCGTCGGGGCGCTCGGTGTCCAGGACGCGGAGGCTGACGTTACCGATCAGCTCGCGGTCGAGGCGGTCCTTGACCTGGCGGGCGGTGACCTTGCGGTCCTTGACGGCAGCCTTGGCGTCGGCGCCCTTGCCGGTGCCGCCACGGCCGACCAGCGGGGAGGTGTTGGTGCCGATGACCATGGAGATCGCGGGCTCGTCGACGGTGATGAGCGGCAGCGGGACCGGGTTCTCCGGGTCGGCCAGGGTCTCGCCGATCATGATGTCGGGGATACCGGCGACGGCGCAGATGTCACCGGGACCGGCCTTCTCCGCCGGCTTGCGCGTCAGCGCCTCGGTCATCATCAGCTCGCTGATGCGCACGTTGGTGACGGATCCGTCGCGCTTCATCCAGGCGACGGTCTGCCCCTTCTTCAGCTCGCCCTGGTGCACGCGCAGCAGCGCGATACGGCCGAGGAAGTTGTCGGCGTCGAGGTTGGTGACGTGCGCCTGGAGCGGGGCGGCGTCGTCGTACGTCGGGGCCGGGATGTGCTCCAGGATCGTCGAGAAGAACGGCTCGAGGCTGGTCGAGTCGCTCGGTACGGTCCCGTCCTGCGGCTTGGTCAGCGACGCGATGCCGTCACGGCCGCACGCGTAGACGATCGGGAACTCGATCTGCTCCTCGTCGGCGTCCAGGTCGAGGAAGAGGTCGTAGGTCTCGTTGACGACCTCGTCGATACGGGCGTCCGGACGGTCGGTCTTGTTGATGCAGAGGATGATCGGCAGCCGGGCCTGAAGGGCCTTGCGCAGCACGAACCGGGTCTGCGGAAGCGGGCCCTCGGAGGCGTCGACGAGCAGGACGACGCCGTCCACCATCGACAGACCGCGCTCGACCTCGCCACCGAAGTCGGCGTGGCCGGGGGTGTCGATGATGTTGATGGTGATGACGTCCCCCCCGTCCTTCGGGTGGTACTTCACCGCCGTGTTCTTGGCCAGGATCGTGATGCCCTTCTCACGCTCCAGGTCGTTCGAGTCCATCATGCGGTCGTCGACGCCTTCGAGCTGGTGGGCGGCGAAGGCACCGGCCTGCTTCAGCATGCCGTCGACGATGGTGGTCTTGCCGTGGTCGACGTGGGCGACGATAGCGACGTTGCGGATGTCGTGGCGCGTGGCCATATTGCGGCGTTCTCCCGGAGTGTGAGGATGGCCTGCGCGTCTGTCTGTGTGACGCGGGCCCTGCCGGGCTTGACACGCCACGGCCTCACCCCATGGTACGTGTCCGCTCCCACTGGGGCTCGCCGGGATACGTCGCCCCAGGTGGGACCCGCTTTTACCGCGCCCCCGCCGCCCCTGCTCGTCCCCTCAGTGGGCCGTGGCCGATGCCGACGGCCGGGCGCCCTTCTTCAGGAAGCCCATGTCCTCGTACACCGGCGTCCGGAAGCCGAAGGCACCCGCGTTGACGACGTTCTTCCTGGCCGCTGTCAGCTGCGGCCGCTGGTACAGCGGAATCGAGCCGGCCGCGGCCCAGATACGGGAGTCGGCCTTGCGGATCAGGGACCGCGACTCGCCCTCGTCGAGCGTCGCGATCGCCTGGTCGAAGAGCTGGTCGACCTGATCGGTGCCGACCCGCGTGTAGTTCTGCTCGACGTTCAGGGAACCGTCGGCCGCCGGAACCGGCTTGGCGTAAATGGGCCGGGCATCGGTGGCGGGGTACGCGGAGGCCGGCCACGAGTACAGGGCGAGGTCGTACTGACCGGACGCGATGTGATCCTTGAAGTAACTCTCGTCGGCGACCTTGGTGATCTCGGTCCGGATACCGACCCGTTCCAGCATGAGGCCGATCCGGTCCGCCACCGTCCGCAGCGTCTGGGAGCCCTCCCCCGCCGGCACCACGAAGCGCAGGGTCAGCGGCTTGCCGTTCTTCGCCAGCGGCCGCACCGCCGCGCCCGCCGGAGCGGCGGTGCCCTGCGGGGCGTACGCGCCGGGCGCCCCGCCCTGCTGCACCTGCTTGCTGCCGTACTGCTTGCCGTCCTGGGCGAGGTGCTTCCCCTCGCCGCCGTCCGCCTTGTTGTCCTCGCCGACGATGTACGTCCCGTCGTCCCCGCCCTCCGAGTCCGACTCGGAGTCCGATTTCGCCTTCGACTCCGACTTCTTGTCGGCCTTCTCACCCCCGTCGGACTTCTCGCTCTTCTTCTCGCTATTACCGGCCTTCTCCCCCTTCTCGCCGTTCCCCGCCTTCTCGCCGTCCCCTGCCTTCTCGCCGTTCTCCCCGCCCCCGGCCTTCTCCCCCTTCGCCCCAGCCGCCTTCTCCCCCTTCTCCCCCTTCTCCTCCTTGATCGGCCCACCCTGCACCCACCCCGCGTCCGCCAGCAGCGCCTGTGCCTCCGCCGTGTCCTGGTCGCCGATAGCGCCGCTGTTGTCGGCGTACGCGGCTTGGCCGGACAGCGCGAGGTGGCTGCCGACCGGTTCGGTCGGCAGGCCGAGCGGGGCGAGGACCAGCTTCGCCAGTTCCTCGCGATCGAGCGCGCGCGCCACGGCCCGCCGCACCCGCTCGTCGGCGAGCGGACCGTCGGCACCGTTGAGGGCGAGCTGGGTGTACGCCGGTTCCAGGGACTTGCGCACCTCGAAGCCCTGGAACGCCGCCTGCGTCCGGCGCTCCTTGGTGGTCGTCTGGCTGCCCCGCTCCCGCTCCGGTCCCATCAGCGCCGTACCGGTGGCACTGGCGGTTGCGCCCCGGGGCGGCGAGGCGAGCGCGATGCGCCGGGCCGCGGTGGGGTCGATCTCGGCCAGGTCGAGCTGTCCGGCGGCCAGCTGGGCGGCCCGCTCGTCGCGCGGCACGGCCCGCAGCACGATCTCGTTCAGCTTGGCCGGCTCCCCCCACCAGCGGGGGTTCCGGGTGAGCCGGACCGCGTCGTCCTTCCGGTCGATCTTCTTCACGGCGAACGGCCCGGCACTGACCTTGAGCTTGCGCCGAGCCCCGTCGTTGAACGAGTCCGGCGTGCCCATGACCTCCTTCGGGTACAGCGGCGAGAACAGCGACCGCCAGTCGGCGTACGGCCGCTCGAAGGTGACCCGCACCTCCAGGTCGTTGTCGCCGCGCTCGATCTTCTCGATGCGGTCGTAACCGGCGTTGCGGGCGGTCCAGTAGGCGCTGTCCTTTCCGGACAGGGCCCGCCACTGGGCGGCGAAGTCGGCGGCGCCGATCTCGCGGCCGTCGCTCCAGACGGCCTGCTGGTTGAGCTTGTACAGGACGACCTGCTTGGGCTCGGTCTCGATGATCTTGGCGGATTCGAGGTAGTCCGGGTTGCGCTCCGGGCGCCCGGCCTCGTCGAGCCGGAACATCGACGGCAGGGTGGCCTGCGCGATCCGGGTCGTGGTCGCGTCGGCGTCGGACTGGAAGGTGTTCAGCGTCTCCGGTACGGCGTCCACGGCCCATCGCAGCGTGCCGCCGTCGGCGATCAGGGATCGGGCGGCCGCCGCGATGTCCTGCCCGGCCAGCGGTTTTCCGGCCGGGTCCGGGTCGCTGCAGCCGGCGAGCACGGGCACCAGGAGCACGCCTGCGGAAAGGAAGGCGACCGAGCGCATGACCGCGCAGCGACCAGGCCTGGGTCCGACGCCGTCGTAGGACATCTCTGGTACCTCCGGGGAGCGGCTCCCGCCGGTGACAATAAGTGCGCTCTGATCACGTTTGGCGGTATTTTGGAGTTGATCAGATCTATGGGCCCCCACTGAAGAGGAAAGGGTTCGCCAGGCGGAGTCGACACGGCGGCCCGGGCGCGCAAGGCCACCCGTGTGGAGCAACGCGCTCCCACGCGGGTGGAGCAACGTGCCCGCGCACTCCCGCAGCTCCCCCGGCGTACACAGAGCGCATGCGGGCGCGCGGCGGAGGTGTGCAATCCGCCAATCGCTGCACATCCCTTCACAGCGACAGGTGTGACGCGCAACACTCGCAGGCGCATGAACGTTGCCACCCAGGGCCCAAGGGCCCACGGAAGTGAGGTCACGTCATGTCCGTGCAAGACGACCTGACAACTGTCCAGCGCTGCCTCGACGACCTGGCCCGGTCCGTGGGCCGCCTGGAGAAGCAGCTCGGCACCGCAGGGCTCGAGATGCGCCGCGTCCGCACCGACGCCAACCATCTGCGCGAGAGCGTCGCGCTGCTGCGGGACGCTGCCGCGACCCCCAGCACACAGCGCAAGCCGGAGCTCGTCACCATCCCCGACACGCCGTACGACGACTCTCTGTGGATCGACACGGATGACGAGGGTCTCGGCGCCCGGGACCGCCGCGCTCCCTGAGATCCCCCGAGAACCCACACCCGACCGGAGTCATGCATTGGCCACTGGTACGGAACCCCATCTGAACAGCGGCGGCGTACACACCGGTACGCGCGCCGCGATCGCCGCCCCGCACCTGCGGACCGACCGCTGGTGGCTGGCCCCGGCCGCCACCGCGGCCGGTCTGCTGGCGTTCATCGTGTACTCGACCTGGCGGGCCTTCGCCAACGCGGACTACTACGCGGCGCCGTACGTCTCCCCGTTCTACTCGCCCTGTCTGGCGGAGAACTGCGAGCCCATGCGCGCCGGGCCGAACTGGGAGCTGTTCGGGAGCTGGTGGGGCATCTCCCCCGCGATCATCATCCTGATCTTCCCGCTCGGCTTCCGCCTGACCTGCTACTACTACCGCAAGGCCTACTACCGAGGCTTCTGGGCCTCGCCCCCGGCCTGCGCGGTCGCCGAGCCGCACAAGAAATACTCCGGTGAGACGCGGTTCCCGCTGATCCTGCAGAACATCCACCGGTACTTCTTCTACGCCGCGATCCCGGTCGCGGGGATCCTGACGTACGACACGGTGCTCGCCTTCCGCGACGAACACTACGAGTGGGGCCACATGGGTCTCGGCACGCTCGTCTTCCTCGTGAACATCGTGCTGATCTGGGCGTACACCCTCTCCTGTCACTCCTGCCGGCACATCGTCGGCGGCAAGCTCAAGCACTTCTCCCAGCACCCGGTGCGCTACCGGATGTGGCAGTGGATCGGGAAGCTCAACGCCCGCCACATGCTGCTCGCCTGGACGTCGCTGGTGAGCGTGGCGCTCGCCGACTTCTACGTCTATCTCGTCGCGTCCGGGGTCTTCGACGATCCGCGCTTCTTCTAATCGTGAGTGGGGACTGAACTGATGTCCGTGGTCGAACGGCAGGAGTGGGACGTCGTCGTGGTCGGCGCCGGGGGCGCGGGCCTGCGTGCGGCGATCGAGGCGCGCGAGCGGGGCGCCCGTACGGCCGTGATCTGCAAGTCGCTGTTCGGCAAGGCGCACACCGTGATGGCCGAGGGCGGCATCGCGGCGGCCATGGCCAACGCCAACGAGCACGACAACTGGCAGGTCCACTTCCGCGACACCATGCGCGGCGGAAAGTTCCTCAACCAGTGGCGGATGGCCGAGCTGCACGCGCAGGAGGCGCCGGAGCGGGTGTGGGAGCTGGAGACCTGGGGGGCGCTCTTCGACCGTACGAGGGACGGCCGTATCTCCCAGCGCAACTTCGGCGGCCATGAGTACCCGCGCCTGGCGCATGTCGGCGACCGCACCGGTCTGGAGCTGATCCGCACGCTCCAGCAGAAGATCGTCGCGCTCCAGCAGCAGGACAAGAAGGAGACCGGCGACTACGAGTCGCGCCTGAAGGTCTTCCAGGAGTGCACGGTCACGAGGATCCTGACCGTGCCTGACAGCGACTCCGCCGCGGGCGCCAGTCGGGTCTCCGGGGTCTTCGCGTACGAGCGCGAGACCGGCCGCTTCTTCGTCCTCGAAGCCCCCGCCGTCGTCATCGCGACCGGCGGCATCGGCAAGTCCTTCAAGGTGACGTCGAACTCCTGGGAGTACACGGGCGACGGCCACGCGCTGGCGCTGCTGGCGGGCGCGCCCCTGCTCAACATGGAGTTCGTGCAGTTCCACCCGACAGGCATGGTCTGGCCGCCGTCGGTGAAGGGGATCCTGGTCACGGAGTCGGTGCGCGGCGACGGAGGGGTGCTGCGCAACTCCGAGGGCAAGCGGTTCATGTTCGACTACATCCCCGATGTCTTCAAGGAGAAGTACGCCGAGTCGGAGGAGGAGGGCGACCGCTGGTACGAGGACCCGGACAACAACCGGCGGCCCCCGGAGCTGCTCCCCCGTGACGAGGTCGCCCGGGCGATCAACGCCGAGGTGAAGGCGGGCCGGGGCTCCCCGCACGGCGGTGTGTTCCTGGACGTGTCGACCCGTATGCCGGCGGAAGTCATCAAGCGCCGCCTCCCCTCCATGTACCACCAGTTCAAGGAGCTGGCGGACGTGGACATCACGGCGGAGGCGATGGAGGTCGGGCCGACCTGCCACTACGTCATGGGCGGCATCGCGGTCGAGTCGGACACGGCGGCCGCGCGCGGGGTGCCCGGGCTGTACGCGGCCGGTGAGGTCGCGGGCGGCATGCACGGCTCGAACCGGCTGGGCGGCAATTCGCTCTCGGACCTGCTGGTCTTCGGCCGCCGGGCGGGCTGGCACGCCGCCGAGTACGCGGCCGCGCAGGCCTTCGAACGCCCCGAGGTCAGCGACCTGCAGATCGACGCGGCGGCCGCGGAGGCGCTGCGCCCCTTCTCGGCCGAGGGTCCGGCCGGGGGCGCGGACGACGGGCGTCCGCCGGAGAACCCGTACACCCTCCACCAGGAACTCCAGCAGACCATGAACGACCTCGTCGGCATCATCCGCCGCGAGGGCGAGATGGAGCAGGCCCTGGATAAGCTGGCGGAGCTGCGCGTACGCGCCCGCCGAGCCGGCGTCGAGGGCCACCGTCAGTTCAACCCGGGCTGGCACCTCGCGCTCGATCTGCGCAACATGCTGCTGGTCAGCGAGTGCGTCGCCCGGGCGGCGCTGGAGCGCACGGAGTCGCGCGGCGGGCACACCCGCGAGGACCACCCGACGATGGACCGCAAGTGGCGCAACATCAATCTGCTGTGCCGGCTCACCGACCCGACGGGCGGGTTGGCGGCCACGGACCCGGAACGCGGCCAGATCGCCCTGCTACGCGAGACCACCGACCCCGTCCGCCCCGACCTGCTCGCTCTCTTCGACAAGGAGGAGCTGGTCAAGTACCTCGCCGAAGAGGAGCTCTACCAGTGAGCAGCTACGAGGCCCGCTTCAAGGTGTGGCGGGGCGATGTGCAGGGCGGCGGCCTGGAGGACTTCGAGGTCGAGGTGAACGACGGCGAGGTGGTCCTGGACATCATCCACCGCCTCCAGGCCACCCAGGCGCCCGACCTGGCCGTCCGCTGGAACTGCAAGGCGGGCAAGTGCGGTTCATGCTCCGCCGAGATCAATGGGCGGCCGCGGCTGTTGTGCATGACGCGGATGTCGGTGTTCACCCGGGAGGAGACGATCACGGTGACGCCGCTGCGGGCGTTCCCGGTGGTCCGGGATCTCGTCACGGACGTGAACTTCAACTACGCCAAGGCGCGCGAGGTTCCCGCCTTCGTGCCGCCGGAGGGCCTGGCGCCCGGCGAGTACCGCATGATGCAGGAGGACGTGGACCGCTCGCAGGAGTTCCGCAAGTGCATCGAGTGCTTCCTGTGCCAGGACACCTGCCATGTCGTCCGTGACCACGAGGAGAACAAGTCGGCGTTCGCGGGCCCGCGCTTCCTGATGCGGGTCGCGGAACTGGACATGCACCCGCTGGACGCGGCCGCGGAGACGGGCCTGGACCGCAAGCGCACGGCCCAGGACGAACACGGGCTCGGCTACTGCAACATCACCAAGTGCTGCACGGAGGTCTGCCCCGAGGGCATCAAGATCACCGACAATGCGCTGATCCCCTTGAAGGAACGGGCCGTCGACCGCAAGTACGACCCGTTGGTGTGGCTGGGGTCGAAGATCAGGAGGCGGTCTTCGTAGCGCCCCGGCCCCCATGAGGGCGAGCCGGCCGGCCCAGGGCAGGGGGCCGTACGCCCGGGCGAGCGGCCCCGGGAAGACGAACACCGCCCCGCCGACCGCGGCCCCCACCACCGTGCGAGGTTGAGGCGCATGGCCGGCCCCACCCCACTCCCACCCCCGACGCCCCCGGTCGCGCGGGCGCATTCCTGCTCATACGCTCCGAAATGTGACCTCATCCTTGACCCGGGGCCGACCTCGGCGTGGCACCTCGCACATATCCGTGCGGGTGGTGCATGCGCTGGTGGGCGGGCTGGTCGGGGTGGCGTGGCTGGTGTTGCTCGGGATGACCGTCAGGGGCGATCGTCCGGTCGCGGGCAGTGCGGAGCGGCCCATGGCCGGTGCGGTGGCTCAGGGGGAAGTCGGGGAGACGTCCGCCGCCGATCTCGTGCTTCCGCTGCTGGCCGTGATCGTGGTGGTGGGACTCGCGGGGTACGGATTCTTCCGGCGCAGGCGGCGCGCACGGGGGCGTACGACTCCCGGTGGGGCGCCGGTGCGGGGCGCGGAGCCGGACATCGCCGAACTCGACGATCGGGCACGGGCCTTGCTGATCGCGGCCGATGACTCGGTGCGGGTCAGCCGGGAGGAGCTGAGGTTCGTCGAGGAGCGGGCCGAGGTGGGGGACGTCGAGCCCTTCGCGCGGGCTCTGCGGGACGCGGAAGGCGAACTGGCGGTCGCGTTTCGGATGCGGTGGCAGTACGAGGACGGGGTCGCGGAGGACGACGGCGCTCGGCGGCATGTGCTGGCGGGGATCGTCGGGCGGGCCGAGGAGGCGGGGCGGTTGCTGGATGCGCAGGCCGCCGCGTTCGACCAGGTGCGGGGGTTGGAGGCGGGCTTGGGCGGGGGGCTGGGCCATGCCCTGGTAGTCGCGGAGGCCCGGTTCCGGGAGCTGGCCGGGCGTGCCGGGGGTGCCGGCGCGGCCCTTGTCGACCTCGGCGCGCGCTACGCCCCCGGTGCCACCGCCTCCGTCGCGGGCCATGCCGAGCAGGCCAAGGACCGCCTGGTGTTCGCCACCACGCGTCTCAACCAGGCCCGCCAACGCGCCGACTTGGGCGAGAACGAGCGGGCCGCGGGGCACTTGCGGGCCGCCGAGGGGGCCATCGCCCAGGCCGCCGCCTTCATCGACGGCATCGAACGGCTCACCGAGGAGCTAGCGACGGCCGCGGCGATGGTTCCGGCCGCGCTGACCGGCGGGGAGGCGGAGATCGCCGGGGCGCGGGAGTCATTGGCGGGGACCGGACCCGCGTACGCGTCCGTCCCTCCCGGTGAACTGCGCGCCCGTGTCACCCATGCCGACGGCGTCCTGGCCGTCGTACGCGAGGACCTGACCTCCGGGCCGTACGACCCCCTCGACCTGCTGCGGCGGATCGTCCGGGGCGTCGGGCCCGTCGTCGCGGGGCGGGCCGGGGTGCTCACGACCGCCGCGCTGCTCTGCGCCCGCAGTGCCGTCGCCGGTGCAGACGATGTCGTCGCGACGCACCGGGCGGCGGTGGGCAGCAGGGCACGAACCCGGCTGGCGGAGGCGCGACGGCTGCTCGCTGGTCCGGCGTCCCGGCCGGGCCCCCGGGAACCCCGTCAGGAGCTGTCCGGCCTCCTCACGGCCGACACCCTGGCCCAGCAGGCCCGCGAGCTGGCCGAACAGGACATACGCGTATACGGCCACCCGATCGACGCCCCCGGCGCAGACGCCGCCGGCCTCACCGGAGCCGTCCTCGGCGGCATCCTGCTCCCCACCGAGCCGAACACCGCCCCACCGGCAAGCTTCGGCGGCCCCCGCACACGGGACCGCCGGGGAGGCCCACCCAGCACGTGAGCCCACTGAGAACGGGCTCAGCAACACCGCCCCCGCCGACCGCATTTCAGCCCGTCCAGCGTTCGAGAACGAGGCCACACCATCCCAAGCCCCCACGCACCCGCCGGGGGACTCTGCCTCGCGGCGCTGTCGGCACGAGACCACACAATCCCCAGCCCCCACCCACCCGGCTGGGGCCTCGCCTCTCGACGCCGGCCCAGGCATTTCAGCCCGTCTGGGGGTGCCCCCTCTGGGGGAGTTTGAGGACGAGGCCCGTTCAGGGCCGATGGGGGGCCAGGGGGCGCAGCCCCCTGGCGGGGTCGAAGGGGCGGCGCCCCTGGGGATGGGACGGGTAGGGGCGGCGGGGGCGAGCTCAGAACAGGCTCAGCAACGCCTCCGCCGGATCCGCCAACCCGTTCTCCCCGTCCGGCAACGGCAGTTCGAACCACACGGTCTTGCCGCGCGGCGTCCGGCGGGAGCCCCAGGCCGCGCTGAGGAGCCCGACCAGTTGCAGCCCGCGCCCGCCCTCGTCCGTGTCACGGGCCCGCCGGCGCCGCGGTTGGACCAGCCCGGAATCCCAGACCTCACACACCAGCGTGCGGTCCAACAGCAGCCTCAGCCTGATCTCGCCCTCGCCATAGCGCAGGGCGTTCGTGACCAGTTCGCTGACCAACAGCTCCGTGGTGTCGACCAGCGGCTCCAGGTCCCACGACAGCAACTGCCCGCGGGCGTACTCGCGAGCACGCCCCACGCTGCGCGGCTCACGCGGAAGCGTCCAGTCACCGACCGACTCGGCGGGCAGCCCCTGGACGCGGGCCATCAGCAGGGCGATGTCGTCCTCGCCGTGGTGGCTGTCGAGGGTGTTGAGGACGTGGTCGCAGACGTCCTCCAGGGGGCTGGAGGGGTCGGTGAGCGCGCCGACGAAGGCTTGCAGGCCCTCGTCCAGGGGGTGGTCGCGGGACTCCACCAGGCCGTCCGTGTAGAGCGCCAGCAGCGCACCCTCCGGCAGCTCGACCTCCACCTCCTCGAAGGGTTCGCCACCCACACCCAGCGGCATCCCCGGCGGCACGTCCAGCATCAGCGCCGCCTCGCCGGGTTCGACGAGGACCGGCGGCAGATGACCGGCGTTCGCGAAGGTGCAGCGGCGCGTGACGGAGTCGTAGACCGCGTACACGCAGGTCGCGAGGTACACCTCGGACAGGTCCGCCTCACGGGGCCGACGGGCCGCGCGGGTGGCCTGCTGCACGCCGCCGGGGGCGCCGAGGCCGCGCGCGATCTCGTCCAACGCCGAGAGCACTTCGGCCGGTTCGAGGTCCAGCAACGCCAGTGTTCGGACAGCCGAACGGAGTTCGCCCATCGCCACGGCGGCGCGCAGCCCTCGGCCCATGACGTCCCCGACGACCAACGCCGTGCGATGGCCGGGAAGTTCGATGACGTCGAACCAGTCACCGCCCACCTCGCTGGGCCGGTCGGAGGACGCGTTGCCCGGCAGGTAACGGCACGCGATGTCCAGCCCGGACGCCACCGGGTCCCCCGGCGGCAGCAGGGACCGTTGCAGTATCAGCGCCCGCTCGTGCTCGCGCCGGTACAGGCGGGCGTTGTCGATGCACACCGCAGCCCGCGCCGCCAGCTCCACCGCCAGCTCGCGGTCCCGGTCGCCGAACGGCTCGCTGCCCTTCGTACGGGCGAACTGCGCCAGTCCTACGACCGTGTCGTGGGCGACCATCGGCACCGCGAGCGTGGACTGCACGAGGCCGCCCTCCTCGCCCGGCACGTACTGCGGCCGGGCAGTGCGCAGGGCGTCCGCGCAGGGCGAGTTGAAGGGGTAGTGGTGGACGGCGCCGACCGCGACCGCGGCGCCGCCGCCGACGAAGGGCGCGTCGGAGACGGCGCTGGCGAAGGCGACGCGGCGTAGTTCCGCGCTGCCGTCGGCGAGGCCGGGCGGGGTCTCGTCGCCGGCCAGCAGGCCCTGGTAGAGGTCGACCGTGGCCAGGTCGCAGAAGCCGGGGACGACGACGTCGAGGAGTTCGCGGGCCGTGGTCTCCAGATCGAGGGAGTTGCCGATGCGGGCACCGGCGTCGTTCAGCAGGGCGAGATTGCGCCGCGCGGCGGCGGCCTCGCGGGCGGCGGCGCGACGGGCGGTGATGTCGAGCCCGAGCCAGGCGATGCCGATGGGCCGGCCGCTGCCGCTGTGCACACGGTAGAGGTTGACGGACCAGTGGCGGCGTTCGTCGGAGCCGGGCAGAAAGCCGGTGACGTGCATGTCCGTGATGGAGTTGCCGCTCTCCAGGACGCGGCGCAGGGTGGCCGCGACCCGGTCGGCCTCGGGGCGGGGCAGATAGTCGTGGACGTCGTGGCCGCGGTGGTCGTCGGGTGTGCCGCCGAAGAGGGAGGCGAACCGGTGGTTGACGCGGCGGACCTTCAGTTCGGGGTCGATCAGGATGAAGCCGAACGGAGATTGACCGAATATCGACTGCGAGGCGGCGAGGTCGGTCTCCATCCGGCGCAGGGTGCGCACGTCGACGACGATGCACACGGCGGCCCTCTCGCCGTGCTCGGTCCGCGTCGGCATGACGTACACCTCGGCGAGGCCGTCCTTGCCACGCCCTCCGTCGGCGGACGGCGGCATCCGGAAGGGGACCACACCGGTCCACTCCCGCCCGTCGAGGATCTCAGCCATCTTGCGCTGGCCCTGCTCGCGCAGGTCCGGGTCGATGAACGCCTCTATGGGGTCCATGCCGACGGCGCGTTCGGCCGGGATGCCGAAGAGCTGCTCGGCGCGCAGGCTCCACTGGTCGACCAGGCCGTCGGGGCCGATGGAGAAGGACGCGACCTTGATGTAGTCGTAGATCGAGCCGGGCGGACTGCTCTGCCAGACGGCGTCGCCGGGGCGGAACTCGTCGGAAAAGTGTGTGTCGCGGGATGCCCGTGTGTCCTGCGCGGCCAGTGCGTCTCGGGAGACCTGTGTGTATTGCGAGGCCTGTGTGTCGTAAGGCCGCTCCCCCGCGGCCTTTGCCCTCGCGCCGTCCGACGGGTCCTCGGACTCCGTGGCCTTCGCTGGTATCTCGCTCACGCGAACCGTCCCCTCCAGCTCACCGCGTCCGGCACCGGTCACCGACAGCGGCTGCCCGCAGTATCCAGCACTACGGCTCCGCACAACACGGTGTTCACGATCACAGCACGTTCCCGGTGGTTTTCGGTCCCGGCCGTGGAAACACTTCCAGTCTTCTAACCAGCGGGCACGCAGTCGAATCACGCGGCACGCCAACTGCCACTGGCCTGAACCATTCGCTCGACAGGGCGAGGGCGTACGTACAGCGCCGCCAGGAGGTCACTTCGGCACCGCGAGCTCGAACCACACCGTCTTGCCCGTGTTCCGCCCCGGTCGGGTTCCCCAACGACGCGAGGAGTGCGCCACGAGTTGGAGTCCGCGGCCGCTCTCGTCCTCGGGGGCGGCGACGCGTTCGAGGGGTGGGTCGGGGAGCGGGTCGGAGACCTCGACCAGGAGGACGCCGCCGAGATCGGCGGGGCGTACCAGGCGTACGCCGATGGGGCCCGTCGCGTGTCGCAGGGAGTTGGTCACCAGTTCACTGACCAGCAGCGCCGTGATGTCGGCGAGGCTGTCCAGACCCCAGTCGCGCAGCCGGCCGCGAACGGCGGCACGAGCGGCACGCACGGCACCCGGCTCCGCGGGAAAGGTCCACTCGGCGCAGCCGCCTTCGGAGTCGATCACGCCGATCACTTCCCGGGCCAGCGGATCCCCCCATGTCCGGTTTCATGGGGTTAATGGGCACATACCCGATATTCGACGGGCAGTACCGCGCGAGGGATCCGATGAACTCGACTACCCCGGACCGGCTCAGGCAGCCCCCTCATCCGGACTCGGGCGGCCTTCACCTCCGGACTCGGGCGGCCTCCGCATCCGGGTTCAGACGCCCCACTCCCCCAGCCTGCCCGCCACCTCCCGGACCGCCGGCACGTCCTGGTCCAGCCAGTCCACGTCCCAGAGTTCTCCGGGCGCCAGCCAGCGCAGCGCGTCATGGTCCTGGAGGGGCTTGGGTTGGTCACCGCCGGGGAGGAGGCGGGCCATCCACACCCGCAGGACGTACGGCGGCTTCAGGGGCCACTGCCCCGGCACCCGCTCGACGACCTCGGCATCCACGCCGAGTTCCTCACGCAACTCCCGCACGAGCGCCGCCTCGGGCGTCTCGCCGGGCTCGACCTTCCCGCCGGGCAGCTCCCAGCGCCCGGCCAGCTCCTCGGGCGCGCTGCGCCGGGCCGCAAGCAGGCGGCCCCCCTCCACCAGTGCGGCGCCGACCACGATCCGTTCCGTCATGCGCCGGAGCCTACGGGAGCGGTGACATCTCAGCGGTCGGCGCTGTCCCCGTTCTGCGCGAGCCGCTCGACCCAGTACAGCTGCTTGTGTCCACGGCTATCGAGGCTGTCCGCGATCTTCTGGGCCTCGGCCCGGGTCGCGTACCGGCCCACGCGATAGCGATTGCCGTTGTCGTCCTGTCGAACGACGAGCCAGGGAAGAGTGATCGTGCTGTCGTTCATCGCGCCCCACTGCTCCTTCCCGCCCACGACCGCCCGAGTCCCTCCCCCAGCCTTCGGCCGGAGGGACCCCCGTCTCGCTTCGCTCGCGGCCTGTGCCGTGCCCCGCCCGCTGAGGAAACCGCAATCCGCATATGCCCGAGCCTACGCCTAACCTTCACGCAGCGAATACGGCTTTTCACAAAGAGGTACGCAACCAGCCAAGTCGCCGGGGGCGCACGGCATCGAATGCGCCGTGCGCGGGCGTCGATGCATCCGGTCACGGGCGATATCGAACACGCCCGTCACGACCTGCGAAGACGGCCAGATTTCAACGGCCGTGAGAGAGGCGTGAGTTGGGGCTCAGGCGACGACAACTGCCGTAGAGGTGTGCGCTACTTCACCAACGTGTGCGCTACTTCACCGGGAGGTGGTACGCGACCCGGTAGCGGTCCGCCGGGATCACCACGTCCGCTGTCTCCACGGGGCGGCCGGACGCGTAGTACGTGCGCTGGATGACCAGCACCACATGGCCGGGGACGCCGCCCAACGCCAGCAGTTCCTCCGCCAGGCCGGGGCGTGCGCCCACCTCTTCCGTGACGTTGTCCACGACGACGTCGATGGCCGCCATGCGCTCGACGACGCCCATGCCGCCGAGCGGGCCTTCCTCGGGCAGCATCACGGGCGTACGGCCGGTGACGGCGAGGGGCTCCCAGGACGTGGACAGCATCATGGTCTCGCCCGCGTCCCGGAAGACGTACCTCGTGCACATCACGCGGTCGCCGGGCCGGATGCCGAGCCGCTCGGCGATGGCGCCGCTCGCCTCGGCCTGCTCGCTGTTGGACTCCCAGGTGCCGCGCGTCTCGCCGTCGGCCTGCTCCTGACGGAAGGGGGTGGCACCGGTCGGCGGGCGGAAGCCGGAGCGGGAGATCCGGCGGGGCACGGGCCGCTCACGGACGTACGTCCCGGAGCCGGAGCGGCCCTCGACCAGCCCCTCGGCCATCAGCACCTTGCGCGCCTCCAGTGCGACGGTGTCCGAGACGCCGTACTCCTCGCGGATCCTGGCCTGGGAGGGGAGCCGGGTGTGCGGTGGCAGCGAACCGTCGACGATCTTCTTGCGGAGATCACCCGCGACGCGCAGGTACGCCGGCTGCTCACCGAAAGTCACTGGCCGCTCCCATCAGCTTGTACAGACAGCAACAGCGTGGCAACCGTGGGTTGTCCCATGCAAGCAAAGGCCAGAGAATCACTCGATGTGATGACTTGTGCTGGTGGAGGGCTTTACGCAGGCACTTTCTCCCCGCTATAGCCGCGCTCACACCTCGATGCCGGTCCCACCTCCGCCCTCGTCCACGCTGTCGTAGTCGTCCTCGTACGTCGGCACGGTGGTGTCCAGGCCCAGAGCCTTGCGCGCGGTGACGGTGGTGGGGCCGTCGACGTACTCGTACCCGCTGTCGTAGTGCGTGTAGAACGTGTCGGCGTCGGTGGCCGCGGCCGCTCGTGCCCAGTCCTTGCGGGCATCCTCCATCTCCTTGATCAGGTCGGCGACCGGCCGCTTCGCACCGGTCGGCCAGGTGTGCCCGCGCAACGCCTCGATCTGTTCGCCGAGTTCCGCGTGGACGTCCTTCGCCCAGGCCCGGTTCGCCGCCAGGTCGTCCTCGGGGTATTCCTCGGGCTCCTCGTACAGCGTCGTGTCAATGGCGTTGGTCGCGGCGAGGAAGGCCATCTGGTCGGCGTCCAGGGTCGTCGAGTCGCCGCGCAGCGAGCCGGTCAGCTTGCCGTTCTCCCGTGTGCTGCCGAACAGGCAGGTGATCTCGCGGTCGCCGATGCGCCAGCTCTGCCGGGACGGGACGAGGTAGTAGACGTCCGTGTCGTCCGGTACGGCCCAGGTGTCCATGGCGTAACCGTCCTGGAGGGCGTAGCACTTGTCGTCGGCGGTGCGCTCGACCTCGTCGTCGCCCGGGAAGGAGCCGCCCGGCAGCGTGACGACGGCGAACACCTCGCCGTCGTGCTCGCGGGCGCAGGGCACTTCGTCGATGTCGTAGGCCTCGCCCTCCAGGCTGCCGGTCGGGGTGTCGAAGCAGTCGCCCTTGGCGAGCGTGTAGGCGGTGCCCTCGCCCTTTGCGGCGTCCCTGAAGCCGTCCCAGAAGTCGGCGGCGGAGACGGTCGCCAGCGCCAGCGCCCACAGCGCGAGCCCGATGGACGACAGTACGGAACCGGCGATCGCCATGCCCTTGCCGCGCTCGCCCTTCTTCTTGATCTGCGCCAGCGCGACGAGGCCCAGCACCAGTCCCACGGCCGGCACGAAGCAGAGGATGCCCAGGACGAGGGCGCCTATGGCGACGCCGTTGACGGGCGCGGGGCGGCCGTAGGGGCCGTAGGGGTGGTACGGGTACGCGTACGGTCCCGGGGCGCCGGGTGCGCCGTAGGGGTACGGCGGCGGGTACTGGCCCTGTGGCTGCTGGGGGCCGGAGGGCGGGGGTATGGACACGGGTACCGTGCTCCTGGGTCAGGCGGCGGTGCCGGGCGGGGGGAACTCGCGTACGACTGGGCGAATGGTAAGCGGGGGACGGACCGGCCGGTGGGGGTGCGCCTCGACGCCCGTTCAGGGCCGATGGGGGGCCAGGGGGCGGCAGCCCCCTGGCGGGGTCGAAGGGGCGGCGCCCCTGGGGATGGGACGGGTAGGCGCGGGCGAGCATTCAGTCCTGGTCGGTGAGGTCGCTCGCTCGGTGGATGGCGTCGGCGAGTCGGCGTACGTCGTCGTCCTCGGTGGTGTTCGCCAACTCATCGGCGTGGTCGGCCAGTTCGGCGAGGCGGGAGGAACCGGGCAGGGCGGTCCAGCGGTCGTCGCCGAGGCGGAGGGCGTCGGCGAAGTAGGCGGCCGTGGCCGTGACCTGGAAGCGGGGGCTCGCGCTCCGGACGGAGTCCTTCAGGGACCCGGTCTCCAGTCGGCCGGACTCCTCGTGCGGGGCGCGGGTCTTGGGGTCGAGCCAGCGGACGCTCGCCGTGGCGAGGTGGCCTGAAGTGCCCGGCCTGGTGTGGACGGCGTAGAGGGCGGTGACCGTGTGGCCGGGGCCGATCTCGCCGCCGTCGACGCTGTCGTCCCGGAAGTCCTCGTCGGCGACCTGGCGGTTGTCGTAGCCGATGAGACGGAAGTCGGAGACGGTTGCCTCGTCGAAGGCGACCTGGGCCTTGGCGTCGCGGGCGGTCAGGTCGATGTTGCGGGGGAGGTCGTCGCAGAAGACCTTCCGGGCGTCGTCCTCGTCGGAGACGTAGACCGTGTGGCCGTCGCCCTTGTCGGCCAGGCGTTCCATGAGGGCGTCGCCGTAGTCGCTGCCGACCCCGACGCCGAAGAGGGTGATGCCGTGTTCGCGGCGCTCGGAAGCGATGCGTTCGAGGATGGTGTCCGCGTCGGTGTCGCCGGTGTTGGCCAGGGCGTCGGAGACGAGTACGACGCGGTTCGTGGCGCCCTCTCGGAGACCCTCCTCGGCCGTTTCGTAGCCCGTCTCCATGCCCGCTCCCAGGTTGGTGGAGTCGGT
Source organism: Streptomyces sp. SD31 (assembly GCF_052068475.1). Classification (NCBI taxonomy): domain Bacteria; kingdom Bacillati; phylum Actinomycetota; class Actinomycetes; order Kitasatosporales; family Streptomycetaceae; genus Streptomyces; species Streptomyces sp. SD31. The sequence continues at coordinate 371,336 of NZ_JBQHCX010000002.1, read as the reverse complement.
GGGTTCCAGGCTGTCGATCGCGTCGTGGATGTCGTCGCGGTTGCCGTCGAGGCGGGTCATCGGCAGGACCGTCTCCGCCTCGTCGCTGAAGGTGACGATGGCTACCGAGTCGTCGTCGCGGAGTCGGTCCGTCATCACGCCGAGGGAGTCCTTGGCGAGGTCGAGGCGGCCCGGTTCGGCCATGGAGCCGGAGATGTCGATGACGAAGGTGAGGGCGGCGGGTGGGCGTTCGCCGGTGTCCTCGGCGGGGCGGGTGGCCAGGCCCACTCGGACCAGGGACCAGTCCTCGCGGTCGGTGCGGGCACCGTCGACGGTGACCGTGAAGCCGTTGCCGTCGGGGCGGTCGTAGTCCTGGCGGAAGCTGTTGACGAACTCCTCGGGGCGGATCGTGGAGGCGTCGGGCAGGCGGCCCTCGGCGAGGGTGCGGCGGGCGTAGCCGTAGGAGGCGGTGTCGACGTCCAGGGCGAAGGTGGAGAGGTAGTCGGGGGCGGGCGCGAAATCGCGGGAGTCCGACTCGCCGGTGTCATAGGAGTCGTCGGTGTCCTTCTGCTCGCCCGTTCCGCCGCTGCTGTCGTTGTGGCCGGGGGCGGGGAAGGCGTTGCCGTTGCTTCCGTCCTCCGCCTTGTGGCCCCCGCTGTTGCTGCCGTCCCCGCCGCCGCAGCCGGTGAGCAGCAGGCCGCCTGCCGCGGTGAGTGCGAGCAGGACGGCGCGCAGCCTTCGTGTTCGGTACCGCTCCATCTTCCGTGCCCCCTGGGTCCGTTGACGTCGACTTTCTGTGACTGTGACGGGCCAGGGGGCCGGAACGTGCGCTACGGAGCGTTGCGGATGAGTCTCGAATGAGGCACGGGGGACGTCTGTCGAGACCGGTGGGTGATCTTCCGTTGACCTACGACACGATGTCCTTGCGGGCGAAACCGCGGAAGGCCAGTGCGAACAGCACGAGGGCGTACGTTACCGACAGGGACGTGCCCTGGATCATGTCGGACCACTCCAGTTGGGGCCGTACGGCGTCGAGCCAGGCGTACTGCCAGTGCGCGGGCAGGAAGTGGCGCCAGTCGCCGAGGGCCGTCACCTCGTCGAGGACGTTGCCGATGATGGTCAGGAACACCGCGCCGCCGACCGCGCCGAGCGGTGCGTCCGTCCGGGTCGACAGCCAGAACGCCAGGGCGGCGGTGACCAGTTGGGACACCATGATGTACGCGACGACGATCAGCAGGCGCTGCGCCGCGGTGCCGGTGTCCAGTGCGCCGCCGGTGGGCAGTTGGAGCGGGCCCCAGCCGTAGGCCGCCGTGCCGACGGCGAAGGCGACGACCGGGAGCAGGACCAGCGCGGCCAGGCTGAGGCTCAGTCCGACGGCGAGCTTGGACCACAGCAGCCGGCCCCGGGGCACGGGCGCCGCGAGCAGATAGCGCAGGGACGACCAGCTCGCCTCCGAGGCGACCGTGTCCCCGCAGAACAGCGCCACGGGGATGACGAGCAGGAAGCCCGCGGAGGCGAAGAGGTTGACGGCCGCGAAGTTGGCCCCGGACACCGTGGCCGTGTCCATGAGGTTCGTGCGGTCGTTGCCCTGGCCCGGGTCGCCGCCCACCTGGAAGGCGACCAGCAGGACGATCGGCAGGGCGAACAGGATGCCGCCCATGACGAGCGTGCGGCGCCGCTTCAGCTGCCGGACCAGCTCGACCCGGACGGGCAGGGTGCGGCCCGCGCGGTAGCCGTCGGCGACCTCGACGGGACGCTCGGCGAGCTTGCTCATGCTTCGGCTCCGATCAGGGTGAGGAAGGCGTCCTCCAGGCGGCGGTGCGGGCCGACCGAACGCACGGGCACGTCCAGTCGTACGAGGTCGGCGACCAGGCGCTGCGGGGTGCCGTCGGCGTCGAGCTGGACCAGCAGGCCCTCGTCGGCGCGTACGGCGGAGGCGACGCCCGGCAGGGCGGCGACCTTCTCCAGGACGGGTTCCTCCACGGGCGTGGCGGTGCCCACGAGGAGGGTGTCGCCCGATCCGACGATGTCCTCGACGGGGCCCGCCTGGACGAGCTGTCCGTGGTCCATCACGACCAGGTGCGTGCAGGTCTGCTCGACCTCCGCGAGGAGGTGGCTGGAGACGATGACCGTGCGGCCGGCGGCGGCGTAGCGGATCATCACCTCGCGCATCTCCCGGATCTGGGGCGGGTCGAGGCCGTTGGTGGGTTCGTCGAGGATGAGCAGGTCCGGCAGGCCGAGCATGGCCTGGGCGATGGCGAGGCGCTGGCGCATGCCCTGCGAGTAGGTGCGCACCGCGCGGGCGAGCGCGTCGCCGAGGCCTGCGATCTGAAGGGCCTCGTCCAGGTGCGCGTCCTCGGGCGGGCGGCCGGTGGCCTGCCAGTACAGCTCCAGGTTCTCCCGGCCGGACAGGTGCGGGAGGAACCCCGCGCCCTCGACGAAGGCGCCGACGCGGGAGAGCACGGGGGCGCCCGGCGCGATCGCGTGGCCGAAGACGCGGATCTCGCCGCCGTCCGGCTTGATCAGGCCCATCAGCATGCGCAGGGTCGTCGTCTTGCCCGCGCCGTTCGGCCCGAGCAGGCCGAGCACCTGGCCCTTCTCCACCCGGAAGGACAGGTCCTTGACGGCGTAACGGTCGGCCGACTTGGCGTAGCGCTTGCTCAAGTCCGTGATCTGGAGCGGTACTTCGGCCAGTTCCGGGTCGGGGGCGGCGGGTGCCGCGGTCCGGCGGCGTCCGGTCACCAGCAGCGCGAGCGCGATCAGGGCGCCGGTGAGCGGCAGCCACCACACCCAGGCGGGCAGCGTCGCCGGCCCGTTCGTGTCGCCGAGCGACGTCGGCACCGACAGGTCGCCCTCGAGGGAGACGGTGTACGTCGCCGGAGCCGTCGGGGAGGCGTAGCCGAGGTCGGTGGAGGCGAGGACCAGGCGCAGGCGGTGGCCGTCGTCGACCTCGTGGTCGATCGCCGGGAGGGTGATCGTGACGTCCTTGCCGGCCTTCGCGCCCTCGACGCGGATGGGCTCGACGAGCTGCGAGGGCAGCACCTGCGAGCCCTGGCCGCCCGGGCCGACGTCGTACACCTTGGCGAAGAGCACCGCGTCGTCGCTGGTGGACTTCACATGGACGGTGACCTTCGGCGACCCGGTTATCTGCACGTCTTCTTGGACGGGCGCCGACTCGAACGCGGCGAACTGGCCCGGGAAGTCGAGGGAGACGCCGATGCCGAGCGAGGACAGCTGGGCGAGGCCGCCGGCGCTGCCGAGTCCGGGCAGGGCCGACACGGCGGGTGGGTTGGCGCCGGCCGGGTTGGCGAAGCTCTGCTCCCGCCCGGTGAGGGCGATCGAGCGTGGGTCGCCCTCCAGGCCGGGGTACTTGTCCTCGCTCACGCCGCTCAGCCGCATCTCGCCGTCTCCGGTGCCGGTGCCGAGGGTGCGGGTGACGCGGAAGGCGGGGCCGGTGTCGACGCTCTTGTCGTCCTTGAGGTAGCGGTCGAACCAGGACTGCACCCGCGCCTGGAGCCGGGCCGTCTCCATGTCGCCGCCGTCGTGGCCGCCGGCGATCCAGTCGACGTCCACGGGCGCGCCGTTGGCGCGGATCGCCTTCGCGGCGGCGTCGGCCTGGTCCAGCGGGAAGAGGGAGTCGGTCTGGCCCTGCATCAGCAGCGTGGGCACGTCGATGCGGTCGCCGACCGCGGACGGCGAGCGCTCCTCCAGCATGGTGCGGGCCTCGGCGTCCGGGGTGCCGGACTCGGCGACCCGGTCGTACATCTCGCAGATCCGCGTCTCGAACTTGTCGCAGCCGCCGCCCGAGTTGACGAAGATTCCCGCCCAGAGCTTCTTGAAGACACCGTTGGGGAACAGGGCGTCCGCGAGGTTCCAGTACGTGATCGCCGGGGCGATGGCGTCCACCCGGTCGTCGTGGCCCGCGGCGAGCAGCGCGATGGCACCGCCGTAGGAGCCGCCCGCCATGCCCACTCGCGGGTCGCCGGTCTTGTCGAGCTCGACCTGGGGCTGCTTCGCCAGCCAGTCGAGCAGCTTCGAGACGTCGGCGACCTCGCCCTTCGGGTCGTTGAGCCCGATCTTGCCGGTCGACCTGCCGAAGCCGCGGGCCGACCAGGTCAGTACGGCGTAGCCGTCCCGGGCCAGGTCCTCCGCCTGCTGCCGTACGTCGTCCTTGCTGCCGCCGAAGCCGTGTCCCAGCAGGACGGCCGGGCGGCGTCCGGCCGGGCCCGACGTGAAGTACGAGGTGTCGATGCGTACCCCGTCTCCCATGTCCATGACCCGGTCGGCGCGGCGCACCTGAGGCGCGTCGTCGTCGGCGACGGCCGTCCATGTACCGGCGCCTGCGAGGACGACGACGGAGGCCGCGGCGGCGAGCCACCGTCGCGGCCTCCGTACGCGCCCTCGCAGGGCGGGCAGTCGAAGATCCATGTTTCAACGGTACGGGGTGAACCTGTCGGCAAGTTATCGACTGAGGGCTGAATCCCGGCCCCTTCCGTGGGGGTACGGCGGGGGATTTGTCTACCGCGTTCGTGGTAGGGCGGTGAGGGCTCGGTCGCTTCTGTTGTCGGCCGACTGCGGGTTTGCGGGGGTACTCGCGCAGTTCCCCGCGCCCCTCAGGGCGTCTCCTCTTCCGGAATCGATACCAGCCAGCGGGTTTCCCTACGGGGGCGCAGGTACAGGGCCCAATACAGGGTCGCCACCGCCGTTATGCCGCCCGTCCACAGCAGATGGCTCGTCTCCTGCTGGCTCAGGATGTAGACCAGCACCGCGATCAGCAGCACCGGCATCGCCGGCCACAGCGGCATGCGCCACGCCTGCCCGTGCTTGTGGGCACCTCGGCGGACCAGCAGCGCCGCCACCGCGACCAGCAGGTACATGCCGGTCACCGAGACGCCCGTGATGCCGTACAGGGTGTCCAGGTTCACGAAGCACAGGGCGGCGCCGGGGACGCCGACCGTGAGGGTGGCGACCCACGGGGAGCCGAAGCGGCCGAGCTTGGCGAGGACGTTGTTGACCGGCTTCGGCCAGGCCTTGTCGCGGGCCGAGGCGAACAGGACGCGGGAGTTCTGGATGACCATGACGATGCCCGCGTTGATGATCGCGAGGGCCACGCAGAGGCTGACGAAGGTGCCGACGGCGGAGTTGGACCAGGCGGTGACCATGGTGCTGATGTCGCCGCCGGTCAGTTCGTCGAGGTTCGACGCGCCCAGGGTGATGGCGGCGACCGGGACCAGGATGATCACGGCGGAGATGCCGAGGGTGGCGAGGACCGTGCGGGCGACGTTGCGGCGCGGGTTCTCCATTTCCTCGGAGAGGTAGACGGCGGTCGAGAAGCCCTGGGTGACGAAGAGGGCGATCGCCAGTCCGGAGACGATCAGCAGGGCGGTCACGGTGTCGGTACGGCCGTCCGCGCCGGCCACCTCCATCGAGACCAGGCTGCCGGGTCCGCGCTCGGCGTGCGCGAAGCCCAGCACGGCGACCACGGCCGCCGCGATGACCTCCAGGACCAGGAAGACTCCGGTGATCCAGGCGTTGGCGCGCAGGTCGAGCAGGCCAGCAAGGGTGGCGAGCAGCATGACGCCGGCGCCGGCCAGGGACGGGTCGAGGTGGACGATCGGGGCGAGGTAGTCGGCCGTGCCCATCGCGATCACCGGCGGGACGATCATGACGACCAGCAGGGAGAGCACGAAGACCAGCCAGCCCGCGAGCCGTCCGGCCAGCGTGGAGACCATCGCGTACTCGCCGCCCGCGCTGGGGATGAGGGTGCCCAGCTCCGAGTAGCAGAACGCCACGGCGATACAGAGCAGGGAGCCGATGGCGATCGTCAGGGCGGTGGCGGTGCCGAGCGAGCCGAACAGGTCGGGGACGACCACGAAGAGGGTGGAGGCGGGGGTCACGCAGGAGAGCGTGAGCAGGGTGCCGCCGATGACGCCGATCGAGCGCTTGAGCTTCTGAGGGCTGTCCGGCGCCTCGACGACGGCGCCCTCGACGGGGGTGAGGGTGTCGGTCACGAGGGGGATGCAACATCGACGGAAACCGTCACGTCAATGGGTGTTCACCTACGGAATTCGTTGCCAGAGATCGATTTGACGCGCGTTAACGTTGCATCAAGGCCAACCCCAGGGCGACTTCCGGGCGTGCGGGAACCGCAGCGCGTGCCCGCAAAAAAATGGGGCCGTCCGCGATGCGGACGGCCCCGGACGCTCTCGGCGTCAGTGGTTGCGCGGGAAGCCCAGGTCGACGCCGGAGGGTGCGTCGGCCGGGTCGGGCCAGCGGGTGGTGACGACCTTGCCACGGGTGTAGAAGTGCGTGCCGTCGTTGCCGTAGATGTGGTGGTCGCCGAAGAGGGAGTCCTTCCAACCGCCGAAGCTGTGGTAGCCGACGGGGACCGGGATGGGGACGTTCACGCCGACCATGCCGGCCTCGATCTCCAGCTGGAAGCGACGGGCGGCGCCGCCGTCCCGGGTGAAGATCGCGGTGCCGTTGCCGAACGGCGAGCTGTTGATCAGGGCCACGCCGTCCTCGTACGTCTCGGCGCGCAGCACACACAGCACCGGGCCGAAGATCTCGTCCTGGTACGCCTTCGCGCTGGTCGGCACCTTGTCGAGGAGGGAGATGCCGATCCAGTGGCCGTCCTCGAAGCCGTCGACCGTGTAGCCGGTGCCGTCGAGGATCACCTCGCAGCCCTCGGCCGCCGCGCCCGTGACGTAGGAGGCCACCTTGTCACGGTGCGCGGCGGTGATCAGGGGGCCCATCTCGGAGGTCGGGTCGTTGCCGGGACCGATCTTGATCTTCTCGGCGCGCTCGCGGATCTTCTCCACCAGCTCGTCGCCGATCGAGCCGACCGCGACGACCGCGGAGATGGCCATGCAGCGCTCGCCCGCGGAGCCGTAGGCGGCCGATACGGCGGCGTCGGCGGCCGCGTCCAGATCGGCGTCCGGGAGGACCAGCATGTGGTTCTTGGCGCCACCGAGGGCCTGGACGCGCTTGCCGTTGGCGGAGGCGGTGGTGTGGATGTAGCGGGCGATCGGGGTCGAGCCGACGAAGGAGACGGCCTTGACGTCCGGGTGCTCCAGGAGGCGGTCGACGGCCACCTTGTCGCCGTGGACGACGTTGAAGACACCGTCCGGGAGACCGGCCTCGGCCAGCAGCTCGGCGATCTTGATGGAGGCCGACGGGTCCTTCTCGCTCGGCTTCAGCACGAAGGTGTTGCCGCACGCGATGGCCATCGGGAACATCCACATCGGGACCATCGCCGGGAAGTTGAACGGCGTGATGCCTGCGACGACACCCAGCGGCTGCCGGATCGACGAGACGTCCACGCGGCTCGCGACCTGCGTCGACAGCTCGCCCTTCAGCTGCACGTTGATGCCACAGGCGAGATCGACGATCTCCAGGCCGCGCGCCACCTCACCGAGGGCGTCGGAGTGCACCTTGCCGTGCTCGGCGGTGATCAGCTCGGCGATCGCGTCCCGGTTGGCGTCCAGCAGCGCACGGAACTTGAACAGGATCGAGGTGCGCTGAGCCAGCGAGGACTGGCCCCAGGTCGCGTAGGCCTCCTTGGCGGCCGCGACCGCCGCGTCCACCTCGTCGACCGAGGCGAACGCGACCTTCGTGGTGACCGCGCCGGTCGCCGGGTCCGTGACCGGCCCGAACGTGCCCGACGCGCCTTCGGCGGTCTTGCCGCCGATCCAGTGGTTGACGATCTTCGTCATGCCCAGATACTCCTTCACAGATGGCGGCGTCGGGTCGAGACGTGCCGTTCGTACAGCTCACGTGCCTTGACCGCCGACGGTCGGGTCGCGGTCTCGGCCACAGGAACATCCCACCAGGCCTGCGCGGGCGGCGGGCCCGACACAGTGTCTGCCGTTTCGGTCTCGACGTAGACACATGTGGGAGTGTCGGCCGCGCGGGCCTCGGCGAGCGCCTCGCGCAGGTCCCGTACGGTCTTCGCGCGCAGCACTCGCATGCCGAGGCTCGCGGCGTTGGCGGCCAGGTCGACGGGGAGCGGGGCGCCCGTGAACGTGCCGTCGTCCGCGCGGTGGCGGTAGGCAGTGCCGAAGCGCTCCGCGCCGGTCTCCTCCGACAGGCCGCCGATGGACGCGTACCCGTGGTTCTGCACGAGCAACACCTTGATCGCGACGCCCTCCTGCACGGCCGTCACGATCTCCGTCGGCATCATCAGATAGGTGCCGTCCCCGACCAGCGCCCACACGGGCCGTTCCGGGGCGGCCATCTTCACGCCGATGGCGGCCGGGATCTCGTAGCCCATGCAGGAGTAGCCGTACTCCAGGTGGTACTGGTCCCGCGAGCGCGCCCGCCAGAGTTTGTGCAGGTCGCCGGGGAGGGAACCGGCCGCGTTGATGATCACGTCCGACTCGTCGACGATCGCGTCCAGCGCGCCCAGGACCTGCGGCTGCGTCGGCCGTACGTCGGGCTCGTCGGCCTCGTAGCAGGCGTCGACGCGGTGCTCCCAGCGGTCCTTGTCCTCCGTGTACTCGGCGACATAGGTGTCGGCGACCCGGTGATCGTGGATCTCCAGGGCCTGGGTCAGCTCCTCCAGGCCCGAGCGGGCGTCCGCGATCAGCGGCAGCCCGGCGAGCTTGTGGCCGTCGAAGGGCGCGATGTTGAGGTTGAGGAAGCGCACGCCCTCGCCGGCGAAGAGGGTGCCGGAGGCTGTGGTGAAGTCCGTGTACCTGGTCCCCACGCCGATCACCAGGTCGGCGGTGCGGGCGAGTTCGTCGGCGGTGGCGGTGCCGGTGTGGCCGACACCGCCGACGTCCTGGGGGTGGTCGTAGCGCAGGGAGCCCTTGCCGGCCTGGGTGGAGGCGACCGGGATGCGCGTGGCCTCCGCGAACTCGGCGAGCGCTGCCTCGGCGCGGCTGTGGTGGACGCCGCCGCCCGCGATGACCAGGGGCCTGCGGGCTGACCTGATCGCCCGGACGGCCTCGGCGAGTTCGGCCGGGTCGGCGCCAGGGCGTCGTACGACCCAGGTGCGCTCGGCGAAGAACTCGTCCGGCCAGTCGTACGCCTCGGCCTGCACGTCCTGCGGGAGCGCCAGCGTCACGGCGCCGGTATCGACGGGGTCCGTCAGCACCCGCATGGCGTTCAGGGCCGAGGGGAGCAGGGCTTCCGGGCGGGTGATCCGGTCGAAGTACTTCGACACCGGGCGCAGACAGTCGTTGACCGACACATCGCCCGCGTACGGCACTTCCAGCTGCTGGAGGACCGGGTCGGCGGGGCGGGTGGCGAAGATGTCGCCGGGGAGGAGCAGGACCGGGAGGTGGTTGATGGTCGCGAGCGCGGCGCCGGTGACGAGGTTGGTCGCGCCGGGGCCGATGGAGGTCGTCACCGCGTGGGTGGAGAGGCGGTTGGACTGGCGGGCGTAACCGACCGCCGCGTGCACCATGGCCTGTTCGTTACGGCCCTGGTGGTACGGCATCTCATCGCCGTACTCGATCAGCGCCTGGCCGATCCCGGCCACGTTGCCGTGGCCGAAGATGCCCCAGGTGGCGCCGATCAGGCGCTGTCGTACGCCGTCGCGCTCGGTGTACTGGGCGGACAGGAAGCGGACGAGCGCCTGTGCGACCGTGAGCCTCGTCATTGAGGTCATCGATAACCCCCTGTGCCTTCTACGTGGGCCGGTTGGAAGCAGATCCACCACTCCCGTACGGCTCCACCGCCCCGTACGACTCGACGGACCTCCGGCGCGGGGCCGTAGCGGGCGGGGAGTCTTCGCTCGCACTTCGCTCCTGCCAAAGCAAAGCGGCCACCCGCGCCGGAGGCGATCTGTGCGTCGGCGCTCCGCTGGGAGAGCCGACGGGGAACTACGCGTCGTGCATGTACGGGTCGTTCTTGGTCGAACGTACGGCTCGTGGACATGGGGACCTCACAGCAGTCCCACGGCAGTGTCCACCGCGGCGGCGACGTCCCCGTCCGCCGGGTAGAGCAGTGAGCGGCCGACCACCAGGCCGCGCACGGTGGGCAGTTGGAGAGCGCCCCGCCACTTCTCGTATGCCCCGTCCTGGTCGTCCCCGACCTCTCCGCCGAGGAGTACGGCGGGCAGCGTGGAGGTCGCCATGACCTCGGCCATGTCGTCGGGGTTGTCGGTGACCGGCACCTTCAGCCAGGTGTAGGCGGAGGTGCCGCCCAGACCGGAGGAGATGGCGATGGACTTGGTGACGGCCTCGGCGGACAGGTCGTTGACGACCTTGCCCTCCAGGGTGCGGCGGCTGATGAACGGCTCGACGAAGACCGGGAGCCGGCGTGCGGCCATCTCGTCGATGGCGCGGGCGGTGGACTCCAGGGTGGTCAGGGAGCCCGGGTCGTCGTAGTCGATGCGCAGGAGCAGCTTGCCTGCGTCGAAGCCGAGGCGCTGGATGTCCTCGGGGCGGTGGCCCGTGAAGCGGTCGTCGAGTTCGAAGCTCGCCCCCTGGAGGCCGCCGCGGTTCATGGAGCCCATGACGACCTTGCCGTCGAGGGCGCCGAGCAGCAGCAGGTCGTCGAGGATGTCGGCGGTGGCGAGGACGCCGTCGACGCCGGGGCGGGACAGCGCCAGGCAGAGGCGTTGGAGCAGGTCGGCGCGGTTGGCCATGGCGAGCCTCCGGTCGCCGACGCCGAGGGCGCCGCGGGCCGGGTGGTCGGCGGCGACGATCATCAGCCGGCCGGAGTCGCCGAGGAGGGGGCGCCGGGTGCGGCGGGCGGCGGCCTCCGCGATCGCCTCGGGGCGCTGGGTGCGGATACGGACGAGTTCCGCGATGTCGACGGTCACTTGACGGCCCCCGCGGCGATCGCGGCCTCGATCTCGTCCGGCGTCGGCATCGCGGAGGAGCACTCCAGGCGGGAGGCGACGATGGCGCCGGCGGCGTTGGCGTGCCGCATGATCTTCTCCAGGTCCCAGCCCTCCAGCAGGCCGTGGCAGAGCGAGCCGCCGAAGGCATCGCCGGCGCCGAGGCCGTTGAGGACGTTGACGGGGAGGGGCGGGACCTCGGCCTGGTCGCCCTTGCTGTTGACGGCGAGGACGCCCTTGGGGCCCTGCTTGACGACGGCGATCTCGACGCCGGCGTCGAGGAGCGCGCGAGCGGCGGCATGGGGCTCGCGGACGCCGGTGGCGACCTCCACCTCGTCGAGGTTGCCGACGGCGACGGTGGTGTGCTTGAGGGCCTCCGCGTAGAAGGGGCGGGCCTGTGCCGGGTCCTTCCAGAACATGGGGCGCCAGTCGAGGTCGAAGACCGTCGTACCGGACTTGGCACGGTGGGCGAGGGCCGCGAGCGTCGCCGTACGGCTGGGCTCCTCGCTCAGGCCGGTGCCGGTGATCCAGAAGATACGGGCGTCGCGGATGGCGTCCAGGTCGAGCTCGTGGGCGTCGATCTCCAGGTCCGGGGCCTTGGGCCGCCGGTAGAAGTACAGCGGGAAGTCGTCCGGCGGGAAGACCTCGCAGAAGGTGACCGGGGTGGGCAGGCCGGGGACCGGGGTGACCCAGCGGTCGTCGACGCCGAAGCCCTGGAGGGCCTCGTGGAGGTAGGTGCCGAAGGGGTCGTCGCCGGTGCGGGTGATCACCGCGGTACGGCGTCCCAGGCGGGCCGCGGCGACCGCGACGTTCGTCGCCGAGCCGCCGAGGAACTTGCCGAAGGACGTGACCTGCGGCAGCGGGACGCCGGTCTGCAGCGGGTAGAGGTCCACTCCGATCCGCCCCATGGTGATCAGGTCGTAGGCCATCGCGTTCCCTTCGTATCGGCTCTCCCGGCTTTGTAGTCCGCCGCACACAGCCCTGTCAATGTTTTGTCCAGACATTCGGACCAGACCTTTGGGTGCGTGGTGGGGCCGGGGCGGCGTCCGTCAACGCGCCGCGCCCTCGCGCCCGTGTGCGCCTTTGCGGCATCCGTGTCACAAACTCACCTTTCCTGTCACGCATGTCGCAAGTACGCGGGTCTTGCGTCACACCCGGTGCACAGGCCCTTGCTCCTCCTCACGACGCGTCGTTCACGGGACACAGGCTTTGTGATCGCCAGCGCAGCGCCCGGTACCCCCGACGACCGCTCCTGGTCGCCGCCGCGGCGCGCGCAGGGAGGTGCAATCGATGACCGACCGAAGGCTCTGGTCCTACAAGGAGATCGCGGCGCACATCAAGGTGCAGCCGGACACCGTGCGGTCGTACCGCAAGCACGGGCTGCTGCCGCCGCCGGACCATGTGGAGGGCGGCAAGCCCTTCTGGTACGCCGACACGGTCCGGGCCTGGGTGGCGTCCCGGCCGGGAAACCGAGGGCGCAGATCGGACTGACCTCCCGGAAAAACCAGCTGTGCCCCGCCGGCCGCGTGGGGCACAGTCGCCCGATGGACTTCTCCGTCAAACCCACGCTCATCGGTGACAAGACCGTCCTCCGGCCGTTCACGGAGGCCGACGCCGACGTCATGTGGGAGATCATCGAGGACCCCGAGGTCACCCGCTTCACCGGCGAGCCCTCCCAGCAACTCACCCCGGATCGGCTGCGTTCCTGGTACGGCTCCCGGTCCGACCAGCCCGACCGCCTCGACCTCGCCGTCACCGACCGCGCCACCGGCGAACTCGTCGGCGAGGTCGTCCTGTACGAGTGGGATCCCCAGGAGCGCAGTTGTACGTTCCGCACGGTCATCGGGCCCAACGGGCGCGATCGGGGACTCGGCACCGAGGCCACCCGTCTCATAGTCGGCCATGGCTTCGAGCAACTCGGGCTGCACCGCATCGAGTTGGAGGCGTACAGCTACAACCACCGTGCCCTGCGGGTGTACGAGAAGGTCGGTTTCGTGGTGGAGGGGGTTCGGCGGGAAGCCGAGTTGCGGGACGGCGAGTGGGTCGACTCGGTGTTCATGGCCATTCTCGACCGCGAGTGGGCGGCCCCGTCCCGGCGGTGAGGGAGCGTCAGCTCCACGGCTCGATCACCGTCACCCCCGCTCCCGGTGCCGTCCCGATCGCCGTCAGCGCCTGCGGCACCGCCTCCAGCGGGATCGTCGACGTCACCAGCAGATCCGGCCGCAGCACACCCGCCCGTACCAGCTCCAGCATCGGCGGGTAGGTGTGCGCCGCCATGCCGTGGCTGCCCAGGAGTTCCAGTTCGAGGGCGATCGCGCGGGCCATGGGGACGGGGGTCGTGCCGGACGTCGAGGGCAGCAGGCCCACCTGGACGTGCCGGCCCCGGCGGCGCAGGGCGCTGACCGACGCGGCGCAGGTGGCGGGTGAACCGAGGGCGTCCAGGGAGAGATGGGCGCCGCCGCCGGTCAGGGCCTGGATCGCCGCCGCCGTGTCCGGCGTGCTCGACGCGTCCAGGCACTCGGCCGCCCCGAACTTCCGGGCCAGCTCCAGGGCCTGCGGTGAGACGTCCACCGCCACGACCCTCGCCCCCGACGCCGCCGCGATCATCACCGCCGACAGGCCCACCCCTCCGCAGCCGTGCACCGCGACCCACTCCCCCGCCGCAACCCGGCCCTGCTGCACGACCGCCCGGAACGCGGTGGCGAACCGGCAGCCGAGCGAGGCCGCGGTGGCGAAGGACATCTCCTCGGGAACGGCGACCAGGTTGACGTCGGCGTGGTCCAGCGCCACGTACTGGGCGAAGGAGCCCCAGTGGGTGAAGCCGGGCTGGGTCTGGCGCTCACACACCTGCTGGTCGCCCGCCGCGCACGCCCCGCAGCTGCCGCAGGCACACACGAAGGGCACGGTGACCCGGTCGCCGGGGGCCCAGCGCGTCACCCGGTCGCCCACCGCCTCGACGACACCGGCGAGTTCATGGCCCGGCACGTGCGGCAGCGTGATGTCCGGGTCGTGGCCCTGCCAGCCGTGCCAGTCGCTGCGGCACAGCCCCGTCGCCTCGACGCGCACCGTCACTCCGTGGGGGGCGGGGTGGGGGTCGGGCACCTCACGTACCTCGGCCTGTTCCCCGTACCGCTCGAACACCACAGCCCGCATCCCCGTCTCCTTTCGACCGCGCCCCTTGCACGGAGATCATCGCGAACGCTAGACGCTCCACCCGGTCTGCGGTACGGCACGCGTGCCCGGCCGCATCACCGAGAAGCACGACGCCCTGCACGCGACCCTGCTGTCCCGGATCGAGGGGGGCGCCGAGCGCGAGGCCTACGTCCAGGAGTTGAAGAACGCCCTGTTCCGTTACCTGGATCCACTGGTGGGCACCCGACTCGGACGCGGCGACACGACGCGAACCGCGACCTGACGCACATCGCCTTCCGCCAAGGGGCGCACGAATCAGCTCCCAGGTTCGAGGCAACCCCGACGTGATCCACCCTCCACCGCCGGGCACAGCCCCCATCTTGAGCTCGGAGGAATACCCCGCAGGGGTATAGCGTGATAGGAGAGGGACCCCCTGGGTCCCGTCGGCCCCACAGGCCTCGACCCCACACCGCACGCCTCGACGAGGAGAACGACATGACCGCCCAGACCGACACCACCCCGGGTTCCGTCACCGCCGTCTACCAGGTGAGCGGCATGAGCTGCGGGCACTGCGAGGGTGCCGTCTCCGGCGAGATCTCCGAGCTCCCCGGTGTCAGCTCGGTGAAGGCCGTCGCGTCGACCGGTGAGGTCACCGTCGTCTCCGCGGCCCCGCTGGACGAGGAAGCCGTGCGCGCGGCCGTCGACGAGGCCGGCTTCGAACTGGTCGCCAAGGTCTGAGCCTGGTCATGACCCGCACCACCGAAGAACCGCCGATAGCCGAGACGGCCGACACGACCGGCACCTCCCACGTGGAGCTGCTCATCGGCGGGATGACCTGCGCCTCCTGCGCGGCCCGCGTCGAGAAGAAGCTGAACCGCATGGACGGCGTGACCGCCACGGTGAACTACGCGACGGAGAAGGCGAAGGTCAGCTACCCGGCGGGCATCCAGGTCGCCGACCTGATCGCCACGGTGGTGAAGACGGGCTACACGGCGACGGAGCCGGCGCCGCCGGAACCCGCGCGCCAGGCGGCGCCGGAAGACCCCGAACTGGCGGAAGACCCCGAACTGGCGGGCTACCGCCGGCGCCTCACGGTCTCCGCCCTGCTCGCCGTCCCCGTCATCGCGCTGTCGATGATCCCGGCCCTGCAGTTCGACAACTGGCAGTGGCTCGCGCTCACCCTGGCCTCACCGGTCGTCGTCTGGGGCGGACTGCCCTTCCACCGGGCCGCGTTCACGAACGCCCGGCACGGCGCGGCGACCATGGACACGCTGATCTCGATGGGCACGCTGGCCGCGTTCGGCTGGTCGCTGTGGGCGCTGTTCTTCGGCGACGCGGGCATGAGCGGCATGCGCGACGACTTCGAGTTCACGGTCGCGCGCGTGGACGGCGCCTCGCAGATCTACCTCGAAGTGGCTTCCGGGGTCGTCACGTTCATCCTCCTCGGACGCTTTCTGGAGGCACGCGCCAAGCGCCGCGCGGGGGCCGCGCTGCGGGCGCTGATGGAACTGGGCGCGAAGGACGTGTCCGTGCTGCGGGACGGCCGCGAGCTCCGCGTCCCCGTGGACCGGCTGGCCGTCGGCGACCGGTTCGTCGTACGGCCCGGCGAGAAGATCGCCACCGACGGCACCGTCGTCGAGGGCACCTCCGCGGTGGACGCCGCCATGCTGACCGGGGAGTCGGTGCCGGTGGATGTGACGGTCGGGGACGCGGTGACCGGTGCGACCGTCAACGCCGGAGGCCGGCTGGTCGTCGAGGCGACCCGGATCGGCGCCGACACCCGGCTGGCGCGGATGGCGAAGCTCGTGGCGGACGCACAGAACGGCAAGGCCGAGGTGCAGCGGCTCGCCGACCGGATCTCCGCGGTGTTCGTGCCGACGGTCATCGTCCTCGCGGTCGCCACCTTCGGGGCGTGGCTCGGCGTCACCGGCGACACGGTCGCCGCGTTCACCGCGGCCGTCGCGGTCCTGATCATCGCCTGCCCGTGCGCACTGGGCCTGGCCACTCCCACGGCCCTCATGGTCGGCACGGGACGCGGGGCGCAGCTCGGCATCCTGATCAAGGGCCCCGAGGTGCTGGAGTCCACGCGCCGGGTCGACACCGTCGTCCTGGACAAGACCGGCACGGTCACCACCGGTCGCATGACCCTCCAGAAGGTGTACGCCGCCGAGGGCGAGGACGAGGAACAGGTGCTGCGCCTCGCGGGCGCCGTCGAGCACGCCTCCGAGCATCCCGTCGCCCGGGCGGTGGCCGCGGGGGCGCAGGAGCGGGTCGGGCCGCTGCCGGAGGTCACGGGGTTCGAGAACGTGCCCGGGCGGGGCGTACGCGCACGCGTGGAGGGCCGTGACGTGGCCGTGGGGCGCCTTTTCGACGCGCTGCCCACGGGGATTGCCCGCGCCAAGGAAGAGGCCGAGAGGGACGGTCGTACGGCCGTCGTGGTCGGGTGGGACGGAGCGGCCCGCGGTGTCGTCGCCGTAGCGGACGCGGTGAAGGAGACCAGCGCCGAGGCGGTGCGCGAGCTGCGCGCGCTGGGGCTCGCTCCGGTACTGCTGACCGGGGACAACCGGGCGGTCGCCGAAGCGGTGGCGGACGCGGTCGGTATCGATCAGGTGATCGCGGAGGTCCTGCCCGAGGACAAGGTCGAAGCGGTACGGCGACTGCGGCGCGAGGGGCGGTGCGTCGCCATGGTCGGCGACGGCGTCAACGACGCGGCCGCGCTCGCCACCGCCGATCTGGGTCTCGCCATGGGCACCGGCACTGACGCGGCGATCGAGGCCAGCGATCTGACGCTGGTGCGCGGGGATCTGCGGGTGGCGGCGGACGCGATCCGGCTGTCCCGGAGGACGCTGGCCACGATCAAGGGCAACCTCGTGTGGGCCTTCGGGTACAACGTCGCCGCGTTGCCGCTGGCCGCGGCGGGGTTGCTGAACCCGATGATCGCGGGCGCCGCGATGGCCTTCTCGTCGGTGTTCGTGGTGACGAACAGCTTGCGACTGCGGACGTTCCGGTGAATTCGTAGTAAGAACCCCCCTGGGTCCCTCTGGAGTCCGACGCCCAGCTCACATAAGCTCTTCACAAGGCTCACGCATCATCCTTACGCTTGGACCCCGATCGCCATATCGGGGCTCTTGCGCATCTAACGGACATATGCAAGAGACGCAGATCACAGTGATGTGAAGGTAACCATCGAAGGGGTTCGAAGGTCTAAGTTGACGATGTCAGGCAGCGTCTTGGGGGGCGCTTACTGGCATCTGAGGATGTCTTGGGGGACTTCCTCAGAGTTGCGTTGCCGGGGCACGCACTTCGGGAAGCTTTGAGCGGCCCTCCCGAGTGTGCGCTGTCCCGGCAGACCGCACACCCATGAGTACGACGGTTTTTGCTCGTTCTGCTCAACGGCAGTACCGAAAGACAGCGATTCAGGCGCTGGTCTCTCAGACGCCCGGCCGGATCCCGTGGGGGGAATCCGCACCGGGACATGGGAAGGCGCCCTGGACGTCGGCCCGTGGGGGGACCGCCGCCAGGGCGCCTTCTGCTATCCGCGCATATCCGCGGGCCGCACACACAAGAGCCCCACACCCGGCCGAAGCCGTGCGCGGGGCTCTGTCAGCACCGGGAAGCAGGGCAGGGAATCCCCAAACGCGAGGACGACCCCACCCACAGGCGCCAGTGACCCGGCGCCCCCACCTGCAGGTGTCAGCGCTCCTCGACCGGCACGAAGTCGCGCTCCACGACGCCCGTGTAGATCTGGCGCGGGCGGCCGATGCGGGAGCCCGGCTCCTTGATCATCTCGTGCCACTGGGCGATCCAGCCCGGGAGCCGGCCGAGGGCGAACAGGACCGTGAACATCTCGGTCGGGAAGCCCATGGCCCGGTAGATCAGGCCGGTGTAGAAGTCGACGTTCGGGTAGAGGCTGCGCGAGACGAAGTAGTCGTCGGAGAGCGCGTGCTCCTCCAGCTTCAGGGCGATGTCCAGCAGCTCGTCGGACTTGCCGAGGGCCGAGAGGACGTCGTGCGCGGCAGCCTTGATGATCTTGGCGCGCGGGTCGAAGTTCTTGTAGACCCGGTGGCCGAAGCCCATCAGGCGGACGCCGTCCTCCTTGTTCTTCACCTTGCGGATGAAGGAGTCGACGTCGCCGCCCGCGTCACGGATGCCCTCGAGCATCTCCAGCACGGACTGGTTGGCACCGCCGTGCAGCGGGCCCCACAGCGCGTTGATGCCGGCCGAGATCGACGCGAACATGTTGGCCTGGGACGAGCCGACCAGGCGGACCGTGGACGTCGAACAGTTCTGCTCGTGGTCCGCGTGCAGGATCAGCAGCTTGTCCAGGGCCGAGACGACGATCGGGTCGAGGTCGTACTCCTGCGCCGGCACCGAGAAGGTCATGCGCAGGAAGTTCTCGACGTAACCGAGGTCGTTGCGCGGGTAGACGAACGGGTGGCCGATCGACTTCTTGTACGCGTACGCCGCGATCGTCGGAAGCTTGGCGAGCAGCCGGATCGTCGAGAGGTTGCGCTGCGTCTCGTCGAACGGGTTGTGGCTGTCCTGGTAGAACGTGGACAGCGCGGAGACGACCGACGACAGCATGGCCATCGGGTGGGCGTCGCGCGGGAAGCCCTTGTAGAAGTTCTTGACGTCCTCGTGCAGCAGGGTGTGCTGCGTGATGTCGTTCTTGAAGGTCGAGAGCTCGTCGACGGTGGGCAGCTCACCGTTGATCAGCAGGTAGGCCACCTCCAGGAAGGTGGAGCGCTCGGCCAGCTGCTCGATCGGGTAGCCGCGGTAGCGGAGGATGCCCGCCTCGCCGTCGAGGTAGGTGACGGCGGATTTATAGGCGGCGGTGTTGCCGTAGCCGCTGTCCAGCGTCACCAGACCGGTCTGGGCGCGGAGCTTGCCGATGTCGAAGCCCTTGTCGCCGACGGTGCTGTCAATCACCGGGTAGGTGTACTCGCCGTCGCCGTACCGCAGTACTACAGAGTTGTCGCTCACGTCTTCCCTCACCGACGTTGTGCCTCATCTTCGAGGTTGCCCTGACTGTCTCTACCCTCCCCCATTCGGCTCAGGAGAGTGCACTCGGGGTCGACCATTGGGCCTATTGGCGGCACTGAGTGCCGCCAACTTGTCATCCTGCCCGCTGTTTTCCCCATCCGGAAGTGCTCTGTGACCTTCACGACTCGTTTGATCGATCATTTTTTTCGATGCCTCACGAATCGCCAGGTCAGAGGCGGGTCCGGCGACAGGACGCGAGCAGGGCTCAGGAGAAGCCCGCGAGGCGGAAGTCGAGCGCCGTGCAGCGCCGCCCCGCCGACACCGTGCGCACCGCCTGGCCGATCGCCTTGCGTGAACCCACGAGGACGACCAGTTGCTTGGCGCGGGTCACCGCCGTATACAGCAGGTTCCGCTGGAGCATCATCCATGCTCCGGTGGTGACGGGGATCACCACGGCGGGATATTCACTCCCCTGTGAACGGTGGATCGTCACCGCGTACGCGTGCGCCAGTTCGTCCAGTTCGTCGAATTCATACGGAACCTCCTCGTCCTCGTCCGTCAGCACCGTCAGGCGCTGGTCGACCGGGTCGAGCGAGGTGACCACGCCCACGGTGCCGTTGAAGACACCGTTCTTCCCCTTCTCGTAATTGTTGCGAATCTGGGTGACCTTGTCGCCGACGCGGAAGACCCGCCCGCCGAACCGCTTCTCCGGCAGATCGGGGCGCCCGGGGGTGACGGCCTGCTGGAGCAGGCCGTTCAGGGTGCCCGCGCCGGCGGGCCCGCGGTGCATGGGGGCGAGGACCTGGACGTCCCGGCGCGGGTCGAGGCCGAACTTGGCCGGAATGCGACGGGCTGCCACGTCCACCGTGAGCCGTCCGGCCGCTTCCGTGTCGTCCTCGACGAAGAGGAAGAAGTCCTTCATGCCGTCGGTGACCGGGTGCTGCCCGGCGTTGATCCGGTGCGCGTTCGTCACGACTCCCGACTGCTGGGCCTGGCGGAAGACGCGGGTCAGCCGTACGGCCGGGATCGGGCTGCCGTCCGCCAGGAGGTCCCTCAGCACCTCCCCCGCACCGACGCTCGGCAACTGGTCCACGTCCCCGACGAAGAGCAGATGGGCACCGGGCGGTACGGCCTTGACCAGCTTGTTGGCGAGCAGCAGGTCCAGCATGGACGCCTCGTCGACCACCACCAGGTCGGCCTGGAGCGGGCGGTCCTTGTCGTACGCCGCGTCGCCGCCCGGCTTGAGCTCCAGGAGGCGGTGGACGGTGGAGGCCTCGGCGCCGGTGAGCTCGGCGAGCCGCTTGGCGGCCCGTCCCGTGGGGGCGGCCAGCACCACCCTGGCCTTCTTGGCACGGGCCAGCTCCACGATCGAGCGGACCGTGAAGGACTTGCCGCAGCCGGGGCCGCCGGTCAGCACGGCGACCTTCTGCGTCAGCGCCAGCTTGACGGCGGCCTCCTGCTCCGGGGCCAGGGCCGTGCCCGTACGGCCCTTGAGCCAGCCCAGCGCCTTGTCCCAGGCCACGTCACGGAAGCCCGGCATCCGGTCCTCGTCGGTGCGCAGCAGGCGCAACAGCTGGGCGGAGAGGGAGAGTTCGGCCCGATGGAAGGGGACGAGATAGATGGCGGTGACGGGATCGCCCGAGCCGCCGTCGGGACCGGGGACCTTCTCCCGTACGACACCGGGGTCGCCGCCGTCCTCGGGGACCTGGGCCAGCTCCGCCAGGCACTCGATGACGAGCCCGGTGTCGACCTGGAGCAGCTTCACCGCGTCCGCGATCAACCGCTCCTCGGGGAGGTAGCAGTTGCCCTGGTCGGTGGCCTGCGACAGCGCGTACTGCAGGCCCGCCTTCACACGCTCCGGGCTGTCGTGCGGGATGCCGACGGACTGGGCGATCTTGTCGGCGGTGAGGAAGCCGATGCCCCAGACGTCGGCCGCCAGCCGGTACGGCTGGTTCTTCACGACGGAGATCGAGGCGTCGCCGTACTTCTTGTAGATGCGCACGGCGATGGAGGTGGACACCTCCACGGTCTGGAGGAAGAGCATGACCTCCTTGATCGCCTTCTGCTCCTCCCAGGCGTCGGCGATCTTCTTGGTGCGCTTGGGGCCGAGGCCGGGGACCTCGATCAGGCGCTTCGGCTCCTCCTCGATGATCTTCAGGGTGTCCAGGCCGAAGTGCTGGGTGATGCGGTCGGCGAAGACCGGGCCGATGCCCTTGACCAGCCCGGAGCCGAGGTAGCGGCGAATGCCCTGGACGGTGGCAGGAAGGAGTGTCGTGTAGTTCTCGACGGTGAACTGCTTGCCGTACTGCGGGTGGGAGCCCCAACGCCCCTCCATCCGCAGCGACTCACCGACCTGGGCGCCGAGCAGCGCGCCGACGACCGTGAGGAGGTCGCCGCCGCCGCGCCCTGTGTCGACGCGGGCGACCGTGTAGCCGTTCTCCTCGTTGGCGTACGTGATGCGTTCGAGTACGCCTTCGAGCGTGGCCAGTCGCCGCTCACCCGCCTGGGAGGCCCCCGCCTGATTGGACATGATCCGACGGTACCGCCCGGCACCGACAGCTCAGCCGGCCTGCGACTTCACGTGGTCGATGACCTTCTGGAAGTCCTCGGTGGGCGAGAACTCGACGAACTCGCAGTCCTCCAGGGCCACGGGGACGTGACCCGGCGCCCAGTAGTACGCCTGCCCCGCCTCGTACGTCTGCTCGCCCTCGGCCGTGTGCATCACCAGCCGCCCTTTGAGCAGGTAGCCCCAGTGCGGGCACTGGCACGCGTCGCCGGGCATGCCCTTCAGGGCCGGGCCCATGTCCGTGCCCTGCGGCAGGCGTATGTAGCCGACCGACATCCCGCCGCCCATCGGTTTGATGCGCAACTCCACGCCGTCGCCTTCCATCGCGACAGGGACGTCATTTCGAGCCGCTGCCGTCATGACTCCTCCGCTCCGGCCCGCAAGGGCCCCGAGGAAACGACACCTGTACTTCCAGCCTGAACCGCCCCGGGCAGCCCCGCGACATCACGATCCGGTCTCGGGATGTGGTTGAGGGCTTGATTAACCCCCGTGTAATCGATTCCAATCCTCCGTACACGTCGATGTAATCGATTCCACCAGGCCATCGACCATCGATTTCCATGAACGATCGAACGATCCACAAGGAGGTGGAGCGGCGATGGCGAGCATCAAGGACGTCGCTGCCGAGGCGGGCGTCTCCGTCGCCACGGTCTCGCGCGTCCTGAACGACCATCCGTCGGTCAGCGCCGAGGCACGCACGCGCGTGCTGGCCGCCGTCGAGACCCTGGGCTACCGCCCGAACGCCGTCGCCCGCTCCCTGCGCACCGACCAGACCCACACCCTCGGCCTGGTCATCAGCGACGTGATGAACCCCTACTTCACCGAGCTGGCCCGCTCCGTCGAGGAGGAGGCCCGCGCGCTCGGCTACAGCGTCATCATCGGCAACGCCGACGAGCGGCCCGACCTCCAGGACCATCATGTGCGGAACCTGCTGGACCGCCGTATCGACGGCCTCCTGGTCTCCCCCACCGACGGCGGCTCCCCGCTGATGCTGGACGCCGCGCGCGGGGGGACGCCGATGGTCTTCGTGGACCGGTGGATCCCGGGCGTGGACGTGCCGGTGGTGCGATCGGACGGGCGGGGTGCCGTACGGGATCTCGTCGCGCATCTGCACGGGCTGGGGCATCGCAGGCTCGCCATCATCGCGGGCCCCGCGGCGACCACCACCGGACGGGAGCGCGTCGAGGCCTTCCG
The DNA here is from genome assembly GCF_052068475.1 of Streptomyces sp. SD31. NCBI lineage: Bacteria > Bacillati > Actinomycetota > Actinomycetes > Kitasatosporales > Streptomycetaceae > Streptomyces > Streptomyces sp. SD31. The sequence goes on along the minus strand of NZ_JBQHCX010000002.1, from coordinate 348,693 downwards.
GGAGGCGCTCGGCGCCTACGGGCTCGAACTCCCCGACGCCTACATAGGGCAGGGCGACTTCCAGGCCGAGAGCGGGCGGCGGGTCACCGAGGGCTTCCTCGACCTGCCCGAGCCGCCCGAGGTCGTCTTCGCGGCCGACAACCTGATGGCTCTCGGCGCGCTGGACGCCGTACGCGCGCGTGGCCTGCGTGTGCCGGACGACCTCGCCCTGGCCGCGTTCGACGACATCCGGTGGTTCGTGCACACCGATCCGCCGATCACCGCGATCGCCCAGCCCACGGGCGAGCTGGGCCGGGCCGCCGTACGGGCCCTGGTCGACCGCATCGAGGGACGGCCCGGCGAGTCCGTCACCCTCCCCGCCCGTCTCGTCGTACGCCGCTCCTGCGGCGAACCACCGGCTCCCTCGGAGCCGTCCCCCGTAACGAACAGGAGCCAGTCGTGAGCAACGCGGACGAGTTGCTGCGCATCGAGGGCATACGGAAGGCCTTCCCGGGCGTGGTCGCGCTGGACGGCGTCGACTTCGACCTGCGCCGGGGCGAGGTGCATGTGCTGCTCGGTGAGAACGGCGCCGGCAAGAGCACCCTCATCAAGATGCTCTCCGGCGCCTATACGCCCGACGCCGGGCGGATCCTGGTCGGCGGTGAGGAGACGCGCATCCATGGTGCGCAGGACTCCGAGCGCCTCGGGATCGCCACCATCTACCAGGAGTTCAACCTCGTTCCCGATCTGACGGTCGCCGAGAACATCTTCCTGGGACGGCAGCCGCGCCGCTTCGGGATGATCGACCGGAAGAGGATGGAGGCCGACGCCGAGGTGCTCCTCGCGCGCGTGGGAGTGAACGTCTCGCCACGCGCGCGTGTGCGTGAACTCGGCATCGCCCGCCTGCAGATGGTCGAGATCGCCAAGGCGCTCAGCCTGAACGCGCGCGTGCTGATCATGGATGAGCCGACCGCCGTGCTCACCTCGGAAGAGGTGGACAAGCTCTTCTCCATCGTGCGCAAGCTGCGCGAGGACGGCGTGGGGATCGTCTTCATCACGCACCACCTGGAGGAGATCGCCGCCTTGGGCGACCGGGTGACCGTCATCCGGGACGGCAGGAGCGTCGGGCAGGTCCCGGCCACCACGGCCGAGGACGAACTCGTACGGCTCATGGTGGGGCGCTCCATCGAACAGCAGTACCCGCGTGAACGGGCCGATCGCGGGGCCGCGTTGCTGTCGGTCGAAGGGCTGACCCGGGACGGCGTCTTCCATGACGTCAGCTTCGAGGTGCACGCCGGTGAGGTGGTCGGCATCGCTGGGCTGGTCGGCGCCGGCCGTACCGAGGTGGTGCGGGCCGTGTTCGGGGCGGATCCGTACGACAAGGGGGCCGTGAAGGTCGGCGGTTCCTCCCTCCCCAAGTACGACGTCAACGCGGCGATGACCGCGGGCATCGGGCTGATCCCCGAGGACCGCAAGGGCCAGGGCCTGGTGCTGGACGCGTCCGTCGAGGAGAACCTCGGCCTGGTGACGCTGCGTTCGGCCACGCGCGCGGGGCTCGTCGACCTCAAGGGCCAGCGCGAGGCGGCGGCGCGGATCGCCGGGCAGCTCGGTGTGCGGATGGCGGGCCTCGGCCAGCACGTGCGCACGCTGTCCGGCGGCAACCAGCAGAAGGTCGTCATCGGCAAGTGGCTGCTCGCCGACACCAAGGTGCTGATCCTCGACGAGCCCACGCGTGGCATCGACGTCGGCGCCAAGGTCGAGATCTACCAGCTCATCAACGAACTCACCGCTCAGGGCGCCGCCGTCCTGATGATCTCCAGCGATCTGCCGGAGGTCCTCGGCATGAGCGACCGGGTCCTGGTGATGGCCCAGGGCCGGATCGCGGGTGAACTCACCGCCGACGAGGCGACCCAGGACTCGGTCATGGCGCTCGCCGTCAGCAAGCCCACCACTGAGAAGAACTCTGAGAAGAACTCCGAGAAGACCGGAACGGAGGCCTCCCGTGGCCACTGACACGCTCAAGAGCACGACGGGCGCGAGTGGCGCCTCGGGGCTTCGCCGCCTCCTCCTCGACAACGGCGCGCTGACCGCGCTGATCGTCCTCGTCATCGCGATGTCGGCGCTGTCCGGCGACTTCATGACGACCGACAACCTCCTCAACGTCGGCGTCCAGGCGGCCGTGACCGCCATCCTCGCCTTCGGCGTGACCTTCGTGATCGTCTCGGCGGGCATCGACCTGTCGGTCGGCTCGGTGGCGGCCCTGTCGGCCACCGTCCTCGCCTGGAGCGCCACTTCGGAAGGCGTGCCGGTCTTCCTCGCCGTGCTCCTCGCGATCGCGACCGGCATAGCGTGCGGCCTGGTCAACGGCATCCTGGTCTCGTACGGCAAGCTGCCGCCGTTCATCGCGACGCTGGCCATGCTGTCGGTGGCCCGCGGTCTGTCCCTGGTGATCTCGCAGGGCTCCCCCATCGCCTTCCCCGACTCGGTCTCGCACCTCGGCGACACCCTCGGCGGCTGGCTGCCGGTGCCGGTGCTCGTGATGGTCGGCATGGGTCTGATCACGGCGTTCGTGCTGGGGCGGACGTACATCGGCCGTTCGATGTACGCGATCGGCGGCAACGAGGAGGCGGCCCGCCTGTCCGGTCTGCGGGTGAAGAAGCAGAAGCTCGCGATCTACGCCTTCTCCGGTCTGTTCGCCGCCGCCGCGGGCATCGTGCTCGCCGCCCGCCTGTCCTCCGCGCAGCCGCAGGCCGCACAGGGCTACGAGCTCGACGCCATCGCGGCGGTCGTCATCGGCGGCGCCTCGCTGGCCGGTGGTACGGGCAAGGCGTCCGGGACGCTGATCGGCGCGCTGATCCTGGCGGTGCTGCGCAACGGCCTCAACCTCCTTTCGGTGTCCGCGTTCTGGCAGCAGGTCGTCATCGGTGTCGTGATCGCGCTGGCGGTGCTGCTGGACACGGTGCGGCGCAAGGCGGGGGCGACTCCCGTGGCGGCCGGTACCGGGGGCAACAAGGGCAAGCAGGCGGCGACTTATCTGCTCGCGGCCGTCGTCGCGGCGGCGATCGTCGGCGCCACCTCCTTCCTGCACAGCGGCACGTCGGAGGCGAAGAGCCAGAAGATCGGGCTGTCGCTGTCGACCCTCAACAACCCGTTCTTCGTGCAGATCCGGGCGGGTGCGCAGGCCGAGGCGAAGAAGCTGGGCGTGGACCTGACCGTCACCGACGCGCAGAACGACGCCTCGCAGCAGGCCAACCAGCTGCAGAACTTCACCAGTGAGGGCCTCGGCACGATCATCGTGAACCCGGTGGACTCCGACGCGGTGACCCCGGCTGCGAAGGCCGTCAACAAGTCGGACATCCCGCTCGTCGCCGTCGACCGGTCGGTCAACAACGCCACCACCGCCGCGCTCGTCGCCTCCGACAACGTCACCGGCGGCAAGCTCGCCGCCAAGTCGCTCGCCGAGAAGCTGGGCGGCAAGGGCAGGATCGTGATCCTGCAGGGCCAGGCGGGCACCTCCGCCAGCCGTGAGCGCGGCTCCGGCTTCGCCGAGGGCCTGAAGGCCTACCCGGGCATCGAGGTCGTCGCCAAGCAGCCCGCCGACTGGGACCGCACCAAGGGCCTGGACGTCATGACGAACCTGCTCCAGGCCAACCCCGACATCGACGGCGTCTTCGCGGAGAACGACGAGATGGCCCTCGGCGCGATCAAGGCGCTGGGCTCCAAGGCCGGCAAGTCCGTCCAGGTCATCGGCTTCGACGGAACCGCGGACGGGCTGAAGGCCGTCGAGGCGGGCACGCTGTACGCGTCGGTGGCACAGCAGCCGACGGAGCTCGGCAGGATCGCCGTACAGAACGCGGTGAAGGCCGCCGCGGGTGACAAGGTCGAGAAGTCGGTGATGGTGCCGGTGAAGGTGGTCACGAAGGAGAACGCGGCCGGCTTCACGGGCTGAGAACCACGGGTGGGCGGATCCTTGGCGGAGTCCTCCGCGGGATCCGCCCGCCTCACGTCACCATGGGGATCTGACAGGGGAGCAACTCATGTACGACTACGACCTCCTGGTCGTAGGGTCGGCCAACGCCGACCTGGTGATCGGCGTCGAGCGTCGGCCGGGGGCCGGCGAGACCGTGCTCGGCTCCGATCTGGCCGTCCACCCGGGCGGCAAGGGCGCGAACCAGGCCGTCGCCGCCGCCCGGCTCGGGGCCCGTACGGCCCTGCTGGCCAGGGTCGGCGACGACGCGCACGGCCGGCTGCTGCTCGACTCGCAGCGGGCGGCCGGCGTCGACACGGTGGGCGTCCTGGTCGGCGGCGCGCCGACCGGGGTCGCGCTGATCACGGTGGACCCGTCCGGGGACAACAGCATCGTGGTCTCGCCCGGCGCCAATGGACGGCTCACGCCGCAGGACGTACGGGCCGCCGCGAGCCTCTTCCAGGCGTCGCGGGTGGTGTCGGCCCAGCTGGAGATCCCGCTGGAGACGGTCGTCGAGGCCGTACGCAATCTGGCGGACGACAGCCGCTTCGTCCTGAACCCGTCTCCGCCCCGCCCTCTGCCCGCCGAGGTGCTGGCGGCCTGCGACCCGCTGATCGTGAACGAGCACGAGGCCAAGGTGATCCTCGGCGACTCGGCGGTGGGCGAGACGCCGGAGGACTGGGCGCGGATCCTGCTCGCCAAGGGACCCCGCTCGGTGGTCGTGACCCTGGGCGCCGGGGGTGCGCTGGTGGCCTCCGCGGAGGGTGTGACGCGAGTGGCGTCCGTGAAGGTGGACGCGGTGGACACGACGGGGGCGGGCGACGCGTTCACGGCCGCGCTGGCCTTCAAGCTCGGGACGGGCTCGTCCCTGGCGAAGGCCGCGGCGTACGCGGCCCGGGTCGGAGCCGCGGCGGTCACGAAGGAGGGCGCGCAGGAGTCGTTCCCGACGGCGGCGGAGGTCGAGGCGCTGTGCTGTGCCCATCCGGGGGACGCCCCCCGGACCCCCGGCAGAGGGTCGGCCGACGCACCCGGCGCACCCGGCGCGTCGGGGCAAGGTGAGGCGCTGTGAAGAAGGCCGGAATCCTGAACCGTCACCTCTCCGGCGCCCTGGCCGAGCTGGGCCACGGCGACGGGGTGCTGGTGTGCGACGCGGGCATGCCGATACCCGACGGTCCCCGGGTGGTGGACCTGGCCTTCCGGGCCGGGGTGCCGTCGTTCGCCGAGGTGCTCGACGGTCTGCTGGCCGAGCTGGCGGTGGAGGGCGCGACGGCGGCGCGGGAGGTGCGCGAGGCGAATCCGGCGGCGGCCGCGCTGCTGGAGGGCGAGTTTCCCGAGCTGGAGCTGGTCACGCACGAGCGGCTCAAGGAGCTGTCGGCCGGGGCGCGGCTGGTCGTACGGACCGGGGAGGCACGGCCGTACGCGAATGTGCTGCTGCGCTGCGGCGTCTTCTTCTGACCTGCCGACCGCAGGAAGACCTGGGAAAGACCGTAGGAACGTTTCGAGGGGCCCGGTCCGTCGACCGAGCCCCTCGGGGTTTCCCCTCCCCATCAGAACCCCCGCGATCCCCCCAGATCCCCCTCCAAGAGTCCTGATGCCAAGTACGACCCGCGAGGTGGGGGAAGGGTTGCACGGTCTCCGTGGATTTTTTTTCCGGCGCGTCCCGGCACCTTCGGAATGCCCGGAAATACGAACAGACGTAGCGTTTCAGATATGTCAGAAGTAGACGCAAACCCCCTCACGTCCCTCCAGGACGACGTGCTCGACGCGCTCGGTGACGACCGGATCGGCGACATCGCGGGGCTGCTGGGCACCGACGAGCCGGGGGCCCGGCAGATGGTGTGTACGACGGTGTCGGCGCTGTCCGGCGAGGCGGAGGCCGTGGCGACCCCGCACGACGCCCCGCTCACCGGCGTGGCCACGGTGGGCGGCTTCGCGACGGGCGGCCTGATGGCCGGGCTGCTGGCCGAGGAGGCCAAACCGGTCGCGAACGCGGTGGCCCGTAAGACGGGGCTGGAGCCGGGTGCCGTGTCCCGAGTGGTGGAGATGGTGATCCCGGTGGTGCTGACGGTTCTCACGAAGCGGGCGGCCGGGAGGTAGTGGGCGTCCACGGCCGCTTCGGCGAACGGGCGTCAGCAGCGCGGAAACCGTTCCTGGGCCCAGAGCTGCTCGGCGGCGTCCGGGCGGACCCGGTAGGGAAGCGGTCCGCCCACTGATCCGACCGAAATCGCCTAGTCCCCGGCGGCCGGCCGGTAGACGCACACCTGTACGCCCGTCTTCCCGGTGACCGTGGACACGAGCTCGAACGGCCGCTTCCCGCCGTCCTCGGGGAAGATCGACTTGCCGCCGCCCAGCAGCACCGGCATCACGACGAGCTGGAGCTCGTCGACCAGACCCTCCTGGATGAGGGTCCGCACGAGGGTGGGGCTGCCCATCATCGCCAGGTCGCCGCCCTCGCGCTCACGCAGCTCACGGATCCGCGCGACGGCCTCGCCGCCCGCTATGCGGGTGGTGTTGTTCCAGGTCAGCTCGTCGTCGCCGAGGGTGTCGGTCACGACGTACTTCTTCAGGGAGTTCAGCCGGTCGGCGAAGGGGTCACCGGCCCGCTCGGGCCAGGCCCCCGCCATCGTCAGATACGTACGGCGCCCGTACAGCAGCGCCTCGGCCTTCTCCAGCCCCTCGCTGAACGCGGGGCCGAGCACCTCCGGGTCGAAGTACGGGTGCGACCAGCCACCGTGCGCGAAGCCGCCGTCGGTGTCCTCCTCGGGGCCGCCGGGGGCCTGGACGATGCCGTCGAGGCTGATGAACTCGGTGATCACGATGCGCATGGAAAGACACTCCTGGTTCTTGCGCTCGGGTGCTGCTCGGGAGCTGCTCGGGTGATTACGGCGATGGAGACCGGAGCGGGGCCCGGAAATCATCGGTGGGGCCAGTGACAGACGCGGAACGGGGGATTCGGCAGGGGGTGCGCACCTCAAGTGGCCGTGGGGCAGGTGCTCAGTGGAACGCCGGTCACATCGTCGCCGTATTCGCCGCCGAGGTCCCGGACGAACCGGTAGCACTGCTTGGCTGTGGCGTGCGCCTCCGCCCCGTATACGTCTTCGATCAGGACGATGACGGTGGCGGTACGTCCCCTGCGCTCGGCGCTCCTGACGTCGAAATAGCCGAGTTTGCCGGTGGGGTCGAGAGCGCGCTGTACTCCGGTGGGTGTCAGCTCCATCGTGCTCATCTGCGCGATGCGGCTCCGCGCGGTGTCGGCCCAGCTGCCGATCCGCGTGCCCGGCAGGCACTCGTCGTAGTTCCGCACGGCGACGGCGGACGTCCAAGCCGCATCGGAGCCGCGGGTGAAGGTGAAACGCAGGCAGCGTGCGACCTGAACAGAGCCGCTCCCCAGAATCACCCCCTCGCTCTCGTAGAAGTCGGCCCTGCGCGCGGTGGCGGTGAAACGGTGACGTGCCGGGTCGTAGCTGATGAGCGGCGTTTCGCTGTGCCGCCAGATCACCCCGGTCAGCGTGTCGGCATCGGCACCGGAACCGCTCTCGGTGAGCGCACGGCTGGTGTCGTCCGCCTGCTCATGGGCGCGCCGGAGAAGGGAGTTCAGGGCGTCCTGCCGACGCTCGCTGTTCACCTGGTCGGCGTGCCAGACCGTGTACCAGAAGTACGCGACCAGGGCAGTCGGAATCATCAGCAGCACGAGACAGCAGGTGGCCGCACGCCGGGTTATGGGTCCGGCGCCCTCTGGTCTTCCCCCGTTACTCATCCGGATGGTGTACCAGCCGCCGTCGGCACCGGGGAACTCACCGGCCGGGAAAAGACGGTGCCGGAGCATCACCTCCATGGCCAGACTGACCCGATGACGATCGGATCAGACTCCAAGGCGGACCTCCGCCGCTGCCTCCAGGACGCTCGCGACGTCCTCCTCTGGAAGCTCGAAGGCCTCCCGGAGTACGACATCCGCCGCCCGATGACTCCCACCGGCACCAACCTGCTGGGCCTGGTCAAGCACGTGACAGGCGCGGAGGCGTTCTACTTCGGCGACACCTTCGGCCGCCCCTGCCCGGCACCCCCGCTCTGGATCACCGGCGACGCTCCCGAGCCGAACGCCGACCTGTGGGCGACCGCCGACGAGACGCGCGAGCAGATAGTCGACGACTACCGCCGGGTCTGCGCCCACGCCGACGAGACGATCGAGACCCTGCCTCTGGACGCGGTCGGCCGAATCCCCGGGGACACGCCCATCGACCTCACGCTCCACCGCGTCCTCGTCCACATGATCGGCGAGACTCATCGGCACGCCGGCCACGCGGACATCGTGCGCGAACTCGCCGACGGCGCCACGGGGTTGCGCACCGGGGACACCAACATGGCGCCGAGAGAGGTGACGTGGTGGGAGAAGCACCGGGAGCGGGTGGAGGGGGCGGCTCTTGCGGCCGAGCAGGGCGGAGAGGGCCGAGCGGGGGCGGGGCGGGCGTGAGTTACGGCTGCTGCGGCAGATCCGCGTCCGTCTCCGCTTCGGTCTGGACGAGCCGTGCGCCTCTGCTCTCCGCGACGCGCTTGACGTCCCGCAAGCATTCGCTGAGCCGCCCGGCGAGGTAGCGCAATTCCAGGCTGGTCACGCGCTGCTCCGCGAGGAGTTCGGTGGCGTGGCCGAGAAGGTCGTCCGCCATTCCCAGCTGGACGCTTTCGGTCTCGTCCGCGACTCGGGAGACATAGCCGGTTCCATCGCCCACCAGATAGCAGGGCTTGCCGTCGGTACCCGCCCAAGGCAGCAGGCGTACGGTCGGCTCCCCGTGTCCCACGCCGCTCACCTGTTGCTCTCCTCGTAAGGGAAGCCGAGAGAGCCGATCCCCACTCCAAGGACAGCGGGCGGCATGGTCGTCAGGCGCTCCTCCGGCGTCGTACGGCGGCGACGCCTGCGCGTCAGGGGGAGGAGCCTCAGGAACGGTTTGACGAGGCGGGCGATGACCGCAGACATATGGACCTGCCTTCTCACGTGCGGCGACTTCGCTCTGTTGCGAATCACTCACAGAGTGGGGTCGGTCGTGGCTACGCTGCCAGGGGTGGGGACTTGACATCGCCTCTGTCAGGAAGGGGAGTTGGCCGTATGAGCGAGACTCGCAAGCCTCGGACGCAACGGCAGAAGTACGGAGAGGAACTGAGGCTGCGACGGGTGGCAGCCGGGCTGACCCAGGAGGAGCTGGGTGATCAGGTTGTGTGCTCGCCGACGTGATCAGCCACTTCGAGGCCGGGCGGCGGCTGCCGAAGCCTGATGACGCGCAGCGCATCGATCGGGCACTCGGGACCGACGGGTTCTTCGCGCGCTGGCTTGAGGACCTGGAGTCGAAGTACAACGACTACTTCGCGGCCGTGGCTGAGCTGGAGCAACAGGCCACGCTTATCCAGCAGTTCGCTCTCTCGCTGGTTCCCGGCGTGTTCCAGACTGACGGCTACGCGCGTGCCCTATTCCGCGCGTACCGGCCGAATCACACGGCGGAGGAACTTGACGAAGCGGTTGTCATTCGAACAAAGCGTGCCCGGATTCTCGACGGGCCGTCGCAGCCGGTCGTTTGGACGCTGCTCGACGAGTCCGTGCTGCGGCGCCGCGTCGGCGGCCCTCAGGTCATGGCCGAACAGCTGCACAAGATCGCGGACATGGCCGAGGCGGGGCGGCTGCGTCTGCATGTGCTTCCCTACGGTGTCGGGGCACACGCGCTGCTGGAGAGCCTGCTCACGCTCATGAGCTTCGAGGACTCTGCCCCAGTGGCCTACGTCGAGGCCTTGCTTACTGGCCACTTGATGGACGATCCAGCGCTGGTGGCCGCCAGTCAGACCGCCTACGCTCTTGCCCTGAGCGACGCGTTGTCGCAGCAGGAGTCACTGGCCCTCGTCAGGGCGGCAGCGGAGGAACACGCACATGGTCAGCAGTGAGCACACCGTCTCCGACGCGTCCACGCTCACCGGGTGGTACAAGTCCAGCTACAGCGGCGGCAGCCAGGGTGAATGCCTGGAAGTCGCCCGTGGCCACGCCGACGTGCCCGTCCGTGACAGCAAGGCCGTCACCGGTCCGGCTGTGGTCTTCCCGGTGGACTGCTGGGCCGCGTTCGTGACCGCCGTACGAGACAGCCGTATGGACAGCTGAAGGGGCCCACGTCGCCGCGTACGGTTTGCCGGTTGCTTGAAGTCCCCGGGCCAGGCGCGCGAGCGTCTCAGGACCCCTGCGCACGGTCATGCTCTGTCGTAGGAGGTCCAGGTCGGCGCCGTGAGCGCGGAGGCGGGTCAGTAGCGGCTGGTACCGGTCGGGGCGATCGCGGAGCAACTCGGTGGTCAGCCGGAGCTCCAGCCGCACGCATTCGATGCGGTGTCCGTCGCAGTTTACGGAGACGTACTGCTGCCAAGGGCCGGGTCCCTGGCACTCCCATCCGTCCTCATAGCACGGTACTTCCAAGGTGCTGACGCTGAATCCGACGCCGTCGATGCTGGAGCAGGCGAAGCACTGCCGGGCCGATGCGATGCCACTGCGGAGCGGTCACACACGGCAAGTCCGCCAGCGCTTCGGCCACGGCGTCGACGCTGTCGCGTCGGTCGACGAGGATGTCGACATCGCCCACCGGCAGATCGACGCCCTGCAGACAGGCCGCTGCCGTGCCGACGAGCCGGTACCGCAGTCCCGGAGCGACAGCCCTGATCCGGTCAAATCCGGTGCGCAGCACCGCGTCCAGTTCGCGGCGGCAGCGGCCGGGTTTCGATCCCATCCATGGTCGACAGGATGCCTGTCGGGTCTCACATCCTCGCTCCCGCCGACGAACGATCGGCGCTCACGGCGCCGACCTGGAACAACAGGCCACGCTGATTAAGCGATGGCGCTCCCAACGCCTTGACGGCAGCCTTGACTTCATGCCCCCGCATCCCGCTGCCGCCCCACCCGACGACTCCTGGCTCGGCCCTCCCATAGACGCCCGCCCCCTCTTCGCCCCCGAGCACACTTCCCTGATCGCCACCCTGCGCGCCCTGGCCCCGGCCGACTGGGCCCGGGAGGCGGTGCCCGGCTGGAGCGTGCGGGATGTCGCCGCGCACCTGCTGGGCGACTGCTACGGGCGCCTCGCCCGGCACCGCGACGGGCACCGGGAGGGCCCCGGCTTCGCGCCCGGCGAGGACTTGGCGGCGTACATCCACCGCATCAACCAGGAGTGGGTCGACGCCCACACCAGGGTGAGCCCCGCCGCGCTCACCGACACCCTGGAGCTGGCCGGCGGTCAGGTCGCCCGCCTCTTCGAGGGCACCGACCCGACGGCGCCCTCGCTCGGGGTCTCCTGGGCCGGCATCGATCCGGCGCCGATGTGGCTGGACAGCGCACGGGAGCTGACCGAGTACTGGACCCACCGCCAGCAGATCCGCCACGCCACCGGCCAGGGCACCGACCCCGACCCGAGGCCCCTCTCCGTGGTCCTGGACACCTTCCTGCGCGCCCTTCCGCACACCCTGCGCGGCACCACCGCCCCCGTCGGCACCCAGGTCCAGGTCCACGTGGACGGCCCCGCCGGCGGTGTCTGGACAGCCGCCGCCACCACCGCCGAAGGCAACTGGTCCTTGGCCGAACCGCCCACCGGCAGCCCCGCCGCCCTCCTCCGCCTCGACGCGGAGATCACCTGGCGCCTGTGCGTCCGCGGCATCGAACCGGCCGACGCGCTCGCCCGTGCCCACATCGACGGCGACGCCCGACTCGCGGAAGCCGCCTGCCAGATCGTGTCCATCGTGTACTGACGGGCCGGCCTCGCCTCACAGGGGCGCGCCCCGCAGGAACCGCAAGGATCGCAGGAACCGCAAGAACCGCAAGAACCGCAGGAACCGCAGGATCGCGCCCTACCGGCCTACTCCCGAGGCCCCCCGGAAGACCCCCGAACCATCAGCTCCCCCCGAATCGTCGCGATCCCCCCGGGCGGCGGCTCCTCCCGCCCCATCGCGATCCGCCCGGCCCGCGCCCCCGCGTCCGACAACGGCAGCCTCACGGTCGTAAGAGAAGGCACCGCATCGATGCTGAACGGAAGGTCGTCGAACCCCGCCACCGACACGTCGTCCGGAATCCGCAACCCCGAATCCCGCAGCGCCGCACAGGCCCCGAGCGCGACGGAGTCGTTCGCCGCGACCACGGCCGTCAGCGACGGGTCCCGGCGCAGCAGCTCCAGCGTCGCCTCGTAGCCCGACTGCCGGTCGTAGCGGCCGTAGACCGTCCAGCGCGGGTCCTCCTCGATGCCGTGCGCCTCCAGCGCCGCCCGGTGGCCCTCCAGCCGGTGCCGGGTCGTCGTCCGCTCCTCCGGACCCGCGATGTAGCCGAGGCGCCGATGGCCCAGGCCGATCAGGTGCTCGGTCAGTTCGCGTCCGCCGCCGCGGTTGTCGAAGGTCAGCGCGATCGCGCCGGTGTCCGGCGCGGGCGGCCGGCCGCACAGCACCACGCGCGTGCCGGCGTCGGCCAGCTTCCGCAGCTTCGCCGCGACCGCCGCCGCGTGAGGTGCGTCCTCGACGGCGCCGCCGGTCAGGACGACCGCGGCCGCCCGCTGCCGCTGGAGCAGGGTCAGATACGTCAGCTCGCGCTCGGGCGAACCCCCCGTGTTGCAGACGACGGCCAGCCGCTCGCCGCCCGCCCGGCCGCCGGGGCCCCCGATCTCCAGCTGGATCGCGCTCGCCATGATCCCGAAGAAGGGGTCGGCGATGTCGTTGACCAGGATGCCGACCAGGTCGGACGTGGCCGCGGCCAGCGCGCTCGCGGGACCGTTCAGTACGTAGTCCAGCTCGTCGACCGCCCGCAGCACCCGCTCGCGGGTGGAGGCCGCCACGGGGTAGTTCCCGTTCAGCACGCGCGACACCGTCGCGGGGGAGACCTGGGCGCGGGCCGCCACGTCCGCCAGGGTCACCGTCATCTCGTCGTCCTCCGGTCGCGCATCTCGTCGTACCACCTCGTACGTGCTCACCACGTGTTCATCACGTGGCCACAGGACAGGGCCTGCGTCCTCGTAGACAGGCCGCCAGTGGCCACGGTTCCGTGTATGTCGAGCAGACCTTACGGCCAACAACCCCGGTTGTTCGTCCCCTCGAACAACTCAACCCCGTCACGGTCTTGTCTACACCGCTGATCAGAGGCTAGCTTCTCATCAGATAGAAAGCGCTTGCTGTGACGCTCAACAGGGTAGGGGCGTACGCGGCGCGCACAACCGCGTACGAAACGCGCACGAACGCTGCGCGTGACGCCTACGAAGGGAACGACGTGACACGCAAGACGGTGCGTATCGCCATGAATGGTGTGACCGGGCGCATGGGCTACCGCCAGCACCTGGTCCGCTCCATCCTGGCCATCCGGGAGCAGGGCGGCCTCGACCTCGGCGACGGCACCGTGCTGTGGCCGGAGCCGATCCTGGTCGGCCGCCGCGAGCACGCCCTGAAGGCGCTCGCCGAGCAGCACGGCCTGGGCCTGGAGAACGTCTCGACCGACGTCGACGCGGTCCTCGCCGACCCGAGTGTCGACATCTACTTCGACGCCCAGGTCACCTCCGCCCGCGAGGAGGCGATCCGGAAGGCGATCGCCGCGGGCAAGCACATCTACACCGAGAAGCCGACGGCCACGGGGCTGGAGGGTGCTCTGGAGCTCGCGCGGCTGGCCGCCGACGCCGGCATCAAGCACGGCGTCGTCCAGGACAAGCTCTTCCTCCCGGGCCTGCTGAAGCTGAAGCGCCTCATCGACGGGGGCTTCTTCGGACAGATCCTCTCCATCCGCGGCGAGTTCGGCTACTGGGTCTTCGAAGGCGACTGGCAGGACGCGCAGCGCCCGTCGTGGAACTACCGGGCCGAGGACGGCGGTGGCATCGTTGTCGACATGTTCCCGCACTGGGAGTACGTGCTGCACGAGCTGTTCGGCCGCGTGAAGTCCGTCCAGGCCATCGCCACCACCCACATCCCGCAGCGCTGGGACGAGAACGGCAAGCCGTACGACGCCACGGCCGACGACGCCGCGTACGGCATCTTCGAGCTCGACGGCGGCGCCATCGCGCAGATCAACTCCTCCTGGGCCGTGCGCGTCAACCGCGACGAGCTCGTCGAGTTCCAGGTCGACGGCACGGAGGGTTCGGCGGTCGCGGGTCTGCGCAACTGCCGCGTCCAGCACCGCTCCCTCACCCCCAAGCCGGTCTGGAACCCGGACATCCCGGCCACCTACTCCTTCCGCGACCAGTGGCAGGAGGTCCCGGACAACGCCGACTTCGACAACGGCTTCAAGGCCCAGTGGGAGCTGTTCCTCAAGCACGTCTACGCCGACGCCCCCTACCACTGGGACCTCCTGGCCGGCGCCCGCGGCGTCCAGCTCGCCGAGCTGGGCCTGAAGTCCTCGGCCGAGGGCCGCCGTATCGACGTCCCGGAGATCGCGCTGTGACCGTCCGACTGCCTGACTTCAAGGGCGGCCTGCGGGCGTACGAGCCCCGCACCGAGCCGCTCGCCCTCACGCCGGGCGCGCCCTTCACCTCCCGTACGGTCTTCTCGGCGGCGCACGTCGTCGCCGACCCGTACGCCGATGTGTCGCCCGACTCGGCCGCCGCCGTCGACTGGGACGCCACCCTGGCCTTCCGCCGTCACCTGTGGTCCCACGGGCTCGGAGTCGCCGAGGCCATGGACACCGCGCAGCGCGGGATGGGCCTGGACTGGGCGGGCGCGGCCGAGCTGATCCGGCGCAGCGCCGCCGAGGCCAAGTCGGTCGGCGGGCTGATCGCCTGCGGCGTCGGCACCGACCAGCTCACCGGCCCGGCGTCCCTGGACGAGGTCCGGGCGGCCTACGAGGAGCAGCTCGCCCTCGTCGAGGAGTCCGGCGCGCAGGCCATCCTGATGGCCTCCCGGGCGCTCGCGGCCGCGGCGAAGGGCCCCGAGGACTACCTGGAGGTCTACGGCCACCTGCTGCGCCAGTCCGCCGAGCCGGTGATCCTGCACTGGCTGGGCCCGATGTTCGACCCGGCGCTGGAGGGCTACTGGGGATCGAGCGACCTCGACGCGGCCACCGACACCTTCCTGGAGGTCATCGCCGCGCACCCCGACAAGGTGGACGGCATCAAGGTGTCGCTGCTGGAGGCCCAGCGGGAGATCGACATCCGCCGCCGCCTGCCGCAGGGCGTGCGCTGCTACACCGGCGACGACTTCAACTACCCCGAGCTGATCGCGGGCGACGAGAAGGGCTTCAGCCACGCCCTGCTCGGTATCTTCGACCCGCTGGGCCCGCTGGCGGCCGAGGCGGTGCGGGTGCTGGACACGGGGAACGCGGCCGGTTTCCGCGAGCTTCTCGACCCGACCGTCGAGCTGTCCCGCCACCTCTTCCAGACGCCGACCCGCTTCTACAAGACGGGCGTGGTCTTCCTCGCCTGGCTGTCCGGCCACCAGTCGCACTTCACCATGGTCGGCGGCCTGCAGTCGGCCCGCTCCCTCCCGCACTTCGCCCGCGCCTACGAACTCGCCGACGGACTGGGCCTCTTCCCGGACCCGAAGCTGGCCGAGGAGCGGATGAAGAACCTGCTCGCCCTGTACGGAGTGGCCCAGTGAGCACCGGACTTGAACGCTTCTCCATCAACCAGATGACGGTGAAGCAGCTGAGCATGCCCGAACTGGTCGAGGCCTGCGGCGAGTTGGGCGTGGCGAACGTCGGCCTGTGGCGCGAACCCGTCCAGACGTACGGCCTGGAGGCGACGGCCAAGCTGGTGCGCGACGCGGGCCTGACGGTCACCACCCTGTGCCGCGGCGGCTTCTTCACGGCGATCGACCCGCAGGAGCGGGCCGCGGCGCTGGACGACAACCGGCGGGCCGTCGACGAGGCGGCGACGCTGGGTACGGACGTGCTGGTCCTGGTCTCGGGCGGGCTGCCCGCCGGGTCCAAGGATCTGCACGGCGCGCGGGAGCGGATCGCCGACGCGCTCGGCGAGTTGGGCCCGTACGCCGAGGAGCGCGGTGTGAAGCTGGCCATCGAGCCGCTGCACCCGATGTACGCCGCCGACCGCTGCGTGGTGTCGACCCTGGCCCAGGCCCTCGACCTCGCGGAACGCTTCCCGGCCCACCAGGTCGGCGTCACGGTGGACACGTACCACATCTGGTGG
The DNA here is from genome assembly GCF_052068475.1 of Streptomyces sp. SD31. NCBI lineage: Bacteria > Bacillati > Actinomycetota > Actinomycetes > Kitasatosporales > Streptomycetaceae > Streptomyces > Streptomyces sp. SD31. The sequence goes on along the minus strand of NZ_JBQHCX010000002.1, from coordinate 332,634 downwards.
GACGACACGGCGCCGGAACAGATCGCACGGGCGGGGGCCTCCGGCCGTATCCACACCTTCCAACTCGCCGACTGGACGACGCCGTTGCCGGAGGGCGTCCTGACCGGCCGTGGTCAGATCGGTGACGGCGCGATCGACATGCGGGAGTGGAAGGGGTACGTGGAGGCGGCCGGGTACACGGGCGCCATCGAGGTCGAGCTGTTCAACGACGGGCTGTGGGCGCGGGACGGGCGGAAGGTGCTCGCCGAGACGGCGCGGCGGTTCGTGGAGCACGCCGCGTAACGAGAGGGGTGGTCCGCCCACGCCGGGTGGGCGGACCACCCCGTGCCACGGTCGCCGGTGCGGGTCAGGCGCGGCAGCGCAGCATCTCCAGCGGGGGGTCGGCGAGGTAGTCCGCCCAGAAGTCCGCGCCGAACTCGCGCACGCCGGCGTCGGAGACCTCCAGTGGGACCCAGGTCAGCTCGCCGAATCCGGCCGCCCGCAGGGACGCTTCGTAGACCTCGCGGCGCGGGGCGGCGGCGAGGATGCTGATCGGCGGGTCGAGCAGGGCCGTGACCCGGAAGCGCGGCCCGGTCTCGGTCTCCTCACCGGTCGGCTCGCAGCGGAAGCCGTACTTCTCCAGGGACGACCCGTCGGCACGGTAGTCGGGTGACTGGGCGAGCACGAAGAACTCGGCGCCGGGCGCCAGGCTCCGGTGCACGTTGCGGCACATCCGCTCCATGTCGGCGACGTCCCGCGCGTAGTTGAGCAGCTGGACCCCGATCGCGACGTCGAAGCGCCGCTCCAGCGGACGCAGTTGGGACACGTCACCCACCTCATAGCGCACACCCAGCGGACTGCTCTCCTCCGACTTCCGCGCGGCGGCGATCATTTCGCCGGAGATGTCGACGCCGAGCACCTCCGTGGCGCCGCGCCGCTTGAACTCCCGGCTGTAGAAGCCGGTGCCGCAGGCGAGGTCGAGGACCGCCTTGCCGCGCACGTCCCCGACCATGGCCAGGAAGCCGGGCACCTCCGCGTACCGCGTCAACGGCAGGGACTTGAAGCCCTCGAACGCCTCACCGATCTCGTCGTACTGCTGCACGCTCATCGTGGTGTCCTCCCCTGTGCTTCGTCATGTCCTCGGCCGCGGCCGCCCGTTCCCGGGAGACACCGCGGCCTCCGGCGGGCAGTCTGGTCGCACCCCGGGAGACGGTCGTACTGGCAGAAGCCACGAAGATGCGGGCACCGTCCCGGCCTCCTGCACGAACGGGCCCACGACCTGCGGACGTACAGGTGCGTCCACCGGCCCGCCGCCGAGGGGTAGCCGCGGGGACCCGGGCGTTCTAGGCTCGATCCGACGATATCTCTGACTGAGTCAGTAATCCGAGGCAACCATCGGGGGTCGACGATCATGACCGTCCATGACATCCGCGCCTTCAACCGCTTCTACACGAACGTCATCGGCGCCCTCGACTACAGCCGCCACCTCTACGCCCCGTACACCCTCACCGAGTCCCGCGTCCTGTACGAGCTCGCGCACTCCCCGCGCACCGACGCGGCCGATCTGCGGGCCGAACTCTCCCTGGACGCCGGGTACTTGAGCCGGATCCTGAACAAGTTCGAGCAGGACGGGCTGATCGAGCGCACGACCTCCCGGGAGGACCCCCGGCGCCGTCGCGTCACGCTCACCGCGCGCGGCCGGGAGACCGGCAAGCTGCTGGAGGAGCGGGCGACCGAGTCGGTCGGCTCGCTGCTGTCGACCGTGCCGGCCGCCGAACGACCGCGCCTCGCCGAGGCCATGACGACCGTCCGTACGATCCTGTCCCACGGCCGCCCTCCCCGCCGCGAGGACGTCCTGCTGCGCGAGCCCGGCCCCGGCGATCTCGGCTGGATCGTGCAGCGCAACGCCGCGCTGTACGCCGCCGAGTACGGCTTCGACGCCGACTACGAGGGGCTGGTGGCGAGGATCGTCGCGGACTTCGCGGAGGACCACGATCCGCATCTGGAGCGGGTGTGGATCGCCGAGCTGGACGGGCGACCCGTGGGCTGCGTGATGTGCGTACGGGACGAGGCGCCCGCCACGGCCCGGCTGCGGCTGCTGCTGGTCGAGCCGGACGCCCGCGGCCTCGGCATCGGAGATCGGCTCGTCACGGCCGTCGTCGACTTCGCCCGCGAGGTCGGCTACCGCGAGCTCGTCCTGTGGACCAACGACGTCCTGGCCGCCGCCCGCCGTATCTACCAGCGCCATGGCTTCGTCCTGGCCGCCGAGAAGCCGCACCGCTCCTTCGGCAAGGACCTCAACGGCCAGGACTGGCGGCTCGATCTGCACGGCACGCAGGAGTGAGGCACCGGGGCGTTTTCTGGCAAGGTGGGATGCATGAAACTGGCGTTCTCCACCCTCGGCGTCCCCGGTCTCCCCCTCCCCGACGTGCTGGGGCTCGCGACCACACACGGCTATCACGGCGTCGAGTTGCGCACGCACCCCGAGGAGCCGGTGCACACCGGCCTGGATGCGGCCCAGCGGGCGAATGTGGCGGTCGAGTTCAAGGCGGCCGGCATCGAGCTGCTCGGCCTCGCCGGGTACGCGCGCGTGGCCGCGCCGGGAGACGACGAGCCCGTGATCGAGGAGATCCGTACCCTCCTCGACCTCGCCCACGACCTCGGCGCCGGCTTCGTCCGCGTCTTCCCCGGCGCCGACCCCGAGCAGAGCCGGGAAGCGGCGGACGCGACGGCCGCGCGGCGCCTCGGTACGGCCGCGGAGTACGCCGCCGACCTGGGCGTACGGATCCTGCTGGAGACCCACGACTCGCACCGCACCGGCGCCGACGCGATCCGCGTCCTCGGCCTGGTCGGCCACCGCCACGTCGGCTCGCTGTGGGACGTCATGCACACCTGGCTGGGCGGCGAGCAGCCCTCCGAGAGCTACGCGGCCCTCGCCCCGTACCTCGGCTACGTCCAGGTCAAGGACATCGCCTCCGCCGACGACACGACCCCGCTCCCGCTCGGCGCCGGGGTGCTGCCGCTCGCCGAGTGCGTGGAGGTGCTCTCCCGGCACGGCTGGGACGGCTGGCTGTGCTGGGAGTACGAGAAGCGGTGGTACGAGAACGCCGCGCCGCTCGACGGACTGCTGGCCGCCGGCCGCGAACACCTCTCGCGGCTGCTGAACGAGTCGGCCTAGGGCCTGTCGGTGCCGGTAATTCGGTGGCCCGGCACGAGGACCGCCGTATAGCGTCCCCCCTCGTGCCCGAATCCATCCCGCGCCCCGCCATGCCCTCATGAGCCTCGCCCGTACGTTGATGGACGTACGGCCGCTGCGTACCTCCCCGGTCTTCCGGCGGCTGCTGATCGGGCGGACGGTGTCCGTGCTCGGCAGCTTCATGACCATGGTGACCGTCCTGTTCCAGGTCTGGGACATGACGCACAGCGCGGTCTGGAGCGGTGCGGTCGGTCTGGCGCAGGCGCTGCCCATGGTGGGTGTGGGTCTGTTCGCCGGGTCGTGGGTGGACCGGGGCGACCGGCGGCGGATCTTCCTGGTCGCCACCGTCGGGCAGGCGGTCTGTGTGCTGCTCCTCGCGGTGCAGGGCTTCACCGGAGGGGTGCCGGTGGCCGGGATCCTCGCCCTGGTGGCGGCCGGCTCCTGCTTCGGCGCGGTCGGCGGCCCGGCGGCGGGCGTGTTCGTGCCGCGGCTGCTGCCCAAGGAGCAGGTGGCGGCCGGGCTGGCCCTCAACCAGGTCACCGGCCAGGCGATGATGCTGCTCGGCCCGGCGCTGGGCGGGCTGTTCCTCGGCTGGTTCGGCATCGGCGTCTGCTATCTGCTGGACGCTCTGAGCTTTGGCCTCGCCTTCTACGGCGCCTTCGGCCTGCCCGCGCTGCCGCCCGAGGGCGATCCGTCGCGGGCCGGGCTGCACGGCGTCCTGGACGGTCTGCGGTTTCTGGCCGGCAACCGGGTGGTGCGCGGCGCGCTGATCACCGACCTCGCCGCCACGATCCTGTCCATGCCGGTCAGCCTCTTCCCCCTGATCAACGCCGAACGCTTCGGCGGCAACCCGCGCACCCTCGGCCTGTTCCTGTCGGCCGTCGCGGTGGGCGGCGTCACGGCGACGGCTCTGTCGGGCTCGGTCACCCGCCTCGGCCGCCCCGGTCTGGTGATGCTGTGCGGGGCGGGGACGTGGGGCGTGGCGCTGGCGTTGTTCGGCCTGACGACCAGCCCGTGGGTGGGGCTGGGGCTCCTGGTGGTGGCGGGTGCCGCCGACGCCCTGTCGGTTGTCTCGCGCGCCACGATCGTCCAGACCCGCACCCCCGACGCCCTGCTCGGCCGGGTGACGGCCGCCGAGCAGATCGTCGGCCAGGGAGGCCCGCACCTCGGCAATCTGCGCGCCGGCCTGGTCGCCGGCTGGTCCTCCGGCGCGACCGCCCTGGTCACGGGCGGGCTGCTGTGCGTGCTGGCGGTGGCGTACGTCGGTGCGAGCACGCCGGAACTGCGCGGCGGCACGGCTACTCCGGACGGGCCATGAGCGGCGCGGTCGGGTCCAGGCACCACCCCAGTACGGCGGGCCACGGCCCGTAACCGGCGTCCAGGTCGAGGTGGGCGGCGCCGGGGAGGATGTCGGTCGGGAGGGCTAGGGGGTGGCCGTAGAGGGTGTCGGCGCCCTCCTCGCAGTACGGGTCGTCGTCGCCGGCGACCAGGCGGGTGGGGCCGGGGAGGGCGAACTCCAGGGGTGGCGGGGCGAATCGGGCGACCTCCGGGTGGCGGGCGAGCACGGCGCCGGACGGTGGGGCGACGAGCAGCACCCGGTTCACGGCGTCGAGCCCCGGCAGCCCGCGCGCGGCAGCGTGCAGCCACAGCACGGCGGAGAGACTGTGCGCGACGACGACCCGCTCCGACTCGGCATCGAGCGCGCCGAGGTGCCGGGTCAACTCCTCCAGCCAGACCTTGAGTTCGGGGTCGTCGGCGTCGGGCAGCTGGGGGTAGACGACCTGGTGGCCGAGGTCGGTGAGACGGTCGGCGAGCCAGTGCTGCCAGTGGTCCTTGGGGCGGTGGTTCTGCCAGCCGTGGAGGATGAGGTACGCGGTCATGGCTTCGATGGTTTCCGATCACCGCCGTAACGGTCCAGTGGTCTTTCGCCCCCGCCGCCCCTACCCGTCCCATCCTGAAGGGGCTCCGCCCCTTCGACCCCGCTGGGGGCTGCCGCCCCCAGACCCCCGCTTCGGCCTGACGGCCTCGTCCTCAAACTCCCCCAGAGGGGGCACCCCCAGACGGGCTGAGAGGACCGGACCGGCGCCGAGAGGTGACTGGCTCCCGGCCCGAGGCCACGGACCCTCACCCGTTGCCCACAGGTCACGTCGGCCACCGGCTCACCAACTTCGCCGATTCCGGCCACCCCCGGGAACCCAGCCCCACCCCCGCCCGTCCAACCCGCGAGCTGCCGGAGAGTCACCACGGTGCGGTGTCGGCCCTCGCTGCTGGCTGCGATCGCTGACCACCCTCTCCGCCGTACCGCGGCCGGCAGCACGCCGTCATCGGCGCGCCCCCCTCCAACTGCGCCGATGGCGGCCCCTCTTCCTCTCTGCTTCCCGTCCTCTTCCCGTCCTCGGTTACGGCCCGTTCCCTTGACCGGCAGAAACTTCCCGGTTATTGGTGACTTCTCGGAAGTTTCCTTCAGCGCACCACCTCCGGAAGGAGCGCACGTGCCCGACACCAGCACGGGAAGCACAGGAAGCACGGGAAACACCGCGACCCCTTCAAGACGTACGGTCCTCGCCGCCACCGCCGGCGTCACCACCGCCCTGGCCGTCGGCGGCACCGCCCACGCCGGCGCCCCGGACGACAGGAAACTGCGCGCCCTCATCGCCCGGATGACCCTGCCGGAGAAGGTCGGCCAGCTCTTCGTCATGCGGGTCTACGGCCACTCCGCGACCAGCCCCGACCAGGCCGACATCGACGCCAACCTCAAGGAGATCGGCGTCCGCACGGCCGCCGAGCTGATCGCGAAGTACCGCGTGGGCGGCATCATCTACTTCACCTGGGCGCACAACACCCGCGACCCCCATCAGATCGCCGACCTGTCCAACGGCATCCAGAAGGCGTCCCTCACCCAGCCCCGGGGCCTGCCCGTCCTCGTCTCCACCGACCAGGAGCACGGCATCGTCTGCCGCGTCGGCGAGCCCGCCACCCTCTTCCCGGGCGCCATGGCCATCGGTGCGGGCGGCTCGCGCGCCGACGCCCGCACCCTCGGCCGTATCGCCGGTCAGGAACTCAGAGCGCTCGGCATCCGGCAGAACTACTCCCCCGTGGCCGACGTGAACGTCAACCCGGCCAACCCGGTCATCGGCGTCCGCTCCTTCGGTGCCGAACCGGCCTCGGTGGCCGGCATGGTCGCCGCCGAGGTGGCCGGATACCAGCGGTCGCGGCAAGTGGCCGCCACCGCCAAGCACTTCCCGGGCCACGGCGACACCGCCGTCGACAGCCACTACGGCTTCCCGGTCATCACGCACACCCGCGAGCAGTGGGACGAGTTGGACGCACCGCCCTTCCGGGCCGCCGTCCGCGCCGGGATCGACTCGATCATGACCGCGCACATCATGGTCCCGGCCCTCGACGACTCCGGCGACCCGGCCACCCTCTCCCACCCCATCCTCACCGGGATCCTGCGCGAGGAGCTGGGCTACGACGGGGTGGTGGTGACCGACTCCCTCGGCATGGAGGGCGTACGGACGAAGTACGGCGACGACCGCGTCCCCGTCCTCGCGCTCAAGGCGGGCGTGGACCAGCTCCTCAACCCGCCCTCCCTCGACATCGCGTGGAACGCCGTCCTGAGGGCCGTGGAGACCGGCGAGCTGACCGAGGCGCGGCTCGACGAGTCGATCCTGCGGATCCTGCGGCTGAAGGCGAAGCTGCGGCTGTTCGAGGAGCCGTACGTCAGTCAGGGCGGGGTCGAGAAGAACGTCGGCACCGCGTCCCACCTGGCGACCGCCGACCGCATCGCCGAGCGGACGACGACCCTGCTGGTCAACGAGGGGCCGCTGCTCCCCCTCTCCCGCCGCACCCATCCCAAGGTCCTCGTGGTCGGCGCCGACCCGGCCTCCCCGTCCGGTACGACGGGACCACCGACCGGCGTGCTCGCCGCCGCCCTCACCGAACTGGGCTTCACGGCGACCGCCCTGTCCACGGGCACGGCGCCCTCTTCCAGCACCATCGCCCGGGCCGTCGCGGCGGCCCGGGCGGCGGACGCGGTGGTGGTCGGGACGTACAACGTCACGGCGAGCAGTACGCAGAAGACGCTGGTCGAGCAGCTCCTCGCGACAGGGAGGCCGGTGGTCGCGGTCGCGATCCGCAACCCGTACGACGTCGCCCATCTGCCCGCCGTCGCCGCCTACTTGGCCTCGTACTCCTGGACCGACGTCGAGCTGCGGGCGGCCGCGCGGGTGATCGCCGGACGGGTGGCACCGCGCGGGAGGCTGCCGGTGCCGGTGCAGCGGGCGGACGATCCGACGCGGGTGCTGTATCCGATCGGGCACGGATTGTCATACGGGCGCGGCCAGCGACCCGTAGCACTTTGGACGTAGTACCCGTACGCCATATACCGACCCCACTCACCCCTAACCGACTCAAAGGACCCCACATGTCTGGCGTGCGCCCGTGGTCGCGGGCCACGCTGGACGGGGGACCGGGGGGAGTGCGATGCGTGGGAGAAGCACCGTGGGGGTGGGCTGTGCGTTGCTGGGGCTGCTCATCATGCTGTTGACGGGGTGTCAGAGTTCGTCGGGGGCGGCGGCGGAAGAGGACGGGCGGCTCGACAGGACCGCGAGCGAGCAGCAGGTGGCGCCGCATCGGCCCGCCGGATACGGCGCCGTGTTCCTCGGCGTCGACGAGTGCAGTTCCTTCGGGACGTCGAGCTTCACCGAGGTGTCCTGCACCAGTGAGCGGGCGGCGGCGCGGGTCGTGGCGCGGCACGACGGCAAGGTGGACGACGGGCCGCCGTGTCCCGCCACCACGGACTTCGTCCTCCACATCAGCGAACAGAGCCGCTCGTCCGACGAGGACGGCGACGGCGCGATCCCGCAGGGCTACGCCTGCATGCGCAACCTGACGTCGCCCCACCCCGGCGACCCCGGCGGCGGAGGCGGCCCCCGCACCATCGTCGGCGACTGCGTCTACGGCTCCGGCGACGGTCAGGTCCGCGAGACGTCCTGCGACGGCGAGGGGAAGCGGAAGCCGCAGTACAAGGTGACCAAGTCCGTCGGCGAACGGGCCGACTGCCCCCTGTCGACGGCCCTGTACGTCCAACTGGGCGGCGAGAAGCCGGTGGGGTGCGCGCGGCCGGTGTGAGCGCTGATCAGCAGAGGATCCAGCCCTTGCTCACCGAGCCCCTGCCCACCCGCCCCTTCACCCACACACACCGCTGCCCGGCGTGCACCGTCACCGGTCCCGCCCGGTGGCTGTAGTACCACTCGTCGACGACCGCGTTGGCGCGGCGGGCCTGCACGCTGACCATCATCCACTGCTTGCGGCCGGGATCCTTGGGCTTGGTGAGGGCGCAGACGTAGCCGCCCTTCTTGTAGACGTACAGCGTGCCGGTGGAAAACGGGTACGTCCTGACCTTGCGCCCCTCGCAGCGCGTGGGGGCGGCCTGCGCCTCGGCCGGGGCCGCGATCGCGAGCAGTCCGGACGCGGTCAGCAACGCCAGGCCGACCGCCAGTCGTCGGCGTATCGCACCTCTGTCCACAGTGTTGTCCTCCCCGTACACCGGCAATGAGCGTACTGGTGTACGGACGCACGGCGTATGCCGGATGGTTGCACGACCGTCACGCGGACACGTTCACGGGACCTATCGGGGCGCCCCGACCGGCTCCTCCGGCTCGGCCTGCCCCACGAACACCCGCCACAACCGCGCGTACCGCCCACCCCGCGCCAACAACTCCTCGTGCGTGCCGTCCTCGGCGACCCGCCCGTGGTCCATCACCACGACCCGGTCCGCCCGCGCGGCCGTGGTCAGGCGGTGGGCCACGACGAGGGTCGTACGGCGGCCCGCGAGGCGGTCCGTGGCCTGGTTGACCTGGGCCTCCGTGGCCAGGTCCAGCGCGGCCGTCGCCTCGTCGAGGAGCAGGATGTCGGGGTCGACCAGCTCGGCGCGGGCGAGGGCGATCAGCTGGCGTTGCCCGGCGGAGAGGTTGCGGCCGCGCTCGGCGACCTCGTGGAGGTAGCCGCCGTCGAGGGTCGCGATCATCTCGTGGGCGCCCACCGCCCGGGCGGCGGCCTCGACCTCGGCGTCCGTCGCGTCCGGGCGGCCGTACGCGATGGCGTCCCGGACGGTGCCCTGGAAGAGGTAGGCCTCCTGCGGGACGACGCCGAGCCGGTGCCGGTACGACGTGAGGTCCAGGGAGCGCAGGTCCGTGCCGTCGACGGTGACCCGGCCGCCGGTCGGGTCGTAGAAGCGGGCGACCAGCTTCACGAGGGTCGACTTGCCCGCGCCGGTCTCGCCGACGAAGGCGACCGTCTGCCCGGCGGGTATGCGCAGATCGATGCCGCCGAGTGCCTCCTCCTCGTCGCCGTACTTGAAGTGCACGTCCTCGAAGGCGACTTCGCCCCGCAGCGACAGCACCTCCAGCGGCTCGTCGGCCGCCTTCGTCGACGTCGGCTCCTGGAGCAGCTCCTGGATGCGGCCGAGCGAGACCGTGGCCTGCTGGTAGCCGTCGAAGACCTGGGAGAGCTGCTGGACCGGGGCGAAGAACAGGTCGATGTAGAGCAGGTACGCCACCAGCGCACCGGTCGTCAGCGTCGCGGCCTCGATCCGGGCCCCGCCCACGATCAGCACCGCCGCCGCGGCCACCGACGACAGGAACTGCACGAAGGGGAAGTAGATCGAGATCAGCCACTGGCCCCGGATGCGTGCCTCGCGGTAGCTGTCACTGCGCTCGGCGAACCGCGCGCCGCCGTCCCGCTCGCGCCGGAAGGCCTGCACGATCCGCAGCCCGGACACCGACTCCTGGAGGTCGGCGTTGACCACCGACACACGCTCACGGGCGAGTTCGTACGCCTTCACGCTCGCCCGGCGGAAGAAGAACGTCGCGATGATCAGCGGCGGCAGGGTCGCGAAGACGACCAGCGCGAGCTGGAGGTCGATCACCAGCAGGGCGACCATGATGCCGAAGAAGGTGACGACCGAGACGAACGCCGTGACCAGGCCCGTCTGGAGGAAGGTCGACAGCGCGTCGACGTCCGTCGTCATCCTCGTCATGATCCGGCCGGTCAACTCGCGCTCGTAGTAGTCGAGTCCGAGCCGCTGGAGCTGGGCGAAGATCTTCAGACGCAGGGAGTACAGGACGCGTTCGCCGGTGCGCCCGGTCATACGGATCTCACCGACCTGCGCCGCCCACTGGGCGATCACGGTGAGCAGGGCGAGCAGCGAGGCCGCCCACACGGCGCCGAGGGCGACCTGCGTGACGCCCGAGTCGATGCCGTGCCGGATCAGGACCGGCAGCAGCAGTCCCATGCCGGCGTCCACGGCGACGAGGCCGAGGCTGATCAGCAGCGGCAGGCCGAAGCCCCGCAGCAGCCGTTTCAGGCCGTACGACTCCTCCGGCCGCACCGCACGGGCCTCGTCGATGTCGGGGATGTCGGCCGCCGGGGGCAGCGCCTCCACCTGGGCGAGGAGCTCGGGGGTGGCCGGGGACTCCGTCAGCGCCAGGTCCTTGCGCTCGCGGTCGCCGGTCCACAGCCTCGGCGTCACCCCGCGTTCGGCATCGAACTCGGCGTCCAGTTCGTCCCGTACGGAGGTGTCCTCGCGGGGGCAGGCGGGCTGGGCGTGGCCGGGTGAGACGCCGCCGAGTTCGTCGGGGTCGGTGAGGAGGCGGCGGTAGAGGGCGGACCGCTCCTGGAGTTCCTCGTGGGTGCCGATGTCGGCGAGGCGACCGGCGTCGAGGACGGCGATGCGGTCGGCGAGGTTCAGGGTGGAGCGCCGGTGGGCGATCAGCAGCGTCGTCCGGCCCTCCATGACGTGCTTGAGCGCCTCGTGGATCTCGTGCTCGACCCGGGCATCCACCGCCGAGGTCGCGTCGTCCAGGACGAGGAGCCGGGGGTCGGTGAGGATCGCGCGGGCGAGCGCGACGCGCTGGCGCTGGCCGCCGGAGAGGGTGAGGCCGTGCTCGCCGACCTTGGTGTCGTAGCCCTCGGGCAGCTCGGCGATGAAGCGGTCCGCCTGGGCGGCGCGGGCGGCTTTACGGATCTCCTCCTCGGTCGCGTCGGGGCGGCCGTACGCGATGTTGTTGCGGACCGTGTCCGAGAAGAGGAAGGAGTCCTCGGGCACCAGCCCGATCGCGGCCCGCAGCGAGTCGAAGGTCAGCTCGCGGACATCGTGGCCGCCGACGAGGACGGCGCCGCGCGTCACGTCGTAGAAGCGCGGGAGGAGGAGGGAGACGGTGGACTTGCCGGAGCCGGAGGAGCCGACGACGGCGAGGGTCTCGCCGGGCTGGATCTCGAAGGAGAGCCCGTCGAGGACGGGCCTGCCGGAGGCGCCGTCGTATCCGAACGAGACGTCGTCGAACTCGACGGTCGCGGGGGCGTCGGCGGGCAGCGTCTTGGTGCCGTCCTTGATCGACGGCTCGGTGTCGATCAGTTCGAGGACGCGCTCGGTGCCCGCGCGGGCCTGCTGCCCGACCGTGAGGACCATGGCGAGCATCCGGACCGGCCCGACCAGCTGGGCGAGATAGGTGGAGAAGGCGACGAACGTGCCCAGGGTGATGTGCCCGCGGACCGCCAGCCACCCGCCGACGGCGAGCATGGCGACCTGGCCGAGCGCCGGCACGGCCTGGAGCGCCGGGGTGTACCTGGAGTTGAACCGGATGGTGCGCAGCCGCCCCGCGAAGAGCCGCCGGCTGACCTCCCTGAGCTTTCCGGTCTCCTGCTCCTCCTGACCGAACCCCTTCACCACGCGTACGCCGCTGACGGCCCCGTCGACCACGCCCGCGACGGCCGCGGCCTGGGCCTGGGCGTACCAGGTGGCCGGGTGCAGCTTGGTGCGGCTGCGCCCCGCGATCCACCACAGGGCGGGTGCCACGGCGAGGGCGACCAGGGTGAGCGGGACGGACAGCCAGGCCATCACGACCAGGGATATCAGGAAGAGCGCGAAGTTCCCGATGGTCATCGGGAGCATGAAGAGCAGGCCTTGGATCAGCTGAAGGTCACTGGTGGCCCGTCCGACGACCTGCCCGGTGGACAGCTCGTCCTGGCGCCGCCCGTCGAGCCGGGTGATCGTCCCGAACATCTCCGTGCGCAGATCGTGCTGGACGTCGAGGGCGAGGCGGCCGCCGTAGTAGCGGCGGATGTAGGTGAGGACGTAGACGACGAGCGCGGCCGCGATCAGCAGCCCCGCCCAGACGGCCATGCTGCGACTGTGGTCGCCGATGACGTCGTCGATGATCACCTTGGTGATCAGCGGGACGATCGCCATCACGGCCATACCGGCGAGCGAGGAGCCGAGGGCGAGGATCACATCCTTGGGGTAGCGCCACGCGTAGCCCCACAGTCGTCTCGCCCACCCCTGCTGCGCTGCCACGCCGGTGCCCTCCGTTCGCCCTGATCTACCGGAAGGCACCAACACGGACAGAGGCGAATTTCATCCCGCTGTAACGATCTGCGACCGATCAGATACGGACACGCAGGGAGTAGAACCGTGTGGTCTGTACGGCGTTCTGGTTGTCGTCGCTGACCAGGAGCACCTTCAGACGAGCGTTCGTACGGCCCGTGATCGTCATCCCCTCGATGTTGTCGAGGAGCGGGTTCGGCTGGGGCTGCTTGGCCGTGGCGCCCAGGGACGGGCACGCGGCGATGTCCGCGAGGAGGGTCTTCTTGATCAGCCGTACGCCGTCCTGACCCGTGGGGTCCGTGAGGTTCTCGACGCCGCTCGTGTCCGTCGCGCGGCGCGGGTCGGCCAGGTAGAGGCGGACCGTGTTGCCGACACCGGAGGTGAAGCCGCGCTCCAGGACGAGGAGGCGCCCGTCGGGGGTCGCCTGGACCTCGGGGACGCCGAGACCGGTGTCGGTGCGGTAGGCGTACTGGGCGCCGAGCTCGAAGTGGCCGCCCGCCGTCCGGGTCCGCTGCCAGGTCTGGAAGCGGACGAGGCCGGCGCTGTCGCCGTTCAGCGCGTACTCCATCGACGCGAGCAGGGTGCGGCCGCCGGGGAGCAGGGTCAGCCCCTCGAAGGTGCCGTTGGAGACGGCGCGGCCCGCCGGGGCGACCAACAGCTCGTCCGGCACGGGGAGGCGGTCGAGGATCTTGCCGTCGCGGGAGTAGCGGCGTACGGAGGGCTCGGTCTCGGACGCGATCAACCGCGTCCCGTCCCGGTCGACGACGAGGCCCTCGGAGTCGAGGGCGGCACCGCTCTCGTCGGCGAGCGGGACGACGGCCCGCGGCGCGAGCGTCTCCCGGTCGAGGCCGAAGAGGGCCGAGCGGTCGGAGACGGCGGCGAGCGAACCGTCGCGGTCGACGGCGAGCGCGGAGAAGTTGCCGACGAAGGTGCCCTCGTAGGTCGTCTTGTCGAGCGCGTCGGAGAAGCGGTCGATGGAGACGGAGGGCGAACAGGCGTTGCTCTGCCCGGCGTGGGCGGGCCCGGCGGCAGACAGGCAGGTGGCCGCCGCCAGGGACGCGGTGACGGTCGCGAGGACGGTTCTCAGGCGCATGGACGTCACCGTAGGACGACACGGTGACGGACGGGAGGCTGCCACGTGAAACGTCAGCTTGCCGCCAGGTCCCGGTGGATGACCTTGGCGACGCCCTGGATGGTCGCGATGCCGTAGTTCATGGTGCTGTTGCCGTGCGTGAGGACCGTGATCATGTAGTCGTGGCCGCCGCCCTTGAAGGCGCCGACACTGTGCACCCGCCAGCCGTGCGTGGACCGTGACAGCCAGCCGTTCTTGACGGCCACGGTGACACCGGACGGCACTCCGTACGGAGTCCCCCAGCGCTGCGAGGAGATGACCTGGCCCATCAGCTTCAGGATGTAGGCGCGGGCGTTGTCGCTGAGCACCGTGTTCTTGGCGGTGATGAGCTTGAGCAGCTTCTGCTCGTCCGTGACGGTGATCTGGGTCAGGCCCCAGTAGCCGTTCGCGCCGGGCTTGGTCTGGGTCATACCGGCGGCCGTGAGGAAGCCCTTGATCTTCGTCAGACCGAGCTGCTTCCAGAGCGTGCTGGTCGCCGCGTTGTCCGACTTGGTGATCATGGCCTTGGCGAGGGACACCTCACGGTCGGTGAGATACCGGTTGTGCTTCTTCGCGTCCCACAGCAGCGCGGCGAGGACGGTGACCTTGACGACGCTGGCGGAGTCGTAGGCACTGGAAGCCCTGAGCGCGCAGGTGGTGTTCGTGGAACGGTCGTACAGGCCGACCGCGATGGTCCCCCTGCGGTTGGCCAGGGCGGCGGTGATGTCCCTCTTCAGCTTGTCGGCCAGTCCGGCCTTGGCGGACGTGCAGCTGACGGTGGGTGCAGCCGCCGCGGCGGCGGGGGTGGCGGCCGCGACGCCTGTTATGAGCACGCCGGTGCCGATGCCTGCCGCGACGAGCGCTCTGGCCCGCCTGGAAACGTTTTTCGACTTCTCGTTCGATGTCCCGTGAGTCATGCCCCTGTTGACTCTCGAGGCCGAGTGAAAGGTTGTACGCGCGTGGCAGGTTGTGAGGATGATGACTCCTGACGACGTATTGACCGTACTGACCTTGCTGCGCGAGGCGAGGACCGACATCTGGATCGGCGGCGGCTGGGGCATCGACGCCCTGCTCGGCGAGCAGACCCGTGACCACCGGGACCTGGACCTGATGCACCGCCAGGAACAGGAGGCGACGGTGGTGGCGGCCCTGGCGGACGCGGGTTTCGCGGAGACCGTGGACTGGCGTCCCGTCCGTTTCGTGGTCACGGCGCCGGACGGCCGGGAGATCGATCTGCATCCGCTGGTCTTCGCCGAGGACGGCTCGGCGGTGCAGGCGTCACTGGAGCCGTCGCGGCCGTTCGTCTACCCCGCGTCGGCCTTCATGACCGGCAGCATCGGCGGCGCTCCGGTCCCATGCCTGTCCGCCGAGCAACAGGTCCACTTCCACCAGGGCTACGAGCCGTCGGACCGTGACCGGCACGACATGGCTCAGTTGCGGCGGGTATTCGGGATCGCCACGCACTTCTGATCCTGGTCGGGCTCGTCGCAGGGAGGTACGGGGAGACGCGCGCCCCGGCTCTCCGCGATCCGACGGACATCGCAGCCGCGAGCCCGTCATCTCCAGTCCTCCGACTCGGGTTTCTCGTCGTCCTCGTCGTCGTCTTCCTCGTCGCAGAGCAACCAGTCGACCATCTACCGCCTGGACCCGTCCGACGTCAGCTGACCCCGACCGGCTCCGCACCCAACGGCCCCCGACCTCCCGTCGGGGGCCGTTCCGCACTCCCGGCTCACCCACAGCCACGTCAACTCGCGTAGACAAGCCCCGATTTGCCGTTTCCCGTCACCCAATAGACACGTGCAAGCCCTCGACACCACCGCATGTCCATGCCACTCTCCCGTTTGCCGCCTCCATTCAACCCGCGTAGATGGGACACCCCACATGCTGGCGACACGCACACGCCCCCGCTGGAAGACAGTGGCGCTGACGACGGCCGCCGTCCTGGTCGCCGTCACCCCGGCGCTGACGGCGACCCCGGCCGCCGCGACGACGACCGAGTACGACAACACGTACTACGCCGACGCGATCGGCAAGTCCGGCACGGCCCTGAAGGACTCGCTGCACACGATCATCAGCGACCAGACGACGATCTCGTACTCGGCCGTCTGGAACGCCCTGAAGGTCACCGACCAGGACCCGAACAACAGCAGCAATGTGAAGCTGCTCTACTCGGGCATCTCCCGCAGCAAGTCCCTCAACGGCGGCAGCACCGGCAACTGGAACCGCGAGCACGTGTGGGCCCAGTCCCACGGCGACTTCGGCACCTCGGCAGGCCCGGGCACCGACCTGCACCATCTGCGCCCCGAGGACGTGCAGGTCAACAGCATCCGTGGCAACAAGGACTTCGACAACGGCGGCAGCAGCTTCACCAACTCCGGTGGCAGCCTGACCGACTCCAACTCCTTCGAGCCCCGTGACGCCGTCAAGGGCGACGTGGCCCGCATGATCCTCTACATGGCCGTCCGCTACGAGGGCGACGACAGCTGGCCCGACCTGGAGGCCAACGACTCCATCAACGGCAGCGTCCCCTACCACGGCCGGCTCTCGGTCCTGAAGCAGTGGAACGACGAGGACCCGCCGGACGCCTTCGAAGAGCGCCGCAACGAGGTCATCTACGACAGCTATCAGGGCAACCGCAACCCGTTCATCGACCACCCGGAGTGGGTCGAGGCGATCTGGTAGGCGACCGGACCCTGTTCAGTCGCCGTAGCCGCGAGTCGCCGTAGCCGCGCCAGGGGCCTCGTCAGCTCCTGGCGCGCTCGGTCACCACCTGTACAGCGGAATGACCTGCGCCGATCCGATGCCGTTGACCCGGCTATGAAGAAGATCAGCGCGCTCGCCGCGCTCACCATGGCAGGCCTCCTCCTCGCCACCCCGGCCCACGCCGACGACGGCAACCGGGGCCGTATCAACATCGCCGGCTACTCCACCGGCCACCTCTGCCGGCAGGCACTCGCGTTCATCCCGGCAGCCGTACCGTGGACCGGCCCCGCGGTGGACGACGCCTGCTACGACCGCGACCACGTCTACGACGCGCGCGACGGCCGCTGAGGCATCACCTCGTGAGGTGCGTGGGCGCGAACATCCGCAGCACCGCCGGGAGTACGACCACCGACGGCCCGGGCTCGGACAGCGCCTTCGCCAGATCCGCCTCCAGCGTCTCCGGGGTCGTACGGACCCCGGGGACGCCGAACGACTCGGCCAACGCCACGTAGTCCGGCCGCGTCAGCTCCGTCGCCGCCGCCGTCGCCTGCCCGAACGCGTCCGTCATGTACTCGCGCAGGATGCCGTAGCCGCCGTCGTCGACGATGAGCCAGGTGACGTTCAGGTCGTACTGGCGGGCCGTCGCGAGCTCGGCGATCGAGTACAGGGCCCCTCCGTCGCCGGACACCGCGAGCACCGGGCGGGTCGGATCCGCGACCGCCGCGCCGAGGGCCGCCGGGAAGCCGTAGCCGAGGCCGCCGGCGCCCTGGGCGGAGTGCATGTGGTTGGGGCCCTTGGCATCGAAGGCCGACCAGGCCCAGTAGGCCAGGATCGTCATGTCCCAGAAGGACGGGGAGTCGGCGGGGAGGGCACGGCGTACGGACGTCAACACCGCCTGCTCCAGGGTGAGTTCCTGGGCGGCGATGCGGTCGGCGATCTTCGCGAGGACCTCACGGACGCGCTCCGGCGCCGACGGGTACGCCCGGCCGCCCTCCCTGCCGTCCTCCCGCTCCGTCACCGTCTCCCGCTCCGTCACCGTCTCCAGCAACGCCTGCAACGCAAGCCGCGCATCCGCGTGGATGCCCAGCGCGGGGTGGTTGGACTCCAGCTTGCCGAGGTCGGCCTCGATCTGGATGACCCGGCCGCGCGGCTTGAACGTGTGGTAGTTCGAGGAGAGTTCACCGAGGCCCGAGCCGACGACGAGGAGTACGTCGGCGTCCTCCAGGAAGTCCGTGGTGTGCCGGTCCTCGATCCATGACTGGAGGGACAGGGGGTGCTTCCAGGGGAACGCCCCCTTGCCGCCGGGGGTGGTGACGACCGGTGCCTGGAGCGTCTCCGCCAGCCGGCGGAGCTTCTTCGAGGCGTCCGCCCGTACCACTCCCCCGCCCGCGATGATCGCCGGGCGGGCGGCTCGGGACAGCAAGTCGGCGGCCACCGCCGTCAGTTCGGGGCGCGGCGGCAGCTCCTCGGGGAAGGCGTCGCCGCCCGTCACCACCGGGATCGACGTCTCGGCCAGCAGTACGTCCTGCGGGATCTCCACCCACACCGGGCCGTGCGGCGCCGTCAGCGCCGACTTCCAGGCCGCCTCGATGGCGGAGGGGATCTGGGACTGGGTGCGGACCGTGTGGACGGACTTCACCACGCCCCTGAACGACGCCGCCTGGTCCGGGAGTTCGTGCAGATACCCATGCCTCCCACCACCCAGTCCCGCCGTCGGGATCTGGCTGCTGATCGCCAGCACGGGGGCCGACGCCGCGGCCGCCTCCTGCAGCGCCGCCAGCGAGGTCAGCGCCCCCGGGCCCGTCGACAGCAGCAGCGGGGCCGCCTCGCCCGTGATCCGGCCGTACGCGTCCGCCGCGAACCCGGCGTTGTTCTCCACCCGCAGCCCGATGTACCGCAGATCGGACCGCCGTAGCGCGTCGAACATGCCCAGCGCGTGCTGGCCGGGCAGCCCGAACACCGTCGTCGCGCCGAGTCCGGCCAGCGTCTCCACGACCAGGTCTCCGCCGTTTCGGCCGGCGGGAGGATTCAGCGCGGCTGCGATCTGCGCCTGCGTCGGGCGGAGTACCAGGTCGTGGTCGTGGGTCACTTGCCGTCGTTCTCCTTACGGGCCGCCGCGATCTGGCGGGACATGATCGTGGTCAGTTCGTACGCCGTGTGGGACGCGGCCACCGACGTGATCTCGGCGTGATCGTACGCGGGCGCCACCTCGACGACATCCGCCGAGACCAGGTTGCAGGACGCGAGGCCGCGCAGGATCTCCAGCAGCTCGCGCGAGGTCATGCCGCCCGCCTCGGGGGTGCCGGTGCCGGGGGCGTGCGCCGGGTCGAGGCAGTCGATGTCG
Source organism: Streptomyces sp. SD31 (assembly GCF_052068475.1). NCBI lineage: Bacteria > Bacillati > Actinomycetota > Actinomycetes > Kitasatosporales > Streptomycetaceae > Streptomyces > Streptomyces sp. SD31. The sequence goes on along the minus strand of NZ_JBQHCX010000002.1, from coordinate 313,913 downwards.
ATGGAGATGTAGAGGGGCCGGTCGCCGATGCGCTGGCGCAGCTGGTCGGCCACCTCGTCGGCGCCGCGGCGGTAGACGTCCGCCGACGTGACGATGCCGAAGCCCATCTTCTCGTCGTCGGTCAGGTCCTGCTTGCCGTACAGCGGACCGCGGATGCCGACGTGGGAGAGCGCCTCGGTGTCGAGGATGCCCTCCTCCACCGCACGGCGGAACGGGGTGCCGTGCGTGTACTCGGCGCCGAAGTACGTGTCCCAGGTGTCGAGGTGGGCGTCGAAGTGGAGCAGGGCGACCGGGCCGTGCTTCTTGGCGACCGAGCGGAGCAGCGGGAGGGCGATGGTGTGGTCGCCGCCCAGGGTCATCAGACGGGCGCCGGTGCCGAGCAGGTCGTCGGCGGCGGCCTCGACGGTCTCGACGGCCTCGTTGATGTTGAACGGGTTCACCGCGATGTCGCCGCCGTCCGCCACCTGCGCCAGCGCGAAGGGCGAGGCGTCCTGCGCCGGGTTGTACGGGCGCAGCAACCGGGAGGCCTCACGGATCGCGTTGCCGCCGAAGCGGGCACCCGGCCGGTACGAGACTCCCGAATCGAACGGCACGCCGACCACGGCCACGTCGGCGCGGCCGACCTCGTCGAGGCGGGGCAGCCGGGCGAAGGTCGCGGGTCCGGCGTAGCGCGGAATGCGGGAGGAGTCGACGGGGCCGCGGGGCGTCTCGTTGCCAGTCACTGTGGAATGCCTTCTTTTCTACGCTTCATCGCGTATGCGAGTTCTATGCCTACGACTGTACGGGGGAGCCGACACCGGTTCCGATGCCGGTTCGGGAGCCAACCTAGGTGCCCGGAAGGCGGCTGCGAAGTGTACGTTTCATCCATCCCGGGATGACTGGATGGAGGGAACGCACATATGCCGGAGCCGACCGTTCCCCCGACCCCGCCGGTACCGCTCTCGGCCCTCCTGGCCCGCGAGGACCTTGGCCTGCGCCGGATCGCGGGGCCGACGGACGCGGACCCGGTGATCCACTGGGCCCACACCTCGGAGATGGCCGACCCGTACCCCTACCTTCTGGGCGGCGAGCTGCTGCTGACGGCGGGCGTGCACATCCCCGAGGCGGCGGGCTCCGGCACGTACTTCGACGACTACGTGTCCAGGATCGTGGCGGCGGGCGGCGCGGCGCTCGGCTTCGGGCTCGCCCCCGTGCACGACACGGTGCCGCGCGCCCTGGTGGCGGCGTGCGACGCGTACGGCCTCCCGCTGGTGGAGGTGCCGCCCCGGACGACGTTCTCGGTCGTGGCCCGCGCGGTCTGGCAGCTCATGGCCCAGGCCCGGCACACCGAACTGCGCCGTGTGACGGAGGCCCAGCAGAGCCTGGCCGCGGCGGCCTCGCGCCCGGATCCGGTACGGGCGGTCCTGCGGCAGCTGGCTCAGCGGGTGGGGGGCTGGGCGGTGCTGTACGGGCCGGAGGGGGCGGTGGTCGCGGCGACGGGGCGGGAGCTGCGGGAGGCGGCACGCGGGTCGCTGGCCGAGCTCGCGGAGGTCGTACGTCCCGCGGGTCCGGGGACGACGCCCGCCTCCGCCACCGACACCGCCTCCGGCGCCCACCTCGCCGCCTACGCCCTCGGCGCCGAGCAGGGCTTCGTCCTCGGCGTCGCCGCCCCGCGCCGCGACCCCGGCGACCACACCATCGCCTCCGTCGCCGCCGTGCTCCTGTCCCTGCTCACCGGCGAGCAGCAGAGCGGCTCGGGGGCGGCCCGCTCGTCGGCGCTCGTACGGCTGCTGCTGGGCGCCGAGCCGCAGACGGTGGCCCCGCTGCTGGGCGCCGACCGGTGGCTCGTGGTCCACGGCCGCCCCGACACCCAGCCCTGCGACCCGGTGGCGGCCTCGGCGCTGGGCGCGGCGCTCGGCTCCCCACTGGTCGACCTGGCGCGGGACGTCGTACGCGTCCTCGTCCCGGCGGACCGCGAACCGTCCCCGCTGCCCGGCTGGACCCTGGGCGTCAGCGGCCCCGCGGCCCCGCAGGACTGGCCGACGGCCGACACGCAGGCGGCCCGTGCCCTGTCCCGGGCGAGGGCCACCCGCACGCCCCTGTTCCGGCACGGCACCCACCGCCCGGCCCTGGCCGACCTGCTCTCGCCCGACGAGGCGCAGGCCCACGCCCGCGCCCTCCTCGCGCCCCTCACCGCGCCCCACATTGAGACGCTGCGCACCTGGCTCTCCCTGCACGGCAGTTGGGACCGCACGGCCGTCGCCCTGTCCGTGCACCGCAACACCGTCCGGCAACGGATCGCCCGTTGCGCGGCGCTTCTCGGCACGGACCTGGACGACCCGGACGTACGGATGGAACTCTGGTTCGCCCTGCGGCACATCGAGCGGTGATCCGCACAGTGACCCGCGTCGCACGCGCACCGGAGGCGGGCGTTCCCACAGTTGTCTGCCTCACAATGGGGACCATGCCGATACCCGGGACACCCAGCCGCGCCGAGCTCGTCGACCACCTCGTCAGAACCCGTATCGCGGGCGATGTCGCGACGCCCCGCGAGAACAACCTCTCCCACTACCGCCAACTGGCGAACGGCAACCGCCACTACTGGCTCGGCCTGGAACTCGGCGACCGCTGGACGGACGAGCAGGACGTCCTCGCGGTGATGGCGGAGCGCGTCGGGGTGAACGACGACGCGGAGCACCGCCACGGCCAGGACACCATCGACCCCGAGCTGACGGTGGCCGCGCTGGAGCGCATGGCGGGCCGTCTGCGCAAGGCGGCGGAGGGCCGGCAGCGGGTGCTGTTCGCGACCGGCCACCCGGGCGGCCTGCTGGACGTCCACCACGCGACGGCGGCGGCGTTGCGCGCGGCGGGCTGCGAGATCGTCGTCATCCCGGAGGGCCTGCAGACGGACGAGGGCTACGTCATGCAGTTCGCCGACGTGGCGGTCCTGGAACACGGCGCCACCCTGTGGCACACCCACTCCGGCGAGCCGATGAAGGCCATCCTGACGGGACTCGAGCGCGAGGGACGCCCGCTGCCGGACCTGGTGGTCGCCGACCACGGCTGGGCGGGGTACGCCGGGCAGCACGGGGTCGACTCCGTCGGGTACGCGGACTGCAACGACCCGGCGCTGTTCCTCGCGGAGGCCGAGGGGACGGTACAGGTGGCGGTCCCGCTGGACGACCATGTGGTGAGCCCGCGCCACTACGACCCGATGACGGCGTATCTGCTGCGTGAGGCGGGCCTGGTCGAGTAAGGGGTTGCACTTGACCGCGTTGGAATCTTGGCGAACAAGTGGTGGTCCGGCCCCGGGCTCAGCGAGCCGTCACCGCGGTATGCGGACCACGCCCTCCTGGATCACCGACACCGCCAACTGCCCGTCCTGCGTGTAGATGCGGGCCTGTCCGAGGCCGCGCCCGCCGTGCGCCGACGGCGACTCCTGGTCGTACAGCAGCCATTCGTCCGCCCGGAACGGCCGGTGGAACCACATCGCGTGGTCCAGTGAGGCGCCGACCACGTCCCCGACGGCCCAGCCGCCCCGTCCGTGCGCCAGCAGCACCGAGTCGAGGAGGGTCATGTCCGAGACGTACGTGGCGAGTACGACGTGCAGGAGCGGGTCGTCGACGGCGCCGTCCAGCTTGCCGTTGGTGCGGAACCAGACCTGGGAGTGCGGTTCGCGGGGCTCGCCGAATTTGCCGTACGGCGGCTCGTCGACGTAGCGCAGGTCGACCGACTGGCGGGCCTCCAGGAACCTCTCCACCACCACCGGGTCGAGATGGTCGTAGTCGCGCAGCCGTTCCTGGGAGGTGGGAAGCGTCTCCGGGTCGGGTGCGGGCGGCATGACGGCCTGGTGGTCCATCCCCTCCTCGTGGACCTGGAAGGAGGCCGACAGGGCGAAGATCGGCTTGCCGTGCTGGACGGCGACGACGCGGCGGGTGGTGAAGGAGCGGCCGTCGCGCATGCGCTCCACGTTGTAGACGATGGGCGCGCCCGGGTCGCCCATGCGCAGGAAGTACGCGTGGAGGGAGTGGGCGTGGCGGTCCTCGGGGACCGTGCGCCCGGCGGCGACCAGCGCCTGGGCCGCGACCTGACCGCCGAAGACGCGCGGGACGACGGCGGAGCGGGACTGGCCGCGGAAGATGTTCTCCTCGATCTGCTCCAGGTCGAGCAGATCGAGGAGACCCTGTAGTGCCTGGTTCATGGCACCTTTTCTACTGACTGGTAATTTCGCGGGCCTTACGGACCCGTGTCCTACAGGCCCATGTCCTTCGCGATGATCGACTTCATGATCTCGCTGGTACCGCCGTAGATGCGGTTGACGCGGTTGTCCGCGTACAGGCGGGCGATCGGGTACTCGTTCATGAAGCCGTAGCCGCCGTGCAGCTGGAGGCAGCGGTCGATGACGCGGTGGGCGACCTCGGTGCAGAACAGCTTGGCGGAGGCGGCCTCGGCGGGGGTGAGCTCGCCGGCGTCGAGGGCCTCCAGTGCGCGGTCGGCGACGGCCTCGGCCGCGTCGACCTCGGCCTGGCAGGCGGCCAGCTCGAACTTGGTGTTCTGGAAGGCGGCGACCGGCTTGCCGAAGACGGTGCGCTCCTGGACGTACTGCTGGGCGAACCGCACGGCGGCCTTGGCCTGCGCGTAGGCGCCGAACGCGATGCCCCAGCGCTCGGAGGCCAGGTTGTGGCCGAGGTAGTAGAAGCCCTTGTTCTCCTCGCCGAGCAGGTCCTCGACCGGGACCTTCACGTCGACGAACGCCAGCTCGGCGGTGTCGGAGGTCTTCAGGCCCAGCTTGTCGAGCTTGCGGCCGACGGAGTAGCCCTCGGACTTGGTGTCCACGGCGAACAGCGAGATGCCGTGGCGGCGGTCCTCGGCGCTGGGCGCGTCGGTGCGGGCACAGACGATCACGCGGTCGGCGTGCACGCCACCGGTGATGAAGGTCTTGGCGCCGTTGAGGACGTAGTGCGTGCCGTCCTCGGAGAGCTTGGCGGTGGTCTTCATGCCCGCGAGGTCGGAGCCGGTGCCCGGCTCGGTCATCGCCAGCGCCCACATCTCCTCACCGGAGACGAACTTCGGCAGGAAGCGCTTCTTCTGCTCGTCGGTGGCGAGCATCTTGATGTACGGCAGACCGAGCAGCACGTGCACACCGGAGCCGCCGAACTGGACGCCCGCGCGGGCGGTCTCCTCGTACATCACCGCCTCGAACTTGTACGAGTCGATGCCGGCGCCGCCGTACTCCTCGTCGACGCGGATGCCGAAGACGCCGAGCTCGGCGAGCTTGTAGTAGAAGTCGCGCGGCGCCTGGCCGGCCGCGAACCACTCGTCATAGACCGGGACGACCTCGGCCTCGATGAAGGCGCGGATGGTCTCCCGGAACGCCTCGTGATCCTCGTTGAACACCGTACGGCGCACCGCCGCCACCTCCACACGTCCATGTCTAAGCGCTTGCTCACTCAACCGTACCGGCGAGTATCCACAGGCGTCCAGAGGTCAAGGTCCGTAACGCTCGTCACGCTCGACACGCTCAGAGCCGTACCTCCTCCTCGCTCCGCCGGACCGGTCGCCGCCGCTCTCCGCGCCCCGCCCGCAGCAGCCGTACACCCACGAAGGCCAGGCCCGCCACGGCCACGATCGCCAGGATCACCTTGGAGTAGAGCCCCACCAGGTCGGTCACCTCGTGCCAGCGGGCGCCCAGCGCGTAGCCGGCGGCGATGAAGGCGGTGTTCCAGATGAGGCTGCCCGCGGCGGTGAGGGTGAGGAACAGGGGGAGCCGCATGCGTTCGACCCCGGCCGGTATCGAGATCAGGCTGCGGAAGACGGGCACGAAGCGGCCGAAGAACACGGCCTTCGCGCCGTGCCGGACGAACCACGCCTCGGTCCGCTCCACGTCCGCGACCTTCACCAGCGGCAGCCGCGCCGCCGCCGCGATCAGCCGGTCCCGGCCGAGGAGCGCGCCGAGCAGATACAGGGCCAGCGCGCCCAGCACCGAACCCGCCGTCGTCCAGGCGACGGCACTGACGACGTCCATCCGGCCCTGGCTCACCGTGAACCCCGCCAGCGGCAGGATCACCTCGCTCGGCAACGGCGGAAAGAGGTTCTCCAGGGCGATGGCCAGCCCGGCGCCGGGGCCGCCCAGCTCCTCCATCAGGCCGGAGGCCCAGCCGGCGACTCCACCGACGGGCACTTCGGACGCAGCAGCGATGATCATGCGCGTCATTTTACGAAGTCTTGACCTAAAGGCAGCATGAGGAGGGCCGCCCAATCGGCCACGGAGGCCCGCACGAGAAGCGTCCGGTTTTCCCCAGGGCGCCGCCCCGGCGTCCTGGGACGGCCTCACTCGCCGTGACCGGACTCACCGAGCACACGCCGACTCCGCCTCGCCGCCGGACCGCTGCCGGGCGGGCTGACAGCGCCGGCCGAACTCGCCGGTGCGGCACTCGGCGGGATACCCGGGATGCCGAGGCCGGCGACCCGACGCCCGCCGTCCGCCCCCGCGGTGCCGCCCCACACACGAGAGCTGCCCGTACGGCTCACTCCACCCCGGCAGCCCCGAACGCCCCCCGCGCCATCCGGTGCAGCAACTCCGCCGTGACCCCCCGCCCCGGCAGCGCCCCCGGCCGCCCGAGGTGCGGCGTCGAGTTGAGCAGGCCGAAGACCGAGTGCACCGCCGAGCGGGCCGTCGGCTCCGTCAGGTCCGGGTAGACCTTGCGGACCACCTCCACCCACAGCTCGACGTACTGCCGCTGGAGCTGCCGTACGAGCTTGCGGTCGCTGTCGCGGAGGCGGTCCAGCTCGCGGTCGTGCAGGGTGATGAGGGGGCGGTCGTCGAGGGCGAAGTCGATGTGGCCTTCGATGAGGGAGTCGAGGACCGCCTCGGGCGGCACGCCGTCAGCCTCCGCGAGGCGCCGCTTCGCGCCCGTCAGCAGCTGGCCGCTGATGCCGACCAGCAGCTCGGCGAGCATCGCGTCCTTGCCGGCGAAGTGCCGGTAGAGACCGGGGCCGCTGATGCCCACGGCGGCGCCTATCTCGTCGACACCGACGCCGTGGAAACCGCGCTCGGCGAAGAGCCGCGCGGCCTCCTTGAGGATCTGTTCGCGGCGGGTGGGGGCGTCGGTTCTGGTGGCCATGGAAGCAATTCTAGACAGGGAGGTTAGCGGTCGTTAACCTGAGGGAAATGCGTTAACGCTCATTAACTGGTGGACCACTGGTGAGGGGACCGCAGGATGCACGAGGCACCGGAGCTTGCGAGCGCGGCAGATCCCGCGTCTCAGGCCTGGCGGGCCAACGAGGAGGCCCATCGGGCGCTGGTGGAGGAGCTGCGCGGCAAGCTCGCCGCCGCCCGGCTGGGAGGCGGCGAGAAGGCACGCGCCCGGCACACCGCGCGCGGCAAGCTGCTGCCCAGGGACCGGGTCGACACCCTCCTCGACCCGGGCTCCCCCTTCCTGGAGCTCGCTCCCCTCGCCGCGGACGGCCTGTACGACGGCCAGGCCCCGGCGGCCGGTGTCATCGCCGGGATCGGGCGGGTCAGTGGGCGCGAGTGCGTGGTCGTCGCCAATGACGCCACGGTCAAGGGCGGCACGTACTACCCGATGACCGTGAAGAAGCACCTGCGCGCGCAGGAGGTGGCCCTGGAGAACCGCCTGCCGTGCCTCTACCTCGTCGACTCCGGCGGGGCCTTCCTGCCCATGCAGGACGAGGTCTTCCCGGACCGGGAGCACTTCGGGCGGATCTTCTACAACCAGGCCCGGATGTCCGGCGCCGGGATCCCGCAGATCGCGGCCGTGCTCGGATCGTGCACGGCAGGCGGCGCCTATGTCCCCGCCATGAGCGACGAGGCCGTCATCGTCCGCGACCAGGGCACGATCTTCCTCGGCGGCCCCCCGCTGGTGAAGGCCGCCACCGGTGAGGTCGTCACGGCGGAGGAGCTCGGCGGCGGTGACGTCCACGCGCGCGTGTCGGGTGTCACCGACCATCTCGCCGAGGACGACGCGCACGCCCTGCGGATCGTGCGGAACATCGTCGCCACGCTCCCCGCGCGCGGGGCCCTGCCGTGGGAGGTCCGGCCCGCCGTCGAGCCCAAGGTCGACCCCTACGGCCTCTACGGCGCCGTCCCCGTCGACTCCCGCACCCCCTACGACGTACGCGAGATCATCGCGCGCGTGGTCGACGGCTCCCGTTTCGCGGAGTTCAAGGCGGAGTTCGGCCAGACCCTCGTCACCGGCTTCGCCCGCATCCACGGCCACCCGGTCGGCATCGTCGCCAACAACGGCATCCTGTTCTCCGAGTCCGCCCAGAAGGGCGCCCACTTCATCGAGCTGTGCGACCAGCGCGGGATCCCGCTGGTCTTCCTGCAGAACATCTCCGGCTTCATGGTCGGCAAGGACTACGAGGCCGGCGGCATCGCCAAGCACGGCGCCAAGATGGTCACGGCGGTGGCCTGCACGCGCGTGCCGAAGCTGACGGTGGTGGTCGGCGGGTCGTACGGCGCCGGGAACTACTCCATGTGCGGGCGCGCGTACTCGCCCCGCTTCCTGTGGATGTGGCCGGGCGCCAAGATCTCCGTCATGGGCGGCGAGCAGGCCGCCTCCGTCCTCGCGACCGTCAAGCGGGACCAGTTGGAGGCACGGGGCGAGTCCTGGCCGGCCGAGGACGAGGACGCGTTCAAGGCGCCGATCCGTGAGCAGTACGAGCGCCAGGGGAACGCCTACTACGCGACGGCCCGCCTCTGGGACGACGGTGTGATCGACCCGCTGGAGACCCGCCAGGTGCTGGGTCTCGCGCTGACCGCCTGTGCCAACGCGCCCCTGGGTGAGCCCCAGTTCGGCGTCTTCCGGATGTGAGGGGGACTGTGACGATGACGCAGACCATGTTCGACACGGTCCTCGTGGCCAACCGGGGCGAGATCGCCGTCCGCGTGATCCGCACGCTCCGCTCGCTGGGCGTGCGCTCGGTGGCCGTCTTCTCCGACGCGGACGCCGACGCTCGGCATGTGCGGGAGGCCGACTCCGCCGTCCGGCTCGGTCCGGCGCCCGCCGCCGAGAGCTATCTCTCCGTGGAGCGGCTCCTGGAGGCGGCGGCCCGCAGCGGCGCCCAGGCCGTCCACCCCGGATACGGCTTCCTCGCGGAGAACGCCGGCTTCGCGCGCGCGTGCGCCGACGCCGGGCTCGTCTTCATCGGGCCGCCCGCCGAGGCCATCTCCCTGATGGGCGACAAGATCCGGGCCAAGGAGACGGTGAAGGCGGCCGGGGTTCCGGTCGTGCCGGGCTCCAGTGGCAGTGGGCTCACGGACGGCCAACTCGCCGACGCCGCCCGCGAGATCGGCATGCCGGTGCTGCTGAAGCCGTCGGCCGGCGGTGGCGGCAAGGGCATGCGGCTGGTGCGGGACGCGGCCGTGCTGGACGACGAGATCGCCGCCGCCCGCCGCGAGGCCCGCGCCTCCTTCGGCGACGACACGCTCCTCGTCGAGCGGTGGATCGACCGGCCCCGGCACATCGAGATCCAGGTGCTGGCCGACGGCCACGGCAACGTCGTCCATCTCGGCGAGCGCGAGTGCTCCCTCCAGCGCCGGCATCAGAAGATCATCGAAGAGGCGCCGAGTGTGCTGCTCGATGAGGAGACCCGGGCGGCGATGGGCGAGGCGGCCGTGCAGGCGGCGCGCTCGTGCGGCTACCGGGGCGCGGGCACGGTGGAGTTCATCGTGCCGGGCGGCGACCCCTCCGCGTACTACTTCATGGAGATGAACACCCGCCTCCAGGTGGAGCACCCGGTCACCGAGCTGATCACCGGACTGGACCTGGTGGAGTGGCAGCTGCGGGTGGCGGCGGGTGAGCAACTGCCGTACAAGCAGGGCGACATCACGCTCACCGGGCACGCGATCGAGGCCCGTATCTGCGCCGAGGACCCCTCCCGCGGGTTCCTCCCCTCCGGCGGCACGGTCCTCAAGCTGCGCGAACCCCAGGGCGACGGCATCCGCACCGACTCCGGGCTCAGCGAGGGCACGGAGGTCGGCAGCCTGTACGACCCGATGCTGTCCAAGGTGATCGCATACGGCCCCGACCGCGCCACCGCGCTCCGCAAGCTCCGGACGGCCCTCGCGGAGACGATCACGCTGGGCGTGCAGACCAACGCCGGGTTCCTGCGGCGGCTGCTCGCCCATCCGGCGGTCGTGGTGGGCGAGTTGGACACGGGCCTGGTCGAGCGCGTGGTGGACGACCTGGTCCGCACCGACGTACCGGAAGAGGTGTACGAGGCCGCGGCGGCCGTACGGCTGGAGGCGCTGCGGCCGAAGGGCGACGGCTGGACGGACCCGTTCTCCGTGCCGAGCGGATGGCGGCTGGGCGGCGAGCCCAAGCCCGTCGGCTTCCACCTCCGCATCACCGACCCCGTGGCGTACGTCCCGCGCGGTGCCCACAGCGTCACGGCCGACCGTGTGACGGTCACCCTCGACGGCGTCCGCCACACCTTCCACCGCGCTGCCCTGCCAGACGGCACCTGGCTGGGCCGCGACGGCGACGCCTGGCATGTGCGCGACCACGATCCGGTGGCCGCCTCGCTCACCGGGGCCGCACACGCGGGCGCCGACTCGCTCACCGCACCCATGCCGGGGACCGTGACGGTGGTGAAGGTCGCCGTCGGGGACGAAGTGGCCGCGGGGCAGAGCCTGCTGGTCGTGGAGGCGATGAAGATGGAGCACGTCATCTCCGCCCCGCACGCCGGCACGGTCGCCGAGCTGGACGTCACGCCGGGCACGACGGTCGCCATGGACCAGGTCCTGGCGGTCGTCGCACCTCATGAGGAGGCGGAGGAATGACAGTCGAGGGTCTCCCCATGGCCGTACCGGCAACGGGCCTGCCCGCCCGCGTCCGCATCCACGAGGTCGGCGCGCGCGACGGCCTGCAGAACGAGTCGGCGACCGTACCGACCGAGATCAAGGCGGAGTTCATCCGCCGGCTCGCGGAGGCGGGGCTGACGACCATCGAGGCCACCAGCTTCGTCCACCCCAAGTGGGTGCCCCAACTGGCGGATGCCGAACAGCTGTTCCCGCTCGTCGGCGAGCTGCCGGTGGACCTGCCGGTCCTCGTGCCGAACGAACGCGGGCTGGACCGGGCCCTGGCGCTGGGCGCGTCCCGTGTCGCCGTCTTCGCCAGCGCCACCGAGTCCTTCGCGAAGGCCAACCTCAACCGCACGGTGGACGAGGCGCTGGCCATGTTCGAGCCGGTGGTGACGAGGGCGAAGGCGGCGGACGTCCACGTCCGCGGCTACCTCTCGATGTGCTTCGGCGACCCCTGGGAGGGCGCTGTCCCGGTACCCCAGGTCGTCCGGGTCTGCCGGGCGCTGGTCGACATGGGCTGCGACGAGCTGAGCCTCGGCGACACGATCGGGGTGGCGACCCCGGGACATGTGACAGCTCTCCTGACCGCACTGGAGGAGGCCGGCATCCCGACGGCAGCCGTGGGCGTCCACTTCCACGACACCTACGGCCAGGCACTGGCCAACACCTACGCCGCCCTCCAGCACGGCGTCACCACCGTCGACGCCTCCGCGGGCGGCCTCGGCGGCTGCCCGTACGCCAAGTCCGCCACCGGCAACCTCGCCACCGAAGACCTCGTGTGGATGCTGCGGGGCCTCGGCATCGACACCGGAGTCGACCTCGACCGCCTCGTCGCCACGAGCGCGTGGATGGCCGGACAACTGGGCCGACCCAGCCCGTCCCGCACCGTACGAGCCCTCTCCCACAAGGAGCAGTGAACAGCCATGGACCACCGCCTCTCCCCCGAACTGGAGGAACTCCGCCGCACGGTGGAGGAGTTCGCGCACGACGTCGTGGCGCCCAAGATCGGCGACTTCTACGAGCGTCATGAGTTCCCGTACGAGATCGTGCGGGAGATGGGCCGCATGGGCCTGTTCGGTCTGCCGTTCCCGGAGGAGTACGGCGGCATGGGCGGCGACTATCTGGCGCTGGGCATCGCGCTGGAGGAGCTGGCCCGGGTGGACTCCTCGGTCGCGATCACCCTCGAAGCGGGCGTCTCGCTCGGCGCCATGCCGATCCATCTGTTCGGCACCGAGGAACAGAAGCGGCAGTGGCTGCCACGCCTGTGCTCCGGCGAGATCCTCGGCGCGTTCGGCCTCACCGAGCCGGACGGCGGCAGCGACGCGGGCGCGACCCGCACGACGGCCCGTCTCGACCCGGAGACGGACGAATGGGTGATCAACGGCTCCAAGTGCTTCATCACCAACTCGGGTACGGACATCACCGGCCTGGTCACGGTGACGGCGGTCACCGGTCGCAAGCCGGACGGCAGGCCGCTGATCTCCGCGATCATCGTCCCCTCCGGCACCCCGGGCTTCACGGTCGCCGCCCCGTACTCCAAGGTCGGCTGGAACGCCTCCGACACCCGTGAGCTGTCCTTCGCGGACGTCCGCGTCCCGGCGGCCAACCTGCTGGGCGAGGAGGGCCGCGGCTACGCCCAGTTCCTGCGCATCCTGGACGAGGGCCGCATCGCCATCGCGGCGCTGGCGACGGGCCTGGCGCAGGGCTGCGTCGACGAGTCGGTGAAGTACGCCAAGGAACGCCACGCCTTCGGCCGCCCCATCGGCGCCAACCAGGCCATCCAGTTCAAGATCGCCGACATGGAGATGAAGGCCCACACGGCCCGCCTGGCCTGGCGCGACGCGGCATCGCGTCTGGTGGCCGGGGAGCCCTTCAAGAAGGAAGCGGCCCTGGCGAAGCTGTACTCGTCGACGATCGCCGTGGACAACGCCCGCGACGCCACCCAGATCCACGGCGGCTACGGCTTCATGAACGAGTACCCGGTCGCCCGCATGTGGCGGGACTCCAAGATCCTGGAGATCGGCGAAGGCACGAGCGAGGTGCAGCGGATGCTGATCGCGAGGGAGTTGGGGCTGGCGGGCTGAAGGCCCGGGAGCGTGCACTCGGGGTCGACCGGAAGAAGGTCGGCCCCCTGTGCCCGCTTCTTCACCACATGGTCACCGCACGCCACCCGAGACTCAACTTCGCTTGATTACAAGGAAATTGGGGCTCGCCGGCAGAGTCCCAGCGCCACACAGGGTGCCCACAGCTTGGAAAGCAAGGCCCCCGCCCCTGGACATCAGCTCAGGTTAGGCTAACCTACCTTCGAATTGTCCGGCGGGTGATCCGCCCTGTTCGAAAGCAGCGTACCCATGCCCAACGCCCGAGCCACCCACCTCACCCGCCGCGGCATCCTCGCCACGGGCGGCGCCCTCGGCCTCGGGGCCGTGCTCGCAGCCTGCGGAGACGGCGACGCGAAAAGCGAGGGCTCCAGCGAGGCCACGACCGCTGCCAAGTCCGGCCCCTGGACGTTCAAGGACGACCGCGGCACCACGGTGAAGCTCGACAAGGTGCCCACGAACATCGTCGCCTTCGTCGGTGTCGCGGCGGCCCTCTACGACTACGGCATCGAGATCAAGGGCGTCTTCGGCCCGACCAAGACGCAGGACGGCAAGGCCGACGTCCAGGCCGGCGACATGGACGTCAGCAAGCTGACCGTCTTCGGCAACGTCTGGGACCAGTTCAACGTCGAGAAGTACGCGGCGTTCGCCCCCGAGGTCCTCATCTCCACGACCTTCGACAGCGCCGGCACCCTCTGGTACGTCCCCGAGGCATCCAAGGACAAGATCGCCAAGCTCGCCCCGAGCGTCGCCATCTCCGTCTACGACCGCCAGCTGACCAAGCCGCTGGAGCGGATGTGGGAGCTGGCCGAGTCGCTCGGCGCGGACATGAAGGCCGACAAGGTCGCCCAGTCCAAGAAGGACTTCGAGGCGGCCGCCGAGCGCCTGCGCAAGGCCGCGAAGGCTCGTCCCGAGATCAAGGTGATGGCCGGCTCCGCCAGCCAGGACCTGTTCTACGTCTCCGGCACCAACCTCTCCATCGACCTTGAGTACTTCAAGGCCCTCGGCGTGAACTTCGTCGAGCCGCCGGAGAGTGCGAAGAAGCAGGGTGGCGGCTGGTTCGAGTCGCTGAGCTGGGAGAACGTCGACAAGTACCCGGCCGACATCATCATGATGGACGACCGGTCCTCGACGATTCAGCCGGCCGACATCACCGAGGCGACCTGGAAGAAGCTGCCTGCGGTGAAGGCCGGACAGGTCATCGCGCGCTCGCCCGAGCCGATTCTGTCGTACGACAAGTGCACGCCGCTTCTCACGAGCCTTGCCGAGGCCATCGAGAAGGCCAAGAAGGTCGCCTGAACAAGGGCCACTTGAGGTTGTGGGGCGACTGCGGGCCGGTTGTGGCCGGTCGCGCAGTTCCCCGCGCCCCTGAGGGCACATCCCTGACGTCGATTCAGGAGTTACCCGATGACTACCGCCGTCGCCGCCCCGTTCCGCTTCTTCTCTCTCCAGGTCGTACGGACGAGGCGGCTCGGTCCGTCTCTGGTGCGGGTCACCTTTGGCGGGGAGGATCTGCAGTACTTCTTCTCCGACGGGCATGACCAGTCGCTGTCGCTGTTCCTGCCGCACCCCGGCCAGAGCGAGCCACAGGTCCCCCTGGAGCTCGGTGACGGCTGGTGGCAGGGGTGGCGTGAACTGCCGGACGACGTACGGGCCGTGATGCGGTCGTACACGCTCCGCGCGCTGCGCCGGAACCCCGACGAGATCGACATCGACTTCGTCCTGCACACCCCGGCCGGCCCCGCCTCCCGCTGGGCATCCGGAGCCGCCGCCGGTGACCGCGTCCTGCTGCTCGGGCCGGCGATCGCCGACAACCGGGCGATCCGGTTCCGGCCGGCCGACGACACCGACCTCGTGGTGATCTGGGGCGACGACAGCGCCGTACCCGCCGTCTCCGCCATCCTCGAAACCCTGCCGGCCGGCACCCGCGCCCGGGTGTGGCTGGAAGTTCACGACGCCGGGGACATCCAGGACCTGGTGACCGAGGCCGACGCCGAGATCACCTGGCTCGTTCAGGAGGGGACGCGTGCCGAGGGGTCTCCCATGGCCCTCGACGCCATCCGGACCGCCCAACTCCCCGCCGCCGAGCGCCCGTACGTCTGGATCGCGGGCGAGTCCGGCTGCGTCAAGGCGCTGCGCCGGCACTTCGTCGGTGAGCGCGGTATCGACCGCCGCCGGGTCACCTTCGTGGGGTACTGGCGGCAGGGGCTGAGCGAGGAGCAGCTGCGCGAGCAGGAGTGACAGCCCCTCAGCGGTAACAGCCCCTGAAAGCAAGGCGATCGGGCAGCGGCTGCGACCCAAGTGATCGTAGTCACCCTTGATGCTGCCCTGAATCCAAGGAACTTAGGTTAGGCTAACCTAAGTTTCACGCCGGACCCCCGCACTTCACGGCCCGTCCCCACCGGAGGACCTCCCCATGCGCTCGCACCTGCTCAATGACACGACCGCGGAGCAGTACCGCCGCTCCGTGACCGAAGGAATCGAGCGGGTGGCCGCCAAACTCGCCGCCACCGACCGTCCGTTCACCGGCGTCACGGTCGACGCCCTCGCCCCCGCCATCGACGCGATCGACCTCGACAAGCCGCTGCTGGACACCGCCGCGGTCCTGGACGAGCTGGAGGACGTCTACCTCCGGGACGCGATCTACTTCCACCACCCCCGCTACCTCGCCCACCTCAACTGCCCGGTCGTCATCCCGGCCGTGCTCGGCGAGGCGATCCTCTCCGCCGTCAACTCCTCCCTGGACACCTGGGACCAGTCGGCCGGCGGCACCCTGATCGAGCGCAAGCTCATCGACTGGACGACCGCGCGAATAGGCCTCGGGGAGAACGCCGACGGTGTCTTCACCTCCGGCGGCACCCAGTCCAACCTGCAGGCCTTGCTCCTCGCCCGCGAGGAGGCCAAGTCCGACAGCCTGGCCGAACTGCGCATCTTCACCTCCGAGGTCAGCCACTTCAGCGTGAAGAAGTCGGCGAAACTGCTGGGCCTCGGCCAGGACGCCGTGGTCTCCATCCCCGTCGACCACGACAAGCGCATGCAGACCGTCGCCCTCGCCCACGAGCTGGAGCGCTGCAAGAAGGACGGCCTGGTCCCCATGGCCGTCGTCGCCACCGCCGGCACCACCGACTTCGGCTCCATCGACCCGCTGCCCGAGATCGCCGAGCTGTGCGAGCAGTTCGGCGCCTGGATGCACGTCGACGCCGCCTACGGCTGCGGGCTGCTCGCCTCCGTGAAGTACCGGGGCCGCATCGACGGCATCGAGCGCGCCGACTCGGTCACCGTCGACTACCACAAGTCCTTCTTCCAGCCGGTGAGTTCGTCGGCGGTACTGGTCCGGGATGCCTCGACGCTCCGCCACGCGACCTACCACGCGGAGTACCTCAACCCGCGCCGCATGGTGATGGAGCGCATCCCCAACCAGGTCGACAAGTCCCTGCAGACCACCCGCCGTTTCGACGCCCTCAAGCTGTGGATGACCCTGCGGGTGATGGGCGCCGACGGCATCGGGCAGCTCTTCGACGAGGTCTGCGACCTGGCGGTGGAGGGCTGGAAACTGCTGGCCGCCGACCCCCGCTTCGATGTCGTGGTCGAGCCGTCCCTCTCCACCCTCGTCTTCCGCTACATCCCGGCGACCGTCACCGACCCCGCCGAGATCGACCGCGCCAACCTGTACGCCCGCAAGGCCCTGTTCGCCTCCGGCGACGCGGTGGTCGCGGGCACCAAGGTGGGCGGCCGTCACTACCTGAAGTTCACCCTGCTCAACCCCGAGACCACGACGGCCGACATCGCCGCCGTCCTCGACCTGATCGCCGGCCACGCCGAGCAGTACCTGGGAGAGTCCCTTGACCGCGCGTCCTGAAAACCCGACCAAAACCCATGATTTCGTGGGGATCGGGCTCGGCCCGTTCAACCTCGGCCTCGCCTGCCTGACCGAGCCGATCGACGAGCTCGACGGTGTCTTCCTGGAGTCGAAGCCGGACTTCGAGTGGCACGCGGGCATGTTCCTGGACGGCGCCCACCTCCAGACCCCGTTCATGTCGGACCTGGTCACCCTCGCCGACCCCACCTCGCCGTACTCCTTCCTGAACTACCTGAAGGAGAAGGGCCGGCTGTACTCGTTCTACATCCGCGAGAACTTCTACCCGCTGCGGGTCGAGTACGACGACTACTGCCGCTGGGCCGCGAACAAGCTGAGCAGCGTCCGCTTCAGCACGACGGTCACCGAGGTGACGTACGACGAAGGGGCCGAGCTGTACGTCGTGCGGACGGCCGCCGGTGACACCTACCGCGCCCGTCACCTCGTCCTCGGCACCGGCACCCCGCCCTACATACCCGAGGCCTGCCAGGGCCTGGGCGGCGACTTCATCCACAACTCCCGCTATCTGCAGCACAAGCAGGAGCTGCAGAAGAAGGACTCGATCACGCTGGTCGGCTCGGGCCAGTCGGCCGCCGAGATCTACTACGACCTGCTCAGCGAGATCGACGTCCACGGCTACCGGCTGAACTGGGTCACCCGCTCCCCGCGCTTCTTCCCGCTGGAGTACACCAAGCTCACGCTGGAGATGACGTCCCCGGAGTACGTCGACTACTTCCGCGAGCTGCCGGAGGCGACCCGCTACCGCCTCACCGCCGAGCAGAAGGGCCTGTTCAAGGGCATCGACGGCGACCTCATCAACGAGATCTTCGACCTGCTCTACCAGAAGAACCTCGGCGGCCCGGTCCCCACCCGTCTGCTCACCAACTCCTCGTTGAACGGCGCGCGGTACGAGAACGGCACGTACACCCTCTCCTTCCGCCAGGAGGAGCAGGAGAAGGACTTCGAGCTCGACTCGCAGGGCCTGGTCCTGGCCACCGGCTACAAGTACGCCGAGCCGGAGTTCCTGAAGCCCGTGCGCGACCGCCTGGTCTACGACTCCCAGGGCAACTACGACGTCGCCCGCAACTACGCCATCGACGTCACCGGCCGCGGGGTCTTCCTCCAGAACGCCGGCGTCCACACGCACAGCATCACCAGCCCCGACCTGGGGATGGGCCCGTACCGGAACGCGTACATCATCCGCGAGCTGCTCGGCACCGAGTACTACCCGGTCGAGAAGACGATCGCGTTCCAGGAGTTCTCCGTATGAGCACCACCGGCACAGGCACCTTCACCTTCCGCCCGCTCGACCCCCTGAAAGACGCCGAGCTGCTGCACCACTGGGTCACCCACCCCAAGGCGGCCTTCTGGATGATGCAGGACGCGAGCCTGGTGGACGTCGAGCGCGCCTACATGGAGATCGCGGCGGACGAGCACCACCACGCGCTGCTCGGACTCCAGAACGGCGAACCGGCCTTCCTGATGGAGTACTACGACCCCGCCCACCGCGAACTGGTCGGTCTGTACGAGCCGCAGCCGGGCGACATCGGCATGCACTTCCTCACGCCGCCCACCGACAAGCCCGTCCGCGGCTTCACCCGGTCCGTCATCACCGCCGTGATGGCGCACCTCTTCGAGGACCCGGCGGTGGAGCGCGTCGTCGTCGAGCCGGACGTGGCCAACAAGGCCGTACACGCCCTGAACGAGGCCGTCGGGTTCGTGCCCGAACGGGAAATCCAGAAGCCGGAGAAGCGCGCGCTGCTGAGCTTCTGCACGCGCGAGCAGTTCGTGGCCGCCCGAGGAGTAGCCGTATGACCCTGTCCGACGCCATAGCGCATCTGTCCCCCCACCGCTGGGCGCGGGCCAACCGCCTCCTGATCCGCAAGGCACTCGCCGAGTTCGCCCACGAACGCCTCATCACACCGGAGGCCACCGGTGACGGCACATACGTCGTCCGCAGCGACGACGGCCTGACCCGGTACACCTTCACGGCCGTGCTCCGCGCCCTCGACCACTGGCAGGTCGACGCCGACTCGATCACCCGCCACCGCGACGGCGCCGAACTCCCGCTCGCCGCCCTGGACTTCATCATCGATCTGCAGAAGTCCCTGGGCCTGAGCGACGAGGTCCTGCCGGTCTACCTGGAGGAGATCTCCTCCACCCTCTCCGGCACCTGCTACAAGCTCACCAAGCCGCAGACCCCGGTCGCCGAGCTCGTCAAAAGCGATTTCCAGGCCATCGAGACCGGCATGACCGAGGGCCACCCCTGCTTCGTCGCCAACAACGGGCGGCTCGGCTTCGGCATCCACGAGTACCTGTCGTACGCCCCCGAGACCGCGAGCCCGGTCCGACTGGTGTGGCTGGCGGCGCACAAGTCGCGCGCGGCGTTCACGGCCGGTGTCGGCATCGAGTACGAGACCTTCGTACGGGACGAGCTGGGCGAGGAGACCGTCGAGCGCTTCCACGGCGTCCTGCGCGAGCAGGACCTCGACCCCGCCGACTACCTCTTCATCCCCGTCCACCCCTGGCAGTGGTGGAACAAGCTCACCGTCACCTTCGCCGCCGAGGTCGCCCAGAAGCACCTGGTCTGCCTGGGCGAGGGCGACGACGAGTACCTGGCCCAGCAGTCCATCCGGACCTTCTTCAACCAGTCCAGCCCCGAGAAGCACTACGTGAAGACGGCCCTGTCCGTCCTCAACATGGGCTTCATGCGCGGACTCTCGGCCGCCTACATGGAGGCCACCCCCGCCATCAACGACTGGCTGGCCCAGCTCATCGACAACGACCCGGTGCTGAAGTCGACGGGCCTGTCGATCATCCGCGAGCGCGCCGCCGTCGGCTACCGGCACCTGGAGTACGAGAAGGCGACGGACCGCTACTCGCCGTACCGCAAGATGCTGGCCGCGCTCTGGCGCGAGAGCCCGGTGTCGTCCCTCAAGGACGGCGAGTCGCTCGCCACCATGGCCTCCCTCGTCCACGTCGACCACGAGGGCGCGTCCTTCGCGGGCGCGCTGATCGAGCAGTCGGGCCTGACCCCGACGGAGTGGCTGCGCCGCTACCTGCGGGCCTACTTCACGCCCCTCCTCCACAGCTTCTACGCCTACGACCTGGTGTTCATGCCGCACGGCGAGAACGTCATCCTGGTCCTGAAGGACGGCGTCGTGGAGCGCGCGATCTACAAGGACATCGCCGAGGAGATCGCCGTCATGGACCCGGACGCGGTACTGCCGCCGACGGTCGAGCGGCTGCGCGTAGAGGTCCCGGAGGACAAGAAGCTCCTGTCCGTCTTCACGGACGTCTTCGACTGCTTCTTCCGCTTCCTCGCCGCGAACCTCGCCGCCGAAGGAATCCTGGAGGAGGACGACTTCTGGCGCACGGTCGCCGAGGTCACCCGGGACTACCAGCACTCGGTGCCCGAACTCGCCGACAAGTTCAAGCAGTACGACATGTTCGCCCCCGAGTTCGCCCTGTCCTGCCTCAACCGCCTCCAGCTGCGCAACAACAAGCAGATGGTCGACCTGGCGGACCCGGCGGGCGCACTACAGCTCGTCGGCAACCTGAAGAACCCGATCGCAGGGCTGTAGACACGGCCCCATAAGGACTGGCGGGCGCCCCCGGAGTACGGTCCTCCGGGGGCGCCCGTCTACACGTCCGGCGCCTGTGGCGCCCCTTTAGGGGCGCGGGGAACTGCGCGATCAACCCCCACCGGCCCGCAGACGAATCACCAAGGCACCTGTGGCGATCGGTAGTAATTGATCCCCAACGCCTCCCACCGCGGCCCCTGCGCAGCAAGACGCACCTTGTACCCGTCCCAATCATGCGTGGAAGCCGACGACCACCCCAGCTCGGCCACCCCCGCCAGCCTCGGAAATGCCATGTACTCGACGTCCGCAGACTTCGTGATCGTCTCCGTCCACAGCGGAGCCTCCACGCCCCTGATCGCCGAAGCCGGCGCCCCCGCAAGGTAGTTGCCCGGATCCCAGTCGTACGACCGCTTCACCTCCACCAGCCCGGCCCAGTCCAGCCCCAGCGGAGTGTCGGCGGTGTACTTCATGTCGAGGTAGATCCGGTCGGCCGGAGACAGGATGACCCCGGTCCCGTTCCGCGCGGCGGCAGCGACCTGCGCCTTCTCCTCCGCACTGGTGCCGTCCAGCCCCCAGTACTGCGCCAGAGCCCCCCGCGAGGGGTCCGCCCCGGTCAGCTGATGCCAGCCGACCACGGTCTTCCCGTACTCGGCGACGATCGGCTGCACCCGGTCCATGAACTTCACATAGTCCTCGTGACTCGTGGAGTGCGCCTCGTCCCCGCCGATGTGCAGGTACTTCCCCGGCGTGAGCGCGGCGAGCTCCCGGATCACGTCGTCCACGAAGTCGTACGTGATCTCCTTGCCGACGCACAGCGAGCTGAAGCCGACGTCCGTGCCGGTGTAGAGCGGGGGTGCCACACCGTCGCAGTTGAGCTCGGCGTACGAGGCCAACGCCGCGTTCGTGTGGCCCGGCATGTCGATCTCGGGGACGACCTCCAGGTAGCGGGCGGACGCGTACCGGACGATCTCCTTGTAGTCGGCCTTGGTGTAGTAGCCACCGGGGCCGCCGCCGACCTGCGTCGAGCCACCGTACGTCGCGAGGCGTGGCCAGGAGTCGAGGGCGATGCGCCAGCCCTGGTCGTCGCTGAGGTGCAGATGCAGCTTGTTGATCTTGTAGAGGGCGAGTTGGTCGATGTAGCGCTTGACCTGGTCGACGGTGAAGAAGTGCCGGGAGACGTCGAGCATCGCGCCGCGCCAGCCGTAGCGCGGGGTGTCCGTGATCGTGCCGCCCGCGACCAGCCAGGGGCCGGGCTGGACGGAGTCCTTCTCGACGGCCGCCGGGAGGAGTTGGCGCAGGGTCTGGACGCCGTGGAAGAGGCCGGCGGGCCCCGCCGCCGTGATGGTGACGCCACTGCGGCCGCTGGCGAGGCGGTATCCCTCCGCGCCGAACGGGCCCTGCGCCAGGCGCAGTCGGACGCCGCCCCGGCCGTGCGAAGTGACCGGCAGGGGGTACCCGGTGGACGGCCGCAGCACGCCCGCGAGGTACTCGCCGACGCGCCGGGCCTCGCGGGAGTCGTCGACGAGGATGCGGGTGCCGTCGGTGATGCGGTACGGGGATCCGCTGGGCGCCACCGACGCGGGTGCCGGGACCACCCGGCCCAGGGGTATCGGCTCGCCGGACGCCGGTGCCGCGCCGGCCGTGAAGGCGCCGGCCGCCGCAACGAGCAGCAGGGATCCGAGGATCCGGGTCATACGGGGAGTCGTTCTGTGGTGCCGTCTCACATGCGCTCCCTTCGGGATTGGTAGAGACCACTCTGCCGCAGAACCGATGAAACAATCCCCCCATGGCGGAAATCATCCAGAAGGACGGCACGTGGGTCTTCGACGGCGACACACTGCGGCTGACCCCCGGACGGGACAAGAACGTCAGCCTTTTCCGCAAGACGCTGGGTGAACTGGTCGTCCCCCTGGGGGCGTTGGCCGGTGTCTCCTTCGAGCAGGGCAAGAAAACCGGGCGGCTGCGGCTGCGCCTGCGCGACGGTGCCGACCCGCTGCTGCACGCCACGGGCGGCCGGCTCACCGAGCCCAACGACCCGTATCAGCTGATCGTCGAGTCCGACCGGTACGGCGTCGCCGAGTACTTCGTGGACGAGGTACGCAACGCCCGGCTGCTGGACGAGGTGCCGGGCGACCCGGTCGACGAGTACCTGCTGCCGGGCCCCTCCCTGCCCCTGTCGGTCTCCGCCGGTGACGGCACCGCGACCTTCGACGGCGAGCACATCCGCCTGGAGTGGAACTGGAAGACGGAGGACGCCAAGGCCGCCGCCGGCACCCGCTCCCTCGCGCTGGCCGACATCACGGCCGTGGAGTGGCATCCGGCGGCGGGCCTGGAGAACGGCTACCTCCGCTTCACCGTCAGGAACGCTCCCACCAAGGCGCCGCCCAAGTACGACGCCAACTCCGTGGAGCTGTGGGGCTTCAAGAAGGACCCGCTGATGGCCCTGGTCGCGGCGGCGGTCCAGGCCCGTCTGCCGCACCCGTCCAGGGCCGGCGCCACGGACGTACGGGACGCGCGACCGGAACTGCCTTCCCCTCCGGTCGCGTCCGTCGAGGACGACCACGACGCCCTCCTGCGCCGCCTGCGTGAACTCGGCGAGCTGCACCGCACGGGCGTGCTCACGGACGAGGAGTTCACGATGGCCAAGCAGGCCGTCCTCAAACGGATGTAGGGCGGGTCGGTCTACTTGGCCCGGCGGGCCACCGTGAAGTGGTCGATCCGGTCACCCGTCTCGGCGATGCCCTGCACCTTC
The DNA here is from genome assembly GCF_052068475.1 of Streptomyces sp. SD31. Lineage (NCBI taxonomy): Bacteria > Bacillati > Actinomycetota > Actinomycetes > Kitasatosporales > Streptomycetaceae > Streptomyces > Streptomyces sp. SD31. The sequence continues at coordinate 290,815 of NZ_JBQHCX010000002.1, read as the reverse complement.
AGCGTGGCGTAGTGGCCCCTCGGCGCGGGCTGGACGTCGACGCGCAGGAACGAGTAGTTGAGATAGCGCACCCGGGACCAGGCGACCGTCTCGTTCTGCTTGCCGTCCTTGACGTTGACGAACGAGGCCACGGACTCCTGCTCGTGCTCGTGCCCCTCGTAGGAGTCCGGCGCGCTGAACGCGTACAGGCTGCGGCCCGCCGCCCCCGCCGTCACGTACACCACGCCCTCGGTCTCGGGATACGCCGTGCCGCCGATCGGCAGCTTCTTGGCGACCTCGTTCCCCTTGATCACATCCGTCCGCTCGTACTGGTGGTTGTGCCCGTTGATGACGAGGTCGACCGTGTACTTCTCGAACAGCGGCACCCACTCCTGGCGCACACCGCCTTCCGAGGCGTGCGCCGTGGAGGTGCAGTACGCGCAGTGGTGGAAGAACACGACGATGAAGTCGATGTCCTTCGCGGCCCGGTACTTCTTCAGCTGCGCCTCGAACCACTTGGTCTGGGTGCCGCCGGAGAGGCCGAGGTTGGCCGGGATCTCGAAGGAGACGTCGTTGGGGTCCAGCGAGATGATCGCCGTGTTGCCGTGGACGAAGGAGTAGACGCCCGGCAGGTGCTTCTTGTCCGGCCCGTTGTCGGGGAGCGTGAAGCGGGCCTCCTCGCCGCCGTAGCCGTTGGGCGAGTACCAGGCCTCCATGTCGTGGTTGCCGTACGACACCATCCACGGCACGGACTTGGCGACCGACTCGGTCTGGGCGAGGAACTGGTCCCACACCCGCGAGTCGAAGCCGGTGTCGGCGGTCTTGCCCGCGCCGGACGGGTCGGCGTACGCGATGTCGCCGGCGTGCAGGTGGAAGGCCGGGTTCTGGCCGAGGAGCAGGCTGTCGTTGGCCAGGCCGTGGTAGCTGACGCCCTGGTCGCCGAAGGCGGTGAAGGTGAAGGGGACCTTGTGCGCGGGGGCGGTGGTGAAGGTGCCGAGGGTGCCCAGCAGGTGCGGCTCGGCGGGGTCGAAGCCGGCGTGGCCGACGCCGTAGTAGTACGTCCGGCCCGGGCGCAGGCGGGTCAGCTTGGCGTGGACGTAGTACTGGGTGTGGTCGGCGCTCGCGCCGACGCCGGCCGGGGTGTGGAGGGTGCGCACCTCGGCCTCGATCTTGCGGGAGAGGTCCCAGGGGTGAGCGCCGATGCGGATGAACGGCTTCTGCACGGCGACCGGGACCTGCCAGGAGACGGTCATCTCGGTGCGCGGGTCGTTGCCGTAGGCGAGGTGACGGCCGAAGGGGGCGACAAGTGCCCCGTCGACAGTCTCAGTGGCCGCGGCGGTCCGCTGTGTCGGTACGGCGGCCTGGGCGGTGGCGCCCGGCACGAACGCGCCACCCGCGACGGCGCCCAGCGTGACGGCGCCGCCCCTGATCATCGTGCGCCGCGAGAATCTGGCGCGCAGGTACTCGTGCTGCTCGGCCATGCTCATGCGCTCGGCGAGCTGCTGGGGTACTCCCATGCGAGGAATGTCCATGGCGTCCGAAACTCGTCCCCTCAGGCAACGGGATGCGAGCCGACGCATGGACAGCTCCGGAACAGGCCCCCATGAGCCCTCCAATGTTCTCCCAAGGGTTTCCACAGCAGGCCGCCAGGCGTTTGCCCGAAATCGGGCAGAATTCTTGCGAACGCGCCTCCGATAACCCAGGATCTACCGAGTGCACGACGACCTTGTTGATCACCTGACCCGCACCACCCCCCTCAACCGGGGCGAGGCGCTGCGGGTGATCCAGGATGTGCTCGCCTACTTCGACGAGACGACCGAGGAATACGTCCGTCGCCGCCACCGCGAGCTCCAGGCCCAGGGCCTGGTGAACGCGACGATCTTCGAACAGATCGAGGCGGACCTGAAATACCGGGCAGTGGCCCCGGCGGAGCTCACCCTCCGCCAGCTGCGCCGGATCGTCTACGGCTAGGGATACATATATATGTGCGGAATCGTCGGATACATCGGGAAGCGTGACGTGGCTCCCCTGCTGCTGGAGGGTCTGCAGCGCCTGGAGTACCGCGGCTACGACTCGGCGGGCATCGCCGTCACGTCCCCCAAGGCGGCGGGCCTGAAGACGGTCAAGGCCAAGGGCCGGGTCCGCGAGCTGGAGGCCAAGGTCCCGGCGCGCTTCAAGGGCACGACCGGCATCGCCCACACCCGCTGGGCCACCCACGGCGCCCCCTCCGACGTGAACGCCCACCCGCACCTGGACGCCGAGGGCAAGGTCGCCGTCGTCCACAACGGGATCATCGACAACGCCTCCGACCTGCGCCGCAAGCTGGAGGCGGACGGCATCGAGTTCCTCTCCGAGACCGACACCGAGGTCCTGGTCCACCTCATCGCCCGCTCGCAGCAGGAGAAGCTGGAGGACAAGGTCCGCGAGACCCTGCGCCTCATCGAGGGCACGTACGGCATCGCGGTCCTGCACGCCGACTTCCCGGACCGCATCGTCGTCGCCCGCAACGGCTCCCCGGTCGTCCTCGGCATCGGCGAGAAGGAGATGTTCGTCGCCTCGGACATCGCCGCGCTGGTGGCCCACACGCGCCAGATAGTGACCCTCGACGACGGCGAGATGGCCACCCTCAAGGCCGACGACTTCCGCACCTACACGACGGAGGGCACCCGTACGACGGCGGAGCCCACCACGGTCGAGTGGGAGGCCGCCTCCTACGACATGGGCGGCCACGACACCTACATGCACAAGGAGATCCACGAGCAGGCCGACGCCGTGGACCGCGTCCTGCGCGGCCGCATCGACGACCGCTTCTCCACCGTGCACCTCGGCGGCCTCAACCTGGACGCCCGCGAGGCCCGCCAGATCCGCCGCGTGAAGATCCTCGGCTGCGGCACCTCGTACCACGCGGGCATGATCGGCGCCCAGATGATCGAGGAGCTGGCCCGCATCCCCGCGGACGCCGAGCCGGCGTCGGAGTTCCGCTACCGCAACGCGGTCGTGGACCCCGACACCCTCTACATCGCCGTCTCCCAGTCCGGTGAGACGTACGACGTCCTCGCGGCCGTCCAGGAGCTGAAGCGCAAGGGTGCGCGGGTGCTGGGCATCGTGAACGTCGTGGGCTCCGCGATCGCCCGCGAGGCCGACGGCGGCATCTACGTCCACGCGGGCCCCGAGGTCTGCGTGGTCTCGACGAAGTGCTTCACGAACACGACGGTCGCCTTCGCGCTCCTCGCCCTGCACCTGGGCCGCACCCGCGACCTCTCCGTCCGCGACGGCAAGCGCATCATCGAGGGCCTGCGCAAGCTGCCCGCCCAGATCTCCGAGATCATGAAGCAGGAGGCGGAGATCGAGAAGCTGGCCCAGCAGTACGCCGAGGCCCGCTCGATGCTCTTCATCGGCCGAGTCCGTGGCTACCCGGTCGCCCGCGAGGCCTCCCTCAAGCTCAAGGAGGTCTCCTACATCCACGCCGAGGCCTACCCCGCCTCCGAGCTCAAGCACGGCCCCCTGGCCCTGATCGAGCCCGCCCTCCCGACGGTCGCCATCGTCCCCGACGACGACCTCCTGGAGAAGAACCGCGCCGCCATGGAGGAGATCAAGGCCCGCAGCGGCAAGATCCTCGCGGTCGCCCACCAGCCCCAGGAGAAGGCCGACCAGACGATCGTCGTCCCCAAGAACGAGGACGAACTCGACCCGATCCTGATGGGCATCCCCCTCCAACTCCTCGCCTACCACACGGCCTTGTCCCTGGGCCGCGACATCGACAAGCCGAGGAACCTCGCCAAGTCGGTAACGGTGGAGTAGCGCCCCTTCAGGGGCGCGGGGACTGCGCGACAAGCCCCCACGCCCCGCACAGGCCGACGTAACAGAACGGACCCCCACGTGATGCCACCACTCACGGGGGGTCCGTTTTAATCGCCGGGGAGCCGCCCAACCCCCCAGCCGGCGCAGCTAACCGGTGGCCGTCACGCCCCGGCCCGCAGCGCGTCGCGGAAGCGCGGTCGGCCAGTGAGCCATCGCCGCGGTCGCCGCATACCAGGCCACCGCACCCGCGGCGACGGCGAACCAGCCACCCACCTTGGTGAGCCCGTCATTACCGGCGAAGTGGGCGATCGCCATGAGCACCAGGGACACGAAGAACAACCCGTAGGCCCCCTGCCCGAGTTGGTCACCCCCCGCCAGCGTGAGGGACAGCGCCACAAGGGCGAACAGCAGCAGGAACAACCCGGCCGCGTTCTCGGAGACCGCCGCGTCGACGGAGACGGCCCAGGTGAACCACAGGGCCCCGAGCGCCACGAACGCGGTCCCGTTCGCGGAGTCACGGTCGCGCAGGGCCAGCAGCCCGGCGACGAAGAGGGCAATTCCGCCCACGTACTGGGCGATTGATACGGCGTCAGCGGCTGACACACCGTCGATCACGTCGGCGTACCCCAGCCCGAAGGCCAACAGGGTGATTCCGAGGGCGAGTCGGCCGACCACGGTAGTGGTTCCGCTTCCCGCAGAGACGTCGTTGTCCACGGCGGGCTCCCTTCATGCATGTGCAGTTGTGCGGTGACCCCTATATGCCCTTCACAAAGGCACAAACACCTCTACGCGTCAGTAGATTTGCGCGCTGCACAAAGGAGGCCGACGGTTTCCCAGGCGCCATCTCACCTGGGCCAACGGTGAGTTACGGAATGACAACGACGGGACGCTTGGCCCGCTTGGCGAGCCGCCCCGCGACCGACCCGAAGATCCGGCCGACGATGCCGTGCGTGGAGCCGACGACGATCGCGTCCGCCTCGTACTCCCGCCCGACCTCTTCGAGTTCGTGGCAGATGTCACCGCCGCGCTCGACGAGGATCCAGGGCACCTCGGCGAGATAGTCGGCGCAGGCGAGTTCGAGGCCGAGCACCTCCGTGCGGTGGTCCGGGACGTCGACGAAGACCGGCGGCTCGCAGCCGGCCCACACCGTGGTGGGCAGCCGGTTGGCGACGTGGACGATGATCAGGCCCGACCCGGAGCGATGGGCCATGCCGATGGCGTACGCGAGGGCGCGCTCACTGGAGGTGGAGCCGTCGAAGCCGACGACGACGCCATGCTTGAAGGCGGGGTCGCAGGCTTGGCGTGACTCGTCCGCCGCCAGGGGATCGGCCGCAGTCGGGTCGGCGACCTGGCGCTTGCGGTCCGCGGGTTCGAAGAATTCGTGACCGGCCATGGCTGTCTCGGCGTATTGATCCTTTATGGGTGGGCCGCGAGCGGAACTCGCTGACGGATGCAGCAGTGTGCGGCGGAGCTGTGTCCGGGAATGGTCTTCCCAACCCCATACCCCCAAGGGTACGGCGGCACGCCTCCTTAGCCCAGATCCCCGCTCACGGTCGAACGGGTTCCAGGGAGCATGCACGAGGGGACGCCCGTAACGCAATGGTTGCTGCGGTGTACAGGCGGTTTGCACAGGGTTCACCTGTGCCCATAGCCGGAACGTTCCCGCACCAGTGACCGACCGCTCGAACAGGCGTTGAACCCCCTGAGCCACCGCCCCAGGGAACCCAGGAGTACCCACCCATGCCCGGACCCCGCACGCCCTCCGACGACAGCGCCACCGACGTGGTCCGCTGGGCGGCCTTCAGCTGCGTCCTGGTCCCCGTGGTCCTCCTCTGGTACGGCACCTCCCTCGCCGGCGCCGCGGGCACGGCCTTCGGTCTCGCCGCCGTGACGGCCGTCTGCCGTCTGCTGCTGCGCCAGTCGGAACGCGGCGCGGCACGCCTGAAGGACGAGGAGCGCACCACCCCGTCGCCCTCGCGTCGCGGACGCCATCACAGGACCGGAACCGGGGCCCATAGAGGCGGACGTCACACTGGTTGAAATACACCGGTCGGCTGACCGGTTTCCGCGCACGGGCACGCTGCTTTTCAGCCAACTTCTGGCGCGCATGCATCCCCTGCCCAGAACACCCCCCAACCCCCGTTCCACCTGCACGGAAAGGGCCTCAGGGGCCCTGCGCACCCTACGTGGATTGGCCACTGCGACAAGGCGCACTTCCCTGCACGGCCCGTGAGTGCAACGCTTCGTGATCGAATGCTTCACGCCAAGTTGCCAAGTCGACAATGTGCCGAGTGTCGAACCGGCCACTGAGGCGCGGCGCGACACAGTAGATTCGATCTTGACTGTCTACGGCGGGGGACTCGTGCAGGACCGAGGGGAAACGTGCAGGAGCGACACAACCGAGGAGCCGCGACCACCGAGGGGGGCTTAGCAGTATGAGCCACGACTCCACTGCCGCGCCGGAAGCTGCGGCCCGGAAGCTTTCCGGGCGACGCCGCAAGGAGATCGTCGCGGTGCTGCTGTTCGGCGGCGGCCCCATCTTCGAGAGTTCCATACCGCTGTCGGTGTTCGGGATCGACCGCCAGGACGCCGGCGTGCCGCGCTACCGCTTGCTGGTGTGCGGCGGCGAGGAAGGCCCGCTGCGGACCACAGGGGGCCTGGAACTCACCGCGCCACATGGCCTGGAGGCGATATCACGGGCGGGCACGGTCGTCGTGCCGGCCTGGCGTTCGATCACCTCTCCACCGCCCGAGGACGCGCTCGACGCACTGCGCCGGGCGCACGAGGAAGGCGCCCGCATAGTCGGGCTGTGCACCGGTGCCTTCGTCCTCGCCGCGGCGGGCCTGCTGGACGGCCGCCCCGCGACAACGCACTGGATGTACGCACCGACGCTGGCCAAGCGCTACCCGTCGGTGCACGTCGATCCGAGAGAGCTGTTCGTCGACGACGGCGACGTCCTGACGTCGGCGGGTACGGCGGCCGGAATCGATCTCTGTCTCCACATCGTGCGGACGGACCACGGCAACGAGGCGGCAGGGGCCCTGGCCCGCCGTCTGGTGGTCCCGCCGCGCCGATCCGGTGGTCAGGAGCGCTACCTCGATCGATCTTTACCGGAGGAGATCGGCGCCGACCCGCTGGCCGAGGTCGTCGCCTGGGCGCTGGAGCACCTCCACGAGCAGTTCGATGTGGAGACGCTGGCGGCACGCGCGTACATGTCGCGTCGCACCTTCGACCGCCGCTTCCGCTCCCTCACCGGGAGCGCCCCGCTGCAGTGGCTGATCACCCAGCGGGTTCTGCAGGCACAGCGTCTGCTGGAGACGTCGGACTACTCGGTGGACGAGGTGGCGGGCCGCTGCGGCTTCCGCTCGCCGGTGGCGCTGCGCGGCCACTTCCGCCGCCAGCTCGGCTCGTCGCCGGCCGCCTACCGGGCGGCGTACCGTGCGCGGCGCCCCCAGGCCGAACGGCCGACGGACGTGGAGCACACGCCGGGCCCCGCGCTCCAGCAGGGCCCACCGCCCGCCCCGTACCCGGAGGGCGGCCCGGTGCCGCTGCAGACCCGCCGCACCCCGGCGCCCGTCGGCACGTCCGCGCCCTCGGAGAACGGGCGCGAACTGTACGTCGGCGGCCGGGCGAGCCTGCCGGGGCAGCGCAGCGGAGCATGACCTCGTAACGCCGGACGGGCGCACCCAGCCCGTCCGGCGTTTGAGGACGAGGCCGTCCAGGCCGAAGCGGGGGTCTGGGGGCGGCAGCCCCCGGTGCACGGCCACTGCGCCGCGGGGCACCAATACACGGACGTCAGCCGTAGGGTGTTCGCATGAACGATCGCATGGTGTGGATCGACTGCGAGATGACCGGCCTCTCGCTGTCCGACGACGCGCTCATCGAGGTTGCCGCCCTCGTCACCGACTCCGAGCTGAACGTACTCGGCGAAGGAGTGGACATCGTCATCCGCCCGCCCGAGGCGGCGCTGGAGACGATGCCGGAGGTGGTGCGTCAGATGCACACCGCGTCCGGACTGCTCGCCGAGCTCGCCGGCGGCACGACGCTGGCGGACGCCGAGGAGCAGGTCCTGGCGTACGTACGCGAGCACGTGAAGGAACCCGGCAAGGCCCCGCTGTGCGGCAACTCCGTCGGCACGGACCGCGGCTTCCTGCTGCGCGACATGCCGACACTGGAGGACTACCTCCACTACCGCATCGTCGACGTCTCGTCGGTCAAGGAGCTGGCCCGCCGCTGGTACCCGCGCGCCTACTTCAACAGCCCCGAGAAGAACGGCAACCACCGCGCCCTCGCCGACATCCGCGAGTCCATCGCCGAACTCCGCTACTACCGCGAGGCCATCTTCGTACCGCAGCCCGGCCCCGACTCGGACACCGCGAAGTCGATCGCCGCGAAGCACGTTCTGCCTGCTCAGTAGGCGGGCGCGAGGGGTCACCGAGGGGCGCCGCAAAAGCTGTGCGCGAGCACCCCTTCGGACCCTGTACACTTTTTCTCGGCCGGTCGGGGACTTCCCGGAAGTCGATCGCCGGTCATGGTGGGTGTAGCTCAGCTGGTAGAGCACCTGGTTGTGGTCCAGGATGCCGCGGGTTCGAGTCCCGTCACTCACCCCAGGCCTTCAGCCGGTGACTTCGCGAAGAAGTCACCGGCTGAAGCTTTTTCACGATCGTTCCCGGGGCAGGCCATAGGCTGCGCACGATGTCGGAGCCCCGCGTACCCGCCGAGCCCATCTCCACCGCCCGCCTCGACCTCCTCCCGCTGCGCGTCGAGCACGCCGAGGAGATGGCCGTCGTCCTGTCGGACCCGGCGCTGCACACCTTCATCGGCGGCACGCCCCACTCCCCCGCCGACCTGCGCGCCCGCTACGAGCGGCTCGTCGTCGGATCCCCCGACCCGGGCGTCTCCTGGGTCAACTGGGTACTGCGGCTGCGCGCGGAGTCCCGTCTCGTGGGCACGGTCCAGGCCACGGTCACCGGGGACCACAGCGCCGAGATCGCCTGGGTGGTCGGCACACCGTGGCAGGGGCGGGGGTTCGCGTCCGAGGCAGCGCGGGGGCTGGTCGCCTGGCTCGGGCGACGGGCCGTGCGTACGGTCGTCGCACACATCCACCCCGACCACCTGGCCTCGGCGGCGGTCGCCACGGCGGCCGGGCTCATCCCGACCGAGGAGGAGCAGGACGGGGAGAGGCGGTGGCGGCTGGTGCTACCCCGCTGACGTCGCCTCCCCACGCCGGCACCAACTCCCGTACGCTCCCGAAGCGTTCGCCGGGGTCGGCGCGGTGGCCCGGTCGAGCACCGCCGGCTGGGCCGGCGTCCCCCGCCAGGCGCGCTCCTCGTCGCCGACGTCCATCAGGAGGCGGGTGGCTCGGCCGAGGGCGTGGACCGTGGTGCGGATGTCGATCAGCGCGCCGCGGTCGATCAGGGGGGGTCGTCGCCCTACCGGTGCGGCTGCGGGACGATCACCGGATGGCGGGCACAGCCGGAGTCCTAGTCGCGGAAGGCAGGCAGCACCTCGCCCACGGAACGCAGGTACGGCTCGACCTCGCCGACCTCGGCGAGGTCCAGCAGGGCGTGGCCGCTCACGACGACGCCCGCACCACCAGTTCCGTCGCCAGCACCATCTGCGGGCGTTCCAGTCCCCGCGAGACCGCCGGCCGGCGATCCGCGATCTCGGCGAGGAGGAGGTCCAGCATCATGCGGCCCATGTCCTCGATCGGCTGGCGGACGCTGGTCAGCGGCGGGTCCATGTGGCGGGCGATGGCCGAGTCGTCGTAGCCGACGAGCGCCACGTCGTCGGGGATACGGCGACCCGCCTCGCGCAGCGCCTGGCGGGCGCCCGCCGCCGTCACGTCCGACGCGGCGAAGACCGCGTCCAGGTCGGGGCAGCGCTCCAGGAGTACCTTCATCGCCCGAGCGCCGCCCTCCTCCGTGAAGTCGCCCGCCTCCATCAGCCCCTCGTCCACCTCGTGCCCCGCGTCGCGCAGGGCGGCGCGGTAGCCGTCGACACGGCGCTGGGCGCCGTAGACGTCGAGGCGGCCGGTGATGTGGGCGATCCGCGTGCGGCCTCGGGACAGCAGGTGCTCGACGGCCGAGCGGGCGCCGCCGTAGTTGTCGGAGTCCACCGAGGTCAGGGTCTCCGCGGCGGAGCGAGGGCCGCTGATCACCGCCGGGATCTCCAGCTGGGCCAGCAGGTCCGGCAGGGGGTCGTCGGCGTGGACCGAGACCAGCAGGACGCCGTCGACGCGGTGGGCCGCCAGGTACTGGGCCAGGCGGCGCCGTTCCCGGTCGCTGCCCGCGAAGATCAGCAGCAGTTGCATCTCCGTCTCGGAGAGCTCGGCGCCCACGCCTTTCAGCATGTCCGAGAAGTACGGTTCCGCGAAGAACCGCGTCTCCGGCTCGGGCACGACCAGCGCGATCGCGTCCGTCCGGTTCGCCGCCAGGGCGCGGGCCGCCGTGTTCGGGACGTAGCCGAGCTCCGCCACCGCCGCTTCCACCGCCGCGCGGGTCGCGTCACTGACCCGGGGCGAGCCGTTGATCACCCGGGAGACGGTGCCCCGGCCCACGCCCGCGCGGGCCGCCACCTCTTCGAGGGTGGGCCGACCGCCACTTCGGCCCCGCGCTCCGTGGGTTGCCATGGGCTCCGCCTTCCCGCCGATCCTTACGCCGGCCTGGAATCTAACAGTCCCGTCTGCTGCACTGACCCCACCTGGGGGCTGCCGCCCCAGACCCCCGCTTCGGCCTGAACGGCCTCGTCCTCGAACGCCGGACGGGCTCAGGTGGGTCCAGTTAACGGCCCGATAACTGAACGCATCTCTCCGCTCCCACGCCCTTGACACCCCCGCTCGGACCGACGAACCTTCAACTCATCACTTGTGGGAGCGCTCCCACAGTACCTGACACATACACATCCCGCACGTTCCCCGCCCGAGCCGCAGCGAGTACAACGAACGGGCCCAACAGTGCAGTTGGCCGGGGGGTCGGCACGTCAGGCAACAGGAGGACGCAATGCGCACGAGTACCCGCGGGTCCCGCAGGCTGACGACCCTCGCGGTCGTCGCCGCGCTGACGACAGGGCTGCTCGCCGGCTGCGCCGAGGACTCGGACGACGCTTCGGACGAGGGCGGTGGCAACGGCGGCGGTGGCAAGACCACCCTCACCGTCGGCACCTTCGGCACCTTCGGCTACAAGCAGGCCGGCCTCTACGACGAGTACATGAAGCTCAACCCCGACATCACGATCAAGGAGAACGTCACCACCCGTACCGACGTCTACTGGCCGAAGGTCCTCACCCGGCTCCAGGCCGGCGCGGGGGCCGACGACATCCAGGCGATCGAGGTCATGAACATCACCGAGGCCGTGCAGACCCAGGCCGACAAGTTCGTGGACCTCGGCAAGGAGGTCGACAAGTCGCAGTGGCTGGAGTGGAAGAACGCCCAGGCCACCAGCAAGGACGGCAAGCTGATCGGACTCGGCACCGACGTCGGCCCGATGGCGATCTGCTACCGCAAGGACCTGTTCGAGAAGGCCGGTCTGGAGACGGACCGCACCAAGCTCGCCGCGCAGTGGAAGGGCGACTGGGGCAAGTACGTCGAGCTGGGCAAGGAGTACATGAAGAAGGCGCCGAGCGGCACCAAGTTCGTGGACTCGGCCTCCTCGGTCTACAACGCGGCCCTCGGCGGCGAACCCGAGCGCTACTACCAGACGGACGGCACCGTCACCTGGGACAAGTCGGACAGCGTCAAGAAGGCCTGGGACGTCGCCATGGACGTGGCGACCAGCGACATGTCGGCGAAGCTGAAGCAGTTCGACAAGCCGTGGGACCAGGGCTACGCCAACGGCACCTTCGCCACGGTGGCCTGCCCGGCCTGGATGATCGGCTACATCCTGGAGAAGTCCGGTGAGTCCGGCAAGGGCAAGTGGGACGTGGCGGCCGCGCCGACCGCGGCCAACTGGGGCGGTTCGTTCCTCGGTGTGCCGACGTCGAGCAAGCACCAGAAGGAGGCCATCGCGCTGGCGAAGTGGCTGACCGCGCCCGAGCAGCAGGCGAAGGTGTTCGCCAAGCAGGCGAGCTTCCCGTCGACCCCGGCGGCGTACTCGACCCTGAAGCCGGCGGCCGCCACCACGGAGTACTTCTCGAACGCGCCGATCACACAGATCTTCTCCGACTCGGCGAAGACCATCCCGTCGCAGTACTTCGGCATCAAGGACCAGGCGATCAACACCGCGCTGACCGACGTCGGCATCCTCCAGGTCGAGCAGAAGGGCAAGAGCCCTGACGAGGGCTGGGACGCGGCCTCCGAAGAGATCAAGGACGTGCTCGGCCAGTGAGCAGCTCCAAGCAGGCCCTCGCGCATCCCGCGTCGAGCGCCGACGCCGCGCCCGGTGACCAGCCGGGCGCGGCCGGCCGCGCTCACGGTCGCGGTACGCCGCCGCCGGGCAACGGTTCCTGGCGCAGCCGGCTGTACCGCTGGGACATGAAGGCGTCGCCGTACGCGTTCATCGCCCCCTTCTTCATCGTCTTCGGGGCGTTCTCGCTGGTCCCGCTGCTGTACACGGCCTGGTACTCGCTGCACAACGTGCAGCTGGCCAACCTCGACGGGCAGACCTGGACCGGCCTGGACAACTACCAGAACCTGCTGTCCTCGGACTTCTTCTGGAACGCGCTGTGGAACACGTTCACCATCGGGGTGATCTCCACGGTGCCGCAGCTGCTGATGGCGATCGGCCTGGCGCACCTGCTCAACTACAAGCTGCGCGGCTCCACCGTGTGGCGGGTCGTGATGCTCACCCCGTACGCCACGTCGGTGGCGGCGGCGACGCTGGTGTTCGTGCTGCTGTACTCGTGGGACGGCGGCATGATCAACTGGCTGCTGGAGTTCGTCGGCATCGACCCGGTCAACTGGCGTGAGTCCGACTGGGGTTCGCAGTTCGCGGTGTCGTCGATCGTGATCTGGCGCTGGACCGGCTACAACGCGCTGATCTATCTGGCCGCGATGCAGGCGATCCCGGCCGACCTCTACGAGTCCGCGGCGATCGACGGTGCCAACCGCTGGCAGCAGTTCCTCCATGTGACGGTCCCGCAGCTGCGGCCGACGATCCTGTTCACGGTGGTCGTCTCGACGATCGGCGCGACCCAGCTCTTCGGTGAGCCCCTGCTGTTCGGCGGGGTGAGCGGTTCGAAGGGCGGCTCCGAGCACCAGTACCAGACGCTCGGCCTGTACATGTACGACCAGGGCTGGATCATCGGCAACCTCGGCAAGGCGTCCGCGATCGCCTGGTCGATGTTCCTGATCCTGCTGATCGTCGCCGTGATCCAACTGCTGGTGTCCCGACGGCTGAGGAAGTCCCAATGACCGCAAGTGAACTGACACTCCCTCAGGCCGAGCGGGACAAGAAGCCCCGGCGCGAGCGCCCCCGGGTCATGGGCGCCGGCAAGCAGCTGCACGCCGGCCCGCTCACCTACGTCGTCCTGTCCGTCTTCGCCCTGGTCTCGCTGGCCCCGCTGGTGTGGACGGCGATCGCGGCCTCGCGCACGGACCGGCGGCTCGCGGAGACCCCGCCGCCGCTGTGGTTCGGCGGGAACCTGTTCAAGAACATGGACCGGGCGTGGGAGGAGGCCGGGCTCGGGAAGGCGATGTTCAACACCATGTTCGTGGCGGGCACGATCACCATCAGCACGGTGCTGTTCGCCACGCTGGCCGGTTTCGCCTTCGCCAAGCTGCGGTTCCGGTTCTCCGGTGTCCTGCTGATGCTGACGATCGGCACGATGATGATCCCGCCGCAGCTGGCGGTCGTACCGCTGTATCTGTGGATGGCGGACCTCGGCTGGTCGAACCAGCTCCAGACGGTCATCCTGCCGACGCTGTGCACGGCCTTCGGTACGTTCTTCATGCGGCAGTACCTGTTGCAGGCGCTGCCGAGCGAGCTGATCGAGGCGGCGCGGGTGGACGGTGCGAGCAGTCTGCGGGTCGTCTGGCACGTGGTCTTCCCGGCGGCGCGGCCCGCGATGGCCGTACTCGGCCTGCTGACGTTCGTGTTCGCCTGGAACGACTTCCTGTGGCCGATCATCGCCCTCAACCAGGAGAACCCGACCGTGCAGGTCGCCCTCAACTCCCTCGGCACCGGCTATGTCCCCGACCAAGCGGTGATCATGGCGGGCGCCCTGCTCGGCACGCTGCCGCTGCTGATCGCGTTCCTGCTGTTCGGCAAGCAGATCGTGGGCGGCATCATGCAGGGCGCGATCAAGGGTTGACGCCCACTCCTTCGCCTCGGTCGTCTCAGTCGTACGTCCGCGGGGGCCGGGTCACCGCCGCCCCGGCCCCGTGCACCACCTTCCCCCCTCCGCCACTACACCCGTCGGTCTCCACGACCCCCTATGGGAGCGCTTCCATGCCTGAGCCCATGTCCTCCGTGTCCTTTCCCCCCGCCTTCCTCTGGGGCGCGGCGACGTCCGCGTACCAGATCGAGGGGGCGGTGCGGGAGGACGGCCGTACGCCGTCCATCTGGGACACCTTCAGCCATACGCCGGGCCGGACCGCCGGCGGCGAGCACGGTGACATCGCTGTCGACCACTACCACCGCTACCGCGAGGACGTGGCGCTGATGGCCGAGCTCGGCCTGACCGCGTACCGCTTCTCGGTCTCCTGGTCACGGGTGCAGCCGACGGGCCGGGGCCCTGCGGTGCAGCGGGGCCTGGACTTCTACCGCCGCCTGGTGGACGAGCTGCTGGCGCACGGCATCAAGCCCGCCGTCACCCTCTACCACTGGGACCTCCCCCAGGAGTTGGAGGACGCGGGCGGCTGGCCGGAGCGCGACACCGCGTACCGGTTCGCCGAGTACGCGCAGATCGTCGGCGAGGCGCTCGGCGACCGCGTGGAGCAGTGGATCACGCTCAACGAGCCGTGGTGCAGCGCGTTCCTGGGCTACGGGTCGGGGGTGCACGCACCGGGCCGCACCGAGCCGGTGGCGACGCTGCGGGCCTCCCACCACCTCAACCTGGCGCACGGGCTGGGCACGTCGGCCCTGCGCTCGGTGATGCCGGCCCGCAACTCGGTGGCGCTCAGCCTCAACTCCTCGGTGGTGCGGCCGGTTTCGCAGGATCCCGCGGACCTGGCGGCGGCCCGGAAGATCGACGACCTGGCCAACGGGATCTTCCACGGTCCGATCCTGCACGGCGCGTACCCGGAGAGCCTGTACGCGGCGACGGAGCCGGTGACCGACTGGTCGTACGTCCTGGAGGGCGACCTGGCGGCGATCAACCAGCCGTTGGACGCGCTGGGGTTGAACTACTACACCCCGACGCTCGTCTCGGCGGCCGAGACCGGGGTCAACGGCCCGCGCGCGGACGGCCACGGGGCGAGCGAGCACTCGCCGTGGCCCAGCGCGGACGACGTGTTGTTCCACCAGACTCCGGGCGACCGCACGGAGATGGGCTGGACGATCGACCCGACCGGCCTGCACGAGCTGATCATGCGCTACACGCGGGAGGCGCCGGGCCTGCCGCTGTACATCACCGAGAACGGCGCGGCCTACGACGACAAGCCCGACCCCGATGGCCGCGTCCACGACCCGGAGCGCATCTCGTACCTGCACGGCCACCTCTCGGCGGTCCGTCGAGCGATCGCCGACGGCGCCGATGTCCGGGGCTACTACCTGTGGTCCCTGATGGACAACTTCGAGTGGGCGTACGGCTACGAGAAGCGGTTCGGGGCGGTGTACGTCGACTACTCGACGCTCGCCCGGACGCCGAAGTCGAGCGCGTACTGGTACGGGAAGGCGGCGCGGACGGGGGTGCTGCCGGCGGTGGAGACGGAGATCTAGCCCGGCTCCGGCGGCGAGCTGCCGGAGCCGGCGGGTCCTGTCCGGCGGACGGGGCGCGGCACGCGGAGGGGACGTGCCGCGCCTCGCGGTTCTCCCGGAACGAGTGGAGATCACTACGCTGACCGGGTGCTCTCATACGACGACCTGACGCCACCGGAGCGTGAGCTGTGGGACGCGTTCCCCGAGGGGCGCCCCGTGGACCTGCGCACGGGTGTACCCGAGGACGACCGCGTCGCCGGAGGTGGGCAGTGGGGGCCCGCGCGTACGGTGCGGGCCGCCGTGATCGCGGCGCTTCTCCTGGGCGCGAACACCGCGCAACCGGGCGCCGTCGCGGGTCTGCGGCTGGCCGGGGCGCGGATTTCCGGGCATCTCAATCTGACCGGTGCGCAGATCGGTCATACCCTCTGGCTCGAGGAGTGCTGGTTCGAGGAGTCGGTGAACTTGCTGGGGGCGTCGACGCAGACCATCTTGATCAGGGCGTGCCGAGTGCCCGGCCTCGAGGCCGGGTCGGCCGCTGTCGAAGGGCATCTCGACCTGCGGCGCTCCGTCCTGGAAAGCGGTGCCTCCTCGCCCTTCCACCACGGCGTCACCGCTCTGTCGCTCACCAACGCCCGGGTCAACGGTGGCGTGATCCTCAACGGGGCCGAGATCAACGCGCCCGGCGGCTGGGCCGTTTCCGCCGGTGGCCTGGTCATGGAGGGGGGCTTCTTCTGCAAAGGCGGATTCGTCGCGCGGGGTGAGGTCCGTTTCCTGGGGGCGCAGTTGTCGGGCGGGCTGTTCATGAAGGGTGCGCATCTGGAGCAGTCCGGGCCCCGCGGCGTGGCCCTCGCACTGGACAACGCCGTGGCGGCGACGCTCGACCTCTCCGGAGGGTTCACCGCGAACGGGACCGTACGGCTGCGCGGCACCCGGGTCTCGGACAACCTGAGCTTCGAAGGAGCCGTCCTGAACGGGCCTCCCGACAGCGACGGTCCCGCCCTGGTCGGCATGCTGATGCAGGCCGTCGACTTCGACTTCACCGTCGCCCGGACGCCGTCCGGCCCCGTGGACCTGCGGGGCGCCCAGGTGTCGTACCTTCACGAGAACCGGCACAGCTGGCCGGACGTGGTGGAGCTGGACGGCTTCGTCTACGGCTCCATCAAAGTGGCCGACGGGGACGACGGCGGTGAGCGCCGGGAAGCAGTGGGGGCGCGGGGGTCGGTCGCCCACCGTGTGGCCTGGATACGGCGCAGTCCGGGCTACGGTCCGCAGCCGTACGAGCAGTTGGCGAGCTGGTACCGGAGGGTCGGCCATGACGACGACGCCCGGCGCGTCCTGCTGGCCAAACAGCGCCATCGCCGCCGCACCCTGCACCCGGCCGCGCGAGCCTGGGGCCATCTGCTCGACGCGACCGTCGGCTACGGCTACCGCCCCTGGCTGGCCGGTGTCTGGCTGCTGGCACTGACCCTGCTGGGTGCCCTGGTCTTCGGCGCCCATACGCCGACCCCGGTGAAGCCGGGCGAGGGAGCGCCGTTCGCGCCACTCGTCTACACGCTCGATCTGCTGATCCCCATCGGTGGCCTGGGCCAGCGCACCGCCTGGTACTGGACGGACGGCGAGGTGCAGGGGCTTGCCTATGCCCTGATCGCCTTCGGCTGGGTGCTGACCACGGCGGTCATCGCGGGCGTGACGCGGGCCTTGCAGAAGAACTGACCCGGGGGCGACGGTCGTGGGCGCCCCGGCCGGATGGGGGAAGACCGGCCGGGGCGCGCGGACCCCCGTGTCGTGGTTGCCCGTGGGCGGCTCGGCGTTACTTGCCGTACGCCGCGAACGCCTTCGAGAACGCGAACTTCTCCTGGAGGATCGAGCTGCACGTCGCGTCCGCCGCCGGCTTCTCGCCTCCCGCGCACTGCTTGTCGCGGGTCGCCGACCACATCGACAGCCAGCCGAGGCCCTTGGACTGGGCGAACTTCACCAGCTGGGTGGCGTCGTCGACCTTGAAGATCTCGGTCGTGACGTCATTGACGCCGATCATCGGGGTGACGGCGACCGTCTTCCAGGCCGCGCTGTCGGAGAGGCCGAGCACGCTCTTGACCTGCGCCTGGGTGGCAGTGGCCGCCTGCTCGGCGTAGGTGCCCATGTCGCCGCTGTACGCGGGGCCGTAGTCCATCGCCATGATGTTGACGGTGGCGATCTTCGCGCCGTTCCGCTTGGCGTCGGCGAGGAGGTCGACGCCCGGCTGGGTGAGGCCCTCCGGCATGACGGGGAGGGTGAAGGAGACGTCCAGGTCGGGATGGGCCGCCTGGAGCTTGGCTATCGCCTGGGCGCGGCGGGCGTTGGCCGCCTTGTCCGGCAGCGCACCGCCCTCGAC
Organism: Streptomyces sp. SD31; assembly: GCF_052068475.1. Lineage (NCBI taxonomy): Bacteria > Bacillati > Actinomycetota > Actinomycetes > Kitasatosporales > Streptomycetaceae > Streptomyces > Streptomyces sp. SD31. The sequence goes on along the minus strand of NZ_JBQHCX010000002.1, from coordinate 272,869 downwards.
GTCGAAGTCGACCTTGGTCAGCTTGTACGCGTCCACGACCTTGCCGTACGCCGCCGCCAGCGTGTCGGCCGAGGAGCAGGTCGTCGCCAGCTCGCTGCCGGCCGCGCCGCCGAAGGAGACCCGGACGTCGCCGCCCTTGGCACGCAGGCCACCGATCTGCGCGGCCACCGCGTCACCGCCGAGGTCCGTGACACCGCCCCACTTCGGGGTGCAGCCGCCGCCGTCTGTGATGAAGGCGAGGTTGTAGTCCTTCACACCGGTCGCCTCGACGCTCGCCGACAGGTCGAAGGCCGGGTAGAGGGAGGTGTCGATGTACGGGGCGAAGCCGGCGGTGGTTCCCGTTCCGGCGCCGGGGGTCTCCGAGGGCTTGGCGGTCGGGGTCGCGCTCTGGGTGGGCGTGGCCGTCGGCTTCGGCGGCGACGTCGGTGTCGGTGTGGCGGATTCGGTGGACGTCGGGCGGCCGCTCGGCTCGGGCGTCGCACTGTCGTCCGTGGAGCACTTCACGTCGTCGATGAGACAACCCGTCGGCGCGCCCGTGCCGTTGACCACGAAGCCGACCGTGACCGACTCCCCGGCGGCCAGCCCGTCCGTGTCCCACTTCGGCGGCGTGACCGTGACGTGCTGCCCGCTCACACTCGACTCGGCGTTCCACAGGGAGCTCAGCTTCGAGCCCGACGGCAGGTCGAACTCCAGCGTCCAGCCCTTCTCGGCCCCGCCGCTGTTGTTGGTGACGACGTACTGCGCGGTGTAACCCGTCGACCAGTCACTGGTCTTCGTGTACGCCGCCCCGATCCCGGCCGCCTGGGCAGTACCCGTGAACAGGATCGCGCCACCGCCGACCACGGCCGCGGCCACCAGGCCGCCTATCGCCTTGTTCCTGCCACTGAGCTTGCGCCGGTGGGAGCTCATTCGCGTGCCTGCCTTCACTGTTCAGGGGTGGGGTGCGGCAGCACGCTAGCGATTCGGAATCGGGCAAAGCGCCTGATCCGGACGGCGATGGGGGACCTTAGGGTGCGCTTAAGGAAGGGATCGGGGACGGTTAAAGGTAGAGACCAATCTGCCGGGTCGGCGTCTTCGCACCGCCCCGCGATGCCCTCTGCGCACAGGCGCCCCGCCCAGCTGGATCCAGATCCGCACCTCGGTCCCGCCGAGCACCGAAGACCCGATCCGCACGTCGCCGCCCGTCGACTCCGCGAGCCGCCGCACGATGTCGAGCCCGAGGCCGGTCGAGCCGGCGTTGCCCGAACCCCGCCCGCGCGCCATCGCCGCCTCGGGGTCGGATATGCCGGGCCCCGCGTCCGAGACGAGCACGATCACCGCGTCCTCGCCGTTGTGCACGTCGACCGCGAAGGCCGTGCCCTCGGGCGTGTGCCGGAAGACGTTGCCCAGCAGGGCGTCCAGCGCGGCAGCCAGATCCGCCCGGGCCACCGGTATCCGCACCGGCCGGTCGACGCCGGCCACCCGCACCTTGCGGTCCTCGTCCTCCGCCAGCGCCGACCAGAACGCCATGCGCTCGCGCACCACCTCGGCCGCGTCGCACCCGGCGCCGGGACCGGCCGCCACCGTCTGCGGCTTGGCATCCCGGGCCGTACGGATGATGGTGTCGACCTCGCGCTCCAGCTGGGCGACGGCGGCCCGGGTCTGCTCGGCGGCCGGACCGTCCCCGAGCGAGGCCGCGTTCAGCCGCAGCACGGTCAGCGGTGTACGGAGGCGGTGGGACAGGTCGGCCGCCAACTCGCGCTCGTTCGCGAGGAGTTGTACGACCTGGTCGGCCATCGAGTTGAACGCCACCGCCGCCAGCCGCAGTTCGTTGGGCCCCTCCTCGGGCACCCGGGCGCCCAGCTTGCCCTCCCCCAGCTCATGCGCGCCCTCGACCAGGCGTTGCGCGGGCCGCACCATCCGCACCCCCAGCCGGTCGGCGACCGCGACCGAGCCGATGATCAGCGCGAGGCCGACCCCGGCGAGCACCGCCCAGGCCGTGGTGAGGCCGCTGGTGACCTCGGAGTCGGGGACGTACACCTCGACGACGGCGATCTCGCCGGAGCTCAGCGCGACCGGCTGGAGCAGCGTGGACCCACCCGGCACCTCGCTGGTCGAGGCACGCCCCAGCCGCCGTACCGTGGCGATGTCGTCGGCGGCGGCGCGCCGGCGGCCGAGGTCGACGGCGGCCGTGTCACCGGAGGCCGGTATGTGCACGGCCATGCCCGCGTCCGAGCCGGCCGAGGCGACGACCCGCTCCAACTGGTCCCGGTCGGTGGTGATGGACAGCGCCGGGGCGACGGCCGCGGCCTCCCGCTCGGCGTTGGAGAAGGCGCGGTCGCGGGCCATCTCGCGGATGACGAGTCCGAGCGGGACGGCGAAGGCGACCACGACCATGGTGGTGACCGCCAGACAGACCTTGACCAGTGCCCACCTCATCGCGGCGGCTCCCCGCTGGGTGGTTCCAGCTTCACGCCGACGCCCCGAAGGGTGTGCAGATAGCGCGGGTTGGCAGCCGTTTCGCCCAGTTTGCGGCGCAGCCAGGACAGATGGACGTCGATGGTCTGATCGTCGCCGTACGACTGCTGCCATACCTCGGCGAGCAGTTCCTTGCGCGGGACGACGACCCCGGGCCGCCCGGCCAGGAAGGCGAGCAGATCGAACTCGCGGCGGGTGAGGTCCAGGCTCACGCCGTCCAACTCGGCCTGGCGGCGCAACGGGTCGACGGTCAGGCCGCCGACGCGGAGCACGCTGGAGGGGGCGGCCTCCCCGCTGCCCGAACGGGCCCGGCGCAGGACGGCGGCCATCCGGGCCGACAGGTGCTCGACCGAGAACGGCTTGGTCAGATAGTCGTCCGCCCCGGCGTTCAGCAACCGGACGATCTCCGCCTCGTCGTCCCGGGCCGTGGCGATGATCACCGGCACGTCCGTGATGCCGCGCAGCATCTTCAGGGCCTCGGAGCCGTCCAGGTCGGGCAGTCCGAGGTCCAGGATCACCACGTCGAAACGGAAATGGGCGACCTCGCGCAGCGCCTCCAGTGCCGTACCGACACTGCGCACCGTGTGGGCGGCGTCGGTCAGGTGCCGGATGAGCGCCGAGCGTACGAACTGGTCGTCCTCGACCACGAGCACACTTGCCATGCGCCGCAACCTACGCCATGCGAGCGAGCCGGGTCCGGGCCTGTGGATAACTGGATGACTGGATGACTCGCGGGCTGTGGACAACCGCACCGTGTGGGCAACTCCACCCCCGCGCACAACCGCGCGACACGCCCGGGACGCGTGAGGCAGTATGGCCCGCGATGCGCAGAGGTCTCGTACACGTACTGGCTTGGTCGCTCGCCACGGGCGCGGCGGTCACGCTGTCATGGTGGGGTGTCCACACCGTGATGGCGGGCACGGTGTACGACCGGCCGCGCGCCCTGCCCATCACGGCGGCCGACGCGACCACGCAGGAGTCCAAGCCACTGGCCTCGTCGACGCAACGGCCGACCCCGCCGGGGAGTCCCGCACCGAAGCCGGGCAAGACGCCGCGGACCACCCCGACCCCCTCGAAGACACCCCCGAGAACCCCCAGTCCCTCCCCGACCCCCACCGCCTCCGGCCAGGTCAAGGGCTACGACACCGACGGCGGCCGCGTCGTCTTCGACATCGGCGAGACCTCCGCGACCCTCGTCTCCGCCACTCCGGGCGCAGGCTGGTCGATGCAGGTGTGGAAGACGGAGACGTGGATCCGGGTGGAGTTCGGCTCGGGCGCGGACCGGGTGTCGGTGTTCTGCACATGGCACGACGGGCCGCCGCGGGTGGAGATCGGGAACTACTGACTCACCCGAAGGACGCCGAACTACCTGAAAACTGAAGGCGGCGGCGCCGGTGACGCGACCGCGGCCGCGTCCGTGACCGGTACGGCACCACCCGTGAAGTCGGTGAGGGACCTGCCGTGCTCGACCCGGCCGGGGTGCGGGTCGGACGCGGCACGGCGGGTCAGTTCCGCGACCGGGAGCGGCACGTCGGCGGCGAGCAGGACAGCGTTGCCGAAGCGTTTGCCGCGCAGCACGGTCGGGTCGGCGACCAGTGCCAGCTCGGCGAACCGGGCGGCGGCGGTGGCGATCTGACCGCGCAGATGCGCCAGCGGCGGCCCGTCGGCGAGGTTGGCGGCGTACCAGCCACCGGGTTTCAGCGCCCGGCGGACCTCGTCGAGGAACTCGGTCGAGGTGAGGTGGGCCGGGGTGCGGGCCCCGCTGAACACGTCGGCGATGACGAGGTCGGCCCATCGGTCGGGCACCTTGGCGAGCCCTTCGCGCGCGTCGACGGACCGCACCCGGATACGGGCGCCTCGGTCCAACGGCAGCTCGCGGCGGACCAGTTGGACGAGGGGCGCGTCGCGCTCGACGACCTGCTGGGTGGAGCGGGGGCGGGTGGCGGCCGCGTAACGGGCGAGGGTGAGGGCACCACCGCCGAGGTGTACGGCCTGTACGGGTTTGCCGGGCGGGGCGACGAGGTCGATGACGTGGCCGAGGCGGCGCTGGTACTCGAAGGAGAGATAGGAGGGGTCGTCGAGGTCGACGTGCGACTGCGGGGCGCCGTCGATCAGCAGCGTCCAGGCTCGCGCCCGGTCCCGGTCGGGTATGAGCTCGGCGAGCCCGCCGTCGACGGTCTCGACGACGGAGGCGACGGCCGCGCCGGAGCGCCGGGGGTTCCTGGACTTTCCCACGAGGCCATTATCAGGGGGTACGGGCGCTCCCACCCGCCGTCCGGCCGTGCCTCACCGGCGACCACACGTCACCGACAGTTGTCGGCCGCCTCGATCAGCCGCGCCGCCTCTCCCAGCGCCTCCCGCAGGACCGCGGGATCGGTCGCCAGGTCCGCTTCCCCGGGCGGCAGGAGCCAGTCCGAGCCCTCGACGGGCGGCTCGGGGTTCAGGTTCAGGCTGAGTCCCCGGCCGTCGGTCTCGGTGCAGGTGCTGCCCGGCACGTCCCAGGCGGCCGCCGTGCCCGGCGGGACCACGAAGCCAAGGGTGTCGCTGCCGTCGTCGTGCAGCACGGGCCCGACCCCGTCGCCGGCACCCCGCCGCAGGATGTCGACCGCCTCCAGGCCCTGCCGCGCCGGAACCGTGACCACGTCGCAGCCCACCTCCGCCGGCTCGCTGAACTCTGCTGTCGGCGCGTGCCCCACCGTTGTCGACGGCGTACGAGGAACGACGCTCTGGCTGGTCTCCATCTCGACCTCCACCACGGAACCCCTTGTGCAGTCCGAAGAGTTCAACGCGTCGCGACGTCAACGGCTACGGCGGAAGTCAGCCGCAAAGGATGGCAGTTCATGGCAGATCACGTATGAGATATCCGGTTTGTAGCTAAACCCTGCGTGTCGACTCCGCTACAGCAGGTACGTTCTTGCCCGCCGGAGACAAGGGCACCACACGAATATTCGGTTCAACTCGTCCTCGTTCCGGCATGGTTCGACGGTTCGCACGGGAGGACCCGGCCATGGCGTCGTCAGAGCTGACCTCGTCCCAGCAGTACCCCAGACCACCGCGGCCGAACCTCGCGTTCCGGCAGTTGCGCGGACAGCGCTCGCCGGCCGAGTTCGCCGCGGCGGTACGACGGGCCGCCCGCGAGATCGGCGAGCGGGTCAGCTGTGACGCGCGTTACGTCGGACGAGTCGAGGCCGGCGAGATCCGGTGTCCCAACTATGCGTACGAACGGGTGTTCCTGCACATGTTCCCCGGCCGCACGCTCACCGACCTCGGCTTCGCGCCCCGCTCGTCCGTACGCGGACGCCGGGCGCGCACCGATGAGAACGCGCCCCTCGTGCACACCACGAGCCCGGCGCACACCACGAGTGAGACGTGGGGGGCCGACGAGCCGTATGTCCCACGAGACCCGCAGGACCCGTACGAGTCGTACGGCGCACAGCAGAACCACGAGAACGACGAGATCCACGAGGAGAGCGACGTGCTGCGTCGCGCATTCATGACCGGCGGGGGCGCCACGGTGGCCGCCGCCTCGCTGGGCCCCCTGGGGCTCACCTTTGACGCCGCGGCCGCGGCGCGTCCCGTCAGGCGTGCCGGGGGGCACGAGGCGGACGCGCTCGAGGAAGCCGTACGCCGCATCCGGGTGCTCGACGACCGGCACGGCGCCGACGGCCTCTACCGACGGGCGGCCGCCCCGCTGCGCGCCGCCTACGCACTGCTCGACGCCAGTACGACCCGGCAGGCGACCGGCGACCGGCTGCACTCGGGCGCGGGTGAACTGGCCATCTCGGTGGGGTGGCTGGCGCACGACTCGGGGCGGTTCGACGACGCGCGCTCGCACTACGCGGAGGCGTTGGCGACAGCCCGTATGGCGGGCGACCCGGCGCTGGAGGCGCACGCCTTCTGCAACACGTCGTTCCTCGCGCGCGACGCGGGCCGGCCGCGCGAGGCGGTCCGGGCGGCGCAGGCCGCGCAACGCGTCGCGCGTCCCCTGGGCTCCCCCCGTCTGATGTCGCTGCTCGCGCTGCGCGAGGCGGGTGGCTGGGCGGGGCTCGCCGACCGCACCGGCTGCGAACAGGCCCTCGCGCGCGCGGTGGCGTTCTTCGGGCGGGGCCGCTCGGACGCCGACCCCGAGTGGATGAGCTTCTACGGAGAGGCCGAGCTGGAGGCCCTGGAGGCGCAGTGCTGGTCGACGCTGGGCAACTGGCGGCGGGCGGCGCGGCACGCCGGCCGCGCGGCCGAGCTGCAGGATCCGCATTTCACGCGCAACATCGCGCTGTACACGGCGGAACTGGCGGACGACCTGGCCCGCGGGGGCCTTCCCGACGAGGCCGCCGCGGCCGGGATGCGGGTGCTGGACCTGCTGGACCAGGTGCAGTCCTCGCGGGTGCAGACGATGCTTGCGGGAACGGCACGGGTGCTGCTGCCGCACCGTCGGGCGAGTGGAGTGTCGGTGTTCCTGGAGAGGCACGCGAGCGTGCCGCGCACGGCCTAGCCGACGACAACCTGCGGGCGTTCGGCCCTCCCTTACGCCGTCAAGTGCCCCAGGTCGTTCCAGCTCTCGATCGCCGGCTCCCCGTACGCCCATCCCAGCACCGACAGCGACGTCGGGTTGAGCCGGATCCGGGCCGCGAAGTCGAGCGGCAGGCCCAGCCAGCGCGCGCCTATGGAGCGGAGTATGTGACCGTGCGCGAACACCAGCACGTCCCGGTCCGCCGCGCGCGCCCACGTCACCACCTCGTCGGCGCGGGCGGTCACCTCGGCCAGGCTCTCGCCCTCGGGCACGCCGTCGCGCCAGATGAGCCAGCCGGGCCGTACGGCCTGGATGTCCGCCGGGGTCATGCCCTCGTACGCGCCGTAGTCCCACTCCATGAGCGTGTCCCAGGTACGCGCGCGTTCGCCGAAGCCGGCGAGTTCGCACGTCTCACGCGCGCGTGACAGGGGGCTGGTGCGGACCTCCACCCCTGCCAGCCCGTCGAACGGCGCCCGGTGCAGGCGTTCGCCCAGCAGCTTCGCGCCGCCGCGGCCCTCCTCCAGGAGCGGCACATCGGTCCTGCCCGTGTGCTTGCCGGCCAGCGACCATGCCGTCTGTCCGTGCCGGGCCAGCAGGATGCGCGGTGCCATGGAGCGACCTTCCGGAAGAAATGAGAGGCGGAACCCGTCCATCATCGCGCACGCTGTGCGCGGGCAACCCGGGGGGCGATCTTTGCGTCTTGAGGGCCGGGGGCGCCCGAAGGAGGCGCACGCGTACACCGTAAAGTGGTTCGACCGGTCCACCGGGCGCCGCGACAAGAAGGGGGAGGCGATCGGATGCCACACGCCGAGACAGCTGGCGTGGAGGCGACGCCGCGGACCCGCCTGCGCTGGTGGACCGAGCTGCCGCTGATACTGCTGGTCTACGCCTGCTACTCGGCGGGCCGACTCCTGGCCCGGGGTGATGTCAGCACGGCCGTCGACCACGGCCTGGCGATCCTGGACATCGAGAAGGCCCTGTACCTCAACGCGGAGCATCCCCTCAACCGGCTCTTCACGCGCGAGCCCTGGCTCGGCGTCCCGGCCGACTTCTGGTACGCGTCGCTGCACTACCTGGTCACGCCCGCGCTCCTGGTCTGGCTCTTCAGGTCCCGCACCGTGCACTACCGCGCGGCCCGCACCTGGCTGATGACGTCGACCTTCATCGGCCTGATCGGCTTCACCCTGCTGCCCACCTGCCCGCCCCGGCTGCTCGCCGAGAGCTACGGCTTCGTGGACACGATGGCCCAGTACAGCTCGTACGGCTGGTGGGGCGGCGCGGCGAGCGCGCCGAAGGGCATGGGCGGCATGACGAACCAGTACGCGGCCATGCCGAGTCTGCATGTCGGCTGGGCGCTGTGGTGCGGGGTGATGCTGTGGCGGTACGGCGGGACGCGCCTGACGAAGGTGGCGGCCGTCGCCTACCCGCTGATCACCACGATCGTCGTGATGGGCACCGCCAACCACTACTTCCTCGACGCGGCCGCGGGCGCCGCCGTGATGGGCGCCGGGCTGCTGCTGGCGCCGTACGTCATGCGGACCGCGGACCGGGTCCGGGCGCGGTTCGGGGCGGAGGTCGTGCCGGTCGCGACGGCCTCCCGCGACACGGTCGCGACGGGCTCGGGCACGGGCACGGGCACCATCCCGGCGGGCTCCGGCGACCCCGTCCCGGTGGGCTCTGGTGACGCATCTTCCTCAATTGTCAGTGGCGGATGCCAGACTTCCGCGGGTGAGCGAATTCCACGGCAGCGCGAGTCCCGGTTCGGATCGGGAGCCGAGCCGAGTGCCTCTCCCCAGGACGCGGGGGACGGCGCTCCGGCACCGGCTCGCTGAGCTGCGCGGTCCCGACGTACCGGCCAAGGCGCTGGACGCGCGCGCCCTGGCCGCCCTCGCCGCCAATCCCGGCTGCAAGCGGCGCGCGATCCTGGACGGCGCCGGGGTGAACAAGGCGGCACTGGCGAGCGCGCTGGGCTCGCCGTCGGTGTTCGGGCAGTCGCAGTTCGCCTTCACGCGCGGCAACGCCTTCGAGGCCAAGGTCAAGGCGGACGGCGGCGCGGAGCTGCTGCGGCTGGTGCACGAGAGACTGGACCGCACGGCCGAGCCGCCCGTCCACGCGCGGGTGCCCGAGCTCACCGCGACCGGCCCCGAGGGCCGCACCGCCCGTACGGCACTGGCGCTGCGGGAGGCCACCGAGGCGCGCGGCGAGTGGACCCTGCTCGACCATCCGATGCTCGCGCTGGACGTCGCCGGCTCGCCCGCCTTCCTGGAGCCGGACGCGGTGGTCGTGCACCCGGACGGCAGCTGGACGGTCGTGGAGATCAAGTCCTTCCCGATGCTGGACGGTTCGGCGGACCCGGCGAAGGTCGGCGCGGCCGCGCGGCAGTCGGCGGTGTACGTGCTGGCGTTGGAGCAGATCGCCGCCCGGCTGGACCCACCTCCGCGCGTGCGCCACCGCGTCCTCCTGGTCTGCCCCAAGGACTTCTCCAACCTCCCCACCGCCTCGGCCGTCGACGTCCGCAAGCAGCGCGCGGTGACCTCCCGCCAACTGGCCCGGCTCACCCGCATCGAGGACATCGCCGACACGCTCCCCGCCGGCACCTGCTTCTCCCCCGACCTGCCCACCGCCGACCTGACGGAAGCCGTCGAGTCGGTCCCGGCGACCTACGCGCCCGAGTGCCTGTCCGCCTGCGAGCTGGCCTTCCACTGCCGCGCCCGCTCCCGCGCGTCCGGCGCGGTGACGTCGCTGGGCCGTTCCGTGCGGGCCGAGCTGGGCGGCCTGACGACGGTCGAGGACGTCCTGTCGGCGGCCCGCGGCGAGTCCGGCGACCCGGACGACCCGGCGGTGGCGGCCCTGCGCCGGGCGGCGCGGCTGCGGGCCGAGGCCCTCGGCCGGGAAGCCGGGGCGCTCGGCCGTGCGGCGGAAACCCTCGGCCATGAGCCGGAAGCCATCGGCACGCAGGCGGTGGCCCCGTGTCACTGATCTCCACCCTCGCCCGCCTCGAAGCCGTCAGCACCGGCCGCGCCCAGCCCGCCGCCACCGTCCGACACCGGCACCTGTCCGACCGACCCCTGGTCTTCGTGCCCCTCACCACCGCCGGTGAGGCCGGCGCCCCGCTCGGCGCGCTGGTCGGCACCGACCGGGACGCCCCGCACCTGCTGGTCGTACCGCAGCCCCGCGACCGCGACCTCAGATTCGCGTTCCTGTCCGAGCTGGCGGACGTCGTCCTGCCGTACATCGACGCTCACGCCGAGGTCGTCGAGGCGGCCGAGCGCAACGAGACCGACCCGGAGACCGGCAAGCGGGTCAAGGTCGAGGTCGAACTGTGCGCGGACGCCCCTCAGCTGATCGTGCCGAGCCGCGCGGGCATCGACTTCGTACGGCTCCTGGGCCGCTCCATGCGCTTCCGGCGTACGGCGGAACAGGCCCCGGAGGCCCCCTATCCCGCGCCCCCGCGCGTACCGCTGCTCGGCCGCTGGCTGACCCACTTCGGCGAGCGGGCCCGCGTACCCGGCTCTTCACTGCTGCTCGCCATGACGGACGTACTGGCCCGGCACTGGGCGACCGGCCAGTCCACCCTGGAGGACCAGCACCTGGGCGCGCTGCTCGCCTGGATCGACCCGCCGCAGGGCGAGTCGGGCGCCGAGGCGGCGCTGCGGGCGGAGCTCGCGCGGGACCGTCAGGGCCAGTTGCTGTGCCCGCCGGCCGGTCCCGCCACCGACCCGGCGTTCGACAACAAGCTGCTCGCCCCCGCCATCGAGCGCTACGACCGTGCCCGTACCGCCCTCGCCGCCGCCGAGGACGGCTTGGAGGCCGACGACCGGCTCGGTGACCTCACCGCCGCCGAGCGGGACATCCGCGCCCTCGTCGAGACCCGGACCCGGCCCACCTGGGACGCGGTGTGGCGGGGCCTGGACCTGCTGCGGTCCCAGCTGCCCGAGGCCGGGCAGCACGTCGAGGAGCGGTGGACCCGCGACCGCTGGTCGTTCACCGGACACCGCGACCGCGTCCTGGCCGGCGAGCCCCCGCAGCCGCGCCGCGACGACGCGGTCACCGCCGCCAACAAGCTCGCCGCGCGCGAGCGCGAACAGGCCCGCCTGGAGGCGCAGGAGGCACTCGACGATCCGCTGGTGATGGCGGGGCGGCGGCTGGCCGGGGAGGCGTTCACGGGCGAGGTCACCGAGGTCGTCATGGCGTACAGCGAGGGCAAGCGACCGAGCCCGCGGCCCCTGGTCACCGTCCGCACGGACGACCGGCCGCATCTGGGCGAGCGGGCCAAGGTGTTCCGGTCGCTGGGCGGGAAGCCGCAGGCGGCGGAGTTCGTCGGCCACGAGGAGGCCCCCGACGAGAACGGCGAGGACGGCGGCGCGCTGATCGTGCTGCGCGTGCTCGACAAGATGGGCCGCGGCAAGGAGCCGGAGGCGGGGTCCGTGCCGGAGAAGGGCGACCTGATCTGCTTCACGCTGTTCGAGCACGAGCAGCGGGGCGGGGCCAAGCTGCCCGACCCGGAGCAGACGCCGTGGACGCACGGCGGGCCGCCCGGGGAGCAGGAGTCCGAGGCCGCCGATCCCCTGACCGAGGAGGATGTGCTGTGACCGCCGTGTTCGACCCCGGTGCCGCGGCGACCGAGGCCACCGACGCGATCCTGCGCGACACACTGCACGGCACCGCGCGCGGTGTCGTCGTCGACTCCCCGCCCGGCGCCGGCAAGTCCACGCTCGTCGTCCGCGCGGCCCTCGAACTCGCCGACGCCGGACGCCCGCTGATGGTCGTCGCGCAGACCAACGCCCAGGTCGACGACCTGGTGCTGAGGCTCGCCGAGAAGAACCCCGAGCTGCCGGTGGGCCGGCTGCACAGCAGCGACGCCGACCCGTACGACAAGGCGCTGGACGAGCTGCCGAACGTACGCAAGTCGGCGAAGGCGGGCGACCTGACCGGTCTCTCGGTCGTCATCTCCACGGCGGCCAAGTGGGGGCACGTCAAGGTCGACGAGCCCTGGCGGCACGCGATCGTCGACGAGGCGTACCAGATGCGCTCGGACTCACTGCTCGCCGTGGCCGGACTGTTCGAGCGGGCGCTGTTCGTGGGCGACCCGGGTCAGCTGGACCCGTTCGCGATCGTGGGCAGCGAACAGTGGGCGGGGCTGTCGTACGACCCCTCGGCCTCCGCCGTGACCACCCTCCTCGCCCACAACCCCGAGCTGCCGCAGCACCGCCTGCCGGTGTCCTGGCGGCTCCCCGCGTCCGCCGCGCCCCTCGTCTCCGACGCCTTCTACCCGTACACGCCGTTCCGCAGCGGCACGGACCACGGCGACCGTCACCTCTCCTTCGCGGTCCCGTCGGACGGCTCGGGCCCCGACCGGGTGATCGACGAGGCGGCGGAGTCCGGCTGGGGCCTGCTGGAACTACCCGCCCGGAACACGCCGCGCACGGACCCCGAGGCGGTACGGGCGGTGGCGACGGTCGTACGGCGCCTGATGGACCGCGGCGGCGCGGCGACGTCGGAGCGCTCGCCCGACCCCGCGCCCCTCACCGCCGACCGGATCGCGGTCGGCACGGCACACCGGGACCAGGCGGCGGCGGTCCGGGCGGCACTCGCCGAGCTGGGCGTGAGGGACGTCACCGTCGACACCGCGAACCGCCTCCAGGGCCGCGAGTACGACGTCACGGTCGTCCTCCACCCCCTCTCCGGCCGCCCCGACGCCACCGCCTTCCACCTGGAGACGGGCCGCCTGTGCGTCCTCGCCTCCCGCCACCGCCACGCGTGCATCGTGGTGTGCCGGGCCGGGGTGAGCGAGCTGCTGGACGACTATCCGTCGACGGAGCCGGTGCAGCTGGGGACGGTGGTGAAGTTTCCGGATGGTTGGGAGGCGAATCACGCGGTGTTGGCGCGGCTGGCGGAGCATCGGGTGGTGTGGCGGCCTGGGTGACGGCAGCCCGGCTGACCTGTCACGGCGTCCACTTGCGCGGGCGCGGGACAATGGACTGTGGACCGGTTCACCGGGGGGTGCCCGGTTGCGCGGGTTGGTCGCCGGGGAGCAATGAGATCGGTGACGTACCAGATCGGTGATGCGGGAGAAGGAGAAAACATGGCGGAGCCCACGCCGCGTCGGAACGAACCGCGGCTACGCCCCGCGCCCCTGCTCTTCGAGCCCGCGGAGGTGGCCGCCGACCCGGAGCACTTCTTCGACCTGGAGTCGATCGACGACCCGCGGGCGCTGCTGGCGCGGGCGACCGAGCTGACGCAGGCGTTCCGGGCGGCGACGGACCGTGCGGTGGAGTTCCAGGCCATCGCGGCGGCCCAGCTGGCGGACCCCCGGCGGTTCGACCGGCTGACGCCCGCCGACATCGCCGCGCAGGCCGAATGGACCGAGGACTACGCCAAGAAGATGGTGGAGTTCGGCAGGGATCTCATGCGGGGGGTCGAGGGGCCCGGGCACGTCGACCCGGTGTGACCGTCGCGGACCGGCCCACGGACCGACGCGGGTGCCCCAAGGGCATATGCCAGGCGGGCAAGATACGCCCTGCCACCCCACCCTGTCCCGATTTCCGGGAACTCTGGGAAACCGCGCGCTCACCGTCGGTAGATGTATCTGCCATGAGCAGCACACGCAACGCCCCGCCCTCTCGCACCGCGGACGGCGCCGCCTCCCTCACCGCGGACGGCGCCGCCTGGCTCGCCTCCGCAGAACCGTATCCGCGCAGCATCCGGGCGCTCTGGGACGAGCGGCCGACAGCCCCCGTGGTCCTGGCCTGCGGTTCCGTGTTCGACATCGTGAGCGCGCCCGCGGTCTTCGGGCGCCGCATGGTCGACCAACTGTGGGAGGACGGGCCCGGATCGGGGCCGGTGGCGATGTTCCGGGGCCGGATGCTGCTGTTCACCGCGCCCGGCACCGCCCAGCGCCTGCCGTCGCTGCTGCGGTGGGAGGAGTTCGGCCGCGCGGGCGACGTCCCGCCGCTGCTGTGCCACGGCACGGGAGACGCGGTGACCGTCCCGGCCGGGTCCGACACGGACGCCCCTTCCGGCTCCCGCTGGCTGGTCGCCCCCGACACCCGTAATCCCTGGTTGCCGGGCCCCGAGGTACTGCTCTGGGCAGCCGTGCGGGCGGCCCGCGCGGCCGTTCGGATATCGATTTTTCCCCACGCCGACCAGGGTGCTAAGGTCTACGACGTCAGCAGGCGCCGCTAGCTCAGTTGGTTAGAGCAGCTGACTCTTAATCAGCGGGTCCGGGGTTCGAGTCCCTGGCGGCGCACCGACAGTGAAGGCTCCTCGCAACTGCGGGGGGCTTTCGCTTTTGAGATGGACTCTCCCGGTCCCGCAGGGGCGGCTGGGGATCCGGGGGTCAGCCCCCGGAGAATGCAGCATCAGCGGGTCCGGGGTTCGAGTCCCTGGCAGCGCACGGAACAGTGAAAGCCCCTCGCCGAAGCGGGGGGCTTTTCGCGTGCGCCCCGGCGTACCGTTTCGCCCCGGCGCACCGTCCGGCCGTCACGCACCCCTCCCCCCGGCGCGAGCGTCACCCGAATCCGGCGCAGGCGCTATCCGACCGCCGTGATCTTCACCGTCCACGCCCCCGAAGCCGTACGCCCCTCCACCTCCACCCGCACACCGTCCCCGGGCACGGTGAAGCTCTCCCCGAGCCCGACCGGCGCGTCCGCGAGCGGCGGATACACGGATTCCTCCCAGCACGCCTCGCTGCGCGGGTGGGCGTCGATCACCTCGACCGGCCCGCCACCGGAGTCGGCCCGGCTGCGCACCCGGTACACCAGCACCCCCTGCCGGCAGGCCTGAGCGTCGTTGCCCACCGGCCCGCGCACCTCGAAGGCGAGGGCGCTTTCGGGACCGGTGCGCACGACGGCGAGCTTCGCGCCGTTGCCCAGCCCGAAGCCCGGCACCGCCCCGACCCCGCCGTACCCACCGACCGCGCCGAGCCCACCGACCCCGTCGAACGCCCGCGATGGCCAGGGCGCCCCCGCCGCCCCCGTCTGCACAGGCATGGCACCCGGCCCCACCGACAGCGGCTCCAGTGTCAGCCGCGTGCCTCTGGTGCCGCTCCCCCGCACGCACACCACCTGCCGCGGCTCCAGCCACCCCAGCTTCCACTTGTGCCAGCCGAACAGGTCCGGTGCCATCCCGAACTGGCTGCCCATCAGGTCCCAGTCGCCGACATAGGTGTCCCAGTCGCCCTTGCCGTCCGCCGGGCGGTGGTACAGGTCCGGCAGGTCGAAGACGTGGCCGGTCTCGTGCGCGAGGACCAGCCGGTCCGGCGGATGGTCCTCGAACACCGTGACGACGCGCCGGATGTCCGTGCCGTCGGCCCGCAGCGGGGTGTCCAGGTTGACGACCTTCGTGGCGTCCGAGTCGACGCCGGGCGCGTCCGGGTCGGCGACGAAGTAGACGACGTCGTAGCGGGAGAAGTCCACCTTCCGGTCCGCCGCGGCGAGCGCGTCGCGCAGATAGGCGGCCCGGTCGTCGACGCGCCAGTCACGCTGTATGGCGTACGCGGTGGACGGCTTCGGCATCGGGATCCAGTGCCGCAGTGGATGCGGGCGCAGGGTGAATCTGCCGTAGGAGGCGCGTTCGAAGAAGCGGGTGGTGGCCGGGAAGTGGTCGGCCGTCAGTTCGGCGGGTGTCGTCCGGGGTGCCGAGTCGGGGAAGGACAGGAACACCATGACCGCGTCGAGTTCGCGGGTCGGGCGCGGATAGGCGGCGTTCCAGGTGTCCAGACCCTCGGAGTGGTGGGCCTCCGTGCGCTCCAGGGCGCAGGGCGTCGTGTCGAACGGCTCGGCGATCGAGGGGTCGGCGACCAGGGACGTCGCGGCGAGTGCCGACATCGTGGTGAACAGTGCGGCGGTGCTGCGCAGTCGGGGCCACTCCCACAGCCGGCCCATGCCGGGGAGCAGGGGGAACTGACGCGGCACGTCGACCTCCGGGAGCGGTTCACGGGACACCGCACCCAGCCTCAGTCAGATTGTCGTACTACGCCCTGTTTGCCTGCACCGGATGGGTGAGCGGGCCGAGGGATCGTCCGAATCAACACCCCCGAATCGCTCACGGAACGTCACAATCGGTCGGGGGCCCGAAGAAGCCGTCCAGGTGCGGGCAGAAACGATCTGTCAGAAGGTCGGGTCACATGGGAACACTGAACAGTGGCTGGAAGGGCCCGGGACCAGCCTCTATGATCGGCACACTTTCCTGACACTTTCCTGCACGGACACGGCCTGGCGGCCGACCGCCCCCCGGCCGGCCATTCCGATGAGACCCATCCGAGATCGAGTGCACTGCGGGAGCGAGCGGTGAGCGGAACGTCCGAAGGGCCGACGCCTGCGGCAGACCTCATCCGGCCGGCCGTCACAGAGAGTAACGCACAGACATCGCCCCGTACCGGGGCGCCACCTCTGACACCCCCCTACTCCTCCGCCTTCTCAGCCGCCCCCCTGGCGATGGCCGTGGTCGACCGCGAGGGTCTGGTGACCGGCGCCAACCCCGCCTTCGCCGAGCTGCTCGGCAAGGGGCCGGCGGAGCTGGCCGGCTGCGTCGCCGCCGATCTGGTGGACCTCACCTCCGACGCCCGCGCCTGGCACGCCTACCGCGAGGTGCTGCGCGGCCGCCAGGCCCAACTGCGCTGCACACGCCGCCTGAAGCACCCGGACGGGCACTCCCTGTGGGTCCAGGTCACGGTCGCGCCCCTACCCGCCGAGGAGCCGGGCGGCGTCCTGCTCTCCGTCGCCGACATCAGCGACCACCGCGAACTCCAGGCGAAGCTGCGGCACTTGCAGATGCACGACGCGGTGACCCGGCTGCCCAACCGCACCCTGTTCTTCGAACGGCTGTCGGCGGCGCTGGCGGCGGAGTCGTACGAGGAGAACGGCACGACCGGCCGAATCGGCCTGTGCTACCTGGACCTTGACGGATTCAAGGCGATCAACGACACCCTCGGCCACCGCGTCGGCGACAACCTGCTGGCCGCCGTGGCCGAACGGCTCACGCACTGCGCCGAGGAGGCGGGGCACGCCAGGTCGATCCCGCCCCTGGTGGCCCGGCTCGGCGGGGACGAGTTCGCCCTGCTCGTCGAGGACTCGACGGGCACCGAGCAACTGGCCGACCTCGCCGAGTCGGTACTGGAGTCCCTGCGGGCACCCTTCGACCTCTCCGGCCGGCGCCTGTCGGTGTCGGCCTCGATCGGTGTCGTGGAGCGCCAGGCGGCCGGCACCACCCCGACCGCCCTGATGCAGGCCGCCGACACGACGCTGTACTGGGCGAAGGCCGACGGCAAGGACCGCTGGACGCTCTTCGACCCCGAACGCAACGCGCACCGCATGACCCGCCAGGCCCTCGCCTCCACCCTGCGTCCGGCCATCGACCGCGGTGAATTCGCCCTGGAATACCAGCCGTTGGTGAGCATGGGGGACGGCCGGCTGCGCGGCGTCGAGGCGCTTGTCCGCTGGAAACATCCTCAGTTCGGCGTACTGGCGCCGAATCGGTTCATCGGACTGGCCGAGGAGGACGGCTCGATCGTGCCCCTCGGCCGCTGGATCCTGGCGACCGCCTGCCGCCAGGCGCGCGCCTGGCAGGTCACGCACCCCGACGAGCCGCCGATCTTCGTGAGCGTGAACGTGGCCGTGCGCCAGGTCTGGGACTCCGACCTGGTCGCGGACGTGGCGCGGATCCTCGACGAGACGGAACTCGCCCCGCATCTGCTCCAGTTGGAACTCACCGAATCGGCGGTGATGGGTTCGGCGGGACGGCCGCTCCAGGCCCTCCAGGCGCTCAGCGACATGGGCGTACGCATCGCGATCGACGACTTCGGCACGGGCTACTCGAACCTGGCCTACCTCAGCCGGCTGCCGGTGTCGGTCCTGAAACTGGACGGTTCCTTCGTACGGGGCTTCCAGTACGAGAGCGACAACAGCACCGCCGTGCCGCCGAACCCCGCCGACGAGGTCGTGGTCGAGGCGATGATCCAGCTCGCCCACCGGCTGGGGCTGACGGTCACCGCGGAGTGCGTGGAGACGCTGGCGCAGGCCTCGCGCCTGCAGCGGATCGGCTGCGACACCGGCCAGGGGTGGCTGTATTCACGGCCGGTGCCGCCGGACCGTATCTCCGAGTTGCTGGGGGTACGGGTGTGAGGTTCCGGGGGCCTACGCGGCCGTGGGCAATCCGTAGGCATCCGCGAGGAGTTCGTACGAGCGCAGGCGTATGTCCATGCCGGGTGCGTTGCTGGTGATCATCAACTCGTCGGCGCCGGTGCGCTTTTGGAGGTCGTCGAGGCCGGCGCGGACCTCGTCCGGGGTGCCGTGGATGACGTTGGCGTTCCAGGAGTCGGCGAACTCGCGCTCCAGCGGGGTGAATTCGTAGGCCTCGGCCTCCTCGGGGGTGGGGATGAGGCCGGGGCGGCCGGTGCGCAGGCGGATCATGCTGAGGGCGGCGGCCCTGATCTGGCGGCGGGCCTCCTTCTCGTCGTCGGTGGCGAGGGCGGAGACGCCGATGAGGGCGTAGGGCTCGTCGAGGACGGCGGAGGGCTGGAAGGACTCCCGGTACAGGTCCAGGGCCGGGACGGTGTTCCGCGCCGAGAAGTGGTGCGCGAAGGCGAAGGGCAGGCCGAGGACGGCGGCGAGGCGGGCGCTGAAGCCGGAGGAGCCGAGCAGCCAGATCGGCGGGCGGTGCGGGGACTGGACACCGCCGGGTGACGTCGCCTGGACGGGGCCTGGGACGGCATGGATACGGCGGTAGGGGTGGCCGTCCGGGAAGTCGTCGTCGAGGAAGCGGGTGAGCTCGGCGAGCTGCTCCGGGAAGTCGTCGGCGCCCTCGTTGAGGTGATCGGTGCGGCGGAGGGCGGCTGCTGTGGCGCCGTCCGTGCCGGGGGCGCGGCCGAGGCCCAGGTCGATGCGGCCGGGGGCCATGGCCTCCAGGGTGCCGAACTGCTCCGCGATGACGAGGGGGGCGTGGTTGGGGAGCATGACGCCGCCTGAGCCCAGGCGGATGCGGGTGGTGTGGGCGGCCAGGTGGGCGAGGATCACGGCGGGGGACGAGGAGGCCACGCCCGGCATGGAGTGGTGCTCGGCGACCCAGTAGCGGTGGAAGCCGCGGGTCTCTGCGAGGCGGGCGAGGGCGACGCTCGTGCGGAGGGCGTCGGTGGCGGTGTGGCCGGAGCTGACTGTGACCAGGTCCAGGACGGAGAGGGGGACGGGGGCGGTGCCGGGGGTGGTGCCCCTGATCTCGTCGGCCTGGGTTTCATCTGCCGCCACGTGTGCCTCCTGCGGTTCGCCGTGCGGTGTGCCCTGTGCGTTCGGCGTTAACAGGAGGGGGGCTCCGCTTTATTCCCTCGCCCCCGCCGCCCCTACCCGTCCCATCCTGAAGGGGCTCCGCCCCTTCGACCCCGCTCCTCAAACGCCGGAGGGGCTGAACCCGTTCAGGGCCGAAGCGGGGGTCTGGGGGCGGCAGCCCCCAGCGGGCGGCGGGGGACGGAAAAGGCCTACACCTGCACGATCGGCTCCTTCGTGAAGAGCGCCCCCAGCTCCGGCGCGTTCACCCGGCGATCCGTCAGCCGCAGCGCCTCCCACACCGTGACCTGGTTGGCGGTGAGGACCGGCTTGGCAAGGCGCTGTTCCAGGGCCGTGAGGTGGGACGCCGTGTGCAGGGCCGTGTCCGGGAGGAGGATCGCCTCGGCGTCGGGGTGGTCCGCCGCCTCCGCCAGGGCGAACAGCTCCGCGTCGCCCCAGGTCCCGACCTCCGCCGCCGTGATGATCCCGGAACCCCGGACCGCCACCACCTCCACGCCCGCGGCACGCAGGAAGTCCGCGAAGAGCCCCGCCACGTCGTCCGGGTACGTCGCCCCGACCGCCACCCGCCGCAGCCCGAGCTCCCGCAGCGCGTGCACGAAGGCGAAGGACGTCGACGACGCCGGCATTCCGGCCGTGCGGGCGAGGGCGCGTACCTGCTCGTGGGCGCCCTCCCAGCCGTAGACGAAGCTGCCGGACGTGCACGCCCACACCACCGCCTCGGCGCCCGTCAGCCGCAGCGTCTCCACGCCCTCGGCGAGGCGCTCGGCCGCGCCCATCCGGCGCAGCGCGTCCACCCGGTGCGCGTCCTCGCCGATGTCGGTGTGGACCAGGTCGAGCCGGATGTCGCTGGCGAGCAGCTGCTCGATGCGTGGATAGTCGTCCTCGGCGGAGTGGCCCGGGTACAGAAATCCGAGTGCGGTCATGTCAGCCCTTCTGCTGCTGTCCTTCTACTGCTGTTCCTGCTCGGGAACGTCCGGCACCTCCGGAAGCACGGGCCCGCTCGGGGTCGCCGGGTCGATCCGCGCGGCCGGATCGATCAACGCCTGATAAGGCCCCACGGCGCGAGTACCCAGCCTGCGCAGCGCAGCCCACATCGTCACCTGGTTGGCCGAGAGAACCGGGATGCGCAGTTCCGCCTCCAGTTGGGGGATGACGTCGTAGGTGGGGAGGTTGGTGCAGCTGATGAACAGGGCGTCGGCACGGCGGCCCACGGCCCTGCGTGCCATGTCGGCCACATCGCGGTACGGCACCTTCCAGATGTGCCGCGTCAGCCCCATGAACGCGCATCCCGTGACGACGGTCCCCGCCTCCGCCACGTACTCCTCGAGGGCCCGCGTCACCGACACGGTGTACGGCGTCACGAGGGCCACCCGTCGTACGCCGAGCTCGGCCAGCGCCTCCAGCAGCGCCCCGGACGTCGTGACCGCGGGTATCGCGCCCGCCCGTGTCATCGCCTCGCACATCGCCCGTTCGCCCGCGATACCGCCGACGAAGCTGCCGGAGGTGCAGGCGTAGGCGACGACCTCGGGCGCTACCGCGGTCAGGGTGCGGACGCCGTCGCCGAGCGTCTCGTGTTCGCTGACCAGCCGGGCGAGGTCCAGACTGACCTCGACCGGGACGAACGGCGTCCGGGTCAGATGCAGCGAGACCTCGTCCGGCACCCAGCGCCACAGTTCCCGGTCCAGCGCGAAGTCGAAGGGGGCGATGACTCCGACGCCGCGCTGCGGGTGGGGTCCGCCGAGAAAGGAGATGTCCATGGCGCTCATGGATGGCACCGTCCTCACTACGAGAAACAGGTGAGCAACGGACCGTACGTACGCCCGTGTTGACGAAGGTAGGTTCGGGTGCGAGCGTGGTCAAACCTCGCATGTCAGACGGCCATCCCTTCCAGTAAAACCCCGACAGACGATCCCCCGCACCCCCCGGAGAGACGACCCCGTATGACCGCTGCCACCCCCGGTCCGCCGCCCGCCTCCGACGCCCCGCCCACGCTCCTGGTCCTCGACGCCGAGCCCCTCCCCCGCCTCGGCCGCCTCACCGGCCGCGCCCGCGTCGAGCACGCGGACGAGTCGACCCTCGCCGAGCGCCTGCCACGCGCCGACGTCCTGCTGGTCTGGGACTTCACCTCGCACGCCGTACGTCACGCCTGGCCCGGGGAGGGCCCCCGGCCGCGCTGGGTGCACACGGCGAGCGCGGGTGTGGACCATCTGATGTGCCCGGAGCTCACCGCGTCGGACACGGTGGTGACGAACGCGCGCGGGGTCTTCGACCAGCCGATCGCCGAGTACGTCGCCGCACTGGTGCTGGCGATGGCGAAGGACCTGCCGAGGACGCTGGAGTTGCAGCGCTCCCGGGAGTGGCGGCACCGGGAGGGGCAGCGCGTGGCCGGCACACGCGCGTGCGTGGTCGGGTCCGGGCCCATCGGCCGTACGATCGCCCGCACGCTCAAGGCCCTCGACATCACCACCGCGCTGGTCGGCCGGACTCCGCGCACCGGTATCCACGGCCCCGACGACCTCGACCGGCTGATTGCCCGCGCCGACTGGGTGATCGCCGCGGCGCCGCTCACCGAGCAGACGTACGGCATGTTCGACGCCCGCCGCTTCGGCGTCATGCAACCGTCCGCCCGGTTCATCAACGTCGGGCGGGGGCAGCTTGTCGTCGAGGACGCGCTGGCCGAGGCCCTCGCCAAGCGCTGGATCGCGGGGGCGGCGCTGGATGTCTTCGAGCACGAACCCCTCACCGCCGACAGCGCGTTGTGGGAGGTGCCGGGGCTGATCGTCTCGCCGCACATGAGCGGGGACACGATCGGCTGGCGGGAGGAACTGGGCCGTCAGTTCGTGGAGTTGTACGAGCGATGGGAGGCGGGCAGGCCGCTGCTGAACGTGGTCGACAAGCAGCGCGGGTACGTACCGGGACGCTGACGTCTACGGCTGGAGGCCGACGCATGACGGATCTCACCGAACTGACCGCCGTACAACTCCTCGACGGCTACCGCAAAGGAGAGTTCAGCCCCGTCGACGCCACCCGCGCGACCCTGGAGCGGGCCGAACGGATCCAGCCGGAGGTCAACGCCTTCGTCCGCATCACCGCCGACGAGGCCCTCGCGCAGGCCGGCGAGTCGGCCGAGCGGTGGCGGCGCGGCGAACCGGCCGGCCTGCTCGACGGCGTTCCGGTCACGGTGAAGGACATCCTGCTGATGCGCGGCGGCCCGACGCGGAAAGGCTCGAAAACCATCTCCGACAAGGGCAGCTGGGACGAGGACGCCCCCTCGGTGGCCCGGCTGCGCGCGCACGGCGCCGTCTTCCTCGGCAAGACGACCACCCCCGAGTTCGGCTGGAAGGGCGTCACCGACTCGCCCCTGTCCGGCGTCACCCGCAACCCGTACGACCCGACCCGCACCGCGGGCGGCTCCAGCGGCGGCGCGGGGGCCGCGGTGGCGCGCGGCGCGGGACCGCTCGCCCTCGGCACGGACGGCGGCGGCAGTGTCCGCATCCCGGCGGCGTTCTGCGGCATCTTCGGCCTGAAACCGACGTACGGCCGCGTCCCCCTGTACCCCGCGAGCGCCTTCGGCACCCTGGCGCACGTCGGCCCGATGACCCGCGACGCGGCCGACGCGGCCCTGCTTCTCGACGTCATCGGCAGCCCTGACTCCCGCGACTGGTCGGCGCTCCCGCCGGCACCCGGTTCCTTCGTGACGGGCCTGACCGGCGGCGTGCACGGCCTGCGCGTCGCCTACTCCCCGTCCCTCGGCGGCCAGGTGGCGGTGCGTCCGGCGGTCGCGGCGGCGGTGCGGCGGGCGGTGGAGCGGCTGGCGGGTCTTGGTGCGTACGTCGAGGAGACCGACCCCGACTTCACCGACCCGGTGGACGCCTTCCACGCCCTGTGGTTCACCGGAGCGGCCCGGGTGACCCAGCATCTGGGGCCGCACCAGCGGGAGTTGCTCGACCCGGGCCTGAAGGAGATCTGCGACGTCGGCGCCCGTCTCACCGCGCTCGACTATCTGGCGGCGGTGGACGTCCGCATGGAGCTCGGCCGCCGTATGGGCCGTTTCCACGACACGTACGACCTGCTCGTCACGCCGACCCTCCCGCTCACGGCCTTCGAGGCGGGCGCCGAGGTCCCCAAGGGCTCGGGGCATCGCAGGTGGACGGGCTGGACGCCGTTCACCTACCCCTTCAACCTGACCCAGCAGCCGGCGGCCACCGTCCCCGTCGGCACGGACGGGGACGGTCTGCCGATCGGCCTCCAACTCGTGGCCGCCCGGCACCGGGACGATCTGGTGCTGCGGGCGGCGCACGCGCTCTACGAGGCCGAGATCGCCGGGCTCACACCCTCCGGAAGCTGAGCGACTCCCCCAGCGCCCCGGACCGCCACAGGTCGTTGCAGCCCTGGGCCATCTCCTCCAGGCCCTCCACGACCTGGCCCCAGACGATGCCGGGCACCCAGCCCACGTCGCCGTTCAGGAGCAGGTTGTTGCGCTCGTAGAACAGGGCCAGGTCGACCAGCGTCGTGCCGGGGCGGACCTCACGGTCGTAGCCGTAGGACTTGGTGCC
Source organism: Streptomyces sp. SD31 (assembly GCF_052068475.1). Lineage (NCBI taxonomy): Bacteria > Bacillati > Actinomycetota > Actinomycetes > Kitasatosporales > Streptomycetaceae > Streptomyces > Streptomyces sp. SD31. Next base: position 249,071 of record NZ_JBQHCX010000002.1, on the reverse strand, counting down.
CAGTTCCGTGCCCGCGAAGGCGAAATAGCAAAGATCGCCGGGGATGGGGGTGACGGTCGGGTTCTCCAGGGGCGGCTCCGTTTCCGCGAAGGGCGGGAAGAGGGCGTAGATCTCGTTGCGGGCGTACTTGGCGTGGTAGACGTCGCTGGTCAGGGGCAGGGCATCCCAGACGGCCGCGCAGGTGAGCGGGGCGCGGTCGTCCAGGAGTTTGGCCGTGCAGTGGATTCCCCGCTTGACCAGTGACACCTCGATGAACCGTTCAGTCATGCATTCCAGGGTGCATACATCGCATGGTCTCGGGTAGCCGCGCCGCCATGGCTCCACCACTGGAACATGTCGAAACACATGTCGGACACAGATCGGGCACCCCTACACGCCGGTCGCTGCTCGCGGGGGTGGCGGCGCTCGGCGCGCTGGGCGCGGCAGGCTGCTCACGCGTGGCCACGGCCTCCACGAAGAAGGGTGGCGAGCTGCTCGACCGGCTGCGCGCCGCCGGCGTGGTACGGCTCGGGATCGCGGGTGAGATTCCCTTCGGGTACATCGACAAGAACGGTGAACTCACCGGGGAGGCGCCGGAGCTGGCGAAGGTCATCTTCAAACGGCTCGGCGTGGACCGGGTGCAGCCGGTACCCACCGAGTTCGGGTCGCTGATACCCGGGCTGAACTCGCAGCAGTTCGACGTCGTCGCCGCCGGGATGTACGTCAATCCCGAGCGCTGTGAGCAGGTCATCTTCTCCGACCCCGACTATCAGATGCTCGATGCCTTCATCGTGCGCAAGGGCAATCCGAAGGGCCTGCACGACTACAAGGACGTCGTCGAGAAGAAGGCCAAGTTCGCCACCGGGACCGGCTATGCCGAGATCCAGTACGCCGTCGAGGCGGGGTACAAGGAGAGCGACATCCTCATCGTCCCGGACCAGGTCGCGGGGCTGAACGCCGTCGAGGCGGGGCGCGTGGACGTCTTCGCCGGTACGGCGCTGACCGCCCGCGAGGTCGTGAAGAAGTCGGCCAAGGCGGAGGCCACCAAGGCCTTCGCGCCCCTCGTCGACGGCAAACCGCATGTCGACGGCGGCGCCTTCGCCTTCCGGCCGACCGAGACCACGCTGCGGGACGCCTTCAACGTCGAGCTGCACAAGCTCAAGAAGAGCGGCGAGTTGTTCCGCATCCTTCGGCCCTTCGGCTTCACCAAGGCCGAGATGACCGACCTCACCGCGAAGGAGCTGTGCGGAGGGGGGACGGGCGGATGACCTCGGGACTCTGGGAACTCGTACTTCAAGGCATCTGGGTCACCGTCCAGCTGCTGGTGCTGAGCGCACTGGTGGCCGCGGCGGTCGCCTTCGGGGTCGGCATGGCCCGCACGCACCGGCTGTGGATCGTCCGCTTCCTCGCGGGCTTCTACACCGAGGTGTTCCGCGGGACCTCCGCCCTGATCATGATCTTCTGGGTGTTCTTCGTACTGCCGGTCGCGTTCGGCTGGCAGCTGGTCCCGCTGTGGGCCGGCACCCTCGCGCTCGGACTGACCTACGGGGCGTACGGCGCCGAGATCGTGCGCGGCGCGCTGAACTCGGTCGACCCGGCGCAGAAGGAGGGCGGGATCGCGCTCAGCTTCACGCCCTGGCAGCGGATGCGGCTGGTCCTGCTGCCGCAGGCGGTGCCGGAGATGATCCCGCCGTTCTCCAACCTGCTGATCGAGCTGCTCAAGGGCACCGCGCTGGTGTCCGTCATGGGCATGGGCGACCTGGCCTTCAGCGCCAATCTGGTGCGGCTCGCGCTGCAGGAGAGCGCGGAGATCTACACGTACATCCTGCTGATCTACTTCGTCATCGCCTTCCTGCTCACGCGGGGGATGCGCGGACTGGAACGCAAGCTCAAGGCAGGGCTGGGCAAGCCGGTCGGGCGCACGCCCGAGCAGGAGCTGCGTCGTCCGGAGACGACCGGTGTGGGCGCGGGAGGTGCTCTCGGATGACCTGGGACTGGGGCGCTGTCGCCGACTTCATGCCGCGCTTCTGGGACGGACTGCTGCTCACGCTGCAGATCCTGGCGTTCGGCTCGCTGATCTCCTTCGCGCTGGGCCTGGTGTGGGCGCTGCTGATGCGCACGCCCAGCCGCTGGGTGCGCTGGCCGGTCGGGGTGGTCACGGAGTTCATCCGCAACACCCCGCTGCTGGTGCAGCTTTTCTTCTTCTTCTACGTGCTGCCCGAGTGGGGGCTTACGTGGTCGGCGCTGACCACGGGTATCTGCGCGATCGGGCTGCACTACTCGACGTACACGATGCAGGTCTACCGGGCCGGCATCGAGGCGGTCCCCACCGGCCAGTGGGAGGCGGCGACCGCGCTGAACCTGCCGGTGCGGCGCACCTGGACCGTGGTGATCCTGCCGCAGGCGATCCGCCGGGTCGTCCCGGCGCTCGGCAACTACGTCATCGCGATGCTCAAGGACACCCCGATCCTGATGACGATCACCGTCATGGAGATGCTCGGCCAGGCGCGCCTGTTCGCGCAGGAGAACTTCCAGTTCACCGAGCCCCTGACGGTCATCGGGGTGGCCTTCATCTTCATCGCCTACCCGGCCTCCCTTCTCGTACGAGCCCTGGAGCGACGCCTTGTCCGCTGACACGCCTTTGATGAAAGAACCCGACGCGAGCGCCAACCCGCCGGTGGACGGCAGCGAACTGATCCGCTTCGAGAACGTCACCAAGCGCTTCGGGTCCAACACGGTCCTCGACCGGCTCGACTTCTCCGTCGAGTCCGGCAAGCACGTCACCCTGATCGGCCCGTCCGGCTCCGGCAAGACGACGATCCTGCGCATGCTGATGACCCTGCTCAAGCCGGACGAGGGCACGATCACCGTCGCCGGGGACCAGCTCTTCCCAGCGCCGGAGAAGCAGATCCGCGAGGTCCGCAAGAAGATCGGCATGGTCTTCCAGCAGTTCAACCTGTTCCCGAACATGTCGGTGCTGCGCAACATCACCGAGGCCCCGGTCACCGTCCTCGGCCTGTCCAAGGACGAGGCGGAGGCCCGCGCACGTGAGCTGCTGGACATGGTGGGCCTCGCCGACAAGTGCGACGCTCGCCCGACCCAGCTGTCCGGCGGACAGCAGCAGCGGGTGGCGATCGCGCGGGCGCTGGCGATGCGGCCGCAGGTGCTGCTGCTGGACGAGGTGACCTCGGCGCTGGACCCGGAGCTGGTCGCGGGCGTCCTGGACGTGCTGCGGGACATCGCCCGCACCACCGACATCACGATGCTCTGTGTGACCCACGAGATGAATTTCGCCCGGGACATCTCGGACCAGGTCCTGATGTTCGACTCCGGCCGGGTCATCGAGTCCGGCTCGCCGGAGAAGATCTTCAACGACCCCGAGAACGACCGCACACGGGAGTTTCTCAGCGCCGTGCTGTGACTCCACGAGAACGGCTCATGACTTTGGCATATGCCAGAGGGCTGGTCCCCCTGCTGAGGGCGTCGCAATCTCGACAACAACCGCTCACTACAGGCCTCTTGCCCGTTATCGTGAAGGGGATTGGCTGACTCGAATGCCCCAATGAGAAGCGACGTGCGACCGCAGGGGGAACCGTGGCGCTGCAGCACGAGCCGACGACGCCGTACCACTCGGCCCAGGACGCCCTGCGCGTCCTGGAGACCGTGGCACGGCACACCACCGGAGTCACCGACACCGACCTCGCCCGGCACACCCGCATCGGCATGGAGCGCCTGACCAGCCTCCTGCGGATGCTGCGCCGCGAGGGCTACGTCGAGCAGGTCGCCGACGGGGCGTACGTCACCGGCGACGCCCTGAACCGCCTCGGTTCCGCGCAGGGCCGCGAACAGGCCCTGCGCGAGAACCTCCAACGCACCCTGGACCGGCTGCGCGACTCGGTCGGTGCCGCCGTCTACATCAGCCGGTACATCGACGGCGAGGTCAGGATCGACCAGTACGCCGCCGGCCCGGGCACCCCCGTGGTCAACGAGTGGGTCGACTTCCGCTTCTCCGCCCACGCCACCGCGATCGGCAAGAGCCTGCTCGGGCAGCTCGACCACAAAGGCCGGCGCGACCATCTCTCCCGCCACAAGCTGGCCCGCCTCACCTCGCGCACGATCACCAGCGACAAGGTCCTGCTCTCCCGCCTGGAGTCCCAGCCGCCGACGGTCCCGCACCTCGACCTCCAGGAGTACGCGGTGGGCACGGTGTGCGCGGCGGTCCCGATCACGGCCGGATCGTCGGTCGGCTGCCTCGCCCTGTCGCTCCCGGTCGAGCACGCCCACCGGCTGCGCCAGGCGGCGGACGCCCTGAACCGGAACGCGGCACCGGTGCTGCTGTCGCTGGCGATCTAGGGTGCTCCCGGTGTTTTCCGGGCCTGGTCCGGGGTGGTCGGAAGCACCCCCGCGGACCAGGTAGTATTTTCTTCGTCGCCAGCCGCGAACCCCCCTGGGAGCGCGGTCGGCGGGAGTCATGCGCCGCTAGCTCAGTTGGTTAGAGCAGCTGACTCTTAATCAGCGGGTCCGGGGTTCGAGTCCCTGGCGGCGCACAGACAGTGAAGGCCTCTCGTGGGAGCGAGGGGCCTTCGCTTTTTGAAGCGGGTCCTGCAAGGCTGCTGGGGGTCCGGGGGTTATCCCCCCCGACGTATGCCAGGACGTCCGCCTCGGTCAGCCTCCGGTACGCCCGCTCCCCCGGCGGTCGCCACCACACCGGATCGGCACACCGCAGCCCCTCCCGCCTCAGCCCCGCCCGCTGGACCTTGTTCGTGGCGGTCACCGGCATCCGCTCCACCACCCGCACGAACCGGGGTGCCATCTTCGTCCCCAGATCGGGCTGGGCCTGCAGGAACCCGGCGAAGCCGTCCGGATCGAAATCTCCCGCGATCGTCGCCATGACCTGGTCCCCGGTCACCGGATCCGGCACCGCGTACACGGCGACGGCCGCCGCCCCCTCGTACCGGGCGAGGATGTTCTCGATCATCGCTGCGGACAGGTTCTCGCCGTCGACGCGGAGCCGGTCGTCGCCGCGTCCCGCGAAGTACAGATAGCCGTCGGCGTCCCGGCAGAACAGATCCCCCGTCCAGTACCAGCCCTCCCGCCGCCGCTCCGCCTCCGCCTCCGGATTGCGCCAATACCCCTCGAAGGGGTTCGGCCCCTGATTGACCAGCTCCCCAATGGCCTCGTCCCCGTTGATCAGCCGCCCACCCGCGTCGAAGACGGCCGGCGGACACTCCGCACCGGTCTCCGGATCGAGTACGACGAGCCCGGGCGCCGCCCGCCCGACCGCCCCCGCAGGCGTCCCCGGCGACCACTGCACGGCCGCCCCGCCCTCCGACGAGCCGTATCCCTCCACCAGCCGCACCCCGAACCGCCGCTCGAAGGCGGCGGCGTCCACGGCGCCCGCCTCGGTGCCGAACCCGAGCCGCAGTCTGTGGTCCCGGTCTTCGGGGCGCGGCTCGGTGGCGAGGAGGTACTGGATCGCCCGGCCCACGTAGGTGAAGTACGTCGCCCGAGAGCGCCGTACGTCCGTCAGGAACCCCGACGCCGAGAAGCGCCGCCGCAGCGCCACGCCCGCGCCGGCCGCCAGCGCGGGCGCCCAGTCGGCGATCACCGCGTTGCCGTGGAACATCGGCATGCAGACGTAGTGCACGTCATCGGGGCGGACACCGAACTGCTCGGCCAGCGAACGCCCGGCCGCCGCCAGCCGCCCCTGGGTGCAGATCGCGGCCTTGGGGGCGCCGGTCGAGCCGGAGGTGAAGTAGAGCAGGAGCCGGTCGCGCGGGGTGGCACGGGAGGCATCGGGCCGAGTGTCGGCGTACGGCGCGAGCAGGGCATCGTACTCCGGCGTGCCGGTCGGCAGCAGGCGTACGCCGGGCAGGTCGAGGCCGGTCAGGAGAGGCAGGTGGGCCCGCTCGGTGACCAGGACCCGGCACTCGGTGTGCAGGATGTCGCGGGCGAGTTCGGGGCCGCGGCGGGTGGGGTTGATACCGGCGACGGCGGCGCGGGCGAGGGCCGCCGCGCTCAGCCACAGGGGGTACTCGGGCGTGTTGTCGAGCAGTACCCCGACGTGCGAGCGGGGCGGCGCCAGGTCGGCCAGCAGTGCGGCCCGGGCCGCGGCACCCGCCGCCACCTGGTGATGGGTGAGCGTCTGGCCTTCGAACCACAGCCCCGGGCGGTGGTCGTCCCACCGCCCGGCGACGAGTTCCGCGACCGTACGCCTGTTGGACTCCATGGCGGCGCACGGTAGTTGATGGCGCGTCAGATGTGGAGGGTCACGGGGTCATCGTGACGCCGTCGACGACGACGGTGTCGGTGGTGTCGTCCGTGCCTTCACCGAAGCCGAAGCCGTCGGACATCTGGCTGTACGTGACCATGAAGCCGACGCAGAACACCGCGACCACCCCGAGGAACCCCAGGATGGCGATGGTGGACGCCGCCAGCTTCGCGCGGCCCGGGGACTTGGCCGTCGCGACGACCTCGCGCCCCTCGGCGTAGTGGACGGTGACGATGTCGCCCTCGATCGTCGTCGCCGGGCCGTCCTCCTCCTCGAAGCGGACGAGGCGACCGTCGCGCGCGGTGAACTCGTAGACGTGGTGCAGCGTGGTGCTCACGGACGAGTCGCCGCTGCCCCCGTGGGTCGTCGTGAACATCCGCAGACAGCGCGCCTCGGCCGTCAGCCCGCTGTTCCAGGCGCGGCGGATCTGCAGCGAGCGGCGCACCACGCGGTACGCACCGAAGAGGACGACGGCCAGGATGAGGCCGGGCACGGCGTAGAAGAAGAAATCCATGGCGCTTCCCCCGAGGTCAGGTACTGCTGGTCTTGGGGAACCTACCCGCGGGGGAAGCACACTTGTCTCAAGTAACGCTCAGAGATCCGGAGCCGGATCAGCGCGTTCAGTCCGCTCAGAACGTTCGGAACGCTCAGAACGTGACGTCCGAGCACGCGTAGAACGCGTTGCCCGTGTCGTGGACCGTCCACACCGCGAGGATGACGTGACGGCCGCTCAGCCCGGACGGCAGGGTGCCGCTGTGGGAGAGCGTGGACGGGGGTCGCTGGCCGCCGTACGGGACGGTCAGGAACGGGGTGAGGTTGAGGTCGGATCGGGCCAGGTTGTGGTTCTGGTTCCAGCCCGGCTTGGTGACGTAGTACTTGAAGTCGGTCGTGGCGTGCATGGCCGTGAACTGCCAGCGGAACGTGTAGCTCTGACCGCCGGTCACCTTGGTGGCGGGCCAGGCGCCGCCGGATGGTGTCCTCGGGGCGCTGAGCTGGGCGAACTGCCCCAGCCCCGCGTTGCATATCTGACCGTCGGCCGGTCCTGAGCCCGGGAAGCCCTTCGGGCCCTCGACGCTCTGCGGCTCCCACTGGATGGAGCCGCAGTTGGTCACGGTGCCGTTCTGACAGAGCTTCTGCCGGCTGATGGGGAGGTCGGTGTAGCCGTGGCTGCTGGCACCTCCGGCGGAGAGCACGAGGGCCCCTGCGGTGGTGAGTCCGAGTGCGGCGGCGTACAGCTTGGTCTTTCTGCGCATGCTGCTGCTCCTGGGAACGTGGGGGAAGTTCGGCGAGCTTGCAGGTCTAGACCAAGTGCCAGATTATTGCTGATCGTTGAACATGTCCATACCAATCAAGGAACTTGTTCGACGGGCCGTCAGGGGGTCCGCCAGGTCCGTCCGGGGGGCCGTCAGGGGGTCGCCTCTCCCCGGCCCGCGCAGAACGCCACCGTCAAGTCCTTGACCAACGCCTTGCGTTCGTAGTCGTCGAGCTCGACCAGGCCCCGCACGGTCAGCCGGGTCACCGTGTCCTCCACCGAGTCGACGACCGAGGTGAGCATGGTCGCCCGGTGCTGCGCGTCCAGCGCGGCGATACGGCGGCGGTGCATGGCGGCGGCGACCTCGGGGGCGTACTCCACCCGCACCGGGCGCACCGAGAACACCTCGACCCCGACCGCCTCCGCGTCCCGCGTCACCAGCCTGGTCAACGCGTCCCCGGCCATCTCGACGGACCCCCGCGAGGCACCCGGCATCTCCACCGGCACCCGGGCCAGCGCCGCCTCGACGCACTCACGCAGATATGTCTCGTGGTCGTCCACCCCGAGCGTCGCCCGCGCGGTGTCCCGCACCCGCCACACCACCAGTACGACCACCCGCAGCGCGACCCCGTTGCCGTCGGCCGCCGGCATCGGCTCGCTCCGCCAGTGCCGCAGCCGTACGTCGACCCGGCGGCGCAGCAACAGCGGGTTGACCCACAGCAGACCGGTGCGCCGGACCGTCCCCCGGTAGCCGCCGAACAGCCCGAGCACCCAGGCCCGGCCGGTCCGTCCCCGTGCCAGCCCGCCGAGGCCGACGAGCCCGAGGGCCCCGGCCCCCGTGTACGCCGCCCACTGCACGGGCCCCAGCCCCGCCGCGGACGCCGGCAACCGCAGCGCCTCCACCACCAGCGGCGGCAGCACCCCGGCCCACCACGAGGTGGCCAGGCATCCGGCCGCCCCGCAGGCCCCGGCGAACACCCCGGCCGCCCCGGGCAGCACCCGCGCGGGCCGCTCCACCAGCTCGGGGTCGACCTCCGGCGCGGGGGGCGGCTTCGGCTGCACCGGACGGCGCAGGCGCGGCTGCTCCCCCGTGCCCTGCCGGCGCGCCACGACCGTCGGCCTGAGCGGCACGGACACCGGGTCGGGGCCGTCACGGAACAGCAGATGGACGGGGATCTCGGTGGTTCCCTCGTTCTGGATCAGCCGGGCCCGCGGGGCAGGCCCCTCGGGCGGCCCCGCGAGCCCCTCGGGCTCGGGCGTGGGTGAAGTGGTCGTGGTCATGCGTGCCTCCAGCCTCCGCGCCAGATGCGTCACGACGGTGAGCGTCGCGATGTCGGGTTACGAGAAGAGCCGCCGCCAGGTCTCCGGCCCCGGATAGCCGTCCGCCGCGCCGCCCCGCCAGCCCTGGGCGCGCTGGAACGCCTCGACGCCGCGCCGGTCCGCCTCGCCCCAGCGCGGTCCCGGCCCGGTCTTGTAGTGCTTGCCGAACCCCTTCTTCACCAGCTGCTCCCCGAGCCGGGTGACGTACTCGTTGCTGACGCCCGGCCGGAACATCGCCCGACCCGGATAGCCCGGCACCCCGTGCGACGCGGGTGACGCGGGTGACGCCGTCGATGCGGGCGACGCGTGCGATACCGGCGACGCGGGGGCGCCGTGCCCGCCCAGCCACGTCGCCTGGATGTTCTTGCCCTTGCCCGTCACCAGCAGCGCCCAGGTCCGCGGCCCCGGGAACCCGTCCGCGTCCCGGCCCCGCCAGCCCTGTGCCAGCTGGAAGGCCTGCGTGGCCCTGCGGTCCGTGTCCGACCAACGTGGCCCCGGCCCCGCCGTGTAGTACCGGCCGGCGCCGCGCTCGACGAGCATGCGGCCCAGCTGGGTGACGTACTTGTTGTTGGCCCCGGGGCCGAAATACGCCCGCCCCGGGTAGGGCGCCTCGCGCTGGGAGTCCACCGGTCTGGCGGTGTCCGGCTGCCCGGCGCCCGGCGGATCACCGTCGGGCCGTCCACCATGGGGCCGTCCACCGTCCGGTCGCCCGCCCTCCGGTCGCCCGGTGTCCGGTTTCCCACCGGTCGCGCCGCCCACGAGTCCCTTGTACCGGTAGGCGAGATAGCGGTCGGAGTGGCTCCAGTAGGCGTACGGGGTGGCCTGCCGGCGGACCTGCGGGCGGGTCGCCTCGTAGGCGATGTAGTAGCTGTGCGTGTAGTCCGTCCAGCCGCCGAAAATAACGACGTGCGACCCTTTCTCGGGGTCCGCCGGATTGTGGAACAGCAGAATGTCACCGGGCTGAAGGTCCTCCTTCGAGATGCGTACGCCGTACTGGTCGAGGCTGCCGGTCCATTCGTTCCCGGGCAGCTTCCAGGCCATCGAGACGAAGCCGGAGCAGTCCTGCCGGTATCCGTCCGACCAGTACTTGGACATGCTGTACGGCACCCGCGCGGCGACCCATTTCTTGGCCCGCCTGATGATCTCCGCGCGGCTCGTCGCGGGGGTCTCCACCACGTCGCCCGGCTTGGCCGGCCTGCCGCCCGGGCCGTGCAGCGGGGCCTTGCCGCCCTGGGGCGTCGCGGGCTCGTCACCTGCGGGAACGCCCGGCCGGTCGGGGGCGTGGGGGGCGGCGAGGGCCGGGGTGGTGTGGCCGACGGCGAGGGTGGCGGAGGCGGCTGCGGCGAGAATCAGCGCCCGGTGCGCGGCAGGGTGTCGGCCGGTCGTGGAATGCGGCAGAACGCGTCGCCAGTGAACGCATCCGGGGCAGTCGCAGTCACTCGCCGGATCGAATTCCTCGAATACCGGAGTCCGAGCCTCCATGCGATTCCCCTCACACTCCGGTTGGCAATGTCCGCGGCTGTACACCCCGTCAGTTTCACAACTGTCTTCCGCACTCGCATGTTGACGGTCCGAATGGTTTACGAGCACCTCGGCCGCCCTCCCCCGCCCCCGCCCGGCGGTCCGGAGCACCCCCGGAGGTCATGTAGAGTTAACACCGTCAGCACGCGCCGCTAGCTCAGTTGGTTAGAGCAGCTGACTCTTAATCAGCGGGTCCGGGGTTCGAGTCCCTGGCGGCGCACCGACAGAAACAGCCCCTCGTGCAAGCGAGGGGCTGTTCTCGTGTTTGGCCGGATACCCTCTGGCCATGGCAGCGCGAGACCTCCAGGAGCGGATCAAGAAGCTCATCATCGACCGCCGGCTGCCCTCCGGGGCCCCGCTGCCGACGGAGCCCGAGCTGATGGCGCATCTCGGTGCCAGCCGGAACTCCGTGCGCGAGGCGCTCAAGGGGCTGCAGGCGATGGGCATCGTGGAGATCCGGCACGGGTTCGGGACCTACGTCGGCACGATGTCCCTGGCGCCGATGATCGAGGGCCTCGCCTTCCGGACGGTCGCCGGGCACTACCGGGGCGAGGACACCCTGCTCCAGCTGGTGCAGCTCCGGGAGGCCGTGGAGACGGGGCTGGTGTCGCGGCTCGCGGGGCGCGTACCGGAAGCCGATCTCGTTGAACTGGACGCGCTGGTCGACCGTATGGAAGAGCAGGCGGCGCAGGGCGGCGACGGTATCGCCGAGACCGACCGGGCGTTTCACGCCACTCTCTACCGAGGGCTGGACAACGCGCTGCTGGGCGAGGTCATGGAGGCGTTCTGGGACGCCTTCCACCGCGTCCACACCGACCTCGGGGGTGCCCCGCAGGATCCCCTGGTCACCTGCCGGCAGCACCGGGAGATCGTGGACGCGGTGCGGTCGGGCGATGCGATACGGGCGGAGGAGGCCATAAGAGACCACTTCGGCAACATCCGCGCCCGCGTATCCACAACGGGTACACAACACCCCCACAGGTGCCACAATGAGCGCGTATGACCGGTAAACACCTCGTTTCGCATCTTGCGATCATGTGGAACGACGTAGAACCCTAGTGATTGGTTTTTCAAGATGCTGCGGATACGCGGCAGTTGGGGGGCAAGGAGCCGGTTGCCGGTTTTCGCCGGGGCATAGGGGGCCCCGTTCATGACCGCATGCCGAGGGGGGCATGATGCAACCGGAAGGGCGCTGTTCCATGTCTATGGTGGAGAAGATGTGGTGACTGCGGCCCACCACTGATACGGCTGTGGAAGGTCGAGGGGGACCGGAGCAGTCGTAAAGGAACCGACAGACACGCGGTGACCTGCGTGTGGGGGGATGACTCATGACGTCGACGCCGACGGGCGCCCGGCAGAACTACGACCCGTCTCAGACAACTCAGCTCAGGGTGCCTTCGCAGACTCGGACCGGCGCGTTCCGCCGGATCAAGAAGACGCTGCCGAAGTACGACTACGAGCACTACAGCCGACTGGCAGGTCCCCTCACCCAGCCCGACCCGAACAAGCCGTACCGGGTCCAGTACCGCTCGCTGATATCGCAGGAGCCGCACCGGATCAGGGTCGCCCTGATGCTGGCGGCCGCTCCGCTGCTCTCGCTGGTCCTGCTGTTCTGGCTGCTGCAGCCCGAGCACTGGACCGAACGCGACTATCCCGCCTACGACTTCCTGCCGGCGCTCGACGTCGTGATGCTCGTCTCGATCGGTCTGATCGAGTTCTTCCGCTGCATGAACGTGCTGTCCAACGCGCACGCCACGCTGGTCGCCCGCGACCCGATCCCGGTGGTGCCGGAGACCGGCACGAGAGTGGCCTTCCTGACCTCCTTCGTGCCCGGCAAGGAGCCGCTGGAGATGGTGACGAAGACCCTGGAGGCGGCCGTCAAGCTGCGTCACCGGGGTCTGATGCATGTCTGGCTGCTGGACGAGGGCGACGACCCGGAGGTCAAGGAGGTGTGCGCGCGGCTCGGCGTGCACCACTTCTCCCGCAAGGGCATCGCCAAGTGGAACCAGGCCAAGGGCCCGCACCGCGCCAAGACCAAGCACGGCAACTACAACGCCTGGCTCGACGCCCACGGCGACGACTACGACTTCTTCGCCTCGGTCGACACCGACCACGTGCCGCTGCCCAACTACCTGGAGCGGATGCTCGGCTTCTTCCGCGACCCGAACGTCGGCTTCGTCATCGGCCCGCAGGTCTACGGCAACTACGACAACTTCGTCACCAAGGCCGCCGAGTCGCAGCAGTTCCTCTTCCACGCCCTCATCCAGCGCGCCGGCAACAAGTACGGCTCCCCGATGTTCGTGGGTACGTCGAACGCCGTACGCATCAAGGCGCTCAAGCAGATCGGCGGCCTGTACGACTCGATCACCGAGGACATGGCGACCGGCTTCGAGATCCACCGCCACAAGAACCCGGCGACGGGCAAGAAGTGGCGGTCCGTGTACACGCCGGACGTGCTCGCCGTCGGTGAGGGCCCGAGCGCCTGGACCGACTTCTTCACCCAGCAGATGCGCTGGTCGCGAGGGACGTACGAGACGATCCTCAAGCAGTACTGGAAGGGCTGGTACTCGCTGCCGCCGAGCAAGCTCTTCAACTACACGATGATGATCATCTTCTACCCGATGTCGGCCCTCAACTGGATCCTGGCGGCGCTGAGCTGCGCGCTGTTCCTGGGCCTGGGCGCCTCGGGTGTGAACATCGACCCGACGATCTGGCTGATGCTCTACGGCAACGCCTCCGCGCTCCAGATCGGCCTGTACGTCTGGAACCGCCGTCACAACGTCTCGCCGCACGAGCCGGAGGGCTCCGGCGGCGTGGCCGGCATGGTGATGTCCGCGCTGTCGGCGCCGCTGTACGCGAAGGCGCTGATGGACTCCGCGCTGCGCCGCAAGAGCAAGTTCGTGGTGACCCCGAAGGGCGATTCGGCCAGCCCCGACCGGTGGTTCGGGACCTTCCGGTACCACTGGTACTTCATCGCGATCTTCGGCGCGTCCATCGCCGCCGGGTTCGTGTACGGGCACGCGCACCCCGCGATGATCACCTGGGCGACGTTCGCCATGCTGATCACCGCGACGCCGATCTTCGCCTGGCGGTACATGCTGCGTCAGGAGAAGAAGAAGCCCGCGGCGACCGTTCCGGCTCAGCCGGCGCCGGCCCAACCCACGCCGGCTCAGCCCGCCGTGTACCAGCCGGAGCCGCAACCGCTGCCCGCGCAGCACACTTCCCATGCCCCGCACGCGGCGCACGCGCCGCAGCACAAGCCGAGTTGGGCCGCTTCGGGCAGTAGTGGTAACGATCAGACGATGCAGATCGCCCTTGGTGGACTTGGGGGACGTAAGGAATGAACGACCGTGCAGGCCGCCGCCGCGCCCGTCGACTCGCGATAGGTACGGCGGTGGTACTCGCGCTGGCCGGAATGAACGGGCCGTGGCTGTACCGCGTCGGCACCGAGAAATACCACCAGTACCAAATCAACAAGCCCGAGTACAAAGCCGAGAACGGCAAGTGGGAGATCGTCGACTTCCCGGAGGAGTACCGCCAGAACACCATCCACGCGGCGCTCCTGCACACCGGCAAGGTGCTGCTGATCGCGGGCTCGGGCAACGATCAGGACAACTTCGACGCGAAGAAGTACGACACCCGGATCTGGGACCCGGTCAAGGGCACGATCAAGAAGGTCCCGACGCCGAACGACCTGTTCTGCACCGGCCACACCCAGCTGTCCAACGGCAACCTGCTGATCGCGGGCGGGACGAAGCGGTACGAGAAGCTCAAGGGTGACGTCACCAAGGCCGGCGGCCTGATGATCGTCCACAACGAGAACCCGGACAAGCCGATCACGCTGCCCGCGGGCACCAAGTTCACCGGCAAGGAGAACGGCAAGACCTTCGTCTCCAAGGACCCGGTGCTGGTGCCGCGCGCGAAGAAGGTCTTCGACAAGGCGACCGGCAAGTTCCTGCGCAACGACCCCGGTCTCGGCCGGATCTACGTCGAGGCGCAGAAGAAGGGCAGACAGTACGAGACCGGCACCCAGGACAACTACCGCGTCCAGGGGCTGTCCGGCGCCGACGCGCGCAACACGTACGGCATCGCGCAGAAGCTCGCCCTCGACAAGAAGGACTTCCAGGGCATCCGGGACGCCTACGAGTTCGACCCGGTGGCCGAGAAGTACATCAAGGTCGACCCGATGAAGGAGGCCCGCTGGTACCCGACGCTCACCACCCTGAGCGACGGCAAGATCCTCAGCGTCTCCGGCCTCGACGACATCGGCCAGCTGGTGCCCGGCAAGAACGAGGTGTACGACCCGAAGACCAAGAAGTGGACGTACACGCCGAAGGTGCGCCAGTTCCCGACGTACCCTGCGCTGTTCCCGCTGGAGAACGGCAAGATCTTCTACTCGGGTTCGAACGCGGGCTACGGTCCTGACGACGTGGGCCGAGACCCCGGCATCTGGGACGTCGACACCAACAAGTTCACCAAGCTGCCCGGGCTCAGCGACCCCAAGCTGCTGGAGACCTCGGGCACGGTGCTGCTGCCGCCGGCGCAGGACGAGAAGTACATGGTGATCGGCGGCGGTGGCGTCGGCGAGTCCAAGGAGTCCAGCGAGAAGACGCGGCTCATCGATCTGAAGGACGACGACCCGAAGTTCGTGGACGGGCCGTCGCTGGAGAAGGGCACGCGGTATCCGCAGGCGTCGGTGCTGCCCGACGACACCGTGCTGGTGTCGGGCGGTTCCGAGGACTACCGGGGGCGCGGCGACTCCAACATCCTCCAGGCGCGGATCTACCACCCGGACACGAACACCCTCGACCAGGTCGCCGACCCGCTGGTGGGCCGCAACTACCACTCGGGGTCGATCCTGCTGCCCGACGGCCGCGTGATGTTCTTCGGCTCGGACTCGCTGTACGCCGACGCGGCCAACACCAAGCCGGGCAAGTTCGAGCAGCGGATCGAGATCTACACGCCGCCGTATCTGTACCGGGACGCGCAGCCGTCGCTGTCGGGCGGGCCGCAGACCATCCAGCGCGGCGGGACGGGCACGTTCACCTCGCAGCACGCCTCGTCCATCCAGAACGTACGGCTGATCCGGCCGAGCGCGTCGACGCACGTCACGGACGTGGATCAGCGGTCGGTGGCGCTGGACTTCAAGAAGTCCGGGGACAAGATCACGGTGACCGTGCCGAAGAACCGGAACCTGGTTCCGTCGGGGTGGTACATGGTGTTCGTGACGGATGATCAGGGGACGCCGTCGAAGGCGCAGTGGGTTCGGGTGCCGTAGCGCTCCCGCGGCTTCGCAGCCCCGCGCCCCTTCGGGGGCGCGGGGCTGCCGTTACTCAGAGGCTTTCGCGAGGCTCAGGGCGTACTCCGCCCACCACTCGCCCGCCTTCGGGCCGCCCTTGCACTCGCCGTCCGACTCGCCCGGGCGCTTGACCCACACGTACGCGTCGACCAGCGGGTCCGCCGTCTTGGTCGTCGGTGTCTCCCCCAGCGCGCGGCCCGGCGGGTTGCACCAGCGCTCGTCCGGGTTGCCCCCGGTGTAGGGGCCGTTGCCGTTGCGGCTGGTGTCGATCACGAAGGGCTTGTTGCCCACCCTGGCGGAGAGTTCCTTGCCATACGCGATCGAGTCCTGGGTCGTGTAGAAGTTGGAGACGTTGACCGAGAAGCCGTCGGCCTGGTCGATGCCCGCCCGCTTCAGGGGCTCGAAGATCTGGTCGGGGTGGCCCCAGCCGGCGTTGCCCGCGTCCAGGTAGACCTTGGTGTTCTTCAGCGCCTTGAGCTTGGCGACGGCGCCGCTGAGGAGGTCGTAGCGCTCCTCGTGGTACTCCTGCGCCGTGCAGTTGTCGACCATGTGCAGCACCGCGTCCGGCTCCAGGATCACCGTCGCCGCACGGTCGCCGATGCCCTTGGCGACGCTGTCGACGAACGCCCGGTAGGCGTTGCCGTCGGCGGCGCCGCCCTCCGAGAACTGGCCGCAGTCGCGGTGCGGGATGTTGTAGAGGACCAGCAGCGCCGTACGGTCCGCCTTGTCGGCGGCCTCGGTGAAGCCGCGCGCCTGCTCTTCCGGGCTCTCCGGGCTGATCCACTCGCCCGTCGGCTGTTCCGCTATCTTGCGGATCTGCTCGGCGTCCTCCTTCTTGCCGGCCTTCTCGAAGGCCGTCAGTTGCTCTGCCGCGTTGCCGTCCGGGTTCACCCAGAACGGATCGGTCTCCTTGGGCTGTTGGCTGATCCCGGCGCCGGCCTTGTCCTCCGGCTCGTCGCCGTCCCCGGAGGACGAACAGCCCGCGATCAGCAGTGCCGCCCCCAGCACCACCGCGGACGTCCGCGCGCGAGCGACCCTCCAGGCCCCCCTCTTCAGGTACATCCAGCTCCCCCTCGGGTGCACTGTTCCAAGTCTCAATCCTGACATACCTGTCGTGGGGCACACGAGGTCGCCGAGCCTTGTCGGGGAGCTGTTACAGCCACGGTTCGGGGAGCAGTTACAGCCGCTGCGGCGGCTCCGATGAGCGGGGTGGGGCGCGTCACCGAGCGGGCACTCGTCCACGACATCGCCGCCACCTATGCGGTCCCCCTGCACCGTCGGCGACAACTCCTCGGCGCCCTCAACGTCTTCGTCCCCGGCCTCCCCGCCGAGGGCGACGACGGTACGGCGCTGCGGCTGGCCCGGATCGTCGCCGACTGCGCGGCCCTCGGACTGCGGAACAACACGTCGTACGTCCAATGAGCGTTTTCAGGGTGGCCACCGATGGGATGACGGCGGCGAGAGCGCATCGCACGAGGCACCCCTGCGAACGCCAAGGTGTCCCCGTCCTGGCCGACCGCGCCTACCAGGGCGCCGGCCCCTGGGTCACCACCGGGCGCAGACGACCGCCCGGCGGGCAGCTTTCCCCAACACAGCAGACGGTCAACCGGGCACTGGCCACATCCCGGGCACCAGTCGAACGGGGCATGGCACTGCTGAAGAGGTCGCGCGGATAGGTGTGATGGAGGACCCCGGGAGTAGGACAGGCTCAAGGCTTAGCGATCACGGAGTTGCGACGCTCTGTGATCACCGGGAGACCTGTATCCACGATCAGGCTCATCCGCTTCTATCGCCGAGCTGTCGCGGCAACGTCGTCGGAGACTTTTTCGGCGCCGATCCGCCGCATGCGTTCGGTGCCCCATTCTCCCAAGGAGGCCAGGGCCGCGTTGAGTGTGACGCCGTGCTCCGTCAAGGAGTACTCGACCTTCGGTGGCACCTCGCGGTACACCTCACGATGCACGAGCCCGTCTTCTTCCATCTCCCGCAGATGCTGAATCAGCATCTTCTCGCTGACACCAGGCAGACCGCGTCGAAGCTCGGCGAACCGGCGGGTCCCGTGGTGGTGGAGCTCCCAGAGGATGAGCGACTTCCACTTGCCGGCGACTACGTCCATCGCCGCATCGATGCCACAGAAGTAGGGACCACGTCGCGCTGCAGTTGCCATCCGCCCTCCAAGAGGCACTTACTCACGGGTGAGTACCCGACTAATTAGTCCGTACTGGTCAACTTTACTGGCTGCGGGGAGGATCGAGCCGAAGGACAAACATGAGGGGGAGCGCCAAAAATGACGACTGACAACAGCGTCCAGGTGAGTGTTCTCGGGCTGGGGGCTATGGGCAGCGCTCTCGCGAGTGCCCTGGTGAAGGCCGGATACGCGACCACATGCTGGAACCGCTCACCGGGGAAGGCGGACGACCTCGTTGCGCAGGGCGCCAAGGCCGCCGACACGGCCGGCGACGCGGTCCGGGCCAGCCGAGTGGTGATCGCATGCCTGCTGGACCACGCCTCGGTCCATGAGGTGCTTGATCCGCTCTCCGATGAGCTGGCCGGACGAACCCTGATCAACGTGACGACGACGTCACCCGCTCAGTCACGGGAGTTGGCGGATTGGGCCGCCCAAGCCGGAGTCGCGTATCTGGACGGCGGCATCATGGCCGTACCGCACATGATCGGCCAGCCTGGGGCATCGATCCTCTACAGCGGATCGGCCGATGTTTTCAATCAATACAGGCCGCTGCTCGACCTGTGGGGAACCAGTACCTACTTCGGTGAGGATGCCGGGCTGGCGTCCCTCTACGACCTCGCCCTACTCGCGGGCATGTACGTCATGTTCGCCGGATTCATGCACGGCGCCGCCATGGTCGCCCCGGCCGGAGTGACGGCGGGCGAGTTCGCTGCTCAGGCCACACCTTGGCTGACCGCGATGACCGGCGCTTTCCAAGATTTCGCCGCAGTCATCGACGGCGGGGACTACACCGTCGAAGGGCAACAGAGCCTCCAGTTCTCCAACCTCAGTGACCTCCTGGCCGCCAGTGCCGACCAGGGCATCAGCACCGAGGTAGTCACCATGGTCCAGCGGCTCGTCCAACGTCAGATTGATGCAGGCCATGGAGAGGAAGGCTTCGCCCGAATCATCGAGAGCATCAAGCAACCGGGCTAAGAACTCGCGCGGAAGGGCGTGGGCATGGTCGCCTGATGGACCGGTCGTGCCAGCGGTGCGTGGTCCAGGCGCGGCGGATGAGGCTGCGTAGGGTGATGATGGCATCGGCGCAGTCGAAGAAGGCGTTGATGACGCTGGTGCGGCGTTCATAGCAGCGTGCAAGGCGGTGGAAGGCGTTCTGCCAGGCGTGCGTGCGCTCTACGTGCCAACGCTGGGTGGCCTGAACGGGTGCCCTCTCGCCTCTGTGTGCGATCTGACCGCGTAGTCCGCGTTCGCTGAGGGTGGTGCGGGTCCTGGCTGAGTCGTAGCCGGCATCCAGGTGCACGGTGATGTCGTCGGGCAGTGGGGGCCAGCAGCGGAGAGTCGTGGCAGTTCGCCCCGGCCAGGAGGCGGCCCAACGGGATTCCGTATCTATCCGTCGGTCATACCTGAGCGTTTGGGGCCCTGTTTACCCCGGTCGACCGGCGAGCGCCCGGCGGCTTCTCCGCCTCCGGGCGCCTTGGTGATCGCCCCGTCGATGGCGATCTGGTCCAGGGCGAGGCCGACGATGCGGTCGTACGCCTCCAGGGCGATGTGCCGGAGCTGCGTGAAGACGCCCAGGCGGATCCACTCGTCACGGCGGCCTCGGATCGTAGTGGCCGAGCAAGTGGTGTCTGCTATGGCCTCGTAGGAGCAGCCGAAGCGCAGGAGCTGCAGCAGCTTGTCGAAGACGATCCGGTCTCGCTGATCCGCGGGCGGTGGTAGCCCAGCGGATGGGCCGGATCGTAGACCGTGCGCTGCGGCAGTAGTGCCGCGAATTGCTCCCACAGGGGATCGATCAGCCATGATCGCAGTGCAGGCACAGGTCTCCTGGTGATCACAGAGCGTTGCAGCTCATGATCACCCGGCTCTATGCCTGTTCTGCTCCCGGGGCGTTCTATCCCGCCTATCCGCGCGAGCTCTAAGTCCTGGCGAATCTTCCGAAGGCCCCGGATCAGCCCCAACCGCATGACGTCAATCGCCAAGGCCGCACTCACCTGGAGAGGCAACGCTGAAAATGCTCAGTGGACGAAGAGGCCGCCAACCGGGCAGTGACGCCGGTTACCACTTGGTGGGCTCCGGTCCAGGACGCTGCAACCGCCCGCCGAGCAGCACCGCGCAGGCCCCGACGCTCAGCAGCCCGCCGGCCAGGAAGGTGTCCCGCACGTCGGCCCACGGCAGAATCAGTCCCCCGAGCGCGGCGCCCGCCGCGATTCACCTGCCGGAACGGCGATCGTTCGCGAGGCGGTGACGGTCGCGTGGAACTCCTTGAGCACGTACAGGCGACGGCCCGATAGGGCAGCAACGGGACCACGTGCTCCCCTAGAGCGCTCACTGGAGGTTTTCACGCGATTCCCGTGCACTCTACTTCGAAGTCAGTGCCGGTGCCGCCAGGGAATATGCAACAGATGACTGTACCCTCCGGTGTGCCCACGACTTGGCAGTCTGCTTGTGGGTGGCTCACGCCATCTTCTTTGACTTTCCGCGCCTTAGTGGACTTCCGAATACTGGATGCGGCGCGAGACAAGGAAGTTTGAAGCTCTGAGCACAAGCTCAGAAGGAAGCTCAGATCCTGAGAAACTTCCTCGGGGGGCTTGAACTTGACCATGACGAGAGGGTGCTCGTGATCTTGGCATCTAAGGTTCTTCAAGTGCGTGAACGACGCCACCAAGTCTGTAGGTAGAGAAAGCCACCTCGGCTAGAGTCCGCCGTGCGGAAGGCGTTGCAGCCAACCAGCGCGTCACTTGGGAGGTTCCAGCCTAGTTCGGACCCACCGGTGATGCATCCCGGACCGACTGCGCCGGTCACGTTCGCTGGACGAGAATGATGGATTCTCTCTCACCCTCTTCCGCGCAGGAGCTTACTCCTGGCAGCAAGAGCACCCTGCGTATTCATCGCCCTCGTACGTGATGCCACGCCCCAGTAGCTCGTCGCATTTTGGGCAGATCGCCAAGAGGGTGGTGTTCACTTGGAGGAGTTTTGAGTTTTTTAGCCCAAATACAGACCTCACGGCGTCAGGGCCATGTTGGCGAATTCCCTGTTGCAGAAATTCAAAACCTCCATATGTGTGTCCGCAGACGCACTCAATGCGACTGCACCGGAAGGTGCCCACATCGACGCCCAACTCGGACTTGATCCGTTCCTTCTCGTCGTCCGACACCACCCGGAGCCCCGCAGATTTGATCCGCTCAGGCGTCCAGTACCAGAGCTTGAACGCTTCGGCTTGACTTTTCGTCAGGTAGAACGAAGCGGTCCTGCCGTTTTTGATGGCGTCCTTGACGATCCCTAGGATGGTGGAATCGTCCGCCGAGATCGTCACCTTGCCGCTGCCTGCGGCGGCGTCGATGTGGGTCAACAGTGACTTGTCCACGGTTTCCTCCCGAGGCGCTCAACTTACTAGCCTTTGGAGGGGTGTCCCCCGGGTTCCTTCCTCATGATCGAGGCAGGATGTTGTTGCACTCTGATGGCGCAAGTTCATGGCTGGAGGTCAGCGCTGATCACGTTGTACGACACGCTTTGTTAGAGGTGTTCGCGAGGCGTTCGGCTATGGCGTTTCCGTAACGCCGTTCCGCGACGCCCGCCGCTGACGGCAGGCCCGCACCCGGCAACGGTCCGAGCAGTGAGCGTTTTCAGGGTGGCCACCGATGGGGTGACGGCGGCGAGAGCGCAACGCATGAGGCACCCGTGCCGTTGAGGGAGGTGTTCGAAGTCTCAACTCATCAGCGCAGGTGCCTCGTTGGTCTCCTATCCTGCCGCACTCGACCTGCCTCATGCGCTGGTCGAGTGGGTCACCATGCTCATCGTCACCCGCGAGGGTGACCGCCGCTGCAAGCTCCCGCCGCACCAACGCGCGCTCGTCGCTCTGGTGTACTTGCGAAAGCACGACACCCTGGCCCAGATAGCCGCCGGCTTCGACATCTCGGTCGGCACCGCGCACGCCTACACCACCGCGGTGATCGGCCTCCTGGCCGCCCGGGCGCCGGGCCTGCTCAAGGTCCTGCGCGAGCACGACCCGCAGTACGTACTGCTCGACGGGACACTCGCCGAGTGCGACCGGGTGGGTGACGGCCGGGCCGACTACTCGCACAAGCACCGTCGCCACGGCGTGAACGTACAGGTCGTGACCGACCCGACCGGGCAGGTGCTGTGGATCTCGCCGGCCTTGCCGGGCCGGTGCCACGACCTGACCGCGGCCCGCACTCACCGGATCATCCGGATCTGCGAACGCCAAGGTGTCCCCGCCCTGGCCGACCGCGCCTACCGGGGCGCCGGCCCCTGGGTCACCACCGGGCGCAGACGACCGCCCGGCGGGCAGTTTTCCCCAACACAGCAGACGGTCAACCGGGCACTGGCCACATCCCGGGCACCAGTCGAACGGGGCATGGCACTGCTGAAGTCCTGGCGAATCTTCCGAAGACCCCGGATCAGCCCCAACCGCATGACGTCAATCGCCAAGGCCGCACTCACCCTGGAGAGGCAACGTTGAAAATGCTCAATGCCGCACCGTCGCCGACCAGTTGCAGCGGGCGCTGTCGAGCAGGGTGCTCATCGAGCAGGCCAAGGGGATGCTCGCCGAGCGCTGGAACACCCCCGGCCGACCGCGCCTTCGTGGTGATGCGGCAGTACGCGCGCCGTCATCGGCTGCCCCTGGACCGGGTCGCGCAGGCGGTCATCGACCCGGTCGCGGACGACGCCGCGCTGCGCCGGGAGGCGGAAGGAGCGGACGGCGAGGGACGCGCGTAGTACGCCCTTCACCTTCCTCTGGGCCTCGCCCGTCATCCGTTCTACAGTCTTCTCCGGACCACCCCAGCCCCCGGTCGGACCAGTCCCCACTCCGGTCACACAACGCCTCCCGCGCCGGTCACCGGGTTACTCCCGCAGCCCGTGC
Organism: Streptomyces sp. SD31; assembly: GCF_052068475.1. Taxonomy (NCBI): domain Bacteria; kingdom Bacillati; phylum Actinomycetota; class Actinomycetes; order Kitasatosporales; family Streptomycetaceae; genus Streptomyces; species Streptomyces sp. SD31. Next base: position 226,362 of record NZ_JBQHCX010000002.1, on the reverse strand, counting down.
GCGCGCGGTCGAGGACCGGCCCGGTCGGCGACTTCGGGGGAGCGGGTCGTCGACCGGGCCGGGTGCGCCCCGGGTCGCTCACAGCCCCGTGCCTGTGAGGTACGCCGAGACGATCACGTTCGCCGTGCAGCCGCGGGTCGCCCGGTCGAAGGTGCCGCCGCAGGTGATCAGGCGCAGTTCGGCCCGCCCGGAGCGGTGGGCGCCGTAGGACTGCCGGGCGTCGAAGCGGTCGCGAGCGACGACCTGGACGTCGTCCACGGTGAACTCGGCGAGTTTGCCGTCGTCGCGGAGCACCCGCACCGTCGCGCCCGGCTTCAGCGCGCTGATCCGGTGGAAGACGGCGGGCCGGGTGTCGGTGCCGGTATGCCCCACCAGCACCGCGGCCCCGGCGGCTCCCGGCTTCACCCCGGCCGCGTACCAGCCGACGGCGTCGGCCTGGTCGTAGGGCGGCGGATCGATGGCGCCCTGCCGGGCGAGTCCCCGGGCGACGACCGGTGCCTGCACACCGAGGTCCGGCAGGTCGAGGCGCTGCGGCAGCGCGTCCCCCAACGGCCGTGCGGCGGCCGGCAGTTCCAGCTGCGGTGGCCGTCCGACGGCCGCTACGTCGCCCGACACCGGCGCGGAGATGCCCTGCTGTACGTCGTCGGCCTCCCGCCCCCACAGCCACAGCCCGAGCAGCAGCACGACCCAGGCCACGCCCATGAGGAGGCGGCCGCCGTAGGCGGGGCGTTCGTGGTCGGCCATGGTCAGCGGGGCTCGCGTCTGCGGCGGGCGCTGCGCAGCGCCACGGCGATGGCGGCGACGCCCGCGAGGACCAGCCCGGTCACGGTGTGCGCCGTGCCGGGGCCGGCCGCGCGGGCGTCCACGGCGGCGGCGTGTGCGGTGCCACCGCCGCCGCCGGGGACGGGGGCCACGGGAGAGGCGGGGGCCGAGGACCGCGCCCCCTGCCGTACGACGGTGACGGCGCCCGTGCGGGAGGTGTCCCCGCAGGCGACCTTCACGTCGTACGTGCCCGCCGTGAGCGTGGAACGGATGCGGCTGTCGCCGACGAGGGTGCCGTCCGCTCCGGCGGTGAGGCGGGCGTCGGCGACGAACGCGGTGGAGGCGGCCGTAGCCGTCTTCTGCGCGCAGCCGCTCATCCGCAGCGCGATGTCGCCGCCGGGGCGGGGGGACGACGGACTGACCGAGACACCCCCGTCCGCCGCGTAGGCCGCCGGAGTGACGGCGACCGCGCCCAGGGCGGCGATCGCACAGAGAGTGACCCGCAGTGATCCCATCGTGAACCTCCAGATACCTGGAGACTCCCCCCGGGGCACCTGCCCCGCATCCTCAGTGGGGCCTTTACTGCTCCGTACGGGTCGTGTTCCGGGCCGGCCGCCACGCGGCGGAGCCGCTATCGGCCGCAGTCAGATCCGGTCGACGAGGTCCGCGATCGAGTCCACGACCTTGGACGGCCGGTACGGGAAGTTCTCGATCTGCGCGGGCCGGGTCAGGCCGGTGAGCACCAGGAACGTCTGCATTCCGGCCTCCATGCCGGCCAGCACGTCGGTGTCCATACGGTCGCCGATCATGGCGCTGGTCTCGGAGTGGGCGCCGATGGCGTTCAGGCCGGTGCGCATCATCAGCGGGTTCGGCTTGCCCGCGAAGTACGGGCTCTTGCCGGTCGCCTTGGTGATCAGCGCGGCCACCGCACCGGTCGCCGGGAGCGGGCCCTCGGTGGAGGGGCCGGTCTCGTCGGGGTTGGTGCAGATGAAACGGGCGCCGTCGTTGATCAGGCGGACCGCCTTGGTCATGGCCTCGAAGGAGTAGGTGCGGGTCTCACCGAGGACGACGTAGTCCGGCTCGTGGTCGGTGAGGATGTAGCCGATGTCGTGCAGCGCGGTGGTCAGGCCCGCCTCGCCGATGACGTACGCCGAGCCACTGGGGCGCTGGTCGTCGAGGAACTGGGCGGTGGCCAGCGCTGAGGTCCAGATGTTCTCGATCGGCACTTCCAGGCCCATGCGCTTCAGCCGGGCGTGCAGGTCGCGCGGGGTGTACATCGAGTTGTTGGTGAGGACGAGGAAGGGCTTGCCGGACTCACGCAGCTTCTTGATGAAGGCGTCGGCGCCGGGGATCGGTACACCCTCGTGGATGAGCACACCGTCCATGTCGGTGAGCCATGACTCGATGGGCTTGCGGTCTGGCATGTTCGCGCTCTCCTGCCGTGCGTGCTGCGTGAGCCCCACCCTAAGCACAGGCCCGATCTTCAGGGAACGGTCAGTTTCCAGTGGCTTCCTACCGTTCATCGGGAAGTCCGGCTCAGCGGCGCCTCCGGGCGACCAGCAGCGCGGCGCCGGCCAGGAGCATGGCCACGGTGGCGGTGAGGGTGGCGCCGTTGGGCGACACGGGGCCGGTGCGGGCGAGTTCGTCGGCGAGGGTGAGCTGGTTGCGGGCGGTGCCGGGGGTGGCCGAGGGGCCCGGGGAGGCGGAGGCTGCGGGGTCGGCGGAGGCGTCCCGGCCTGCCGGGTCGGTCGCGTCGGCCGCATCGGTCGGGTCGGCCGGGTCGACCTGGTCGGCTTCGATGGTGAAGCGGTAGTCGTTGGACTGGCCGACCCAGTCGCCGTCGCGGTCGTGGCGCTGCACGACGGCCGCGTTGGCGATGACGTGGTTCGGTACGGCGTCCGAGGTGATGGCGAGGCGGACCTTCACGGAGACGGTCTTGCCCGGACCGACGGTGAATCCGGGGAAGCCGCGCGAGCCGCCGAAGGCGCCGACGAGTTCGTCCTCGTCGGTGGTCTCGAAGCGCACGGGGTGGGGGCGGGCGTCCTCCGGGCCGCTGTCTTGGCTGCCGTCCGGGGTGCCGTCCGGGGTGCCGTAGAACTCCAGGCGGGGCTGGGACGGCTTGAGGGCACGCTTGCCGTCGACGAGGACGACGACGGGGTGGATGCCGGTGCAGGTGCGGCCGGTGGTGTTGGTGAGGTCCAGGTACCAGGTGCCGAATCCGCCGCCGGCGGCGTAGGAGGCGGGGCCGCCGTGGAGGCGGGTGGTGAGGGGGAAGGCCCCGTCGTCGGTGGCGCAGCTGGGGAGCGCGGCGAGGGGTTCCGCGCGCACCGGGGGCGCTGCGGCGAGGAGGGCGGCTGCTGCGAGGCAGAAGGGAACGGGTGAGTGCAGTCGCATAAACACATGACCATGCCGGGTGGGGGCGGCTTCCGGAGGGCACCATTCCGTACGGCCCCGGCAAGTCCCCTCGATCAGCGCACGGTGAGCAGTACACGGCCATCAGCACCCGGCGATCAGGGCACGGCCATCACCACCCGGCGATCAGGGCCGGCGCCCCCTCACCCCTCCGCCCGCCCGAACAACGGCGCCAGCAGCAGCTGAGCCGCCCCCTCGGCGACCCCCCGCCCCCCGCTGGAGGCGACCCGCACCGGTACGGCGTCCCCGCCCGCGCGCCGGGCGCGTTCGTCGAGGACGGCGGCGACCCCGCGTACGAAGGTCTCGGGCGCGGCGGCGACGGTACGGCCGCCCAGCAGGACGAGGTCGACGTCGAGCAGGGCGACCAGGTTGCCGGCCGCGGTGCCGAGTACACGGGCCGCCTCCGCCGTCTCGCCCCGCGCCACGGCGGCCAGGCACAGCGCCTCGACGCAGCCACGGTTGCCGCACCCGCAGGGCGGCCCGTCCAGCTGGAGGACCTGGTGTCCGAACTCCCCGGCTCCCGTACGGGTGCCCCGGTGCACCGCTCCCCCGATGACGAGCCCGCCGCCGAGCCCCGCGCCGAAGTGCAGGTAGGCGAAGGACGCGAAGGCCCCGGCCGCTCCCCCGACCGCGAGCCCGAGGGCGGCGGCGTTGGTGTCCTTGTCGACCACGACCGGCAGGGAGAGGCGCTGCGCGAGCACGTCCCGCAGCGGGAAGCCGTTCCACTCCGGGAACCCGGTGACCCGGTGCAGCACACCGCGCCGATGGTCGAGCGGCCCGGGCAGCGCGACGCCGACACCCAGCACGGCACCAGGTCGACGGCCGCTCCCGCCGGACCCCTCCGGCCCGGCGGCCCCGGCGGCCCCGTCCGCCAACTCCTCCACCTCACGCACCGCCCGCTCGACGACCGTCTCCGCACCGGCCCCCAGATCCAGCGGGGCCCGGCGCTGAGCCACCACGGCACCGGTCAGATCACAGAGCACGGCCGTCAGCTCGTCCCGGTCCAGATGCAGTCCCACCGCATGCCCGGCCCCCGGCACCAGCCGCAGCACCGTACGCGGCTTGCCCCCCGTGGACGCCCGGCGCCCCGCCTCCGCCGCGAGCCCGTCCTCCCGCAGCCGGGCGGTGATCTTGCTGACCGCCTGCGGGGTGAGGCCGGTGCGCTCGGCGAGTTCGAGCCGGCTGATGCCCTCGGGGCCGGCCGTGCGCAGCAGGTCGAGCACGAGCGCGGCGTTGTGACTGCGCAGGGCGCCGAGCTGCATCGAATCGCGGCTCCGCCGCGCGGCGCCGTCGACAGCTCCGCCGCCCGTGGCCCCGCCCGTGCCGCCCTTCATGGCGCCCGCCACCCCACCGTCGGCACCGCCCTTCGTCCTGTTCACGACGCCCATTGTCCCCGGCGCTTGCACTTTGGCAACAGCGTTGCGAAAGTGGGCGGCATGAGTGCTACTCCCCTCCGCGTCGGCCTGGTCGGCTACGGCCTCGCAGGCTCCGTCTTCCACGCGCCGCTGATCGCCACCACCGAGGGGCTCGCCCTGGACACGGTGGTCACGTCGAACCCCGAACGGCAGAAGCAGGCCCGCACCGAGCACCCGGACGTCCGGGTCGTCACCACCCCCGACGAGCTGCTCGCCCGCGCCGCCGACCTCGACCTGGTCGTCATCGCGTCCCCGAACAAGACGCACGTCCCGCTCGCGACCGCCGCTCTGCAGGCGGGCCTCCCGGTCGTCGTGGACAAGCCGATCGCCGGCACGGCGGCCGAGGCGCGTGAGCTGGCGGCGCTGGCCGAGGGGCACGACCTGTTCCTCTCCGTCTTCCAGAACCGCCGCTGGGACAACGACTTCCTGACCCTGCGCCGGCTCCTGGCCGAAGGCGAGCTGGGCGACGTATGGCGCTTCGAGTCCCGCTTCGAGCGCTGGCGGCCGCAACTCAAGGGCGGCTGGCGGGAGTCCGGCGACCCGGCAGAGATCGGAGGTCTGCTGTACGACCTCGGCAGCCATGTCGTCGACCAGGCGCTGGTCCTCTTCGGCCCCGTCACGCAGGTCTACGCCGAGTCGGACCTCCGCCGCCCCGGCGCCGAGACGGACGACGACACCTTCATCGCCCTCACGCACGCGAGCGGCGTCCGCTCCCACCTCTACGCCTCCGCGACGACCGCCCAGCTGGGCCCCCGCTTCCGGGTGCTGGGCTCGAAGGCGGGCTATGTGAAGTACGGCCTGGACCCGCAGGAGGCGGCACTGCGGGAAGGGCAGCGCCCGGACACGGCTGCCGAGTGGGGCACGGAACCCGAGTCGATGTGGGGCCGAGTGGGCTCCGGCGACTCCCCCCTGACGGGCGGCGGCCGCGTCGAACCCACCCTCCCCGGCGACTACCCCGCCTACTATGCGGCCGTGGCAAAGGCTCTGCTGGACGGCGGCCCCAACCCGGTGACGGCCCTGGAAGCGGCCGCCGCCCTCGACGTACTGGAAGCGGCCCGCCGTTCGGCCCGTGACGGACTGGCGGTGACGCTGTGACGACGCACAAGACGCACAACCCGGAGATCACCCCGAAGTTCCACCCGGAGCTCACCCCGCCCCTGGAGGAGCTGGAGGCCCAGGAACGCCGTCTGGTCTTCCGGCAGTTCACCTACGACGACGCCTGGGCCCTCGGCTCCCTCCTGGTCGAGATGGCCCGCGAGCGCCAGGCCCCGGTCGCCATCGACATCCACCGCGCCGGCCAGCAGCTCTTCCACGCGGCCCTCCCCGGCTCCACCCCCGACAACGACGCGTGGATCGCCCGCAAACGCCGGGTGGTGGAGCGCTACGGCGCCTCGTCGTACGTCGTCGGCGCCCGCTTCCGGGCCAAGGGCACGACGTTCGAGGAGTCCTCCCGCCTGGACCCGGACACCTACGCGGCCCATGGGGGCTCGTTCCCGATCAACGTCGAGGGGGTCGGGGTCATCGGGTCGGTGACGGTGAGCGGGTTGCCGCAGCTGGAGGACCACAGGTTCGTGGCGGAGGCGCTGGAGGAGTTCCTGAGCAAGCAGTAAGGGCAACGCCCTTGTCTTGCGTCTCTCAGGGGCGCGGGGAACTGCGCGACAAGCCACGACGAAGCCGCGGCCGCCGCATCACCGCAGCTCCCCGCCCCTCAGGCATCCTTGAATTCCTGCCGCTGACGACCGAGCCCCTCGATCTCCAGCTCGACAACGTCCCCGGCCCGCAGGAACGGCTTCGGCTCGGGCTCCCCCAGGGCAACCCCCGCCGGCGTACCCGTGTTGATGACGTCACCGGGGTAGAGGGTCATGAACTGGCTGACATACCGCACGACTTCCGCCACCGGGAAGATCTGTTCGGCCGTCGTCCCGTCCTGCTTCAGCTCACCGTTGACCCACAGCTTCAGCGAGAGGTTCTGCGGGTCCGGCACCTCGTCCGAGGTCACCAGCCACGGCCCCAGCGGGTTGAACGTCTCGCAGTTCTTCCCCTTGTCCCAGGTCCCGCCCCGCTCGATCTGGAACTCCCGCTCGGACACGTCGTGCGCCACCGCGTACCCGGCGACATGCGCGAGCGCCTCCTCGGCCGACTCCAGATACCGGGCCGTACGCCCGATGACGACCGCGAGCTCGACCTCCCAGTCGGTCTTCGTCGACCGGCGAGGCACCAGCACGGTGTCGTTCGGGCCTACGACCGTGTCCGCGGCCTTGAAGAAGATGACCGGCTCGGCGGGCGGCTCGGCGCCGGTCTCGCGGGCGTGGTCGTGGTAGTTCAGGCCGATGCACACGATCTTGCCGATGCGGGCCAGCGGCGGTCCGACCCGCAGCCCGGTCGCGTCCAGTGCGGGCAGCTCACCGGCGTCCGCGGCGGCGCGGATCCGGCCGAGCGCGGCGTCGTCGGCGAGCAGCGGTCCGTCGACGTCCGGCACGACGCCCGACAGGTCCCGCAGGGTCCCCTCGGCGTCGAGCAGCGCAGGGCGCTCCGCTCCAGCCGTACCGACTCGCAGCAGCTTCATGATCACAATCTCCCTCGATCGCGGGGCGCCCACCGATGTGTGCAGCCATCGGAGGACTGGTCGATCCTCCAAGCTCTACGGCCATCCCGCAATACCTGGTTCACGTACTGGACCGTAGGTGCCCTCGGGGACCGTGAACCGGGTCAGCGATAGAGCACGGCCCGCTCCACCGCGCTCCAGGTCGTGCTGGTCACCACGTACAGCGCGGCCGCCAACGGCACCACCGCCACGGTGAAGAGCGTGAAGAAGGACATGAACGGCATGACCTTGCTCACGGCCCCCATCCCCGGCACCGGCTCACCGTCGACCACCGGCACCGCCGGATTCGCGGCCATCATCTGCTTCGTACGGCGGTAGTTGAACGCGGCGACGCAGGCGACGACCACGAACAACCCGACGTACACGAGCCCCGCTCCCCCGAACACACCGCCGTCGCCGAGCGCGTCCTTCCAGTGGCCGCCTAGGGGCGCGGCGAACAGCTGGTGCGTGAGCAGTTCGTTCGCCTGCCCGCCGATGGTCGTGTTCGAGAACAGGTGGTAGAGCAGGAAGAACGCGGGCAGCTGGAACAGGCTCGGCAGACAGCCGGACAGCGGCGACACCTTTTCCTCGGCGTGCAGGTCGAGCACGGCCTTCTGCAGTTTCTCGGGGTTCCTCGCGTGCTTCTTCCGCAGCTCGGCGATCTTCGGCTGCAGTTCGGTACGGGCCTTCTGCCCACGCGCCGCCGCGCGGGACAGGGGGTGGACGAGGAGCCGTACGAACGCGGTGAACAGGACGATCGCGGCGGCGGCCGCGGTCGCGCCGAACAGCGGGTGGAGCAGGTCGGCGAGTTGCTGAACAAGGTCGGCGAAAACGGACATGGGTGAGCCCTCCGGGGGTCTCGTCGTGCCGGAACAGGACATGCGGCATGACGAACCGAGCGAGGGCGGAACTCCGGTGGTGCGGGTGCCCTACGCGACGGTCGCCGAGAGGGCGTGCCCGGGTGCCCTGGGCCGTGGCCGGCCCGAGGCGTCGGGATCGCGTTGCGGCAGGAAGGCCGTACGGCGGGCCCGGTCGCGGATGGCCGTACGCACCCGGGTGGGCGGCACGGCGGGCGCTGCGCGCGAGGCGAGGAGGGAGCAGACGGCGAACGCGGAACCGGCGGCGGCGGTCGCGGCGAGCGCGACGGTCGCGGAGAGGCTGCCGGTGTCGAGGAGCGCGATCTCCAGGAAGAGGAGCAGCAGCACGGCGGCGGGACGCAGATTCGCGCACTTGTGCGTCATCGGTGCCCCTCCCCTCGTACGGCTCGTTCCTCGCGCACGACTGGTTCCTCGCGCACGGTGCTCGTCCTGATGTTACCGGGGCCGCACGGAGACGAGCTCGGCCCACACCACCAGCCGGTACTTCGAGGTGTACTCCGGCGTGCAGGTGGTGAGGGTGAGGTAGTAGCCGGGGTCGTCGTAGCCGTATCCGGGCCGGACGGTGGAGCGCGGGATCGGCCGGATCACGCTTCCGTCGTGGGCGGCGGTCCGCGGCAGCGTCTTGTCGACGGCGTACGTGTACGTCGCGCTGCTCGTCTCGACCCGGACGGTGTCCTTGGGCGCGAGCCGGTTGATGTACCGGAAGGGTTCGCCGTGGGTGTTGCGGTGCCCGGCGAGGGCGAAGTTGCCGGCCTGGCCCGGCTGTTGGGTGCCGGGGTAGTGGCCGACGTAGCCCTTGTTGAGGACACCGCTCTTGCTGACGCCCTCGGCGACGGGGACGCGGAGGTGGAGGCGCGGGATGGTGAGGATGGCGTAGGCCTGGGACCAGTCGGGCGCCGGTGCGGGGCCGGGGGCGGCGGCGGACCGGCGTCGGCTGCCGCCGGGCTGCTCGGACGAGCCGGTGAACGCCGGCGCGGGCGCGGTCGTAGCCGCCGGTACGGCCGTACCGGAGTCGCCGCCTCCCCCGTCCCAGGCCCGCTCCAGTGCCCTGACCTCCCGCTCGGCGCCCGCTCTGGCCTCCTGGTTGGTCCACCACACCTGATGGACGACCAGCAGCAGGAGCACCACCCCGACGGTGACGAGAACCTCGCCACCACCCCACACCACCCGCCGCCGCACGGCACGCCGCCGAAGACCGCTGTGCCGCACGACGCGAACCCGCACCATCCGAGAGCCTCCTCCACCGGGGCCGCCCGCACGATAGGGGCCGGGGCGAAAGGTCTCCAGACCCGTGCGCGGCCGGTTCGCGCAAGGTGGGTGTCCGGCACCCCGAACACTTCCTCCACAGGTTTGAGAAAGGGCTGTCGGAACCCTCGACAACCTCATGCGCCACACCCGATGCTTCCTGTCGGCATCAGCGGGACAGGCCACGACGCCGGTTCGACGACGACCGGCCGTTGAGCGAAAGCGGAGAAGTCATGATCCGACGCAGAACTCTGCTGGCGGCAACAGGCGGCGCATTCCTCGGGAGCGCCCTGGCGACGGGCACCGCACACGCGGACGCGACGATCGCCGTCAACCCCGGCACGTCGTACGGCACCTGGGAGGGCTGGGGCACATCCCTGGCCTGGTGGGCCAACGTCTTCGGCAGCCGGAACGACTTCGCCGACCTCTTCTTCACCACCAACTCGGTGACGTACAACGGCACGACCCTGCCCGGCCTCGGTCTGAACATCGCCCGCTACAACCTCGGCGCGTGCAGCTGGAACACCGTGAACGGCGATGCGATGGTCGAGTCGCCCAACATCCCCGGCTTCAAGCAGATCGAGGGCTTCTGGCAGGACTGGAACAACGAGGACCCCACGTCCTCCGCCTGGGACTGGACGGCGGACGCCAACCAGCGCGCGATGCTGCAGAAGGCGACGCAGCGCGGCGCGACGACCGAGCTCTTCGCCAACTCGCCGATGTGGTGGATGTGTTCCAACCACAACCCGTCCGGCGCGGCGGGCGGCGGCAACAACCTCCAGACCTGGAACTACCGCCAGCACGCCTCCCACCTGGCGGCGACCGCGCTGTACGCCAAGAACAACTGGGGCGTGAACTTCGCGACGGTCGACCCCTTCAACGAGCCGGCCTCCACCTGGTGGACCGCCACCGGCACCCAGGAGGGCTGCCACATGGACCCGGCGGTCCAGGCGGCCGTACTCCCGTACATGCGCAGCGAGTTGGACAAGCGAGGCCTGACGGGGATCAGGATCGCCGCGTCCGACGAAACGAACTACGACACAGCCCGCTCGACATGGTCCTCCTTCGGCTCCTCCACCAAGGCCCTGGTCAACCAGGTCAATGTGCACGGCTACCAGGGCTCGGGCGGCCGCAGGGACCTCCTCTACACGGACGTGGTCACGACGTCCGGCAAGAAGCTCTGGAACTCGGAGACCGGGGACAGCGACGGCACGGGCCTGACCATGGCCTCCAACCTCTGCTACGACTTCCGCTGGCTGCACCCGACCGCCTGGTGCTACTGGCAGGTCATGGACCCGTCGACGGGCTGGGCGATGATCGCGTACGACGCGAACACCTTGCAGCCGACGACCGTCCAGACGAAGTACTACGTGATGGCCCAGTTCAGCCGCCACATCCGCCCGGGCATGCGGATCCTCGACACGGGCGTGAGCTACGCCACGGCGGCGTACGACGCGTCGGCGCGCCGCCTGGTGATCGTCGCGGTGAACACGTCGACGTCAGCCCAGACCCTGACGTTCGATCTGTCCCGGTTTACGACAGTCTCTGGCGGCTCGGGCGGATTGGTCCCGCGCTGGAACACGGTGACGACGGGCGGGGACCGGTACCGGGCGTACTCGAACACGACCCTGAGCGGGAAGTCGGTGGCGGTGCCGTTCGCGGCGAAGGCGGTGCAGACGTTGCAGATCGACGGGGTGGTGATCTAGGCGTCTCTCGCCACGCCACCCTCGGACGTCGAGTACGACAGCCGTGGCCGACTGTCGTACTCGACATATGCTCCACGTGATGCTTCACTCGTGATATGGCATCAATTCGCCTTACACGCCCAACACTTGAGGTGATCAAGGTGTTGCTGGCGTCCACCCCCGACGACCCCGCCTGGGGCCTGAAGATCTGCGAGCAGGCCGATCTCGGCTCCGGGACCGTGTACCCCATCCTCGAGCGCCTGGTCGACGCGGGCTGGGTCACCCGGTACGAGGAGACCGGCGAGCACCCGGGGCGGCCCAAGCGGTACTACTACGAACTCACGGCGCTGGGTCAGCAGGCGGCCCGCGAGGCCAAGGAGCGGAAGCCCCGCTTCTTCGGCGTGCGGCTGGGGACCGAGGGGGGCACGGCGTGAGCGACGAACCGCAGCGCGAAGAGCCCCTGGGCCAGACGCTGGACCAGCCCCCCGGCCCTGGACTGTGGGCTGTTCTCGCCGTGCTGACGCCCGTGCTGACGGGTACAGCAACGGCGATCTTCCTGCTCGTGGGCTACGGGGTGAAGGTGTTCGTCCCCGAGTCGACGTTCGCCCAGCACATGCTCTCCGGCGGCTGGGTCTTCGGTGGGGCCACGGCAGTCACGGTCCTGTCCGCCGCCGTCGGTCTCATGATCGCCGCGCTGCGCAACCCTTCGGGGGCAATGGAGGAGCAGCCCCAGGAAGCCCCTCCCAGGGCCAGGGAGACGGCCCGTCGGCCGGGCAGGACCGTCCACCGCACTCTGGACTTCGCCTCCTTCGTGGCCGGACGGCGCAGGGCCCACCTCCGCGAGGAGTGGGCCGCGATCCTCGCAGGCGATCCCGGGAACGGCATCGTCCTCTCCCCCCGCCGCAGGATGCTCTACGCCCTCGGCTTCCTCTGGGCAGCCCTGCGCATGCGCCTCCGAGACCTGGCCGCACCCCTGTGGCTGCCGGTCGACTGGCTGCTGTCGACGGAGTCCCGAACGAATGGGCTCATCGCGGCGGCTGTCGGCACCCAGGTCGTCTACATCCAGCACGAGGACGGTCTGCACACTCTCCTCACCGAGGGCTGGGGCTGGTGCGCGGGATGCGGCATCGCACTGCGCCTCTTCATGGGCTGGCTGCGCCGTGTCCGAGGCATCGAACTCGCGACGGCACGAGGCAGCTCCGAAGACGGGTAGCCCCGGCGGCGCTGGCCTGCGGGTACCTCTCCGTTTGTCACCCCACGGCAGTACGGTGTCCCTCATGCGCCCCGACACGCCTGCCGAGAACGTCGACCACACCACCGAAGCGGCACGCCTGGAGCGAACCGCCGGCCTCTATCCCGAGGACGCCGAGGCCCTGCTGCTGCAGGCCGCGGCCCATCTCGAACTGGCCGGCGACCGCCCCGCCGCGAGCACCCTCTACGACCGCCTGCTGTCCTCGCCGACCGGCCTGGAGAAGCCCCACCTGGTACGCGCCCTCAAGGCATCGAACCTCTGGGAGTACGGCCACGAGGCGGAGGCGAGAGCGATCATCGAAGGCGTCCGAGCGGCCTCCCCCCGGGACCCGGCCCCGTGGGTGATCGTCGCGGAGGCCCTGGAGTCGCACGACGAGCTGGAGCAGGCGCAGGAGACGTTCACGGAGGGAGCCCGCCTGCTCCTCACGGACGTACCGGAGCCCCCGTACTCCACGCATCCGCTGCTGTTCGGCCGCCATCGCGTACGCCGCATGCTGGGCATGGCCCACGACGAGTGGGACATCCTGGCGGACACCCTCCACTCGATGCCGATCTCCCTGGACGAACTCCACGACCCGAAGCGCGTCTGGTCCCTCGGCTCGGAGAACCCGGCGGAACTGGAGGCGGAGATCTCCCGGCTGCGGGCGGAACTGGGCGCGTATCGGGAGGCCCTGTCCCGCCCCTTCCCGGTGGCGGTGCTGCACTGGACTGCAGCCGAGCTGACGGAACTGGTCGCCGCATACCCGTCCCTCGCGGTGGACTATCCCTCCCATGAGGAGCACCTGGCGACGATAGAGGCGTCCCTGCGGGAGCTGTCCTCCTCCGGCACCCCGAACCTGGGGATCGTGACGGGAACGGTCCCTTCGTACGAGGCCTTCGCCGCCTCGGAGGGGGCGTCGCCGGAGGACGCGACCCTGCTGCCGCAGTATGCGACGACGCTGGCGGCGCGGGGGCGGGCGGTGGCGTGGCCGCCGCAGCGGGGGGTGGGGTGTTGGTGTGGTTCGGGGCAGCCGTACGGCGCCTGCCACGGGGCGGAGCCGCAGGGCTGACGTCTCCGTGGCCCGGACGCCGGCTGAACGATGCGAGGGGCACGCTGTCGCGCAGGACCTGCGGCGAGCGAGTCCAATGATCGGTCGTGACACCCACTGACCGCCGACGACCACTGACCCCTCGTATCGTTCGTCTTCAGCTGACAGAAGCCGACGGCGACCTCATGCCGGACGGACGGTCGGCGAATGCCTTCTCCGAGTCGACCTCGTAGCAGACGTTCACGCTCGAGTCCCCGAGAGCCGTGTCGACGAAGCGCTGGACGTCTTCGACGGACCGTGTCTCCCAGAGGCACGTCGCGGCGGTGGAGCAAAATGCCCTTTTACCAACAAAGGGGACTATCCGCAGGGGCGGCGGACGTCCACTCACGACGGCAGACTGGCAGACTTCCCGAGCCCCGCAAACCTCACAGGTCAGGACACCAGGTAGCCGGTTTCTGACCGGTCACGACACAGGCAGCGATGAGTTTTCCCGGCCCGGAGAGTCTCACCACCGTTGTCCGACACCACTGGAGGAACAGGTGACTCAGCTACTGAGAGTCCAGAACTTCGCCGTCTCGAGTGAAGGCATCGGTGCCGGTGAGGACCAGAGCCTTGAGCGGCCGTTCGGCCACGCCGTCGACCCGGCGAGGCTGTTCGCCTGGGCCGGCGCCACGGCGAGCTGGCCCATGCGTTCGGACCCCGGAGGGAGCCGGGGCCTCGACGACTACTTCACACGGGACTTCGCCCACAACATCGGCGCCGAGATCATGGGCCGCAACAAGTTCGGGCCCCAGCGCGGGCCCTGGCAGGGCCATGAGTGGCGCGGCTGGTGGGGGGACGAGCCCCCGTTCCACACCCCGGTGTTCGTCCTGACCCACCACAAGCGTCCTTCGTTCACGCTCTCCGACACCACGTTCCACTTCGTCGACGGCGACCCGGCCACGGTCCTCGAACAGGCGCGGGAGGCGGCGCAGGGCAAGGACATCCGGCTCGGCGGCGGGGTCACCACCATCCGGCAGTTCCTCGACGCCGACCTCGTCGACACCATGCATGTGGCGGTCTCGCCGGTGAAGCTCGGGTCCGGACTACGACTCTGGGAGTCCCCCGATGAGCTGCGCGACCGGTTCCACCTGGAGGTCGTACCCAGCCCGAGCGGCGTGACGCACCACCTGTTCTGGCGAAAGTGACCACGGCCGGCGGCGGCCTCGATCTGCTGGGCATGCGCGAGCCGGTAGGAGTCGGTGCCGGTCTCGATGAGAGTGCCGCCGAAGGTCGGCCGGTCGACGATGGCACATAGGAAACGTCGTTCACGCCGCACTCCGCGACAGCCGTCCGAAACTCCTCCTCGCGGCATGCCGCTCCTCGCGCGGGCCCTCCACGCCCTACGGCAGCATTCCGTCGATCACCGGGTCGAGCGGGTCGAGCGGCCAGGCTGGGCGACTCCGTCCAGCAGCCACGCGCCTCCCGATCACCAACGCCCTGACGGCGCGCAACTCACCCTCAGGACCCACCCCGCGACCACCGGCCGCCAACCGCCAACCGCCAAGCCGCCCCAGCGTGCCGCCACAACCGACCGCGCCCCACCCACCGACGGAATGCCGCTGAGCCAACCCGGCGTGCAGGCGAGACGCGAACGCGCCCCCAACCCCGGCCGGCCATGCGGCCAACCCCACCGCAAACCAACCTGAGCCCCCACCTTTCCGGGCCGCCCGCTCGCTTCTCCCCCGTGCTGGAGCGGGCCGGGTCAAGGGTGGCCCGCAGGGCCATCGGCGCAGCCGACGCGGAACGCAGCGCAGCGGAGTGAAGCGCCCTTGACGCGGGCCGCGGAAGCACGACACTGCAAAGAAGCGGGCGGCCCCAAGGGTACGGGTGAACCCCCTCCGGCACGCCGAACGGAGGCGGGCTGTGACTGGGCCGCCGCAGCAGGGGGCGGTGTGCTGGTGGTGTGGGTCGGGGCAGGTTTGTGGCTTACTCCATGCTGGGGTCAAGCTCCCCCTTGCCACCGCTGGCGGTGATAACGGACGTAGTCCAGGTGGATCTTGTGCTTCCGATGCCTCTTGAGTTTTGGCCGAACGTTTCCGCCAAGCGCCCCCGCGCGCACGACGATCGACCAATCGTCCTCAATGACGATGGCTCCAATATCGAGCCGCACATGGCAGTTCGGGCACAGGCACAGGACGTTCGGTTCCACGTCCGGGCCTCGATGCGGCTTACCGAGTGGACGGATGTGTGCACCCTCGCTGTAGGGCTTCTCATCCGGGCCCAGCAGACGCAGGCCACACACTTGACATTCTCCGTCGTAGAGCGCCTTCACGTTCCTTATCACTGCAGCGTCGCGCACCAGACGCTGCACTCGTGCAGAACGCGTCTCAGGGAATTTCTCCTCCTGTAGGAGCTCTTCCTCCGCCCCCTCTTCAATCTCATCCTCCAGGGGCGCCAACTCTTCTGGCTGCACCTCTTCCTGCCGCTCCAGCAGGTCAGAGATCTGACGTTCCACCGAGGTCGGATCTTGGAGCTTGTCAGGGAGACGCTCCAGGTCAAACTGGCAGATCTCGATAGGCGTGCCATCTGGTGCGGGCGACTTCGATATCGCCGTACGGATCTCCGTGATCTTGTACAGGCCGTCGTACCTGTAGCAATCGATCGGAGAGTACCGCGGGTCACCCTTCCAGCCACGAATGATCCGAATAGGGTGCCCCCGCTCGTAGCTCCGCTTCAGGGCTGCGTTGTCTTGGTATGCCCAAGATTGACTGGTCAGGAGCTTTGTAACTCCATTCGACTTGTACTTGTCCGCATCGCGCGAGGCCCCCGTGTACCGAACCCAGGTCCAGTGGTCCTCATCGTCCTCGTATCCGCCGTGCAGGACGATGGCGTCGGCGACATCGCTGCCGTCGTCCGGGTCCGCAAGCCAAGAGATCCCCCTCTGATTGTCGCCATGCAGCTTGGCGCGCTGCAGGGGTATCCGGCGGCGGTACTCCGCACCTGGGGCAATGCCTTCTATGTGACCGATCCTTCGCTCTCCCATAGCGACATACTGGATCTTATTGATCACTTCTGTCACTTCAGAATCGAGAGTTGATCGACTCATCCACCTGTGATCGCCTCCATCCCGGTGGACTTGTCAGTGACGTCTGTTACAACTGGGCGTGGTGGCAAGAGAGCGATCGAGGTGGCCCAGCGTGACCCAGCCAGGGGATCTGTCACAGCCTGTCGCGGGCGTGTATGAGGAGCTCATCACGCTGCGATGTGAGCAGAAGCTTAAGGAGCTCTCAGACCTCGGATGGCATGCCATCAGTGACTCGGTTGGAGCTGAATCCGTTCCTCACGTCCTGGCAAGGCACGTCGCACGGACAGTACGGCGCGTGCTGTTGGGCCTCCCGTCCGACGAGCGGGTGTACGCGGCCAACCACATCCTGGAGTCCGTCAGCACGCTCGAAGGTGCACAGGAGTGGGTGGACCTGGTGGCCGACGGACCTCGCCAACTCCTCGCGCTGACCCGGCAGGAGGCTCCTGGAGTCTTCGCCGTACGCCCAGGTATCCCGCTATCCGACACCGCTCTCATCACCAACGCACCGGAAGACCCCAGCCTGGGCTTCGAGTTGCGTGCCGAACTCGCCACCGCTGACCGCGTCGACCTGCTCTGCGCCTTCGTGAAGTGGCACGGGCTGCGCATCATCGAGCAGTCCTTGAAAGCTGCTCGTGAACGCCACGTGCCCATACGTGTCATCACCACTACATATATCGGCGCAACCGAGCGGCGCGCGCTAGATCGGTTGGTGCAGGAGTTCAACGCCGAGGTCAAGGTCAACTACGAGACTCGGTCAACGCGACTGCACGCCAAGGCATGGCTGTTCCGTCGTGAGAGCGGCTACGACACGGCGTACGTCGGTAGTTCCAACCTCTCTAAGGCTGCACTACTCGATGGCTTGGAGTGGAACGTCCGACTGTCCTCCATCGCGACGCCCGACGTACTGCGGAAGTTCGAGGCAACCTTCGAGGCGTACTGGAGTGACCCGTCTTTCGAGTTGTACGACCCGGACGCTGACGGCAGCCGCCTGCAGGAAGCGCTGGCGATCGCGGGAGGCACCTCCTCAACCGCCGCGGCAGAGCGCCGAATCACGCTGTCCGGTCTTGAGGTACGACCGTATCCGCATCAGCGCGACATGCTGGAACGGCTGGAAGTGGAGCGTGAGGTTCATGACCGGCACCGGAATCTGCTGGTGGCGGCAACGGGTACCGGCAAGACGGTGATGGCTGCGCTCGACTACAAGCAGTTACGTAAGAAGCATGGTCGAGACCTGCGACTGCTGTTCGTGGCCCACCGTAAGGAGATCTTGCAGCAGTCTCTGCGGACGTACCAAGACGTCTTGGTAGATCCGAACTTCGGCGAATCGCTCCACAGCGGAGAGATCCCTGAACGCTGGACGCACGTCTTCGCCAGTGTCCAGTCGCTGAACGCGCGGGCGTTGGATCGGCTCGCTCCTCATCACTTCGATGTGATCGTGATCGACGAGTTCCACCACGGCACCTCACCGACGTATCGGCAGATCCTCGACCACTTCGAGCCGTTGGAACTACTGGGCCTGACCGCCACGCCCGAGCGCATGGACGGCAAAAACATCCAGGACGAGTTCTTCGATGGCCGGATCGCTGCTGAAATGCGACTGTGGGAGGCCCTGGAGAACGAACTCCTCAGCCCCTTCCACTACTTCGGCACCAGCGACAACACCGACCTGAGCACTGTGGAGTGGAAGCGAGGAACGTACGATGCAAACGCCCTCAGCGATGCGTTGTCCGGGAACACGACGCGTGCGCAGTTGGTGGTGAAGGCAGTTGAGGAAAAGATCAACGAGCCGGCCACCATGCGGGCGCTTGGCTTTTGCGTCTCCGTGGATCACGCCCACTTCATGGCGGAGGCCTTCTGTACGGCGGGCCTCAACGCCATTGCCCTGTCTGGCAAGACACCGGCGGACCAACGTAAGCAGGCACTCGCTGACCTCAAGTCGGGTGCGCTACAGGTCATCTTCTCGGTCGACCTCTTCAACGAGGGCCTAGACATCCCAGACGTCGACACCTTGCTCCTGCTGCGGCCCACCTCCAGCTCGACCGTGTTCCTTCAGCAGCTCGGCCGTGGTCTCCGCCGCACCGAGGGCAAGGCCGTGCTGACCGTGCTGGACTTCATCGGCCAACACCGTAAGGAATTCCGCTTCGAGAACCAATTCCGCGCTCTGACGAACCTGACCCGCAAGAGGCTCCTGGACCACATCGAGCATGACTTTCCGCAGCTTCCGTCTGGCTGCGAGATCATCCTTGAGGAGAAGGCCAAGAAGACCATTATCGCCAACGTCAAGGAACAAATCGGGGTTAACGTCACGGCACTGGCACGCGAGGTAGCCGACTACGCAGAGCCCCAGCTCGACCGCTATCTCCACGAGAGTGGCCGTGACGTCAAGGAGCTCTACAAAGGCAGTGGCAACTCATGGACTGGGCTGCTTCGCCGTTCTGGTCTGTTGAAGGGTGAGGCGCCGGAAGGTGAAGCTGCTCTGCTTAAGCGAGTTCCCGCCTTCCTCCACGTGGATGACCCTCTGCGGGTAGCGGCGTACACGCGCATGCTGGAAGACGACGCGCCTCCCTACAACGAGCTCGACGAACAGGATCAGGCCTACGCCCGCATGCTCTTCTTCCAGCTGTGGCCCCTGGGTGGCATCACCCGCAAGGGCTTTGCGACATATAACGCTGGGTTCGCGACTCTCCGCAAGCAGCACGCCTTCCGCAGCGAGCTGCGCCAGGTACTGGCGTACAACCTCGCGCACACCGAGCACGTTCCAATCCCACTGCGAGGAATCGGCGGTCCCAGCGGCCTCCCCCTGACGGTGCACGCCTCCTACAGTCGCGAAGAAATCCTCCCCGCCCTTGGCCAGTCCTCCATCGGCGGCTTCATGCCGGGGGACTTCCGCGAGGGCGTGAAATGGTGTGAGTCAATCAAAACCGACGCCCTCCTCATCACGCTCGAGAAGGACGAGAAGGACTTCTCCCCACAGACCCGCTATCACGACTACGCCCAGAGCGAGACGATCTTCCACTGGGAGTCCCAGAACCAGACCTCAGCCACTTCCCCCACCGGCCTGCGTTACCAGCATCACACCGCCGAAGGAAGCCACGTCCTGCTGTTCGTACGCCGCTACAAATCCACGGACATCGGCGGAGCCCAGCCGTGGATGTTGCTCGGCCCAGCCGAGTACAAAGGACACACGGGCAGTAAGCCAATGGCGATCACCTGGGAGCTGAAGCACGAGATCCCAGCGGATGTCTGGACGTACTCGGCCATCACAGCCGGGTGACGTCTCACATGGCTTCGGCCGTGGCGTTGCCAAGCGGATGGAGCGGCAGCAGGTGCTGTACGACGGTGAGCATCACTACGACGTGATCCTCGGCGAACAGGCCCTGTACACGAACATCGGTGGGCCGGTGGTGATGCGTGGACAGATGGAGCGCCTTCTTCGCGATATCGACCTGTCCTCACTATGAGCTCGTCTCCACCGGGGTGGACATCACCGATCCGGACGAACTCGCCCTCCACGACAAGGCGTTCAACGCCCTGAGCGACGCCGCGTGTTACGGGGAAGCCGCAAACGAGCTGATCAGCAAGGCGCTGGCCTTCTGGAGCACCGCATGACGGCGTCGTAGGGGCGGCCGTCACCGAAGCCAACCAAAGTCGCAGCCCCCGTAGACCATCGGCCGACGACAGCACGTACGGCTGCCCTTCAGACTCGGCGGTGTGGAGTCGGAGACCAGACGCGTAGGTACGGGGGACATGAGGGACACGGGGGATCTTTCGGAGAAGGGTGGGGCGGCGGATGGCGACGTCACCGTGATCGCTGAGTCGGCCTGGGTTCTCGCGCTGTTCTGTGTGGGGTGCGGGGTCGGGATCGGGTGGCTGGTGACCGTTCTCGCGGGGTGGCTCGTGACGTTGCCCTGGGCGCCGTTCAAGGGGCCGGCCGAGTTGCTGACCTCTGTTCCGGAGCCGTGGCTGAGTTTGGGGGGTGTTGCGGTGGGGGCGCTGCTGGGGCTGGTGGTCGGGGGTGTCGCAGTGCATGAGTCGCTGTCGGTCAGCGTCTCTCGCAGTCGCGTGGTTCTTGGTATCAGGGATGCCTCGCAGGAGTTCGAGGACGATGAGATCGGTCTCGTGGCGCGGGACGGCAAGCAGCTCGTGCTGCTCCGGGCGGACGGCATGGAGCTTGCGCGGGAGGATTGCGGGCTGTCTTGGCAGCGGGTTTCCGGCGCCTTCGCCGAACATGGTTATCGCTGGGCGGACGAGGATCCGTACCGGGAGGAGTTCCGGCTCTGGGTTCCTGGGACGCCTGGGCTGCCGGAGGGGGCGGACCCGCTGCTGAGGGCCCGTGCTGCGGCGCGGAAGAAGGGGGAGCAGGAGGCCGACGACGCCCGGGAGTTGCGTGGTGAGTTGCTGAGGCTCGGCGTTGTCGTACGGGACGAGAAGAAGAGGCAGTACTGGCGGATGCCTTGACGGGCCCCATGGCGTCGGGGGGCCGCGTTCCGCAGCCGTGCGGCCGTATCGGCGCCCGTGCGGGCTGGGAGGATTGCGTTCTGCCTTGAAGGAAGAAGAGGGGGAATGGGCGTGATCGTGCTCGTCCTGGTCGGCGTTCTCTTGCTCGTCGTCGGTGGTTGTGTCTGTGTCGTGTGGGCGTCGCGAGGTGGGCCGCGCTGGGTGCGCGGGGTGGCTGCTGTGACCCTCGCGGCGGGTGAGTTGGTGCGGGCGTCCGGGCGCTCGCGGCGGGGGTCGGGATCGAACTCCGGCTCGGACTCGAGCGACTGAAGTCGTCCGGTCGTTGCCGGGCCAGGACACCGCCGAGGGCCGCGCCGACCATCAGTGTCGGCGCGGCCCTCGGCTGGGTTGGGTCAGTTCCCGCAAGGGGTTCCTGGGTCCTCGTTCTCCGGTGTTGGCTGCGGGACGGGTGCAGGGACGGGGGCGGTCGTGTCCGGAGGAGTGGGGGTGTCCGGGGTCTGCGGGGCCTCCGGTGACTCCTCAATCGGCTCCGGGGCCGCGGGAGTTGGGGGCGTCGGTTCCGGCGTAGGCGACGGTGACGGTGACGGTGACGGTGACGGCGTTGCGGGGACCTCGGTCTCCGGGTCCTCCGGGTCCTCCGGGCTCACCGGGCTCTCCGGTTGCGGGTTCTGCGTCCCCGTCCCCGGTGCATCCGGGTAAGACGGCTCCTCATGCCCCGGCGTCTCATGCCCCGGCTCCTCATGCCCCGGCCTCTCCGGCTGCTCCTCCACCGGATCCGCCGGTGCGGGGTCCACCGGTGCCGGGGCGCCCGGCTCTTCGGCTACCGGCGCCGGTTCGTGCTGCGGAGGCGTGTCGTCCGCCGGGGGCTCGGGCGCCGGCTCCTCATGGGGCCGTGTCGGATCGTCGGCGTCCGGCGTATCGGCCGCGGGCTCGGGTGCAGTGTTCGGCTCAGTCCCAGGCACCAGGCCACTCACCGCCGTATCCGAATCGGCGGCATCAGCGACCTCGACGTCGACAGTCAAAGCCTCAGCCTCGCCGCCCGTCCGGCGCTGTTCCGTCCGCTTCGTCACCGGCGTCCCCGCCGAGCCACCGGGCTCCCCCGGCGTCTCCGCCCCGGCAACCGGCCCCTCCGACGGCCGGGCGACGACCGGCGCGTCCGCGAGCGGTACCCGGTCCGGGAGCGGCGTCGGGGACGACGGGTTGCTCGTGCCCAGGGCGAGCATCATCGCGAGGGCCGCGCCCGCGACCGTCGCCCCCGCCGCGATCGCCGTCGGCACCTTCGCGCCGCCCGCGCCGCCGGTCACCGCCTGGCGGGCCGCGTGCAGTGCGGTGCCGATCTGGCCGCTCAGGGCGGCCGTGGCGCCGGCGGATCCGGCGATGAACGGCAGCAGGAACTTGCCCGCGCCGCCCACGGCGAAGACCAGCAGGGCCGGGCCGACCAGGGCGGGCAGCCGGTCGTTGGCGCGCATGAGTACCGCGAGCCGGCCGCGGCAGTCGTCGCAGGCGTCCACGTGGGCGAGCAGGCGTTCCGACTGGCGGGGCGTCGCGTTGCCGCGGACGTACGCCGGCATGCGCACCCAGTGGACCTCGCAGGCGGGGTCGTCGGGGGCGCCGGTCTGGGAGCGCAGGAAGGCCTGGCGCATGCCCTCGCGGGCACGGTGCAGGAGTACGGCCGTCGCGCCCTGCTTGGCGCCGATGCGCTGCCCGACCGTCTCCAGCGGCTGGCCCTCCGCCTCCGCCAGCCACAACGCCTGCACCCAGCGCTCGGGCAGTTGACCCAGTACCCGCACCAAGAGGTCCACGGAGGAGATCTGTTCGGCCGGGTCCGCCGTGTCCCCGGCGTGGACGGCGATCTCCGTGCGCTCGGCGGTCCGCGGGTCGTGCGGGGTCTCGCGCGTCTCGCCGACGCCGGCCGTCGCCGCCAGGTGCCGGACCGTCGTCATCAGGTACGCCGGTACGTTCTCGATCTCGTGGCCCGCCGACAGCCGTCGCCAGACACGGAAGTGCGCCTCGGCGACCAGGTCCTCGGCGGCCCAGGGGTTGTTGCGGGTGAGCGAGCGGGCGTAGGCGACCAGGCGCGGCTGCTGTTCCTCGTAGATACGGGCGTACGAGGCGGTGGCGGACGCGGGCGGTGACGCCTGGGCGGGCACCTTGGGGGAACCGTCGGACATGGCTGGAACGCTCCGGATGCCTGCGGGCTGGTGGGCGCGGACGAGTTTGTCAGCGTAGATGACTTAAAACTCAACTAAATGGTTCACGTGAGTTAGATCACAGGGGCGGGGTTGCGGTTCCGCGTAATCAACGGACCTGCGACGCGGTCGAGAAGGCGCACAGATATGAACAGCAGACATCAACAGCAGACATCGATCACGGACATCGACAACAGACCTCGGCAACGGAGACGACCGACCATGCGCCTCGCCCTCGAACAGCCCGTCCGCGCCCGCCTAGTCACCCCCGAGTTCCCGGAGTTTCCGATCCGCCCCACGCTGCGCTACCGCGCCGCCGAACCCTTCGCCGTGCACATCGACTTCCCGGCCCATGTCTCGGCCGACGAGGACGGGGTCACCTGGACGTTCGCCCGTTCGCTCCTGGAGGAGGGACTCGACGGGGCGGCCGGGGTCGGGGACGTACGGATACAGCCGTGCGGCCGGTCCCGCACGGTCGTGGAGTTCCACGCGCCGCACGGCATGGCCGCGATCCGGTTCGCCACGGCTTCTCTTCGACGGTTCCTGCAGCGGTCGTACGCCGTCGTCGAGCCGGGGAGAGAGGATCTCGGGCCGGAACTCGACCACGGCCTCATGTCCCTGCTCGACGGGGTCTGAGCTCAGTGCGTCTCGATCGGCGTCAGTACGCGCGTTCCGGTCTGGCGGTAGATCACCGAGCTGCGGAAGCTGACCACCTCGCGGCGGGCGCTGAAGCGGTCCATGAGGAAGGCGTGCAGGTGCTCGATGTCCGGTACGGCCACGTGGACGAGGAAGTCGTCGTCGCCGGAGACCACGAAGACCGAGACGACCTCGGGGAGTTGGGTGAGGTAGCTCTCGAAGTCATGGATCACCTCGCGGCTCAGGGGGCGCAGCCGGGCGAAGACCAGGGCCTGGAGCGAGCGGCCCAGCAGGCGTGGCTGTACGGCCGCGTGGTAGCCGGTGATCACACCCCGGGCGCGCAGGGCGCGGACCCGTTCCAGGCAGGTGGAGGGGGCGATGCCGACCCTGCGGGCGAGTTCGCGGTTGGTGAGCCGTGCATCGCGCTGGAGATGGGTGAGGATCGCCGAATCAGTGTCGTCCATGGCCGTCATTCTTCCCGGGGTTCCGAATTTGGTTCGGTCGAGCCGCCCAACTCCCGTATTACGCCCTAGATTTCCCTCGCCTGTCGGACCGAAGGGAGCCCTCGTCCATGACGATCGCTGTGCCAACCTCAGTGACGACCGCCGCCGCTCAAGCCGTCGCCCCACCTGAGGGCCGACCCGTCGATCAGGCCGTCGACCACTACGACCGGTTTCTCGCCGAGCACTACACCTGGATGCTCGGCGGCGATCTCGACGCGCTCGCGGCGGTGCAGCGGGCCTCTCTCTCGGGGTGGGGTGTGACTCCCGAGGCGGCTGCCTGTCCGGCGGCCGGGTCGCTCGCCGTGGATCTGGGGTGCGGGCCGGGGCAGGCGAGCCTCGCGCTGGCCGGGCTGGGCTTCGACTCCGTCCTCGCGGTCGATCTGAGCCGGCCGTTGCTGGACGAACTCGCCGCCCACGCCGCCCGGGTGCCGGCGGTGCGGGTGGTACGGGCGGATGTGCGGACCGCGTTGCGGGAACTGGTGCGGCCGGGGTCGGCGGGGGCCGTCGTATGCCTCGGTGACACGCTGACCCATCTGCCGACCCGAGGGGACGTGGCCGCCCTCTTCGCCGACGTCGCCGCCGCGCTCGCGCCGGGTGGGACGGCCGTGTTCGCCTACCGCGACCTGACGGTCCCGCTCACCGGCACCAACCGTTTCCTTCCGGTCCGGGCCACCGAGGACCGGATCATGACCTGCTTTCTGGAGTACCCGGACGACTACGACGACTACACGGTCATCGTGCACGACCTGATCCACACCCGCGACGCCCCCGAGGCCGACTGGAATCTCACCGCCCGCAGTTACCGCAAACTGCGGCTCTCCCACACATGGGTGGTGGAACAGCTCCGCACGGCCGGGCTGCGCGTCAGGCACGAGGAGAGCGGGCCGGGTGGCATGCGGACGGTCGTACTCGAGCGTGGGACGCGGGGCGTGGGACGCGGGGCGTGGGAAAGCCCAGGTCAGGGCCTGCCTGAGCCTGCCTGACCTGGGCCTCCTTCATCTCCTGGCGACGTCAGGACTCGTACCAGAACACCCCGTTGAGGCCGTCCTTGGTGATGGTCTGGGCCATGACGTTGCCGTCCTGGACGTAGCGCCCGTGCTTGTCGGTGAGGAAGAAGTCGAACGCGGCCACGGGCGTCGTGGCGTCGCAGGCCAGGTCGCCGCGGATGCAGAAGCGGGCGACCGGGACGCCCGGGAACTCCTTGGGGCCGGGGCCGGTGGAGGTGAAGCCGAGGGCGCCCAGGCCCTTGGGGACCTTGGCCCACATGCCGGTGTCGGGCTGCTTCGGGTCGGCGTACAGCATGCCGTTGACCTGGTCCCGCGGGATATCGGTGGCGCCGTTCGCGATCGTCTCCAGGACCGCGTCCGCGGCCTGCGCGCCCTGCGAGTAGCCGACGATCGTGAGGTGTGCGGTCGGGTCCTTGCGGTGGGTCTCCTTGGCGGCGGCCAGGAGGTTCTCGTAGCCCTGGGCGACGCTGCTGTCGTAGCTCTGCGCGGTGAGGTCCGGCCCCTGGTTCTGGCCGTTGAGCCAGGGGCCGGCGCTGGCCGGGTAGCAGACGGGGACGACCTCGGCGCCCGCCTCCAAGTGCTGGTTGGCGAAGCCGTACGTCCGCGTGCAGTCGGGCGCGGGCAGCGCGGCGCCGGTGCCGCCGAGCTCGATGTAGTAGTGGCGAGGGGCGTCGTCGGCCTGGGCGACGGTGGGTGTGAGGGCGGCGGCTGCCGTCATCGCCGCCGTGACGGCGACGGCCTTGGCGCGGCGTGAGAGTCGGTTGGTCTTCCGCATTGGGTGTTCCCCCGGTTCCGATGGCGTGCACGGACAGGTGGTTGGTGGGACGGCGCCAGACGTTAGGGACGGGCGATGAAATCGTCGTGAAGCTCGATCCGGCGGAGGCGCGAGACGCCGGGCGCCGAACGCCGGGCGCCGAACGCCGGGCGCCGAACGCCGGGCGCTAGCGCTGTTGGTGGGCCTGGGCGAGGTGATGTTGCAGGCGGGCGTGGCGGAACTGGTAGACCGCGCCGGCCTGGCGCAGTACGCCGCGCTGGTAGGCGTCCTCCAGGAACGTGACCACGTTCCAGGGCAGGCGGCCGGTCAACGGCAGCCAGATGCGGGTGAGGACCAGCCACTGGCCCCAGGCGGTCAGGGTGAGGGCGAATCCGAGGGCGCCGCCGAGGCCGCTGATGGTGCCGAGTACGAGGCCGGCCGTGGGGCTCCAGACGAGCTGGCCCAGGTGGCCCTGGAGGAGGTCGACCACGAATCCGGCGCCGACTCCGACCACCACGCCGAAGAGGGGTGCCCCGATCAGCAGTTGGGTGAGGACGGTACGGCGGTTCGTGTGCAGGAGGCGGCGCGGGTTGACGGCGGACTTCAGGTCGAGAGGGGTTTCCAGGTGGTCGAGGAGGCAGAAGGTGATCGCGGCGCCGCCGCAGAAGACCAGGCCGTAGACGACCCCGTCGACCAGCGCGAGATTCAGGCCGACCGAGAGTCCGGCCTTCCAGTGGAACGTGTTGAGCATGCCGACCACGAACCCGTAGCCGAAGCCGAAGGCCAACCCGCCCAGTCCCCCGATGAGGTGGCGGTGCCCGGACTTCCACTGCACGGTCGCGGGCCTACCGCGGATGCGCAGACGCATGGCGGACGGCAACACCGCCCTGTCCTTGACCGCGAACATGAGCCAGTACGCGAACCCGAACATGAGTCCGGAAAGGAGTCCTACGGCCGTCGCGTCCACGATCGGGAACGGCAACGGGTTGCCGATGGCCAAGGAGACGGCACAGTCGACGAGCGCGATGACCAGCCCGGTCATCACCGCGGTGACCAGTGTGCGCGCGGCGGGGCGCAGTCCGCTGCCGAGCCGCCACCAGGCCAGGTCGGGGGTGTCGAGTCGGGTCAGGTGATGGGCGAGGTAGCCGAGCCAGTGGCGGGCGCGGTCGGGGTCGAAGGCGGGGCGCGGTTTGGCGCCGGGGGGTTGCGGGAGCTGGTGGCGGTAGACGGTGGGGAGGAAGTTTTCGAGGAGGTGGTCCTCCAACTCCTCGGCGCTGCGGAACCGTTCGGTGTCCAGCAGCGAGGCCGGATCATGATCGGGGGTGTCGCTGTAGATGGTGCGGGCGAGCGCGACCATCAGTGGGGTCGTCAGGACCGTGGCGAGGGGGGACGCGGCCCCGTCCTGTCGCTCCTCGCCCAGCTCGGTCAGGACCTGCTTCCAGGCGTTCGTGTCGGGGCCCGCGCGGCCGGTCTTGCGGGTGGTGAAGGGCAGGTAGTCGGCCAGGTCGTCGAGGGTCAGGTCGGTGAGTTGGATCGCGGCGGCGGCGGTCAGTACGTCGGTTTCGGCGACCGCGGCGGCGTATTCGGCGGGGCGGCTGGTGAGCAGGAGGGGGAGGGCGGTGGCGTTGAGGGCCTCCAGGGCGGGGCGGCGCAGGCCGTCGGCCATCTCGTCGAAGCCGTCCAGGACGGGGAGGATGCGACCGGACTCGACCAGCGCGGAGGCCAGGCTCTCCCCGTCGGGGCCCTGTGCGGCGTAGCCGGGGTGATCCCGCGTCAGCCGAGCGGTCAGCCAGTCCCGCAAGGTGATCTTGGTGGGGTTCCAGGCGCCGATGCTGAAGATCACCGGAACGGGGTCCGAGGGGCTGCGGGCGGCCAGGTAGTCGAGGACGAAGCGCAGGGCCAGGATCGTCTTTCCCGAGCCGGATCGGCCCAGCACCACCAGCCGTCCGGACGGGATGCGCCTGAAAGTCTCGGTGATCTGGTCCAGTTGCCCGTCCAGGTCGAGGGGTTCGGCCGGGGCCGTGTCCCTGGCGCGACGCCGGAGGATGATGTCCCAGTGGTCGGTCAGGGTCTCGGAGGCCGTCCGCCAGCGGACCGGGAGGGGGGAGGGGTCCTGGACCTGCCGCTGTTCTTCCTCGCGTTGCCAGCGGGCGGCGACCAGTCTTGCGAGTTGTTCGGCCGGGTCGGTGGGCGGGGTGGGCGAGGTGGGTGCTGCCGGCTCGTGTTCGGACTCCGGACCTCGCCCCGGCTCCGGCCCCTGCCCACGCCCCTGCCCCTGCCCCTGCCCCGGCTCCGGCGTTGCGGGCTGGCCCCGGTCGAGCAGGCCGGCGGCGATCAATAAGGTCTCTCGGTCCTCGGGGCCCAACTTCATGGCGTCGGCCAGATGCTCCACCGTGTTCATACGGGGGTTGGAGCGCTTGCCGGTTTCCAGGCCCCGGATCGTGCTCACGCTTAACCTGGAGCGCTCCGCCAGCTGCTCCTGAGTCATCCCCTTCTCGCGCCGCAGTCGCCGTAACTCATCGCCGAACTCATTGGCCACAGTTCACGGCCCTTCCCCCTCAGAAGTCGATTTCCGCAGGTGGGGGACAGTAGCGCGGCTACCGGTCACATATGAACGGTTCGATGGCCTGTCCACGCTTCCTCCACCTCCGCGACCTTCGAGGGCATCGACGGGATCGACAGGATCGACCGGGTCGAGTGCATCGACCGGTCCGGAGAACGGGGAACCACCATGCCTTCGACGGCCTCACCCCAGGGGCGCCCCAGCCACCCTCGCAACCTGAGCCACCCGAGCCACCCGAGCCCCTCGGCCCCCATGGTCCTCACCGCTCAGGAGCGCGAGGTGCTCTATGCGCTCGGATGCGGCCTGGGGGACGCGGAGATCGCCGACGCCCTCGGGCTGGCCGAACATGTTGTGGCCGGACAACTGCGCCGCGTCCTGGTGAAGTTGGGGCTGCGGGACCGGGCCGCCGCCATCGTGTACGCCTTCGACTGCGGTCTGGTCCTGCCCGGCCAGGGTCCGCGCCGGCAGGCGGCGATGCCGGGGGCGGGGATCCGGCAGCGGACGGGCCCCGCGTCCGGACCCTGGCTTCGGGTCTCCGTGCTCGGTCCGTTGCGGGCGTGGCTCGCCGGGCAGCCCGTGGACGTCGGCCCGCTGCGGCAGCAGGCGGTCCTGGCGGCGTTGGCGCTGAGCCCGGACCGGTCGGTCAGCCGACGGGAACTGCTGGACGGCGTCTGGGGGATGGAGTCGCCGGGCGGGAACGTCGTACCGGTCTATGTGTACCGGCTGCGCAAGAGTCTGCGTCTCGGAGAGAGTCCGGACTCGGTGATCCGCAGCGATCGGTACGGCTACGGGCTGGTGCGCGGTGTCGCCGAGGTGGACGTGGCGTGCGTGGAGGAACTCGTCAGCGAGGCCGGGGCGGCCGAGCGAGCCGGTGACCTGTCCGAGGCGGTACGGCTGTGCGCCCGGGCACTGGAACTGTTCCGGGGCGAGCCGCTCGCCGGACTGCCGGGTCCCCTGGCCGAGTTGGAGCGGCTGCGGCTCACCGAGCGCAGGGTCGCGCTGGCACAGCGGAAGGCGGAGTGGCTGCTCCGGCTCGGCCAGGACGCCGAGGCGATCGCCGAGCTGTCCGCGCTGGCCCTGGATGAGCCGCTGAACGAACCGGTCGCGGCACTGCTGATGCACGCACTGCAGCGCGGCGGCCGACGCGCCGAGGCCCTGGCCATCTTCGACCGCACCACCCGCCGGCTCAGGGAGGACCTGGGGGTGGCACCGGGGGAATTGCTGGTGCGGGCACGGGGGTCGGTCCTTCGTGGGGGTGCGGCGGGGCGGGGTGCGGCGGAGCTGGGGCGGGGTGGGGCGGGTGCCGGTGGGGGTGGGGCGGGTGCTGGTCGGGGTGGGGCGGGCGCTGGTCGGGGCGGGGTGGGTCCCGGGCGGAGCTGGGTGGGTCCTGGTCGGGAGGGCGTCGCTTACGGCCGGGAGGGTGTGGCTTCCGGGCGGGAGGGCTTGGCTCACCGTGGGGGCGGCTCGGCTTCCGGCCGGGGCAGCTCGGCTCACGGTTGGGGCAGCTCGGTCTCCGGGCGGGGCGGCTCGGCTTCCGGGCGGGAGGGCGCGGCTCTCAGCCGGGACAGCGCGGTTTCCGGCGGGGCCAGCACAGTCCCCCGCGGGAACGACTCAACTCCCGGCGCCACCGGCACGATCCACAGCCGGAACAGCTCGCACCACAGCCGAGACAGCACAGCTACCAGCCGGGACAGCACAGCTTCCAGCAGGACCGGCACGTCCCACCGCGGAAACGGCTCAACTACCGGCCGAGACAGCGCAATTCACAGCCGGGACAGCTCGGCTCCCGGCCGGACCAGCGCGCCACACCGTGGAGACGGCTCAACTCCCGACCCCACCGGCACTCCCCCCAGCCGGGACAGCGCGGCTCACCCCCGTAAGCAGGCCGGTGCCGCATGAGCGAGCAGACTCCCCGCGACCGCGACCGCGACCGCAGCCGCGTCGACGGCCGCGCCGACGAGTTGCTGCTGGCGAGGGTCTCCGAGGCCGCGGGCCGGGCACGGCTGGGCCGGCGGCGGGCCACCTATCGGGCGCCGCTCGCCGAACCCGGCCTCTGGTGGGCCGCCGCCGGGGGACTGTGTCGCCTGCTGCGGGCCGGCGGCAGGACGGAGGCGAGCGCGGGCGTGAGCGCGCGGCTGGACCTGTACGAGGACGGGCTGACGGTGGCCGTCGACGGCCGGATCCGTGTCGTGCGCTACGACACCACCGTGGTGCGTCGACGCAGGATGCTGTCCCCGCAGGGCCTCGCCCGCGCCCATGTGCTCGTCGATGTCGATGGTGACCGGATCGTGCTGCGCTCCGGCGACTTCGGCCACCCGGAGCTGTGGGAACCCGGGATCCGCCGGGCCGTCACCGAAGCGCAGGTACCGCGGGCCCTGGCCGCGCTGGCCGAGGGGGCGCGGCTCGTCTTCGGCCCCGTGTGGATCACCAGGGACAAGGTCGGCTCCCGAGGGACCTCCCTGCGTTGGGCGCAGATCCAGCGGATCGAGATCCTCAACGGCTCCGTCGCCGTACGCGCCGCCGGCCGGTGGCAGGTGTGGGGAACCGTCACGTCCGGGATCCCGAACCTCTGCGTCCTCCACGCCCTCGCCGAGCACCTGGCCGCCGCCGACCGGGACGACGACGACTGACGTACAGCCCCCTTGGACGTACGACCCCTCGTTTCACGGCGATTTCACCAGCCGCTCCTAGCGTCCGACCCGACGTGCCGGCGGCCACACACCACCCCCGAGCACCCCCGCTCGCGACGACCCGAAGGAGACCGGCATGGCCGACAGCTACCGATACCGGTGCGGTGAGTGCGGGCACCGCACCGCCTGGGGCAGCGAATCCCAGGGCGAGGAGGCGATGGAGACCCACTACGCCCGACGCCATCCGCATATCGCGCCCGGCGGGATGGTCGAGTTCCGCAAGGGGTCCTCCGGGTGCGGCTCGGGATGCCTGATCGCCGTGGGGATCGTGGTCCTGCTCCTGATCCTCGCTTCCCGACGCTGACGAGACGCCTGCACAGTCCCGATGATCCCGGAGGCGCTGAAGTCGGCCCCCTGGGAGCCCCGGCCTTGGGAGCCCCCGGTCATCCGGACCCGCGCCCCCTACCCGCAGCCCGACCGACTGCACTCACCAGCCCCCCCACCTCACCAACAACATCCGGAGGTCAACCATGTCCGCCCCCTCCCACCCAACCCGCCGCTCCCTCCTCAAAACCACCATGGGCCTCACCCTCGCCGGAGCCGGACTGTCGGCCCTCGCACCCCCCGCGCCCGCCGTCGCCGTCACCGTCACCGCCGGACAGAGCGGTACGCCCCTGTGCGACCAGCCGGGTGACTCGGCGAGCCGGCAGGGCCTGGGCTCCGGCGATCTCGCCATCCCGTACTACCGGGAACACGACGGCAGTTGGGGCTACGTCTTCGGCGACGCGTGGACGGGGACGCAGCAGAGCGGCCGGTACCTCGGCTCCCCCGTGATGCTGAACCAGGCGGGCTTCGACGCCTCCGGCGCGACCCCGATCTCGTTCACCTGGGCGATGCCGACCGGCGGCCAGGCCGGCCAGCTCTTCGACTACGCGCACCACACGGACAACGGCTACGGCCACGAGGTGAGCCGCATACCCAACGACTGCATCGAGTTCGGCGGCCGCACCTACATCCAGTACACGTCGGTGCACACCTGGGAACCGCCGCCCGGCTACGACGGCTCACTGATGTCCGGTGTCGCCTACTCCGACGATCACGGGGTGACCTGGCACGACTACGACTACCACTGGGCCGGCGACGTCCAGGGCACGAACCAGTCCCTGTACGGCATGTGGTCGTTCGCGGGCATCGACCCCGACGGCTGGCTGTACATCTTCTCCAAGCGCTGGAACGGCACGCACCGGAACACGGCCGACGGCGGAGCCATCCAGCTCTTCCGCATCCAGCCGAACGACTTCCGTGCCGGCGACTTCGGCGCCCAGCAGAACTGGGCCTATCTGGACGGCTCCTGGCAGTGGACCACCGCGGCACCCCCGTCGGTCATCCTGACCGGGCACAACACCGGCGAGTTCTCCGTGAAGCGAATCAACGGCACCTACTGCATGAGCTACTTCGACGTCGACATGGGCGCGATCTGCACGCGTACGGCCCCCCGCCCCGACGCCGGGTGGAGCATCCCGATCCCGCAGATCACGGCCCTGACCGTGCCCAACCTCTACGGCGGCTACATCCATCCCGGCAGCGCGAGCGCGAACTCGCTGACCTTGATGGTGTCGCAGTGGAACGGCACGGTGGGCTCGCCGTACCGGGTGCTGCAGTTCGACGGCATCAACCCGTAAGGGGTGTCCCGCCAAATGGTTTGTCCCGCGAAACCGGCTCGCCCTACAGTGAGTTCACTTCGAAGAGACGTTCCCCAGGAAGCAAGCCGCAGAGCGGGAGCGTCCCACCTCACCGAGGATCACTGAGGTGCCGGAGGGGCGGCAGCTGTCTTTGTCGACCCCTCATTCCGGAGGCCCCTCCATGAACGTCGGTACGAACGTAGGCATCGGCCTGCCCATCGGCGACCCCACCACCCTGCTCACCTGGGCCCGCCGCGCCGACGCCGGTCCCTTCAGCACGCTCGGCCTGCTCGACCGGCTCGTCTACGACAACCCCGAGCCGCTGGTCGCCCTGGCCGTCCTCGCGGGCGCCACCTCGCGCATCCGCGTCCAGACCGAGGTACTGCTCGCCCCGCTGCGGGACACCGCCCTGCTGGCCAAGCAGGCCGCCACTCTGGACCGGATGACCGGCGGCCGCCTCGTCCTGGGCCTCGGCATCGGCGGCCGCGAGGACGACCACCGGGTCACGGGCACCGACCCGCGCACCCGGGGCCGGCGCCTGGACGAGCAGATGGCGACGCTGTGCCGCCTATGGTGGGGCGAGCCGTACGGCGACGGCGTCGGCCCGATCGGTCCGGCGCCCGCCCGGCCCGGCGGCCCGGAAGTGCTGTTCGGCGGCTTCAAGCCGGCCGCCCTCGAACGCGTCGCGCGCTGGGGCGACGGCTTCCTCGCGGCGGCGGCACCCTCCTGGGCGGGCGGCCTGTTCGACACCGTCCGCGGGTTCTGGAAGGAGTACGGCCGCGATGGCGAGCCCCGCCTCGTGGCCCAGGTGAACGTCGCGCTCGGTCCCCAGGACGTGCTCGACGACGCCCGCGCCCGCATGCACGCCTACTACGCCTTCACCGGCATGGCCGACCGCATGGTCGCCGGCCTGCTCACCACCCCGGCCGAGATCCGCGCCGCGCTCACCGCCTTCGCCGACCTGGGCGTCGACGAGGTCATGCTCTACTGCCACGGCCTCGACCCGGACCAGGTCGACCGCCTCGCCGACGTGCTGTAACGCCCCTGTTGCCGGAACTGTGGGCTCCACCACAGCCGGGTGCGCCGGGCCCTGTTGGACTCGGCGCACCCGTCCGTCGTCCGCCGGGCCTGGAGGCCACGTGTTCCTGCTGATCCTGCTGTTCGTCGTGGTCGCGGTGATCGTCGCCGTGGGCCTGTGCGGATACGGCGGCCGCGCACTGTCCGGCCACGGCCTGCGGCGCGCGAGCGCTCCCGCCGCACTGCGCGGCGTCGCCGCCCTCGCGGGTGCGGGCGCCTGCGCCCTGTACGCGTGGGGGCTGCTCGCCTTGTGCGGCGCCGTCATGACGGCCGAGGACGGCGGAACCGACTCGTCGCCGCCCCGGTCCTGCCGTACGGCGGGCTGGTCGGAGCGGCATCAACAGGGCATCGAGATCGTCGACTACAAGGTCACGTACGTCCCGCTCGGCTTCGTCTGCGAGACGAGCG
Source organism: Streptomyces sp. SD31 (assembly GCF_052068475.1). Classification (NCBI taxonomy): domain Bacteria; kingdom Bacillati; phylum Actinomycetota; class Actinomycetes; order Kitasatosporales; family Streptomycetaceae; genus Streptomyces; species Streptomyces sp. SD31. The sequence goes on along the minus strand of NZ_JBQHCX010000002.1, from coordinate 192,128 downwards.
ACGGCGGGAGTTACGACAACGGTGACGTGCCTGAATACGTCAACCCGGCCGTCCTGGGCCTGGCCCTCACCGCCGCCGGGGGCGCGATCGGTTCGGGGTACTTCTCGGAGCTGCGCGCCCGGGCGGAGTTGCGGAGAGGCGGGGCCGGTTAGCCTCGGTTCTCCAAGGGCCGGCAAACATGGTCGGAGCCCGGCAGAAGTGGTGGGAGGCAGCATGGCGAAGATCCCCAGCGCGGTGGTCGCCGCGGGCGGGCTCGTCGGTGGCTACGGCGTGGCCCGCTGGACCAGGAAGCGTCAGCTGGGCGGTGCCGTACTGGCCGTCGCGGGGGCCACGGCCGCGCAGCAGTGGCGACAGCAGGCGGGCGGGAAGGCCGCGGGGGCGCTGACCGCCGCGTATGTGGCCGCCTTCGCAGGGTCGCATCCGCTGGCCAAGAAGGTGGGCGCCTGGCCCGCCGTCTTCGGGGTGGCGGGGGCGGTCGCCCTGGCGTCCTGGGCGGTGGCGGACCGCAAGGGCTGAGGCAACGGGCTTGTCCCTTCGCCCGGCCGGGCGGCGCCCGCTACCCTCCCGCCATCCCGAAGAAGACGCCGACCGAGCTGCGGGACCCCCTCCAGTTCGGGGGCATCTCCGAGGCCGTCGACAGCTACGACGTCGTGAGCGTCCACGTCGACGGGCGCGGCGTCTTCACCTCGCGTGACCGCGAGAGGCGGGCAGGTGCGTCAGCACATTCACCACCCGCCCGCCCGGATCCCGCACGAAGAACCGCCGTACGCCCCACTCCTCGTCCCGAAGCTCCCGTACGACCTCGGCGCCCGACGCCACCACCTGCGCGTACACGGCGTCGACGTCCTCGACCTCCACGCTCAGGTCGGGGACGACGGGCGCGGTGCGTTCCTCGGTGAAGAAGCTGATCTGGGCGGTGGGGTTGGCCGGGGACGCCATCGTCATGACCCAGCCCATGTGCATCACCTCCTCGAAGCCGAGCAGGCCGTAGAAGTCCCGGCTCGTCCGCATGGCGGCCGCGGACCCGACGTGGACATTGGGGACGATCCTGCGGATGGTCATCGAATGCGGCTCCTGATCGGCGTCGGTTGTCTGTGATCGGCATCCGGTCTCTGTGATCGGCGTCCGGAGTTTTTTTGTTATCCCCCGCAGTCTTCTCCCGTCTCCTCACCGTCCCAGCTGCAGGCACGCGAGGAATTGACGACGTGACACGACAGATCAGCCGCCGGAGCATGCTCAAGGCCGCGGGCGCGGCAGCCGGAGCCGTCGGTATCGGTACGGCCGTGCTGCCCACCCCTGCCGCGGCGGCCGGCGCCTACGCCCACCCCGGCCTCCTGCACACCCGCGCCGACCTCGACCGCATGGCCGCCAGGGTGAAGGCCGGCGCCGCTCCCTACACGGCCGGGTTCGCCAAGCTGACCGCCAACCGGCACTCCCAGAGCGGCTGGGCGGCCAACCCGCAGGAGATCGTGTACCGGGGTGCGGGATCGCCGCAGAACTACCGCACCCTCTACAACGACGTCCACGCCGCCTACCAGAACGCCCTGCGCCACCACGTCAGCGGCGACAGCGCCCACGCCGACACCGCCGTCGCGATCCTCAACGCGTGGTCGGCCGAACTGACCGCGCTGCACGGCAGCGCCGACCGCTTCCTGGCCGCCGGTCTGTACGGCTACCAGATCGCCAACGCCGCCGAACTCGTCCGCGACCACCCCGACTTCGAGCTCGACCGGTTCCAGGAGATGCTGAGCACCGTCTTCGCGCCGCTCAGCGACGACTTCCTGGTCCGGCACAACGGCGCCGTCGTCTCCAACTACTGGACCAACTGGGACCTCGCCGCCATGTGCTGCGTCCTGGCGACCGGCATCTTCTGCGACGACAAGGCCCAGGTCGCCCGAGCCGTCGACTACTTCAAGAACGGCGAGGGACTCGGCTCGATCAAGCACGCCATCCCCGTCGTACACGACGACGGACTCGCCGAGTGGCTGGAGGCCGGCCGCGACCAGGGGCACGCCCTGCTCGGCGTCGGCCTGATGGGCACCTTCTGCGAGATGGCCTGGAACCAGGGCATCGACCTGTACGGCTACGACGACAGCCGCTTCCTCAAGGGCGCCCAGTACGTCGCCAAATGGGCCATGGGCGGCGAGGTGCCGTTCAGCGCGAACACCCGGAGGAAGGGCGCGATCAACGGCTGGTCGGGGTCGGAGACCGTGACCTCGGCCGCGCCCGTGGACCCGGCGATGGCCCGCCCCATCTGGGCGATGATCGCCAACCACTACACCAAGCGCCGGGGCCTGTCGGCGTCGTACCTCACGCAGGTCGCCGCGAAGTCCGCGCCGGAGGGCGGCGGCGGGGACTACGGCCCCAACAGCGGCGGCTACGACCAACTGGGCTTCGGCACGCTGGCGTTCACCCGGGACAAGGCCACGGCGACGGGCACGGGCGGTTCGACCGGTCCGGCGGCGTCGGGGTCGGCGTCCGCCGCTGCCGGTTCGGGGACGGCGGGTTCGGGGTCGGACCCCCGACCGCAGACCGGCGGCTCCACGGCATCGCCCTCCGCGTCCGCCTCCTCCACAGGTGACCTCGCCGCCACCGGCTCGAACGACGTCATCGGCTGGACCGCCGCCACGGGCATCACCGCCCTCGCCGGCGGCATCCTTCTGCTGCGCCGCCGCGACCGGGCCCGGCGCGCGTCGCAGTAAGGGACGGGTGAAGATCTCCGGTCCCGGCTCTTTACCGGGGGAGAGCCGGGGCCGGTCCGGTCCTGTTCCGGTGCGCCACCGCCGTGAGCGGGCGGGCGACGTCCTCCAGCGACCGGCGTTCCGCGCGTACCGCGAGGAGCGCCGCGGCCAGGCCCGCCAGGCACATCAGGGCCGCGCCGATCTGGAAGGCGAGGACCGTGTCGCCGACCCTGCCGGTTTCGGTGAGGTCGGCGAACAGCAGCGGCCCGCTGATGCCGCCGGCCGCCGTGCCCAGGGCATAGAAGAAGGCGATGGACATCGCACGGGTCTCCATCGGGAAGACCTCGGAGACCGTGAGGTAGGCACTCGACGCGCCCGCCGAGGCGAAGAACAGGACCGCGCACCAGCAGGCCGTCAGGGTGGTCGCGCTGAGCACGCCCCGGTCGAACAGCCAGGCGGTGCCGAAGAGCAGCAGGCCCGAGAGCAGGTACGTCGACGAGATCATCACCCTGCGGCCCACGGTGTCGAACAGCTTGCCGAGCAGCAGCGGGCCCAGGAAGTTGCCCAGCGCGATGACGGCGAAGTAGTAGCCGGTGGCGTCCGACGGCACGTCGTAGAACGTCGTCAGGATGGCGCCGAAGCCGAAGGTGATGGCGTTGTAGAGGAACGCCTGGCCGATGAACAGGGCGAAGCCCAGGGTCGCCCGCCTGCGGTACTTGGCGAAGACCGTGCGGCCGATCTCCAGGAACGTCACGCTCCTGCGCTGCTGGATGGTGATCTCACCCTCGGGGCGCGGCAGCGGCTCGTTCCGCTCGGCCTCCACCTGCCGCTCGATGGCGGACACGATCCGTTCCGCCTCGTCGTCGCGGCCGTGGATCAGCAGCCAGCGCGGGCTTTCCGGAACGTGCCGCCGTACCAGGAGGATCACCAGGGCGAGGACGGCGCCGAGCGCGAACGTCAGCCGCCAGCCGAGGTTCGCGGGCAGGACCGCCGTGTTCAGCGCGACGATGGACAGCAGCGAGCCGCCCACCGCGCCCAGCCAGAAGCTGCCGTTGATCATCAGGTCGACGCGGCCGCGGTACTGAGCCGGGATCAGCTCGTCGATCGCGGAGTTGATCGCCGCGTACTCGCCGCCGATGCCGAAGCCGGTCAGGAAGCGGAACAGGAAGAACCACCAGGTCTCGAAGGAGAGGGCGGTCAGGGCCGTCGCCGCCAAGTAGACCGCCAGCGTGATCATGAAGAGCCTTTTGCGGCCCCACTTGTCGGTCAGGCGGCCCCAGAACAGGGCGCCCAGGCAGGCACCGGCCACGTACAGGGCGGCGGCCAGGCCGGTGACCTGGCCGGAGGTGATCGGCAGTCCGCTGCCGGGCTCGGAGAGGCGGGGGGCGATGTTGCCGACGACCGTGACTTCCAGTCCGTCGAGGATCCACACGGTGCCGAGCCCGATCACGATCGTCCAGTGCCAGCGCGACCATGGGAGGCGGTCGAGACGGGCGGGGATGTTTGTGGTGACGGTACGGCCGGTCTCGGCCTGCGCGGTGGCCATGGGCTCCCTCCTCATCGAGCGGAACCCGGGTCGGGTGCCCGAAGAGGGATGTCCTACGCCCCACTGCGCCTCCGCCTGCCCCTCCCCGTCTACGCCCCCAGCGCCCGCGACACCGTGTAGATCACCAACCCGGCCAGCGACCCCACCACGGTGCCGTTGATCCGGATGAACTGCAGGTCGCGCCCGATGTGCGCCTCGATCTTCCTCGTCGTGTGCTCGGCGTCCCAGCTCGCCACGGTGTCCGTGATCAGGGAGGTGATCTCCTTGCGGTAGGTGGTGACGACGTACACCGCCGCGCCCTCCACCCAGCTGTCGACCTTGGCCTGGAGCCGCGGCTCGACCGCCATCCGCGATCCCAGCGACAGCAGCGAGGCACGCACGCGCAGACGCAGCTCACTGCGCTCGTCCTCGGCGGCCGAGACGATCATCGACCGTACGGCGGTCCACGCGGACGCGATCAGGTCCTGGACCTCGCCGCGCCCCAGCACCTCGCCCTTGAGCCGCTCGACACGCGCCCGCGTGTCCGTGTCGGACTGCAGGTCGGAGGCGAAGTCGGTGAGGAAGCGGTCGAGGGCGCCGCGGGCCGGGTGCGAGGGCATGTCGCGCATCTCGGTGACGAAGCGGAGCAGCTCCTTGTAGACGCGCTCGCCGACCCTCTTGTCGACGAACTTCGGGGTCCAGCCGGGGGCGCCGCCCTGCACCGCGTCCATGATCTCGTCGTCGTGCAGGATCAGCCAGTGCTGCGCCCGCGCGACGATCAGGTCGACGGCCCGCTTGTGGCCGCCGTCCTCGACGATCTTCTCCAGCATCTTCCCTATGCCGGGCGCGATGTCCTGGGCGTCGGCACGACGGGTGATCGCCTCGCCCACCACCGCCTGGACATCCGAGTCGCGCATGACCGTCAGGGCACCTCTCAGCGCCGCCGACAGCTCCGCCGTCACCCGGTCCGCGTGCTCGGGATCGGCCAGCCATCCGCCCAGCCGGCTGCCGATGCCGACGGCGCGCAGCCGCTGTCGTACGACGTCCTCGGAGAGGAAGTTCTCCCCGACGAACTCACCGAGCGAGACCCCCAGCTGGTCCTTCTTGTTGGGGATGATCGCGGTGTGCGGGATGGGGATGCCCAGCGGGTGCCGGAACAGGGCCGTGACCGCGAACCAGTCGGCCAGCGCGCCGACCATGCCGGCCTCGGCGGCCGCGGCGACGTAGTTCGCCCAGTCTCCGGCGCCCTCGTTCGACGCCCACTTGGCGAGGACGTACACCAGCGCCACGAACAGCAGCATCCCGGTCGCGGTGATCTTCATCCGCCGTACGCCGCGCTGCTTCTCCTCGTCGGCGGCGGTGAACGTGGTCATCGCACGTACGGCCGATACGGGGACGCGCCGGTTATCGGCGGCATCCGGCCGGGCATGCTCCTCCATGTCAGATGTTCCCATTACATCCGGATTCGTACGTTCCATCCGCTCCACCCGTCCAGTGATCCCCCGCACACATTGTCCCTTCCTGACCTACTCCTGGAACGAATCAGGAGTTCCCGGCGTCTGTCGGATGGGGGGAGGTCGATGGCGAACTCCGGATGAACTCCGGCGGCCCAAAGGGGGGTCCGTGCAACTCCCCTCTGCCTCATGACGCATCATGAGGTGATCACATCGGAGCCTCGGGCTCCCATCCGCCCGAGGAGACACGCACCGCATGACCAGGCGTAACGGTTATGCCCTGCTATCTGCGATCATCGCCCTGATCGTGGTGCTTTCTGCCGCTATATACATCGGATTCGCCTCCGACGAGGGCAGCGCCACCGGCAAGAGCGCCCCCGCCCAGGAAGGCGCCCCACGCAACCCCGCCGCCCCCGCCTCCACCGGCATCTGGGTCGGCGCCTGGTCCGCCTCCCCGGTCGGCGCCGAGCCCGGCACCGAGGTCGCGGGCCTGGCGGGCAATTCGGTCCGCAACGTCGTACACACCAGTGTCGGCGGCAAGAGCGCCCGGATCACGCTGTCCAACCTCTACGGCCAGTCGGCGCTGACGATCACGCACGCGTCGATCGCCGTCTCCGCCGGCACCGGGACCGCGGCGGCCGTCGCGGACACCATGCGCAGGCTGACCTTCGGGGGCAACCCCACGGTCGTCATCCCGCCGGGGCAGCAGGTGCTGAGCGACGCCGTGCGCCTGGCGATCGCCGCGGACAGCGACGTCCTGGTCACCACCTACTCCCCCACCCCGTCCGGCCCGGTCACCTTCCACCCGCACGCCCGCCAGACCAGTTACGTCGCCCAGGGCGACCTCACCGAGGACGCGACCGGCGTGGCGTACACCGGGCGGGTCGATGCCTGGCGTTACCTGACCGCGCTGGACGTCCTCAGCAACGAGTCCGACGGCACCGTCGTGGTCTTCGGCGACTCGCTGACCGACGGCATCACGTCCACCGAGAACGCCAACCTCCGCTGGACGGACGCCCTGTCGCGCCGGCTGCGCACGGCGCTCGCGGCCGGCCAGAACGTACCGCGCTACAGCGTCGTCAACCAGGGCATCAGCGGCAACCAGATCCTCGCCAGCGGCGCCGGGCGCCCCGCGAACAACGAGGCCGGCATCAGCCGCTTCGCGCGCGACGTCCTCTCCCGCACGAACGTCAAGGTCGTCGTCATCGACCTCGGCGTCAACGACATCCTGCGCAACCCGAACCTCGCCGACCCCGACCGCATCCTCGACGGCCTGCGCGCCCTGGTCCGCCAGGCCCACGCCCGCGGCCTGAAGGTCGTCGGCGCGACCCTGATGCCCTTCCAGGGCCACCGCGGCTACACCGACGCCCGCGAGGACGTACGCCAGCAGATCAACGCCGAGATCCGCGCGGGCCGCGTCTTCGACGCGGTGGCCGACTTCGACCAGGCCGTCCGCGACCCGTACAACCCCCGCAAGTTCCGCCCCGACTACGACTCGGGCGACCACCTCCACCCGAGCGACAAGGGCTACGAGCGGATGGCGGAGGCTTTCAACCTGAAGGACCTCAGGGGCTCGGCACCGGCGAAGCTGTAGGGGCAGCCAGCCCGCGGGCCGTCGCGGCCTGCTCAGCCCGCGGGCAGTCGTGCCGCTGGGGCGGCACGGGTGGGCGCAGGCGGCACCCCGCCAGCGCCGGGCCGCGCGACCCACGCCCGCCCAGCCACCACGCCGGGCAGCACACGGCAACGGCAGCTCAGTCCAGCTCCCGCCGCCCGGCCTTCCGCTCCAGCTTCTCCCGCCGCCGCGCCTCCCGAACCTCCTGCCGCTGGGCCCGCGTCAGCTTCCGCTCCACCCCGACCCCACCCCAGAAGGCGAACCCGCTCACGATCACGCGCGGCGCACCCGGGTCCCCCGGCACGCCCTCCTCATGGTGATCGAACCCGCCCATGATCCCGATCCCGCGCACCACGACCTCGACCCCGGGCGGCACGACGACCTGTACGCCGCCCATGATCGCGACGCAGTTGATCTCGATCTCCCGGTCCGCGAAGCTCGCCTCCCGCAGATCGATCTCCCCGCCACCCCAGAAGGCGAAGCAGTTGAACCGCCTCGGCGCCGTCCACCGCCCCTTGCGCTGGAACCCGGACATCACGGCGACACCCCACGTCGACGACCCCTCACCGCCGACGATCCGATCCGCCCAACTCCCCTCCGAGAGCCCGGCCTTCTTCACCATGTCAACCTTCGGAACGGCGACCGCGCCGACGGGCAGATCCCGGGTGATCGGCGCCAGTTCCCCGTACGTCCGCGCCTTGTACGTGGCGTCCAGACGTTCCCCGAACTCCTCCATGTCGAGCCGCCCCTCCGCGAGGGCGTCCCGCAGGATCTCGGCGACTCGTTCACGATCGGCGTCGGAGGCGCGAAGCTCCGGGGCATCGTCGGTCATGCACAGCAGCCTACGAGCAACCCCGCCCCGGGGCTACGAGACCGCCTTGCCCGCGTTCCCCACGTTCGCCGCCTTCTCCGCCTGTTCGGCGTACATCTTCGCGATCACGGCCTCGATGTCCGGCTCCCGCACCGACAGATCCACCAGCGGATACTCCGCCGCGATCCGTGCCACCAGCACCGCCGCCGACTCGGCCGCCGGAAACGCCAGCCACTGCCGCGGCCCCTCCACCTTCACCACCCGCGCGGGCGGCGCCTCGATCGGCGGGAGTTCGCGCTCCAGGTCGACCACCAGGGTGCGCTCGCTCTCCCCCACCTCGTGCAGGCCGGCGAGCGGGCCGTCGTACATCAACCGCCCGTGGTCGATGACCATCACCCGCGAGCACAACTGCTCGATGTCCTGGAGGTCGTGCGTGGTCAGCAGCACCGTCGTGCCGCGCTCGGCGTTCAACTCGCGCAGAAACTCCCGGACCTTCGCCTTGGAGATGACGTCGAGCCCGATCGTCGGCTCGTCCAGGTACAGCACCTCCGGGTCGTGCAGCAGCGCCGCCGCGATGTCGCCGCGCATCCGCTGGCCGAGGGAGAGCTGGCGCACCGGGACGTCCAACAGCGCGCCCAGGTCGAGGAATTCGACGAGACGGTCGAGGTTCTCGCGGTAACGGGCGTCCGGGATGCGGTACATGCGGTGCATCAGCTTGTACGAGTCGATCAGCGGCAGGTCCCACCACAGGGTGGTGCGCTGCCCGAACACCACGCCGATGCGGTGCGCGAGCCGCATCCGCTCACGGGACGGGTCGATGCCGGCCACCCGGAGCCGGCCGCCGCTCGGGGTCAGGATGCCGGTCAGCATCTTGATCGTCGTCGACTTGCCGGCGCCGTTCGGCCCGATGTAGCCGACCATCTCGCCGCGCGCCACGCGGAAGGAGATCGAGTCGACGGCCCGCACCTGCCGCCGCTCCCGCTTCAGGAAACCGGTCTTCTTGCGTACGTCGAAGACCTTCTCGACGCCGTCGAGTTCGATGAACGCGTCCGCGTCCGTGTTCGTGTTCGTGTCCTCCATGGTCTGCCCCTAACTTCCCGTACTCCGATACGACCGCAGCCCGGCCCGCCACGCCAGTCCCGCCGGCGCACAGCACGCCGCCGCCACCAGCGGGGAGACGAAGGCCGCCCACTGCGGCAGGTCGAGCGGATACGGCCGCTCCAGCACATAGGCGGCCGGCACCCAGTTGACGAAGGCGAGCGGCAGCATGAACGTCACCCCGCGCACGAAGTCCTTCCCGAACACGGTCGGCGGGTACTGCAACAGCGTGTTCCCGCCATAGGTGAACGCGTTCTGCACCTCGGCGGCGTCCTGCGCCAGGAACTGGAAGGCCGCGCCCGCCACGAACAGGGCGCAGAAGATCACCCCGCCGCTGACCACCATCACCGGCACCAGCAGCACCTTCGCCGGGGTCCAGTCGACGTCGACCGCCGACAGCCCCCAGCCCAGCACCAGCACGCCCTGGGTGATCCGGCCCAGGCGGCGCAGCGCGAAGTGGTCCGCGGCGACCTGGGCGAGCACCGGGGCGGGCCGCACGAGCAGCGTGTCGAAGGAACCGTCGCGCATCCGGCCGCCGAGGACGTCCATCGAGCCGAACGTCAGGTCGGCGAGCCCGAACGCCGTCGCCGAAAGTCCGTACAGGAAGGCCACTTCGGCCAGCGGCCAGCCGCCCAGCGAGTCGACCTGCGAGAACATCAGCAGGATCGCCACGAAGTCCAGGCCGGTCACCAGCAGGTTGCCGAGGACGGTGACGACGAACGAGGCGCGGTAGGTCATGGTGGACCGGATCCACATCCCGGCGATCAGCCGATAGGCCCGCAGCCCCTCACCCGCCCTGGACACCCCGGAGATCCCGGCCACCCTGCTCCCGGAGATCCCGCTCCCGGTCTCACCCACCCTGCACCACCACCCGCCGCGTCGCCGCCGCCTGCACCAGCCGCCCGGCCGCCAGCAACGCCACCGCCCACGCCGCCTGGAAGGCGTACGCCCGCAGCGGGTCGGTCTCCCCCATGAGCACGTCCGCCGGCATCTGCAGCTGCGCCGCCCACGGCAGCACCCGCACGATGTCGCCGAGCACGCCCGGGAAGGCGTTCAGGGGCAGCACCATGCCCGAGAAGAAGATCCCCGTGATCATCAGGGCCTGGTTGACGCCCATGCCGTCCATCAGCCAGAACACGCTCAGCGCCGCCAGGTAGCGGATCGCGAAGCTGACGACCGTCGCCAGCAGGACGGCGACCACGAAGGCCGCCCAAGGGGTGACGTCCGTCGGCAGTGCCATCGGGAAGAAGATCGCGCCGAACGCGAACGGGATCACCCCCCGCCCCAGCATCTGGAACAGCGCCCGCCCCACGTCGCCCGCCAGCCACCAGAGTTGGAGATCGGCCGGCCGGTACAGGTCGACGGCGATCTCACCGGTGCGGATGCGCTGCATCAGGTCCTTCTCGGCGCCGCCGCCCTGAATGGCCAGCGTCGCGTAGAGGCACTGACCCAGCCACACATAGGTCACGGCCTGCGCCTGGTCGTACCCGCCGAGATGAGGCTTCTCGTCCCACAGCGCCAGATAGGTGTAGACGAGGATCACGCCGAAGACGGTGTTGGTGAACACCCCGGCCGCCGTCGCCGCCCGATAAGTCGCGTATCTTCTGAACCCGCCCACCGCGACGGCTAAGTACAACCGCCCCGATCCCACATCCACAGCCCTCCTCGCCCGCCCGGCACCGAAGCGCAGGAGCCTAGTGCGCGCGAGACGGGGGCTGCGAGCCAATTTCGGGGACGCGCGGCGCGAGAGTCTGCTCACTTTCCGGGGACTCGCGCCGTTTCCGGGAACGGAACGCCCGGTGCGAGAGTCTTCAATGGGGGCGCACTAGGCGTACGAGGCGTACGGGAACGTACGACGCGAAACAGGAGTCCGTGCACGACATGAGCGACGAGCAGCAGCCGCCACAGCAGCCGACCCGGAAGCCGGGGCGGCCGAAACGCACGGGCTGGCGACGGATCATCCCGACCTGGCGCACGGTGCTCGGCACCTTCGTCATCGGCGCACTGCTGCTCTTCGGCCTGTTCTTCCTCGGCTACTCCATGGTCAAGATCCCGCCGGCCAACGCGCTCGCCACCAAGCAGGCCAACGTCTATATGTACGCGGACGGCACCGTGATCGCCCGCGACGGTCAGGTCAACCGGGAGAACGTCACCCTCGCGCAGATGTCCAAGGCCGCCCAGCACGCGATCCTGGCCGCCGAGGACCGCGACTTCTACACCGAGTCCGCCATCGACCCCAAGGCGATGCTGCGCGCGGCCTGGAACACGGCCACCGGCAAGGGCAAGCAGTCCGGCTCCACGATCACCCAGCAGTACGTGAAGAACTACTACCTGCGTCAGGAGCAGACCGTCACCCGAAAGGTGAAGGAGTTCTTCATCTCGATCAAGCTGGACCGCGAGAAGAGCAAGGACGACATCCTCGAGGGCTACCTCAACACCAGCTTCTTCGGCCGCAACGCCTACGGCATCCAGGCCGCCGCCCAGGCCTACTACGGCATGGACGCGGGGGACCTCGACCCGGCCCGTGCCGCCTACCTGGCCGCGCTGGTCAACGCCCCCAGCGAGTACGACGTCGTCGCCCACCCGGAGAACAAGTCCGCGGCCGTGGCCCGCTGGAACTACGTCCTGGACGGCATGGTCACCAAGGGCTGGCTGTCCGAGAGCAAGCGGGCGGGCATGAAGTTCCCGATGCCGAAGGAGGCCTCGGGCTCCACCGGGCTGTCCGGGCAGCGCGGTTACATCGTGGGGATCGTCAAGGACTATCTGACCAAGAACAAGATCGTCAGCGCGGAGGAGCTCGAGGCCGGCGGCTACCGCGTCACCACCACCCTGCACAAGGACAAGCAGGACGCCTTCGTCGACGCCGTCAACGACCAGCTGATGTCCAAGCTGGACAAGAAGAACAACAAGGTCGACACCTACGTCCGCGCGGGCGGCGCCTCCGTCGACCCGAAGACCGGCAAGGTCGTCGCGATGTACAACGGCATCGACTACGTGAAGCAGTACACCCCGAACGCCACCCGCCGGGACTTCCAGGTCGGCTCCACCTTCAAGCCGTTCGTCTTCACCTCGGCCGTGGAGAACGGGTCGACCACACAGGACGGCCGCCAGATCACCCCGAACACGATCTACGACGGCACCAACAAGCGCCCCGTCCAGGGCTGGAGCGGCGGCAGCTACGACCCCGCGAACGAGGACGACGTCTCCTACGGCAACATCAACGTCCGTACGGCCACCGACAAGTCCGTCAACTCGGTGTACGCGCAGATGGCCGTCGACGTGGGTCCCGAAAAGGTGAAGGACACCGCCGTCGAGCTCGGCCTGCCGACGAGCACCCCGGAGCTGTACCCGTCCCCGTCCATCGCGCTCGGCGTGGCCACCGCCAGCGTCCTCGACATGGCGGAGGCCTACGCGACGCTCGCCAACCACGGCAAGCACGGCACGTACACCATGATCGAGAAGATCACCAAGGACGGCGCCGACGTCATCGAGATGCCGAAGCGCAAGACCTCCCAGGTCGTCAGCCGCGAGGCCGCCGACACCACGACCTCCGTCCTGCAGAGCGTCGTCGACAACGGCACCGCCACCGCCGCCCAGGCCGCCGGTCGCCCGGCGGCGGGCAAGACCGGTACGGCGGAGGAGGACCAGGCCGCCTGGTTCGCCGGCTACACCCCCGAACTCGCCACCGTCGTCGCCGTCATGGGCCAGGACCCGGTCACGGCCAAGCACAAGTCGCTGTACGGCGCGATGGGCCTCGACCGCATCAACGGCGGCGGCGCGCCCACCGAGATCTGGGCCCAGTTCACCAAGGACGCCTTGAAGGGCAAGCCGGTCAGCGACTTCGACCTGGAACTCCAGCAGGGCGCCGACGTGCCCCAGTACCCGACGACCGACCCGACCCAGGGCGACCAGGACAACGGCGGCCAGGACAACGGCGGCACCACCGGGGACAGCACCACCGGCGGCCAGGACACCGAGGGCCAGACCGGCGGTGAGACGCCGGGCCAGACGGACGGCGGCACGACGGGCGAAACGACGACCGGCGGCACGACCGACGGGGGTACGACCACCGACGGAGGCACCACCGGCGACACGACCACCGGCGGCACGACCGACGGGGGTACGACCACCGACGGAGGCACCACCGGCGACACGACCACCGGCGGGACGGACACCGGAGGCAGTACGGCCGGCGACACCACGACGGGCGGGATGGACACCGGAGGCGGCGGGACGACGGGAATCACGGGCGGGCCGGACTAGGGCCTGTCGTCAAATTCCCGTCGTCGCCCGAAGGGCGGCCCCGCGGCGTCTGGTGCGTGCTCTCGGCGTGCCGGGCGGAAGTCCTCGTACTGGGCGTACGTGGGCTTTCGCCCGGTGCGGCGAGAGTGCGTGCCAGGCGTCGCGGGGCAGGCGGGAATTTGACGACAGGCCCTAGTGGCCGCTGGTCGCCTTGAGCCCCACCACGGCGACCAGCAGCAGGCAGACGAAGAAGATCCGCGCGGCGGTGACCGGCTCCCCCAGCACCACCATGCCGACCACCGCCGCTCCGGCCGCCCCGATCCCCACCCACACGCCGTAGGCGGTACCGATGGGCAGCGACCTCGCCGCGTACGACAGCAGCAGCATGCTGGCGACGATGCCGGCGCCGGTGAGCAGGCTGGGGACGGGGCGGGTGAATCCGTTGGTGTACTTCATGCCGACCGACCAGCCGACTTCCAGCACACCGGCGACGACGAGCAGGACCCAGGCCATGACGAGCACCTTTCGCAAAGACGGAAACCTGGCGGTGCGTCGTCTTTGCCTTCACCCGGTACGGCGCGTCTCGTCGGGTCCTTCAAAGCTAGCAAAGAACCGAAGAAGGGGCTGGTGACGAGAGTCACCAGCCCCTTCCAACCGTCGATTCAGAGGTAGAGCCCGGTCGAGTCCTCCGACCCCTCGAACCGGTCGGCGGCCACGGCGTGCAGATCACGCTCGCGCATGAGCACATACGCGACCCCGCGCACCTCGACCTCGGCACGGTCCTCCGGGTCGTACAGGACCCGGTCGCCGGTCTCCACGGTCCGTACGTTCTGCCCCACCGCGACGACCTCGGCCCAGGCCAGCCGACGGCCGACGGCGGCAGTGGCGGGGATCAGGATGCCGCCACCGGAACGCCGCTCGCCCTCGCTGGTGTCCTGCCGCACGAGTACCCGGTCGTGCAGCATCCGGATGGGCAGCTTGTCGTGGTGGGTGCTGTGCTCGTTTCTGTTGGCGCTCACGCCTTTGAACCTACCTGCCTTTGCCGCTTCCGTACGCCGGTGGGTCCGCCGCCGCTCAGTCCCTGCGACGCCGGGTGCCGAGGGCCAACAGCCCCACGAGGCCGACGGCGACGAGAGCGACGGGCACGATCCGCTCCAGGCGCGGCGCGCCCTCCTCGTCGGTGAACTTGGCCTTCACATCGCTCACGGCCCGGTTGACCCCGACGTAGGCCCGTCCGAGCGTGTGGTCGATGTTCGAGACGACCTTGGCCTTGGCGTCGCCGACGATCGTCTTCGGGTGCACGCGCACCCCGATCTCGTCGAGCGTCTCGGCCAGCGCTGCGCGGCGGGCTTTGATGTCCGCCTCGATCTGCGCCGGTGTTCTGGTGTCCGACGTGTCCGCCACCGTACGGCCTCCGAAGTGAAGCTGATGCTGTTTGCGGACAGTCTGTCAGCTCTACGCCGGACCGCACCGTCAGGCTCCCCGGTTACGCTGGTCAGATGAGCGAGCGACTCCAGCCGGGGGACGTGGCCCCCGCCTTCACCCTGCCCGACGCCGACGGCAACGAGGTGTCCCTGTCGGACCACAAGGGCCGCAAGGTCATCGTGTACTTCTACCCGGCGGCCCTGACGCCCGGCTGCACCAAGCAGGCCTGCGACTTCACGGACAACCTGGAGCTGCTGGCCGGCGCCGGGTACGACGTGGTCGGCGTCTCCCCCGACAAACCGGAGAAGCTCGCCAAGTTCCGCGACCAGGAGTCCCTGAAGGTCACGCTGCTCGCCGACCCGGAGAAGTCCGTCACCGAGGCCTACGGGGCCTACGGCGAGAAGAAGAACTACGGCAAGACGTACATGGGCGTCATCCGGTCCACGATCGTCGTGGACGAGGAGGGCAAGGTCGAGCGGGCGCTGTACAACGTGCGGGCGACCGGCCACGTGGCGAAGATCATCAAGGATCTGGGCATCTGACCACCCGGCCCGGCCAGTAGCATGGCCGGGCAAGGTCACGCGGCCGTGGTGGAATTGGCAGTCACGCTGGGTTTAGGTCCCAGTGGGGTAACACCCGTGAGGGTTCGAGTCCCTCCGGCCGCACCACTTCTTGCTTACCGCGCGAGCAGTTCGCGCACGACCGGCACCAGCGCCCGGAACGCCTTGCCTCGGTGGCTGATCGCGTTCTTCTCCTCGGGGCTCAGCTCGGCGCAGGTCCGCGTCTCTCCCTCCGGCTGGAGGATGGGGTCGTACCCGAAGCCGTTCGTGCCCACCGGCGTGTGCCGCAGGGTGCCCCGCAACTGCCCCTCGACCACCCGCTCCGTGCCGTCCGGCAGCGCGAGCGCCGCCGCGCAGGCGAAGTGGGCGCCCCGGTGGACATCGTCGATGTCGGACAACTGGGCCAGCAGCAGCTCCAGGTTGGCCTTGTCGTCACCGTGCCGACCCGCCCAGCGGGCGGAGAAGATACCGGGGGCGCCGTTCAGCACGTCGACACACAGCCCCGAGTCGTCTGCGACGGCGGGCAGCCCGGTCGCCCGGGCCAGCGCATGCGCCTTCAACAGGGCGTTCTCGGCGAAGGTGACACCGGTTTCCTTGACGTCAGGGATGTCCGGGTAGGCGTCCGCGCCGACGAGGTCGTGATCGAGACCTGCGTCGGCGAGGATCGCGCGGAGCTCGGTGATCTTCCCGGCGTTACGGGTGGCGAGGATGAGGCGGGTCATGGGGTCCAGTATCCCGGGGGTCCCTTTCCCTCTCGACGCCCCCTCGGACGCGCCCCGAAACGGGCGCGGGGCTGTGTCGATGTGCGGCTCCGCCGCGTGGGCGCGCCCAGCCACACCAAACCCGCAGCCCCCCACCGACAGAACCCGGCACACGAGAGGCCCGGCCCAGCAGGCGGAGCTACGACGTGCAGACCTTGGTCAGCTCGCCCGCCGCATCCGTCACCGGGCTGACGTCCGGCGTCTCGTCACCGTTCTTCACGGCGTCACGGACGTTGGTGACGGCCTGCTGGAGGTCGTCCACGGCCTTGTTGACGTCGGCGTTGTCCGTCTTGTCGCCGATCTTGTCGAGGTTCTTGTCGATGGAGTCCAGGGACTCCTCGAGCTGGGTCGGGTCGTTCGACGCGTTCTCCACGGCCTGCTGGAGTTCCGTGACGCTGTCGGCGATGGCGTCGGCGGTCTGGACGCAGTCCAGCGCCTTGTTGACGGCATCGCAGCCGGTGGTCAGCCCGGCCGTCAGCCCGACTGCCGCAACGGCTGCGGCGGCTATGGCGATACGGCTCCGGCGGCGTCGGCTCGTGGCCATGGTTGACGTTCCCTCCCTGCTCTCAGGCCTCGCAGGGCCCCCGTTGGTCACTGGCCGGGCGCACGGTGGTGTGCCGTACGCCCGTACCCCTAGTGACGCCAGGAAAGGCTGCGCGGTTGCCCAAAGCTGCGGCTCTTCTTGGTGCGTCCTTTACTTTTCGAGGACGGTATCAAGTGCCTTGCGCTGCGCTTCCGCCAGCTCCCCGCAGCCGGAAACCGCGAGGTCCAGCAGGGAGTTGAGCTCCTCGCGGGCGAAGGGCTCGGCCTCGGCGGTGCCCTGGACCTCGACGAAGCGGCCGTCGCCGGTGCAGACGACGTTCATGTCGGTGTCGGCCTTCACGTCCTCCTCGTAGCAGAGGTCGAGGAGCGGTACGCCGCCGACGATGCCGACCGAGACAGCGCTGACCGTTCCGGTGAGCGGCTTGCGGCCGGGCTTGATGAGCTTCTTGCCCTGCGCCCAGGAGACGGCGTCCGCGAGCGCGACGTAGGCGCCGGTGATGGCCGCCGTACGCGTACCGCCGTCGGCCTGGAGGACGTCGCAGTCGAGGACGACGGTGTTCTCGCCGAGCGCCTTGTAGTCGATGACCGCGCGCAGGGAGCGGCCGATGAGGCGGCTGATCTCGTGGGTACGGCCGCCGATCTTGCCCCGGACGGACTCGCGGTCACCGCGGGTGTTGGTGGCGCGCGGCAGCATGGCGTACTCGGCGGTGACCCAGCCCTCACCGCTGCCCTTGCGCCAGCGCGGGACGCCTTCGGTGAAGGAGGCGGTGCACAGGACCTTCGTGTCGCCGAAGGAGACGAGGACGGAGCCCTCCGCGTGCTTGCTCCAGGCGCGTTCGATGGTGATCGGGCGGAGCTGTTCGGGGGTGCGGCCGTCGATTCGAGGATTTGAGGAGGTAGCTGCCATGGCGCGAGCCTAGCCCCCCATACGGAGGGGGCCGCTCCCTGTCTGGGAAGCGGCCCCTTCAGCGAGCTCGGATGCTCACATCATGTCTTCGATCTCCGCCGCGATCGGGTCGGCGTCGGTGCCGATGACGACCTGGATGGCGGTGCCCATCTTCACGACGCCGTGGGCGCCGGCGGCCTTCAGGGCGGACTCGTCGACCAGCGAGGGGTCGGAGACCTCGGTACGAAGGCGGGTGATGCAGCCCTCGATCTCCTCGATGTTGTCGATGCCGCCGAGCCCGGCGACGATCTTCTCAGCCTTGCTGGCCATGTCGGTCTCCTCACGCACTGTTGGCCCAACTTCACGAGCGATTGTGTCGTGCGTACCGAAGGATGACGTCACAGCAACCCAATCGTCGGTAACTGGTCTACACCACGTGACAGGCGGTCGCCAACCCATGAGTGCCGAGACCGAGATCTCCCCCGCGCGGCGGCGGTGGCAGGCGGCGTTCCAGGGCCTGCAGAAGATGGGCCGCAGCCTCCAGCTCCCGATCGCGGTCCTGCCGGCCGCCGGCATCCTCAACCGCCTTGGCCAGCCGGATGTGTTCGGCGACGACGGCCTGGGCTGGGACAACGTCTCGAAGGTGATGGACGGCGCGGGTGGCGCGCTGCTCGACGGCTCGCTCGGGCTGCCGTTGCTGTTCTGTGTCGGCGTGGCCATCGGCATGGCGAAGAAGGCGGACGGTTCGACGGCGCTCGCGGCGGTGACGGGGTTCCTCGTCTACTACAGCGTGCTGCGCGAGTTCCCGGAGGACTGCCCGGAGGGGACGAAGGAGATCCCCGACATCGGCTGCGCCGCGGCCGAAGGGGCGGTGAGCGCGTACGAGTACCAGAACCCGGGTGTCTTCGGCGGCATCGTGATCGGCCTGCTCGCGGCCTTCTTCTGGCAGCGCTACCACCGTACGAAGCTGGTGGACTGGCTCGGCTTCTTCAACGGGCGGCGTCTCGTCCCGATCATCATGGCGTTCGTGGCGATCGTGGTCGCGGTGCTGTGCCTGTGGGTCTGGCCGCCGATCGGTGACGGGCTGGAGAGCTTCAGCGACTGGATGAGCGACCTGGGCGCCTGGGGTGCGGGCGTGTTCGGCATCGCCAACCGCGCGCTGCTGGTCGTGGGCCTGCACCAGTTCCTCAACGTGCCCATCTGGTTCCAGTTCGGCAGCTACACCACGCCCGACGGCGAGGTGGTGCACGGCGACATCAACATGTTCCTCGCGGGCGACCCGGACGCCGGCCAGTTCACCTCAGGCTTCTTCCCGATCATGATGTTCGCCCTCCCCGCGGCGGCCCTCGCGATCACACACTGCGCGAGGCCGAGCCGCCGCAAAGAGGTCGGCGGCCTGATGCTGTCGGTGGCCCTGACGTCCTTCGTCACCGGCATCACGGAACCGATCGAGTACTCGTTCCTCTTCATCGCCCCGCTCCTGTACGCGGTGCACGCGCTACTGACGGGCGTGTCGATGGCGGTGACGTGGGGGCTGGGCGTGCACGACGGCTTCAGCTTCTCGGCCGGACTGATCGACTACGTCATCAACTGGAACCTGGCGACGAGACCCTGGGCGATCATTCCGATCGGCCTGTGCTTCGCGGCCGTCTATTACGTCATCTTCCGTTTCGCGATCACGAAGTTCGATCTCAAGACTCCGGGTAGGGAGCCGGAGGAGGAGGTCGAGGACGTCACAAAGGTCTGAGAAGGGCCTGAACAGGGCCTGAAAGGGTCCGGAAAATCCCGCGGGAATCGCGGGTTCCTTATCTCACCTTCATCGTGCTACAACAGGTCTACACCACTGAGTGGTGTAGACCACCACCCGATGGAGGAAGTCTATGAGCACCGCCACCTCGCCAACGGCGGCCCCCACGAAGAAGTGGGGATCAGGCCTGTTCCAGGGCCTGCAGAAGGTCGGCCGCAGCCTGCAGCTGCCCATCGCCGTGTTGCCGGCGGCGGGCCTGATGGTCCGGCTCGGCCAACCGGACGTCTTCGGGGCCGAGGGCCTCGGCTGGGACAAGGTCGCCGCGGTCTTCGACAAGGCGGGCGGCGCCATCACCGGCAGTCTCCCCCTGCTCTTCTGCATAGGCGTCGCCATCGGCTTCGCCAAGAAGTCCGACGGCTCGACCGCGCTGGCCGCGCTGGTGGGCTTCCTGGTCTACAGCAAGGTCCTGGAGGCCTTCCCGGTCACCGAGGCCAAGATCCAGAACGGCGCGGACATAGCCGCGACCTACAACAACCCCGGTGTACTCGGCGGCATCATCATGGGTCTGCTCTCGGCGGTCCTGTGGCAGCGGTACCACCGCAAGAAGCTGGTGGACTGGCTCGGCTTCTTCAACGGCCGACGTCTCGTCCCGATCATCATGGCGTTCGTCGGTGTCGCCGTCGGCGTCTTCTTCGGACTGGTCTGGGAGCCGATCGGCGAGGCCATCGGCGACTTCGGCGAGTGGATGACGGGCCTCGGCTCCTTCGGCGCCGCCCTCTTCGGCGCGATCAACCGCGCGCTCATCCCGATCGGCATGCACCAGTTCGTGAACACGGTGGCGTGGTTCCAGCTCGGCGACTTCAAGGACGCCGCCGGCGAGGTCGTGCACGGCGACTACAGCCGCTTCCTGGCCGGTGACCCGACCGCCGGAATGTTCATGTCCGGCTTCTTCCCGATCATGATGTTCGGCCTGCCGGCCGCCGCGATCGCCATCGCCCACTGTGCTCGCCCCGAGCGCCGCAAGGCCGTGATGGGCATGATGATCTCGCTCGCGCTGACGTCCTTCGTGACCGGTGTGACCGAGCCGATCGAGTTCTCGTTCATGTTCATCGCCCCGCTCCTGTACGTCATCCACGCGGTCCTGACCGCGGTGTCCATGGCGGTCACCTGGGGACTGGGCGTCCACGCGGGCTTCAACTTCTCCGCGGGCTTCATCGACTACGCCCTGAACTGGAACCTGGCCACCAAGCCATGGATGATCATCCCGATCGGCCTGGTCTTCGCGGCGATCTACTACACCGTCTTCCGGTTCGCGATCATCAGGTTCAACCTCGCCACTCCGGGCCGCGAGCCCGAGGAGGAGATCGAGGACCTCACCAAGGCGTGAGCCCCTCCTGAACAGCACTGAGGCCCCCGGAGCCAAACAGCTCCGGGGGCCTCTGTCACGTCGTACAGGTCAGATCTCGTACGTCTGCCTCGGCACCGCCAGTTCCACCGGTCCGTCATACACCGCCCGCGCATCGGCCAGGTTGACCGCAGGGTCGGTCCACGGCGGGATGTGGGTGAGGAGCAGGCGGCGGGCGTTCGCGCGGGCCGCGGTCTGGCCTGCCTCGCGGCCGTTGAGGTGCAGGTCGGGGATGTCTTCCTTGCCGTGCGTGAAGGCGGCCTCGCACAGGAACAGGTCGGCGTCGCGGGCGAGTTCGTCCAGGGCCGCGCTGATGCCCGTGTCGCCGGAGTACGTCAGGGTCTTCCCGCCGTGCTCGATCCGGATGCCGTACGCCTCCACCGGGTGGGCCACGCGTTCCGTGTGCACGAGGAACGGGCCGATCTCGAAGGTGGACGGCTTGACCGTGTGGAAGTCGAAGACCTCGCTCATGGAGGAGGCGGTGGGGGTGTCGGCGTAGGCCGTGGTGAGGCGGTGCTCGGTGCCCTCGGGGCCGTAGACCGGGATCGGGTCGCAGCGGCCGCCGTCGTGCCGGTAGTAACGCGCGACGAAGTACGCGCACATGTCGATGCAGTGGTCGGCGTGCAGATGGCTGAGGAAGATCGCGTCGAGGTCGTAGAGACCGCAGTGGCGCTGCAGCTCGCCAAGGGCGCCGTTGCCCATGTCGAGGAGCAGCCGGAAGCCGTCGGCCTCGACGAGGTAGCTCGAGCAGGCCGATTCCGCGGACGGGAACGACCCCGAGCAGCCGACGACGGTGAGCTTCATGAAACAGAAACCTCCGCTGGCGGAAAAAGAGAAGATCGAGGGATGGGGCGTCGGGGGTCGTGCGGTTTGTCGAGCGTAAGGCGCAAAACCTCCGGTCGCTCCTCCGCCAAGGGCTGTTGTGGGCGAACTCACCTGTGGTGTCACCGGTTCGGCTGCTGAGGCTGTCCAGTTGTTCGAGGTCGGCCCCGGGTGGCGTAGAGAGGGTCATCTCCGGTCGCTGTCACCTAT
Organism: Streptomyces sp. SD31; assembly: GCF_052068475.1. Classification (NCBI taxonomy): domain Bacteria; kingdom Bacillati; phylum Actinomycetota; class Actinomycetes; order Kitasatosporales; family Streptomycetaceae; genus Streptomyces; species Streptomyces sp. SD31. The sequence continues at coordinate 170,346 of NZ_JBQHCX010000002.1, read as the reverse complement.
ACCCGGACGTAGCGTCGGAAAGAGTTGTTGCCCCAGTGAGTGGAGGGACCCGGACATGGCCGTGCTGGTCGTCAATCAGGGTGCGGAGTGGACCCAGGAGCTTTACCAGGCCACCTTCGACCGGGCGATCCCGGATCGCACGAATCCGCCCGCCGGACTCGTCGCGCACTTCGGAGCACCGGGCGAGGGGGGTGGGTGGCAGGTCATCGACGTGTGGGAGTCGGAAGAACAGTTCCGACGCTTCCTGGAGGAGTCGGTCATCCCGGCCGCGAAGGCGCTCGGAGCGCCGCCGTTCGACAGTCAGGTGGTCGAGCTGTACAACTCCCTGATCCCGTAGGGCCGTGACGCGCGGGAGTGGTGGGGCGCCGGTACCGTCGTCCCTATGGACACGTCATGGTGGCTGGCGCTCGCGGCGGTGATACTGCTCGCGCTCGTCGCCGCGCTCGTGGACGGGTGGGGGCGCGGGCGGCGTCCCGAGAGGCGGCGGACGCGTCCGCCGGGGCGGTCGGACCGGCGCACTCCGGCTCGTCCGCAGGGGCGTGGTGCCGCTCGTCCGGCGCCCGCGGAGATCTGGTGGGCGAAAGTGCCCTACGAGGACGGGCCAGAATCAAGAGGGGCCGCGCGATGGGGGTCCCCCCACGCTTTCGGCAGTGGGGGAGCGTCGGGTAGGGCGGCGGCGGGAGACGGGCGGGCGAAGGACCGGCCGTGTCTGGTGCTCGCGGTGCGCGGGCAGCGGGTCACCGTCGCGAAGATCACCAGCAAGTACCGCGACGAGCGGGGCGGAGTGATCCCCCTGCCGCCGGGCTCCGTCGGGGACACCCTGGGGCGGGCGAGCTATCTGGAGACGGGCGAGCTGCGGGACGTACCGGTGCGGGACTTCCGGCGGCGGGTGGGGGTGATGGACCCGGCCGTGTGGGACCAGGTCCGTCACCTCGCGACGTAGGCGCTCCGCTCGGAGGGCCGGGGCGGGGCGCCGCTCACGCCCAGAGTTGACCCTGCAAGGTCTCGATCGCTTCCTCTGTCGTGGCCGCCGTGTAGACGCCCGTCGAGAGGTACTTCCAGCCGCCGTCGGCCACGACGAACACGATGTCCGCGCTCTCGCCCGCCTTCAGCGCCTTGTTCCCGACACCGATCGCGGCGTGCAGCGCGGCGCCGGTGGAGATGCCCGCGAAGATGCCCTCCTGCTGCAGGAGTTCACGGGTGCGGGTGACCGCGTCGGCCGAGCCGACCGAGAAGCGGGTGGTCAGGACGGAGGCGTCGTACAGCTCGGGTACGAAGCCCTCGTCGAGGTTGCGCAGGCCGTAGACGAGATCGTCGTAGCGCGGTTCGGCGGCGACGATCTTCACGTCCGGCTTGTGCTCGCGCAGGTAGCGGCCGACGCCCATCAGCGTGCCCGTGGTGCCGAGGCCGGCCACGAAGTGGGTGACCGACGGGAGGTCGGCGAGGATCTCCGGGCCGGTCGTGGCGTAGTGCGCGCCCGCGTTGTCCGGGTTGCCGTACTGGTAGAGCATCACCCAGTCGGGGTGCTCGGCCGCCAGCTCCTTGGCGACCCGTACGGCGGTGTTGGAGCCGCCCGCCGCGGGGCTGGAGATGATCTCCGCGCCCCACATGCCGAGCAGGTCACGGCGCTCCTGCGAGGTGTTCTCGGGCATCACGCAGACCATGCGGTAGCCCTTGAGCTTCGCCGCCATGGCCAGCGAGATCCCGGTGTTGCCGCTGGTCGGCTCCAGGATGGTGCAGCCGGGGGTGAGGCGGCCGTCCTTCTCCGCCTGCTCGATCATGTGCAGGGCCGGGCGGTCCTTGACCGAGCCGGTGGGGTTGCGGTCCTCCAGCTTGGCCCAGATGCGGACGTCGGCGGACGGCGACAACCGCGGCAGGCACACCAGAGGGGTGTTGCCCACCGCGGCGAGCGGGGAGTCGTAGCGCATACCGGTCTCAGGCCATGCCGCCGGCGACGGCCGGCAGGATCGTCACGGTGTCGCCGTCGGACAGCTTGGTGTTGATGCCGTCGACGAAGCGGACGTCCTCGTCGTTCAGGTAGACGTTGACGAAGCGGCGCAGCTGGCCGTCGTCCACGATGCGGGCCTGGATGCCCGTGTGCCGGGTCTCGAGGTCGGTGAACAGCTCGGCGAGGGTGTCACCGCTGCCCTCCACCGCCTTCTGACCGTCGGTGTACTGGCGGAGGATGGTCGGGATGCGGACCTCGATGGCCATGGCTCAGGGCTCCTGTCGGGAGTAGTCAGTCGGGGGCGCGCGGCAGCGCAAGTACAGCAGGTGGTGCGTGTGGGCAGCGCCGCGGCTCACGGCCGTACGGCGGCAGGGGCAGCGTCAACAGATGGCGCTGGCGAGCCTGCACAGGTCGACGTGCAGCCGCGCCACGAGCAGCATGCCCGGCGTCTTCTCGCTCACGTCATGGGAAACCATGGGCTCATCGTATCGATTCCCGGTCGGGCACCCGGAGTGTGATCTCGCATGGTGGACCGATTCTGGCCAGATAGTGGGACGACGTATCAGTAGGCCGCTACGACCTCGACGTCCTCCTCCGTCACCTCACCGTCCACGATCCGGAACGAGCGGAACTGGAACTCGCCGAGACCGTCGGTGTCGGCCGTGGAGACCAGGACGTAGTGGGCGCCGGGCTCGTTCGCGTAGGAGATGTCGGTGCGCGAGGGGTAGGCCTGGGTCGCGGTGTGCGAGTGATAGATGACCACCGGCTCCTCGTCGCGGTCGTCCATCTCGCGGTAGAGCTTGAGCAGATCGCCCGAGTCGAACTCGTAGAACGTGGGCGACATGGCCGCGTTCAGCATCGGGATGAAGCGCTCCGGGCGGTCCGAGCCCGCCGGCCCCGCCACGACGCCGCATGCCTCGTCGGGGTGGTCCTTGCGCGCATGGGCGACGATCTGGTCGACGAGGGCCTGGGTGATGGTCAGCATGCTCGTCAGGATAAGCAGAGGGCCGTCCCATACCGAAGGGTGGTACGGGACGGCCCATATGCCGGACGTCCTGAGCGGCAGCGGGACGGGGCGCCACGAGTGCCCCGCCCGGCTGGACGTCCTCGGTAAGGCTTCGTCAGCGCTTGTTGAACGCCGCGGCCTGCGGGTTGCGGCGCTTGAGCACCAGGTAGGAGACGCCGAGGATCAGGCCCCACAGCGGTGCGCAGTACAGCGAAATGCGGGCGTCCTTGTCGATGCCCATCAGCACGATCACCATGCCGATGAAGGCGAGCGCGAACCAGCTGGTGAGGGGGGCGCCGGGCGCCCGGAACTCGGACTGGGGCAGTTCCCCGCGGTCGGCCTTGGCACGGTAGCGAAGCTGGCAGATCAGGATGACGATCCAGGCCCACATGCCGGAGATGGTCGCGAAGGACACCACGTAGTCGAACGCCTTGCCCGGCCACTGGTAGTTGATCCAGACGCCGACCATCATCAGCGCGGCGGAGAACGTGGTGCCCGCCAGCGGCAGGCCGTTCTTCGTGAGCCGGGTGAAGAGCTTCGGCCCCTGGCTGTTGAGCGCGAGGTTGCGCAGCATGCGGCCGGTGGAGTACATGCCGGAGTTGCAGGACGACAGGGCGGCGGTCAGGACGACGAAGTTCACGATGCCCGCGCCGGCGGCGAGGCCCATCTTCTCGAAGGCGGCCACGAAGGGGCTGACGCCCGGCTGGAAGTGGGTCCAGGGCACCACCGACAGGATCATGATCAGGGCGCCGACGTAGAAGACGGCGATACGCCACGGCACGGTGTTGATCGCCTTGGGCAGCACGGTCTTGGGGTCCTTGGACTCGCCCGCGGTGACACCGACCAGCTCGACGGCGAGGAAGGCGAACATCACCATCTGCAGGGTCATCAGCGTGCTGCCGATGCCGTGCGGGAAGAATCCGCCGTCGCTCCACAGGTGGGTCACGGAAGCGGTGTCGCCGGCGTCCGAGAAGCCGAGCGTCAGGATGCCCGCGCAGATGAGGATCATGCCGATGATCGCGGTGACCTTGACCATCGAGAACCAGAACTCCAGCTCACCGAAGAGCTTCACGGAGATCAGGTTGGCGCCGTAGAGGATGATGGTGAAGATCAGGGCCGAAACCCACTGCGGGATGTCGAACCAGTACGTCATATAGGCGGCCGCGGCGGTGACCTCGGTGATGCCGGTGACGACCCAGAACAGCCAGTACGTCCAGCCGGTGACGAACCCCGCGAACGGACCGATGAACTCGCGGGCGTAGTCCGCGAAGGAGCCCGACACCGGGCGGTACAGCAGCAGTTCGCCGAGCGCCCGCATGATGAAGAAGATCACGAGGCCCGCGATGGCATACGCCAGGATCAGACTGGGGCCGGCCTTGGAGATGCCCTTGCCCGCGCCGAGGAACAGGCCGGTACCGATGGCACCGCCGATGGCGATCATCTGGATCTGCCGGGCCCCTAGCCCGCGCTGATACCCCTCGCCGCCGTCCTCCGCCGCGGCGCCGTCGGCCCCGTTGCCGTCACGATGCCTGTCGACCCGCACTGAGGTCATGAATGCTGCGCCTTTCTCCATGATGATCCGAGCCGGCGAAGCGGCCCCGGATCGGGTCACGATCCCCCCGGATGTGGATGGAGCGATGCCTGGCCGACGATCCGTCGGCATGGTGGCGCCCCCCGTGGACATAGGTGGCGTCCGCGGGCGGTCGAGAAGATCTATCACGACCGTTGCATTGATCGACCGGAGCGGCGTGGCGCACGCCACAAGCAGATCCGGACACACGATGTATATCGCCACACAAGGGACCTGGGCGGTAACTGGATCGTTATGCGGACTTGAGCGTCCTCTGAGCGAACACCAGCCATATCGCAAACAGTGGCAAGCTGAACAAAAATTGCCCCGTGCCGAGGTTGGCACATTCCTCAGATCTTGATCAATTTTCTGGCCTTGCACATGCCAACGCTCCTAGCGTGCTGGGCGCGGGCCGCTGACCAGCGGTGACCGACCATCACCGCGGGCCCGCACCATGCACCACGTAAGGGGAACGCCATGAAGCTCAAGATCGTCTCCGTCGCCGTGCTCGGCTCGCTGGCACTGGGGGCCGCACCGGCCGTGGCCCAGCCGCAGCACAGCCCGGCGCAGCGGACGCCGAGGATCGACACCTGGCAGGACATCGCCGCCAGCAAGTGCCACTACGGCGACAAGGAGTCCTGCGAGTTGCTGGTCGGCGGGCTCAAGATGAGCAAGAAGTCGAAGAAGTGCCTCGTCAACGCGTCGGTCGCGGCCGCGATCTCGCTGGTCGTCGGCAGGGTCAACAAGGACCTGGCGAGCAAGGTCGCCAAGCAGGCCGTGGGTGCGGGGGCGACCGGCTGCATCACCGCGCTGCTGAACTGAGCGAGCCGAACGACCGTCAGTGGGCCCTGCCAATGGATGGCAGGGCCCACTGTCCGTGCCGCAAGACGATCAGCCGCGGAGGCTCAGGCAGTCCAGGGCATCAGGACTTCACGGCATAAGGGTGGCCACCAGCGTCTCCTGGAGCCCGCCCAGCCACAGATACGCCATCACCATCGGCTTGCGCGGGTCCTCGTCCGGGAGCCGGTAGAGCAGGTCGGTGTCGTCCTCGGCGGTGATCTCCAGGCGGGAGCCGATGGCCAGGCGCAGGTCGTTGAGGGCGCCGAGCCACTGCTGGGACCCCTCCGGGGAGAGCTTGAGCACCGCGCCGCCCTCACCGGCGGAGGCGGAGCTGAGCTCGTCCAGGGAGCGGACCACCGCGAGCGCGTTGTCCCGCTTGCCGGCGCGCAGGTCGTTCTCGGTGTAGCGGCGGAATTCCGAGGAGTACGCCCGCTGCTCCTCGGCCTCCTCGGGGCCTGGGTTCGACTCCGGGTCGCTGTAGGCGTCCGGGAAGAGACGCTTGAGGACCGGGTCGGCGGGCGGTTCGCTCGGGCCCTCGGCGAACAGCTCCGCGAGCGGGTCGTCGGAGGCGTCCTCGGCGGGGCCGGGACCGATGAGCTCCAGGAGCTGGACGGCCAGCGACCGGATGATGGAGATCTCGACGTCATCGAGGGCGACGGCCGCGCCGCCGCCGGGGAGCGGTTCGAAGGTTCCTGGCATGGAGGCGATTCGCTACTTCCGGTCCTGCGCGGGCGAACGGGTCACTTGCGGTCGTGCTGGAGGGTGGCCCACAGACCGTAGCCGTGCATGGCCTGCACATCGCGTTCCATCTCCTCGCGCGTACCGCTGGAGACGACCGCCCGGCCCTTGTGGTGGACATCGAGCATGAGCTTGGTGGCCTTGTCCTTGCTGTAGCCGAAGTACGACTGGAAGACGTAGGTCACATAGCTCATGAGGTTGACCGGGTCGTTGTGGACGATCGTGACCCAGGGGACGTCCGGCTCGGGGACGGCGAAGACCTCCTCCGCCGACTCGGTTCGTTCGATCTCTAGGGGAGCGGGTGACGTCACAGAGCCCATGCTGCCACCCGAGGGGGGTGGTCGCACAAACGGGCTGCGCAGGCGCGCCCGTTGTGACCTCCACCCCATAAATCGTCAGACTGACGAAATGGGGGTAGCATCTACCGTCATGAACACAGCGGACCTTGGGCTGCCGGTGGACGTTCCCTCGACGGCGCTCTTCACGGATCAGTACGAGTTCACGATGCTGCAGGCCGCCTTGAAGGCGGGCACCGCCGAGCGGCGGAGCGTGTTCGAGGTCTTCACCCGGCGGCTGCCCGAGGGGCGGCGCTACGGCGTCGTGGCCGGCACCGGCCGCGTACTGGACGCCGTCGAGAACTTCCGCTTCGACGCCGCCGTCCTCGGCTTCCTGCGCGAGCGCAAGATAGTCGACGAGGAGACCCTGGCGTGGCTCGCGGCCTACCGCTTCTCCGGCGACATCTGGGGCTACCCCGAGGGCGAGGTCTACTTCCCGGGCTCGCCGATCATGCGGGTGGAGGGCACCTTCGCCGAGTGCGTGCTGCTGGAGACGGTGATCCTGTCCATCCTCAACCACGACTCCGCGATCGCCGCGGCCGCCTCCCGCATGGCGTCGGCCGCCGGTGACCGCCCGATCATCGAGATGGGCGCCCGGCGCACGCACGAACTGGCCGCCGTGGCCGCATCGCGCGCCGCCTACGTCGGCGGCTTCACCTCCACCTCGGACCTGGCCGCCGGCTTCCGTTACGGCATCCCCACCGTCGGCACCAGCGCCCACGCCTTCACCCTGCTGCACGACCGCGAGCGGGACGCCTTCCAGGCCCAGGTGAACTCCATGGGCCGCGGCACCACGCTGCTCGTGGACACCTACGACGTCGCCGAGGCGGTCCGGACGGCCGTGGAGGTCGCCGGACCCGAGCTGGGCGCCGTCCGGATCGACTCGGGCGACCTGCTACTGGTCGCGCACCGGGTCCGGCAGCAGCTGGACGAGCTGGGCGCGACGAGCACGAAGATCATCGTGACCTCGGACCTGGACGAGTACGCCATCGCCTCGCTGGCGGCGGCGCCGGTGGACGCGTACGGCGTCGGCACCCAGCTGGTGACCGGGTCCGGGCATCCGACCTGCTCGATGGTCTACAAGCTGGTCGCCCGCGCCGAGTCGGCCGACCCCGGAGCCCCGCTGATCCCTGTGGCGAAGAAGTCGAGCGGCGGCAAGACCTCCATCGGCGGCCGCAAGTGGGCCGCGCGGCGCCTCGACGAATACGGCGTCGCGGAGGCCGAGGTCGTCGGCACGGGGCAGGTGCCGGACGGGCTCACCGACCGGCAGCTGCTGGTCGAGCTGGTCAAGGGCGGTGACGTGGTGGCCCGGGAGCCGTTGGACGTCGTACGGGACCGGCACACGGCCGCTCGCGCGAATCTGCCGCTGTCCGCGACCCAGCTCTCGCGCGGGGAAGCCGTCATTCCGACGGAGTATGTCAATGGGCGCGCGGGGAGCCGTACGGGGGCGTGAAGTGAGCGCGCCCGGCGTGCTCACTCCATGCCCCCTCCCGCGCGGCACCCGAAGTCTCTAGGCTCGGAAGTTCACGGCCGGGCCAGCACCGATTTTCACCGTCCCGACCTCAGCGTCCATAACCGAAGGACACCTCCCATGCGTCGCGCCTTGATCGTCGTAGATGTGCAGAACGACTTCTGCGAGGGAGGCAGCCTCGCGGTGCCCGGCGGTGCCGACGTGGCCGCCGCCGTCACCGAGCTGATCGGGCAGGCGGGCGGGTCCGGCTACCAGCACGTCGTGGCCACCCGCGACCACCACATCGCACCCGGCGGCCACTTCTCCACGAACCCCGACTTCGCCCACTCCTGGCCCGCGCACTGCGTCGCCGGCACCGAGGGCGTCGGCTTCCACCCGAACTTCGCCCCGGCCGTCGCCTCCGGCGCGGTCGACGCCGTGTTCGACAAGGGGGCGTACGCGGCGGCGTACAGCGGGTTCGAGGGGGCCGACGAGAACGGGGTGAGGCTGGCTGACTGGCTGCGGGCCAGGGAGGTCTCGGAGGTGGACGTGGTGGGGATCGCCACGGACCACTGCGTACGCGCTACCGCTTTGGATGCCGCGAGGGAGGGCTTCCGTACCCACGTGCTGTTGGATCTGACCGCGGGGGTGGCCACGGAGACCACCGAGCGGGCGCTGGAGGAGATGCGCGAGGCGGGGGTCGAGCTGTCCGGGAAGCCGGTCGTGGCCTAGCGCTCCGCCAAGCGCTCCGCGGGGGTGCCGTGATGGGTCGTTGGGCGGCTGCGGGCGCGTCGTGGCTGGTCGCGCCCACGCGGCGGTAGCCGCATATCGATACAGCCCCGCGCCCCTTTAGGGCGTTGCCGCCGGGCGTCTCAGCAGCGCCCTGATCGGGTGCCACAGTTCCTGGGCGAGTTCGGGACCGCCCGTGCCGACACCGTTGTCAGGTGCCGTACGCCATATCAGGCCGTCCGGGTGGTGCAGGACCGCAGTGATCTCGTCGGGGGTCGGTGGGGCGGCGTTGCCGCGCAGGTAGACGGCCCGCATGCCCAGGTTGCGGAGCCTGGTCAGGGCTCGGGCGCGGTTGTGGGCGTGGACGAGGACACGGACGCAGCCCGTGCCGTCGGCGGTGGGTCTGGGCAGGTTCAGCGCCACCACCACGCTGCCGGTCGGCAGCTTGCAGAAACCTCCTGCGGCCATGCGGTCACACCCCCGTGCGAGTCGGTGTCAATAAGAGAAGCACAGGGTGCACCTAAACACGATCGGCGGCAACCCGCCAGGGGGCTGCCGCCGATCATGCTCTGACCTGCGAAGATGCCGTTTACTTCACCGCAGCGCCGACCTCGACCGTGATCGTCGAGCCGTCCTTGGCCTCCTTGATGATCTTGATCTTGGTGTTGGTGTCAGTGATCTTGACGCCCGCGGTCGGGGTCGCGGCGTCGTAGTACGTGTGGGTGTGGTCATTGAAGACCGGCACCCCCGCACTCGACGGGATCTTCGTCGCGACGTCCGCGTTGTGCAGCGTCATGCCGTCCGTGCGGAACCGGCTGAACGGCGAGTCGTAGGACTGGATGCGGTTGCGCATCAGCGTGCCGTCGGACCACTTCAGCGCGGTCGGGTGGGAGTCGACCGGCAGGACCAGGCCGACACCGGGGTGCTGGCTGGTGTTGTTGTCCGCCTGGGAGGTGTCCCACTTCCAGATCAACAGGCCGTTCTGGTACGCGTAGTGCTCCACCCAGTCCGGACGGGTCTGCGAGAAGCCGTAGTTGTACGGGCCGGTCTTCAGGGTCTTGTCGTACGACACGTACTGACGGTTCTCGGCGATGTAGTACTGCGCGTAGTCGTCCGTGATGGACGCGCCGATGCGCTTGAAGCCCTTCGTCGCCCAAGCGCCGTCCGCGCTCTCGGCGTTGTCGGAGAACAGGGCCGTGCCGTCGGCGGTCACGGTGATCCGGTCGGCCGCGAAGCCCTTCTGGGCCACGCCGCCGTCGGTCTGGTAGCGGAAGCGCAGGTCGATCTTCTTGCCGGCGTAGGCGTCGAGCGGGAAGACCAGCTTCTTGTAGCCGTCCACGGTGCCGGTGAGCGCGGGCTTGCCGCTGGCGTCCTTCGGGAGAGCCGCACCATCGACCGTGCCGTCGACGGCGGTCCAGTTGGCGCCGCCGTCGGTGGAGACCTCGGTGTAGAGGTAGTCGTACTCGGCCTCGATGTCGTACCAGCCGTCGAGGGTCAGCGAGGCCGCCGACTTGCCCGTGAGGTCCACGGAACGGGTCAGCGTGTTGGCGAGGTTGTCGCCGCTGCCGCTCCACCACTGGTTCGCACCCTCGGCCGGGGCGACGATCTCGGTGGTGACCTTCTTCTTGGGCAGCTCGACCACGAGGGCCTGCTTGTGCCGGGTGTTGTACGCGGCGACGCCCAGCTTGTGCTCGGACACCGTCGCGGCCTTGGCCCGGTCGTAGTTCAGCCAGCCCAGCTGGAGCTTGTCCCAGGCGGTCATGTCGCCGGGCAGGTCACCGATCTCGCCCTTGCCCGTGCCGAGCCAGGAACCGGAGGACATCAGGGTCCAGAAGCCGGTGGAGTTCTCGCCGCCGGAGGTGTCGTAGTGGTCCGGCAGACCGAGGTCGTGACCGTACTCGTGGGCGAAGACGCCCAGGCCGCCGTTCTCCGGCTGGACGGTGTAGTCGCCGACCCAGATGCCGGTCGAGCCGATCTGCGCGCCGCCCAGCTTGTTGCCCGCGGGGCCGGTGGCACCCGTGTCGGTGCCGAAGGCGTACCAGCGGTGGGCCCAGATCGCGTCGGTGCCCTGCGCGCCGCCGCCCGAGGACTCGTCCTCACCGGCGTGCACGATCTGGAAGTGGTCGATGTAGCCGTCGGCCTCGTTGAAGTCGCCGTCGCCGTCGAAGTCGTAGCGGTCCCACTGGTCGAACTCCGCGACGTCCGCCTTGATCTCGGCATCGGTCCGCCCAGCTGCCTTCTGCTGGGCGACCCACGCGTTCAGGCCGTCGCTGACGACGTTCCAGACGCTGGAGCAGTTGGTCTGGCCGCAGGCGTTGTTGCCGTAACGGGCCTCGTTGTAGGGGACCTTGACCCAGTCGGACACCTCGCCCTCGATCGAGTAGCGGCCCGAGGACTGCTTCTCGTAGTACTTCTTCATCGACTCGGCGTTCTTGCCGGTGCCGAAGTAGAGGTCCTGGTAGTGCTTCTGGTTGTAGTCCGCCTGCCAGGCCGTCGAGTTGTCCTTGGCGCGGTCGGGCTCGGCTATCTGGTTGTGGGCCGGGCCGGGCGTGCCGCCGAACTCGCTGATCTGGTCGCCGAACTCGACCAGGATCGTGAATATCTTGTCGGTCTTCTCGCGGCCCAGCTCGACGTACTTGCTGTCGCCCTTCTTGCTCTTGAGCTCGACGACCTGCGAGCCGGCGCGCTCCTTCACCTTGGCCTTGCCGGATATGACCTGGTTCAGGGCTTCTTCGCGCTGAGCCTCCTGGGTCTTGGTCAGGGGGCCTTCCAGGTCGTGGTCGGCGTGAGTGTGCTCCGCCGGGTCGTGCCGCTCCACGGATGCCGCCGAGGTGTCTTCGCCGGCCTGCGCCACCGCGTAGGTCGAGCCCGTCGCCGCGGCCGCCGCGAGCGCGACGGCGGTTGCCGCCGCTCTGAACGTCCAGGGTCTGCTGGTCACTTGCTTCCTCCCCCGCGTCCGGGCGCACGGAGGGAAGGGTCCCGGTCATGGAGGTTCCGCGCGCACCTGATCAACGCGTGTAGTCAAGTGACGACATTTGACTAGAGGTTAAGGAGAAAAGACAGACCTTGACTTGCACACCTCAATTGCACTATGCGGAGCCGATGTTCATTTAACGGACAACGACTTTGGTCAACGGGCGCGTGCCCCCGTCCACTTGATGGACGACATGACTCCGTGCGCCCCCTGTGCACCGGCACTGTTGGTTAGGTCACGCTTACGGTTTGTTCCACTCGGGCATGCACGCGGTTAGAGTCGGATGGCGGAACGCCCGGACGTCGGCGGAAAGCCAGGCCGAGACCCCCGTGCACCCCTGATTCCGAGGACACGATGATCATGCCTCGTCCGACTGCCGCACAGCTCTCCTACGGCTCGTGCACCGTGATCTTCTCGACGCTCGCCATGCTGCTGCTGTCCCAGACGAGTTCGGGTGTGGGGATCGCGGTCATCGCCGTCTCGGCGCTCCTGCTCGGGCTGCTGGTCGCCATGACGGTGCCCATGCCGAAGAAGCCCCGCGTGGTGGCGGTGCGCAAGCCCGTCGGCGCGGAACGGGAACAGACCGAAGAACCGGTACTGACACGCCCCTGACGCGCCTCAGGTGTTCACTGACGCGCCTCAGGTGTTGGTGCTGACCACCACCGTCTTCGCCGCCTTGTCGTGCAGGCCCTGCTTGTAGGGCCGGTCGAAGAAGCTCCAGCCGCCGCAGATCGCGGTCCAGATACAGGCGCAGCAGAACGCGAACGGGATCCACAGCACCGCCGCCCGGATCAGCGCGGTCTGCACCAGCGGCGTGGCGCCGTTGTCGAGGTTGGCCACCCGCATGTTCAGCAGCTTCTTGCCGAGTGTCTGCCCCGTCCTGACGGTCATGAAGGTGTCGTAGCCGATGAAGAGCAGGGCGGCGACCAGCGACTGCACGAGGGACTTGCTGTACTCCACGTCGTCGGCGTCCACGTCGTACTCGGTGACGCCGAATCCCCAGGTGAGCAGCCAGACCACGACGCCCACCAGGATCATGTCGATGATGCGCGCGAGCGTGCGCTTGCCGCTGTCGGCGAGCGGCGGCATCCCGGCGAGCGGGTCGGTGGGGTGACCGCCGCCGCCGTACGGGTCCCCGCCATAGGGACCACCACCGTAGGGGCCGCCGCCGGAGGGGGGTGGCGGCTGGCCGCCGTACGGGGGCTGTTGGCCGTACGGCGAACCCGAGCCCCCGGACGGCGGGGGCTGCTTCCTGAACGGGTCGTCTTCCGGGGGCTGCTGACCGGAGCCGGGAGGCGGTTCACTGCTCATGGCCCGAGTCGACCGCGAACCTGCCGGCTTCGCATCCGGCGCGGGGCCGTCCGGAGTACGTAAATCGTCCGGGCCGATTGCCGTATGCGGTCAGCCCGCGACGAACGTACGCGCCGCCTTGTCGTGCCAGCACTGGTGCCACGGCCGGTCGAACAAGCACCACAGCACGCCGACGACGCCGATGCCGAGCAGGCCGGGGATGCTGTAGACGAGCCAGCGGCGCAGCGCGGGACCGAAGGTCGGGGGCTCGTGGGCCTCGATGTCCCGCACCTCCAGACCGAGCACCTTCTTGCCCAGCGTGCGGCCCCACTTCATGGTGGGCACGACCTCGTAGACGACGCCGAACAGGAGCAGGACGGCCAGGACGATGCCGAGGTACGTGGAGGTCGTGCCGTCCAGCAGCCAGACGGTCACCGTCTCGCCGGACAGCTTGGCCTCGTCGATCTTGTCGTTGACGTGGTCGAGCGCCTGGGTGCCGAGCGGTACGGCGGCCACCGCGGTGACGGCGGCCAGTACGACGGTGTCCAGCAGCCGCGCGGCCAGCCGCTTGCCGAGGCCGGCGGGGCGGGCGGCGGCCTGGCGCCTGGCGGCCGCCTGGAAGATGTCCTCGACCGGGGGCTTCCAGGGGGCGACCGGCTGGTCGTCGTCGGCCGGCCCCGCGAGCCGGTGCACCTGCTGCGCCCAGGAGGACTGGCCGCCGCCGACACCGGAGCTCATGGGCGGGGCGGACGCCGCGGCCGCGGACTGGGGACCGGCCTGCTGGGGAACGCTCGGGGCGGCCTGCTGCGGGCCGGAGAGGGCCGTGGGGGCGGCGCCGGGCGCCTGGGCGGCAGCCGCGGCCTGAGCGCCCGCCTGGGCCTGTCCCTGGGCCCCCGCGGCGCGCTCGGCGGCGGCCTTCCCGGCGCCGAAGCCGGGACCCTGCGGGGCGCCGGGCGCCGAGGGGTGGTGGGCATCCGGATGTGCGGCGCCCGAGCCGGCGGACGCGCCCGTGCTCCCGGACTGCGCCCCGGCCGCCCCGGCCTGCTGCCCCGTGCGCGGGGACAGCGCGCGGATGGCCATGGTGCCGTCGACGGGCGCGGAGCCGGCGGGGTTCGGGATATGGGGAGTGGCCTGCCCCGAGGCGCCGGAGGACGGCGCTCCCCCGGACTCCGCCACGGGCCTGCGGATCATGAACGTGTCACCGGAGGCGACACCCCTGGAACCCGCGTCCGGCTCGCCCGGCGGGACGGAGGCGACGCCGTCCGCCGCGCCCGGGTCCCTCGGGTCGGCGCCCTGCTGGGCACCCGCACCCCAGGAGACGCGGCGGTCCTGCTCGCCGCCGAAGCCGGACTGGTGGGCGGAGTCGGCGCCCCAGGCGGACGCCGGCTCGGGGCGACCGCCGTGCTGGGCGTCGGCCTGCGCGGGCTCCTGGGCCGGGTCCTCGTCGAAGAAGTGCGGGCCCGTCTCCTCGACCGAGGCGCCCGGGGCGGCCGCGGCCGAGGTGGGCTGGGCCGGGTTCGCGCCCGGTGGCGGGCTGAGCGGTTCGCCGTCGGTCGGGGCCGGACGGCTGGTGCCCGGCACCCAGGAGGCACCGTTCCAGTACCGGACATATCCAGGAATGGACGGGTCCGGGTAATACCCTTCGCGGGGCCTGTCGTCACCGGGGGCCGGGGTTGGGGCGCTCATGTCCGTCGTCCGGTATCTGCTCGAGGGTCTATTGGGGGCCTCCACATCTATCAGACCGGCGCAACAAGCACCGCCAGTCCCGTAGGACCCACACTTTTGAGAAGGCTTGTGCATACGTCGGCCGGGGGTCCGGGGGTGGCCCCCCGGGTCATGCGGCACATGTACGGAACCGGCCCGGGAACAGGCCGGAAAAAACTTCCGCGAACCCGCGTAATGATTCGGCCCTCTCCTCGCTCTCCACTCGTACGGGCCCGCCCACAGGACCCGCACGGGTCACGAGAGAGGACACCCACGCCATGCATCACGCCGTCGTAGAGCGCGAACTGGAGCTCAAGCTCATCCTGTCGCCCGAGCGCAGCATCCCCGTCCCGGCCCGGCTGAGCTACCACAGCGACGATCCGTACGCCGTCCACGTCACCTTCCACATCAACTCCGAGCAACCCGTGTACTGGACGTTCTCCCGCGATCTGCTGGTCGAGGGGGTGTTCCGGCCGTGCGGGCACGGGGATGTGCGGGTGTGGCCGACGAAGGTCGAGGGCCGCGGTGTCGTGCTCATGGGGCTGAGCTCGCCCGACGGGGACGCCCTACTGGAGGCGCCGGCGGCGCAGGTGTCGGCCTGGCTGGAGCGGACGCTCAGGGTGGTGCCGCCGGGGACCGAGGGCGAGCAGCTGGGGATCGACGACGCGCTCGATCAGCTGCTCGCCCGGTGAGCCGTACGGGCAGGAAGGTCGGGTCAGAACAGTTTGCCCGGGTTCAGGATGCCCAGCGGGTCGAAGACCTGTTTGATCCCGCGCTGCATCTCCACCCCCACCGGGCCGATCTCGCGCGCCAGCCACTCCTTCTTCAGGACGCCCACGCCATGCTCGCCGGTGATGGTGCCGCCGAGTTCCAGGCCGAGGGCCATGATCTCGTCGAAGGACTCGCGGGCGCGGCGGGACTCGTCGGGGTCGGCGGCGTCGAAGCACACGGTCGGGTGGGTGTTGCCGTCGCCGGCGTGCGCCACGACCCCGATGGTGAGCTGGTGCTTCTCGGCGATCCGCTCGACGCCCTCGATGAGGTCGCCGAGCCTGGATCGGGGCACGCACACGTCGTCGATCATCGTGACCCCCCGCACGGCCTCCAGCGCGGTGAGGGACAACCGCCTTGCCTGGAGGAGGAGTTCGGACTCGGCCGCGTCGTCCGCGGGGACCACCTGGGTGGCGCCGGCCGCCTCGCACAGCGCGCCGACGGCGGCGAGGTCGGGGCCGGGGTCCGGGGTGTCGAAGGCGGCCAGGAGGAGGGCCTCGGTCGTCTCCGGCAGTCCCATGTTCGCGATGTCGTTGACCGCTTTGACCGTCGTACGGTCCATCAGTTCCAGCAGTGACGGGACATGCCCGCCGGCCATGATCCGGCACACCGCGTCGCAGGCGGCGGCCGCGGACGCGAACTCGGCGGCGAGGACCAGCTGCTGCGGCGGCTGCGGCTTGAGCGCCAGGACGGCCCGTACGACGATGCCGAGCGAGCCCTCGGAGCCGACGAAGAGGCGGGTCAGGTCGTATCCCGCGACGCCCTTGGCCGTACGGCGGCCCGTGGACATCAGGCGTCCGTCGGCGAGGACGACGTCCAGGCCGAGGACGTACTCGGCCGTCACCCCGTACTTCACGCAGCACAGGCCGCCCGAGGCGGTGCCGATGTTGCCGCCGATCGTGCACATCTCCCAGCTGGAGGGGTCCGGCGGGTAGTACAGGCCGTGTTCGCCCACCGCGCGGGAGAGGGCGGCGTTGATGACGCCGGGCTCGACGACGGCGATCCGGTCGACCGGGTTGATCTCCAGGATGCGGTCCATCTTGGTCAGGGACAGCACGATGCAGCCGTCGGAGGCGTTGGCCCCGCCCGACAGGCCCGTGCGGGCGCCCTGCGGGACGACCGGGACGCGCAGCTCGGTGGCGGTGCGCATGACGTGCTGGACCTCTTCGACGGTGCGCGGCAGCACGACCACGGCGGGGGCGCCGGCCGGGCAGAAGCTGGCCATGTCGTTGGCGTAGGAGGCCGTGATGTCGGGGTCGGTGAGGACGGCCTCGGCAGGCAGACCCGCGAGCAGCCGCTCGGTGAGGTCACCCCGGGCCTGGTCGGGTGCGGCTTCGGTACGGCTCATGATCACAGCGTGGCACCCGGGGCCATCGGTGTGAACCCCGCATGCGGCAGCTGCCGCCGGACGGGTGTGGTCGTCGTATTGACGCAAGGTTTCACGCACAGTGATCGCCATGGAGAACAGCGCCACCGAGAACAGCGCCACGGAGAACGCCGCCACGGAGAGCACCACCTCGGAAAACGACGCCGCGAAGAACGAGAACGACGCCGCTGGGAAGGACCGGCCCGCGCCGGACCGCCCGCGCGTCCGGCGACGGGTGCTGATCGCCGCGGTGGCGGGGTGTGCCGTGCTCGGTGGCGTGCTGGCGCTGCTGCCGTGGGGGACGACCGGGACGCGGGAGCCCGCTCCACCGGCGCCGGGGGCGCAGGCGCTCACCGCGGTCACCACGGGCGTGCCGGCCGCGCTGCCCGATCTTGCGGTGCTGATCGACGAGCGCGAGGCCCGGGTGCGGACGCATCCCAAGGACGCGAAGTCGTGGGCGGTGCTGGGCGCGGCCTATGTGGAGCAGGGGCGGCGGACCGCGGAGCCGGTGAACTACCCGAAGGCCGAGAAGGCGCTGCGTACGTCGCTGAGGCTGCGGGCGAAGAACGCCGAGGCGCTGGACGGCATGGCGGCGCTGGCGAACGCGCGGCGGGACTTCCGGGCGGCGCTGACCTGGGGCGAGGCGGCGCTTCAGGTGGACCGGAAGCGATGGACGACGTATCCGCAGCTGATCGACGCGTACACGGGGCTGGGCGAGCACAAGGCGGCCAAGCGGACCCTTGACCGGCTGCTGAAGCTGCGCTCGGGGCCGGCGGTGCAGGCGCGGGCGGCGGCCGTCTACCGGGACCGGGGTCACCGTGAGGACGCGGCGGCGGCCCTGTCCGACGCGGCGGCGGCCGCCGAGGCACCGGCCGAGCGGGCGGCGTATCTCGAACGCACCGGTCAACTCGCCTGGGAGCGCGGCGACCTGGAGGTGGCGCTGCGGCACTTCCAGGAGGCGGTCCGCCTCGACCCCGACCAGCGGGCCGCGCTCGCCGGGCAGGGGCGGACGCTGGCGGCGCTGGGCCGCACGACGGAGGCGCTGAACGCCTACCGGGTGGCGCTCGCCAAGCAGCCGCGTCCCGAGTACGCCCTGGAACTGGGCGAGTTGTACGAGTCGCTGGGACTGGGGCAGGCGGCGGGGGTGCAGTACGACCTGCTGCGGGAGCGGGCGGCGCGGGCCGCGGCGGGCGGCGTGGACGAGGAACTGGTGCTGGGCCTCTTCGAGGCGGACCACGGCGCCGCGTCGTCCGCCGTACGGCGGCTGCGGACCGAGTGGCGGCGCCAGCCCGGTATCGCGGTGGCCGACGCGCTGGGGTGGGCGCTGCACCGGTCCGGAGAGCACAAGCAGGCCCTGAAGTTCGCCAGGATCGCGACCGACAAGGCGCGTGGGGGTGGGGTGCGCAGTGCGCTGTACGCCTATCACCGGGGGATGATCGAGCGGGAACTGGAGCTGACGGGGCCCGCGCGGCGGCATCTGCAGGAGGCGCTGCGGATCAATCCGCACTTCTCTCCGACCCGGGTGCCGCTGGCCGAGGCGGCGTTGGAGGAGTTGGGCGAGCCGTCGGTGGAGGACGTACCGGAGATGGACGCGAAGCCGCGGCGGGGGTGAGCCGGGCTACGACTCGCGCTTCTCCTTGACGAAGATCGAGAAGCGACGTGCCCCCAGCTTCCCGGAGGCGAACCCGAGGTACACCCGCGGATCCGACCCGCCGCGCACGGCGATGCCCTCCGGCTCGCGGTGCACGAGGCTGTACCCGGCCTCGGTGCGCTCCTGCTGGAGCAGTTCGCCGGTATGGACGTCGAGGCTGGACACATACGCGTTGCCCCGCCCCGCGACCGGGTTGCTCTTCGCGTCATAGGCCGTGCCCGCCAGCTGGTAGACGCAGTCGCGGTGGAGGGCGTAGCCCTGGAAGGGGATCTTCGGGTCGGGGTGGGCACCGGTCTGGGGGAAGTCCGCGACGGGGTTGTCGTAGTCGCGGGCGACGAAGGCGTCGAGGTCCCAGACGCGGTAGCGGGGCTCGCCCGCCGCGGTGCGGTAGCGGACGGCGATGCGCCTGGAGGCCATGCAGACCGAGGGCTGGTTGTTGACGGAGCCCGGTATGGGGTGGCGGATCTTGACGTCCGCGCCGGTGCGGACGGCCCCGGCCGCGAAGTGGAAGCGGGTGACGCCCTGCCCATAGCCGTTCTCGGCATCGGCCTCGGTCCAGATCCAGATCCTGCCGTCGGCGTCGTCGCGCTGCAGGCCCATGCTGACGCCGTGCCCGAAGCCCTTCAGGTACATGTGGCCCAGCCGGTTGCCCTTGTGGTCGAGCTTGTTCAGACACAGGTCGCCGGCCGCGTGGCCGGTGGCGGTGACCTGGAGGACGTACAAGTGCTTGCCGACCTCGTCGAAGGCGAACGACTGCAGCACCGTCGGCTCCTTGAGCGTGCCCTTCTGCCACAGCCAGCGGTGCGACGGTACGGCGAGGTCGATGCGGGTGGCCACTGAACTCCCCCAGGTCCTGTGGGTGCCCCCGTGGCACCCACAGGACATGAGAGCGTCAACCGCCGTTCATTGGTTGCATCTTCTACGAATTCACAGGCGTCCCACAGGCCTCAGAGGTTCCCGCGCTTGGCCTGCTCCCTCTCGATCGCCTCGAACAGCGCCTTGAAGTTGCCCTTGCCGAAGCCCATCGAGCCGTGCCGTTCGATGATCTCGAAGAAGACGGTCGGACGGTCCTGGACCGGCTTGGTGAAGATCTGCAGCAGATAGCCGTCCTCGTCGCGGTCCGCGAGGATCTTCAGCTCGCGCAGGGTCTCCACGGGCACGCGGGTGTCGCCGACCCACTCGCCGAGCGTGTCGTAGTACGAGTCGGGGGTGTCGAGGAACTGGACGCCGGCCGCGCGCATCGTCCGCACCGTCTGGACGATGTCGTTGGTGTTGAGGGCGATGTGCTGGACGCCCGCGCCGCCGTAGAACTCCAGGTACTCGTCGATCTGGGACTTCTTCTTGGCGATGGCGGGCTCGTTGATCGGGAACTTGACCTTGAGCGTGCCGTCGGCCACGACCTTCGACATCAGCGCGCTGTACTCGGTCGCGATGTCGTCGCCCACGAACTCCTTCATGTTCGTGAAGCCCATGACCTTGTTGTAGAAGCCGACCCATTCGTTCATCCGGCCGAGTTCGACGTTGCCGACGCAGTGGTCGATGGCCTGGAAGGTGCGCTGGGCGGGCGGTTCGACCATCGGCGCGGCGGCGACGAAACCGGGCAGGTACGGGCCCTCGTAGCCGGTGCGCTGGACGAGGGTGTGGCGGGTCTCGCCGTACGTGGCGATGGCGGCCAGGACGACCGTGCCGTGCTCGTCCTTCAGCTCGTACGGCTCGGCCACCGAGCGGGCGCCGTGCTCGAGCGCGTAGGCGTACGCGCGGCGGGCGTCCGGGACCTCGATGGCGAGGTCGATGACGCCGTCGCCGTGCTCGGCCACGTGCTGGGCGAGGAAGTGGCCCCAGGTGGTGGCGGGCTTGATGACGGAGGTGAGGACGAAACGGGCGGAGCCGTTCTCCAGCACGTAGCTCGCGGTCTCGCGGCTGCCGTTCTCCGGTCCGGAGTAGGCGACCAGCCGCATGCCGAAGGCGGTCGAGTAGTAGTGCGCCGCCTGCTTGGCGTTGCCCACGGCGAAGACGACCGCGTCCATTCCCTTGACCGGGAAGGGGTCGGCCTGCCGGGCGGTGTCGGGAGTGTGGTGTGTGGTCTGCGTCATAGGCGCAGCCTCACTCCGGTGCGGCAAGGTGCGCAATAGTTCGCGTATCTGCTGGGCAATATGACCAGTGCAGTGCCCGTTTCTGCGGGCTCTCTGTACAGGATGACCACCCCGATTAGGGAGACGAGGCGGGCTGCTGTGGCGATCGATCATCTGGACGGGCGGATCATCGTGCTGCTGGCGCGGGAGCCGCGGATCGGGGTGCTGGAGATGTCCCGGCGGCTGGGGGTGGCCCGCGGGACCGTGCAGGCACGGCTGGACCGGCTTCAGTCGAACGGAGTCATCCGCGGTTTCGGGCCCGAGGTGGATCCGGCCGCGCTCGGGTATCCGGTCACCGCCTTCGCCACGCTGCAGATCAGGCAGGGCCAAGGGGCCGACGTACGGGCCCACTTGACGACCGTGCCGGAGGTGCTGGAGCTGCACACGACCACCGGGAGCGGGGACATGATGTGCCGTCTCGTGGCGCGTTCCAACGCCGATCTCCAGCGTGTGATCGACCGGGTTGTCGGTTTCGATGGGATCGTCCGGGCCTCCACCGCGATCGTGATGGAGAACCCCGTTCCGCTGCGGATCATCCCGCTGGTGGAGCAGGCGGCCCAGGACCGGGAGAGCAGCTAGCCACGACCTGGTGGGGTGAGTCCGAGTGAGCTTCTGGGAGTACCTGGGCAACCGCCATCAGCAACTGCTCACCGACGCCTACCAACATGCGAGCGCCGTCTTCCAGTGCATGGTCGTGGCGACCCTGCTCGGGGTGCTGATCGGTGTGGCCACCTACCGCAGCGACCTGGCCGGCAACCTCGCCACGACGTCCACCTCGACCGTCCTGACCATTCCGTCGCTCGCCATGATCGGTCTGCTCATCCCGATCGTGGGGCTGGGCGTGGCGCCCACGGTGATCGCGCTGACGCTCTACGGGCTGCTGCCCATCGTGCGCAACGCGATCGTCGGGCTGCGCGGTGTCGATCCGTCGCTGGTGGACGCCGGCCGGGGCATCGGGATGTCCCGGCCGGCCCAGCTGCTGAGGGTGGAGCTGCCGCTGGCCTGGCCGCCGATCCTGACCGGGATTCGGGTCTCGACACAGATGCTGATGGGCATCGCGGCCATCGCGGCGTACGCCTCCGGCCCCGGCCTCGGCAATGTGATCTTCCGCGGCCTCGCCTCGCTGGGCAGCGCGAACGCACTCAACCAGGTGCTCGCGGGCACCCTCGGGATCATCGTCCTGGCGCTGCTGTTCGACGCCGCGTACGTCCTGCTCGGGCGGCTGACCATTCCCAGGGGGATCCGTGTCTGACGTTCCCAGGGGATCCGTGTCTGACGTGCCCAGGGGGATCCGTGTCTGAGACGTCCGCCGCAGCTACGACGGGTGCCACGATCGAGCTGGAGAACCTCAGCAAGCGATACCCGGGCAATCCCAACCCCGCCGTCGACAACGTCACCATGGAGATCAAGGCGGGCGAAACGGTCATCTTCGTCGGCCCGTCCGGTTGCGGTAAGTCCACGACGCTCAAAATGATCAACAGGCTGATCGAACCGACCGGCGGCCGGATCCGCATCAACGGCGAGGACGTCACCGACATCGACCCGGTGAAGCTGCGCCGCAAGGTCGGCTACGCGATCCAGTCCGCCGGTCTGTTCCCGCACATGACGGTCGCGCAGAACATCGGACTCGTGCCGAGGATGATCGGCTGGTCGAAGGCGCGGATCGCCTCGCGGGTCGAGGAGTTGCTCGACCTGGTCGGCCTGGACCCCGGGGAGTTCCACGGCCGTTATCCGCGTCAGCTCTCCGGCGGGCAGCAGCAACGCGTGGGCGTGGCACGGGCGTTGGCGGCCGATCCTCCCGTCCTGCTGATGGACGAACCGTTCGGCGCGGTCGACCCGATCACCCGTGATCATCTCCAGGACGAGTTGATCAGACTCCAGCACGAGCTGCACAAGACGATCGTCTTCGTCACGCACGACTTCGACGAGGCCATCAAGCTCGGTGACCGTATCGCCGTGCTGCGCGAACGGTCGCACATCGCTCAGTTCGACACCCCCGAGGCGATCCTCACCAACCCGGCGGACGACTTCGTGTCCGGGTTCGTGGGCGCCGGGGCGGCGCTGAAGCGGCTGAACCTGACCCGGGTACGGGATGTGGAGGTCACCGACTATCCGACGGTGACCGTCGACGACCCGCTCCAGGAGATCTTCAACCGGCTCCGGTCCAGCGGCACCAACGAGATCCTGCTCCTCGACAAACGGCGCCGGCCGTACAAGTGGCTGCGGCGGGGCGATCTGATGCGGGCCAAGGGTTCGCTGGCGCGGGCGGGGACGCTGGTGCACGACACGGTGACCCGGGACGCCACGTTGCGGGACGCCCTGGAGGCGGTCCTCATCGACAACGCGGGGCGGGTCGCGGTGACCGGGCGGCGCGGTGAGTACACCGGTGTCGTCGACATGGAGACGCTGATGAACTCCGTGCACGAGTTGCTGGAGGCCGACCGGCTGGAGGCGCTGGAGGCCCAGCACGAGCTGGAGGGAGCCCGGGCCGACCGGACCCACGCCGAGCAGGAGGGCAACGGAGGGGAGGCGAAGGCGTGACCGCTCCCGAGGCGCGCAAGACGGCCGGGGTTGAGGAGAGGGCCGGGGTTCCGGATGCGGCCGGGACTTCCGCGCGGACGCTTGCGGAGGAGGCGGAGGTGGTTGAGGAGGCTGCCTCCCCCGCAGGCGCGAAATCCCCGGTCCGGAAGGTGAGTTGGCAGAAGCTGACCGTCCTGCCCGCCCTGCTGGTGGCGATGCTGCTCGCGACCTGGCTGTGGTTCCAGCAGGCCGACCTGGACACGGTCTCCGAGAACGCGATCTCGGGCGGACAGGTCTCCAAGGCCCTGTGGCAGCACGTCGAACTCACGGTGATCTCCACCTTCTTCGTGCTGATCATCGCGATCCCGCTGGGGATCCTGCTCACCCGGCGGGCGTTCCGAAAGGCCACCCCGGTGGCCATGGCGTTCGCCAACATGGGCCAGGCGACCCCCGCGATCGGTCTCCTCGCCCTGCTGGTGATCTGGCTGGGCATCGGCCGCAGGGCGGCCCTGATCGGCATGATCGCCTACGCCGTCCTGCCGGTGCTCTCCAACACGATCGCCGGCCTGAAGGCGAACGACCCGACGCTGCTGGAGGCGGCGCGCGGCATCGGCATGTCGCCGACGGGGGTACTGACACGGGTGGAACTACCGCTGGCGGTCCCCCTCATCCTCGCGGGCGTGCGCACAGCCCTGGTCCTGAACGTCGGTACGGCGACCCTGGCGGTCTTCGGCGGGGGCGGAGGCCTGGGCGTACTGATCACGGCCGGCATCACCAACCAGCGCATGCCGGTACTGGTGCTGGGCTCGATCCTCACGGTCGCGCTGGCCCTACTGGTGGACTGGCTGGCATCTCTGGCCGAACTGTTCCTTCGGCCGCGGGGGTTGGGGACGTGAGGCGGCTTACGGGCTTGTCGGGGGCGGGGGTGCGAGCGGCGCGGGTGCCGGAGGCGGGACTGCGGGCAGCGGAACTGCGGGCGGCGGAACTGCCGGAGACGGGGCCGCGGGCAGCGGAACTGCCGGAGACGGGGCCGCGGGCAGCCACGTTGCTGGTGGCGGGGGCGCCGACGGCAAGGCTTCGGGCGGTGAGGCTACCGGCAGCGAGATTGCTGACGGCGAGGTTGCTGACGGCCGGGTTGCTGCTGGCGACCTCCGGCTGCGGACTGAGCAGCGGCTCCCCGCTGGTCGACGACGTACGGCCCGGCGTGATCGGACAGGGTGAGCCGCTGAAGGGCGCCGATCTGACGGTGACGTCGAAGTCCTTCACCGAGCAGCTCATCCTCGGGGCGATCATGGGCATCGCCTTCGAGGCGGCCGGTGCGGAGGTACTCGACCGCACCGGAATCCAGGGCTCCATCGGCAGCCGCGAGGCGGTCAGGAAGGGGGACGCGGACGCCGGGTACGAGTACACGGGCACGGCCTGGATCACGTACCTGGGCCGCAGCGAGCCCATTCCCGACCCGCGGGCGCAGTGGGAGGCGGTGCGCGAGGCCGACGCGGAGAACGGGGTGAGCTGGCTGGCCCCCTCCACGCTGAACAACACCTACGCCCTGGCGATGAACCAGGACAACCACAAGAAGTACGGCACGAACACACTCTCCGACGTCGCCGCGCTGTCGAAGTCCGACCCCGGCGCCGTGACGCTGTGCGTGGAGGTCGAGTTCGCCAACCGGGCGGACGGGCTGCCGGGCATGCAACGGGAGTACGGGATGAGCGTGCCGACGAAGAACATCACGCAGATGGACACCGGGATCATCTACACCCAGGCCGCGAAGGGGAGTTGCACCTACGGAGAGGTCTTCACCACGGACGGCCGCATCAAGTCGATGAACCTCGCGGTCATGGAGGACGACAAGAAGTTCTTCCCCAACTACAACGCCGCCCCGATGATCAACTCCAAGACCCTGAAGAAGTGGCCGGCGATCGCGGAGGTCCTCGACCCGATCACCAAGAAGCTGAACAACGCGGTGGCGCGGGAGCTGAACGCGAAGGTGGATGTGGATGGGGAGGACCCGCATCAGGTGGCATTGGACTGGATGAAGGAGGAGGGGTTCGTGAAGTAGCGGCTCCCGCCAAGCCGCCGCGGGAACGGGTAGCGCGAGCACCGCGACGCAGAGAGTCCCCGGACTAGCAGCCCGGCACCGACCCCTTCCCCGACTCCAACGCCTCCAGCGCCCCCACCGCCCCTTTCAGCGTGGTCACCGGAATCAGTCGCAGGCCCTTCGGGAGTTCTGCCTTCGCGTCGGAGCACTCGTCCTTCGGTACCAGGAAGACCGTCGCCCCGTCCCGCTTGGCCGCCTGGGTCTTCAGGGACACGCCGCCGACCGCGCCGACCTTGCCGTCGGCGTCGATGGTGCCCGTGCCGGCGATGGTGCGGCCGCCGGTGAGGTCGGCGCCGTTGAGCTTGTCGATGATCCCCAGGGTGAAGAGGAGGCCGGCGCTGGGGCCGCCCACGTCCGCGAGCTTCAGGGTGACCTTGATGTTCTTGTCGTTCAGATCCAGGTAGTTCAGCGCGGCCTCGGTCGCGGCGTCCTGGGACTCCTTCATCTGCGCGGTGTTGTACTTCTCGATCTCCCGGGTGCTCTTGCCGCTCGGATAGACCGAGTCGCGCGGCATGACCGCCCTGTCCGTGCGGAACCAGGCGTCGATCACGTCGCCCAGGCTCACGTCGGTGTCGGGCGAGGTCGCCACGATCGTCGTCATGCGCAGCTCGCCGCTCGTGTCACGGGTCGGCGCACCGGAGATCGTGATCACCGGGTCGCCCTTGTCCTCGCCCAGTACGTCCGTGGTCTGGCCGGGCTGCGCCACCGAGAACGGCAGCGGTGCGAAGGCGGCCGTGGCGAGCAGGGCCGCGACCGGCAGGGCGCAGACGGCGAGGGCCTGGGGGCGCGTGAGACGAGAGAACACGGGATCAATCTAACGTGGCGGCGCGTTCGGGCCGGTCGCAGGTCGGAGCTGCCCCTCACCGCCCACGTCAGTCGCCCCTCACTGCCCAGGTCGGCTGCCCACCACCGCCCAGGTCAGCCGACTCACGCCCGGTACAGGTCCCGCCGCTGCGTGGTGAAGCGCCGCAGCGCCTCCTGCAACGGCTGCACCCCGATGCCCGGCGACCTCGGCACCGGCAGATGGCCGTCGACCAGCACGAACGGCTCCGTGATGTCCTCGGCGAAGTAGCGGCTGGAGGCGGAGGTGTCGCCGGGGAGCGTGCAGCCGGGAAGGGCCGCCAGCGCCAGGTTCGGTGCGCGGCCGATGCCCGTCTCCAGCATCCCGCCGCACCACACCGGCACCCCGTGCGCGTACGCCACGTCATGCACCCGCCGCGCCTCCAGGTATCCCCCGACCCGCGCGGGCTTGACGTTCACGACCCGGCAGGCGTCCATCGCGATCGCGGACGCGGTGTCGCGGGCGTTGTGCAGGGACTCGTCGAGGCAGACGGGGGTCGTAAGGCGCTGCTGGAGGCGGGCGTGGGCGTACAGGTCGTTCTCCGCGAGCGGCTCCTCGATCAGCAGCAGCCCGAACGCGTCGAGGCGCCGCAGATGTTCGGCGTCCGCGAGCGTGTACGCCGTGTTGGCGTCGACCTGCAGCGGCAGCTCCGCCCCGAAGCGCTCGCGCACGGCCCGTACGGGCTCCAGGTCCCACCCGGGCTCGATCTTCAGCTTGATCCGGACGTACCCCTCGGCGAGATACCCCTCGACGGCGTCCAGCAGTTCCCCGGCACTCTCCTTGATCCCGACCGACACCCCGGCCGGCACCCGCTCCCGCACCGCCCCCAGATACGTCGCCAGCGGCATGCCGTACGACCGCAGCTCCGCGTCGAGGACCGCCGTCTCCAGCGCCGCCTTCGCCAGCTCGTGCCCCTTGATCTCCCCCATCGCCGGTGCGAGGTGGGCCGTACCGAGCACGGGGAGGGCGGCGACGCGCGGCAGCAGGAAGTCGCGCAGCACGATCTCCGCGCCGGCCACGAACTCCGAGCAGTACAGCGGCTCGGGATCGGCCGCGAACTCCGACCAGCCCTCGGCCGTGTCCGTGACGACGTGCAGCAGGAAGGTGTCCTTCGTCGTCATCGTGCCGAAGGAGGTACGGAAGGGGGTGACCAGCGGGATCGCCACATGGACGATCTCGACGCGCTCGAGTTTCACGCGGCGGCCTCCGGGCGGGTGAGCGTGTACCAGCCGTCCCGGGACATTCCCGTGGCGGTGAACCCTTCGGCGAAGGCCTTCGTGAACACCTCGCGGACGGCCCGCCGCCAGCGCAGCGCCAGCTCCGGATCGGCGGCCCGCAGCGCCACGATGTCGTCCGGTACGCGGCACCAGACGTACCGTTCGCCCAGGTCCCGGCGGGCGAGCGGTCCGCCGTCGGGGGCGGTGTGCGTGCCGGGTGCGGCCTCGCGATCGGCGGTGTCGCCGGGGTGGCCAGTGCCTCCGGTGCCGCCGGTGTCGTACGGCTGCCCCGGCCCGGTCAGGTCCCAGACCACCGTCAGCCGGTCGCTTTCGTCGCCGTCGTTCACGCCGTCCGCCATGGGGCCGTAGAAGTCGACCAGGTACTCGGTGCCCACGGCGCCCAGTTTGACGAAGTTGAACCGGGCGTTGCGCCCGACCAGCGGGTCGAAGGTCCAGCGCATGGTGCGCGCCCCGAGCCCCGCCGCCCAAGCCCGCTGTGCCTGCTTGACCCGCACCCCGAGCCCCTGGTCGGCGGCGGCGACCAGCGAGTACGCCTCCCTGGACGCAGGTTGCCCGAAGACCGCGACGGACGCCCCGGCCAACCGCACGCCGTCGTACGCGGCATGCACGGCCCCGCCCGCGTGGACAAGGCTGTGCAGCACCTCGGCCGGGTACGGCGGGGTGCTGCGGGGCGTCTGCCATACGTCGCTGAAGTAGTCGGCGACGGTGGAGAGCCCGGTGACGTCGTGGACGGTGCGCATGCTGACAGGGGTCATGTACCGAGTGTCGGAGGCGGTGACGGCCCTGCCTAGAGGGCCAGACGCAGACCGCCCCGGCACACGTCGGCGCAACGCCTCCGCCGCCGCCCGGCACCCGTCAGCGCAACGCCTCCGCCACCTCCCGCGCCGCGTCCATGACCCGCGGCCCCACCCGCTCCGGCACCGCGTCGGCCAGCATCACCACACCCACGCTGCCCTCGACGCCCGTGACCCCGAGCAACGGCGCAGCTGCCCCGCTCGCCCCGGCCTCCAACTCGCCGTGGGTGAGGGTGTATCCGGGTTCCTCCAGCGGCTGCTGCCGGGCGGCGAGTATGGCCCGGCCCGCGGCCCCCCGGTCCAAGGGGTGCCGGAAACCGGCCCGGTAGGCCACGTGATAGTCCGTCCACGTCGGCTCGACCACGGCGACGGCCAGCGCCTCCGTACCGTCCACCAGTGTCAGATGGGCCGTCGCCCCGATGTCCTCGGCCAGCGAGCGCAGCGCGGGCAGCGCGGCCTCCCGCACCAGCGGATGTACCTGCCGGCCCAGTCGCAGCACGCCCAGCCCGACCCGGGCGCGGCCGCCCAGGTCACGGCGCACGAGGGCGTGCTGTTCGAGCGTGGCGAGCAGCCGGTACACGACGGTCCGGTTCACGCCCAGTTTGTTGGATAGCTCGGTGACGGTCAGCCCGTGGTCCGTATCGGCCAGCAGCTTGAGGACACGCAGTCCTCGGTCGAGCGTCTGAGAGGTCTCCGCGGTCACGACGCCCACTCCTTAGTGGTGAGGTCGGCAGCCCCCTCGCGGCGGGTGCGTCACCGAGTCCCGTCAGTGACGCGCTTCAGAGGCCGCCGATCGGCCGGCGGCCCGGGCTGTCCCGGACCGCGTCGCTTCACGGCTGCGCTCCGCGGCGGCGCTGCCACGGGGCGTGTGCGTAGCGGGACATTAGCGAAGCCGGTTCGCTGAGCGGAAGGCTCCGTCCAGAATCCGGGCAGCGACGGGTACGGACCACGCCGGTTTGCCCGGAAAGGCCCGGGCGTAAAGCGCCCCGTGAGGGGCGCGGGGCCGTGTCGATGTGCGCCCAGCGTCCGTCACTTCATCCGCGTGGCCCACTCCTGCACCTTGGCAATGCGCTGCCGCAGCTGCCCCGCCGTGGCCTCGGCGCTCGGCGGCCCCCCGCACACCCGCCGCAGCTCGGTGTGAATGACCCCGTGCGGCTTACCGCTCTGGTGAACGTACGCGCTGACCATCGTGTTGAGCTGCTTACGGAGCTCCATCATCTCCTTGTGCGAGACGACAGGCCGCCGCTCGGCGGGCAGCTCCAGCAGGTCGGCCTCGGCGTCCGGGTTCTTACGGCTGTGCGCGATCTGCCGCGCCTGCCGCTTCTGCAGCAGCAGCTGCACCTGATCCGGCTCCAGCAGCCCCGGAATCCCGAGGTAGTCCTGCTCCTCCTCGCTCCCGGGGTGGGCCTGCATGCCGAACTCGGCGCCGTCGTAGAGCACCCGGTCGAAGACGGCCTCGGACTCCAGTGCCTCGAAGGAGAACTGCTCCTGCTCGCCGGTGTCCTCGTCCTGCTCCTTGTTCGCCTCCTCCATCTCCTTCTCGGACTCGGCGTACGGGTCCTCCTCGCCCTCCTTCTTCGGCTTGTCGAGGGCGTGGTCGCGCTCGACCTCCATCTCGTTGGCGAAGGTGAGGAGGTCGGGGACGGTCGGCAGGAAGACGGAGGCGGTCTCGCCGCGCCGACGTGACCGTACGAAACGTCCGACGGCCTGCGCGAAGAAGAGCGGGGTGGAGATGGTGGTGGCGTACACCCCCACCGCCAGCCGAGGTACGTCGACGCCCTCGGACACCATCCGCACCGCGACCATCCACCGGTCGTTGTTGCCGCTGAAGTCGTCGATCCGCTTGGACGCGCCGGCGTCGTCGGAGAGGACGAGGGTCGCCTTGGTGCCGGTGATCTCGCGGATGAGCTTGGCGTAGGCGCGGGCGGAGTCCTGGTCGGAGGCGATGACGAGGGCGCCGGCGTCCGGGATGGCCTTCCTGACCTCCGTCAGCCGCTGGTCGGCGGCGCGCAGCACGCTGGGCATCCACTCACCGCGCGGATCCAGCGCCGTACGCCAGGCCTGACTGATGGCGTCCTTCGTCATGGGCTCGCCGAGCCGCGCGGCGATCTCGTCCCCCGCCTTGGTGCGCCAGCGCATGTTGCCGCTGTAGGAGAGGAAGATGACGGGCCGCACGACATGGTCGGCGAGCGCGTTGCCGTACCCGTAGGTGTAGTCGGCCGCGGACCGCCGGATCCCGTCGTTGCCCTCTTCATACGTCACGAAGGGGATGGGGTTGGTGTCGGACCGGAACGGCGTACCGGTGAGCGCGAGGCGGCGCGTGGCGGGCTCGAATGCTTCGAGGCAGGCCTCGCCCCACGACTTGCTGTCACCCGCGTGATGGATCTCATCGAGGATCACGAGCGTCTTGCGCTGCTCAACCCGGTTGCGGTGCAGCATCGGCCGCACACCGACACCGGCGTACGTCACGGCGACACCCTGGTAGTCCTTGCCGAGGGGGCCCGCGCTGTACTCGGGATCCAGCTTGATCCCTATCCGCGCGGCCGCCTCCGCCCACTGCTTCTTCAGATGCTCGGTCGGCGCGACCACGGTGACCTGCTGCACGACATGGTGGTGCAGCAGCCAGGAGGCGAGCGTCAGGGCGAAGGTCGTCTTCCCGGCGCCGGGCGTGGCGACCGCGAGGAAGTCACGCGGCTGCTCCTGGATGTACTTCTCCATCGCCCCCTGCTGCCAGGCACGCAGCTTGCTGGCGGTGCCCCAGGGGGCGCGGCCGGGGAAGGCGGGTGACAGGTGGTGGGAGTGGGAGGCAGCGCTGGAGCTGGCGGCGGTGGTAGTCACGGTCTCCGGGGGGATGTGGTCGGGCGGCTCGGTTGGGTGTGGTGGTGTGGGCCATATGGAACAACCGGGCCACCCTATCGGTGGCCCGGTGGGCTCAACGCGCGGACTGCGCCGGGTTGAGCGTGGATGGGATCGACCTCACAGAGGTCGTCGATATCAGCGCGCGAAGCGCGGCAGCTGGGCTTCGATCTTGCAGGCGAGGCGTTTGTTCCCGTCGACGAGAGCGCGGTTTCGGGCGAGGGACTCCATCAGAGCAACGGCCTTCTGCCAAACGTCCGGATAGGCGTCCTGCCCGAAGACGCTCGACTGAGGACGCGCCAGGGCGGAGTCGAGGAGCCCATAGTCACGCACCTCCTCGACCCCGAGCCTTGGCGAGGTTCAGCAGCTCGGGCAGGGTGAGGAAGTGCATCAGGCGAGCCTCTTGTTCAGCTCGGCACTGGCATTCAGCACGTGCTCGGCCGCCTCGTTGAACAGCCGCGAATGCTCGTTCATGGCCGAGATCACCGCGTCGTGAGCGAAGGCCTGCATAGTGCGTCCCTCTGCCGCCGCCCGCTCGCGCAATGCGTCCAGCTCTTCATCCGTGAACCGCAGGTTCAGTCCAGCCATGCGCGGACGGCACTAAGCGGTACCACTCGGTGTCATTCGGAAACCGCACGCAACCGCGTAGTCACCCAAGCCCCCACCAACGCCACCCCCGCCATGGGCAGGAACACCGCCGCGAACGCAGCCGGATGCGAGCCGCCGCCGGAGGCCTCCGTGGCCGCATGGCTCACCGCCCCACCCCCCAGCGCCGCAAAGGCCGCGCCCCCGACGGCCAGCAGGACGACGTTGGAGAGGGCATCGGAGATCTGGAGGGCGGCGGAGTTGGTGCCGGCCTCCTCGGGTGCGGAGAGATGGAGCAGCAGCACGCTGGCGGAGGAGATCACCAGCCCCATCCCGAAGCAGCCGAACGCCCACGCCACGGCGACGGTCCAGGCGGGCACGGAATCGATCAGCACACTCGGCGTGACGGCGATGGAAGCCGCCACCAGCACCATCCCCACCGTCATCAGCCGTTCCCGGTACGGCTCTACCCGCGCCCGCGACTGCACCCACGACCCCAGCGCCCACGTCACCCCGCCCGCCGCGAGCGAGAATCCGGCGAGCGTCGGCGACAACCCCCGCTGGGTGACCAGCATGAGCGGCACAAAGGACTCGGCGGCGATGAAGGACCCCGCGGCGACCCCGCGCAACAGCACCACGGACGGCAGCCCCCGCGCCGCCCGGTACGTGCCACGCGGCAACAGCCCGAGCACGGCCGGCACGAGCAGCGCGGCGCCGACGACGCCGGGGACGAGGGAGAGCCACCGCAGGTCCTGGGCGGCGTACTGCAACAACCCCGCGCCGAGAGAGATACCGAGGGCGAGCCGGATACGCCGCCGGTCAAAGGAGGCGCTGCCGGCCAAGCCGTCGACCGGCCCGCCCGCCCGCCGCCGTATCTGCGGCAGCGCGAGCGCGAGCGGAAAGACGACAAGCACCGGAATCCCCAGGAACACCCAGCGCCACCCGAGATGCTCGGTCACCGCCCCGGAAGCCAGCGGCCCCACGATCGACGGCACGACCCAGCTCGCCGCGAACGCCGCCATGATCCCCGGCCGCAACCGCTCGGGGTAGGCCCGCCCGACGACGACGTACAGCGCGACGATCACCAGCCCGCCCCCGAGCCCCTGCACGGCCCGCCCGAGGATGAACAGCCACATGGCCCCGGCGGTCCCGGCCAGCAGCAGCCCCGCCCCGAAGGAGGCGATCCCGGCCGTCAGCGGCCCCAACGGCCCCCTCCGGTCCGACCACTGCCCCGCCAGCACCATCCCGAACAGGCTGGTGGTGAAGTACGCCGAGAACGCGAAGGCGTACAACGACACCCCGTCCAGCTCCCGCGCGGCCACCGGCATGGCCGTCCCCACTGCGGTGGCCTCGAAGGCGATGAGCAGCACGACGGAGACGATCCCAACACTGAGCGCCCGATAAGTCCGACTCAGTACGGTGTCTTCGGACTCGGAAACCAAGGAAGCATCGGATGTCTTCGCGACACCGGTGTCGCGCGGCTCGAGGGCAGTCATGCCCGCCAGCGTAAGGGCCACAACCCACCTTGACCCCTGTCGAGAGACGGCCCCACCCTCAGACCTTGGTCGTACGACCGCCGGTATTCATGAACGGCGTGTGGCAGTCCCATTGCAGGGTGGCCGGTTCCCTTGAGCCCTTCCGCGGACCGCCCGTACGGTCGAGTCACCGATCAAGGCCGTGTGCCCGAGTGGTTCAGGGGTTCGCCTGCAAAGCGAATTACGCGGGTTCGATTCCCGCCACGGCCTCCATCTCTCCCCTCCATCTCCTCAAACGGCAGCACAACCCTGGACCCTCTCCGGATGTCCAGGACATGACTGGACGGCAAACGTCCGGTCGCCGTGCTTCATGTTCCCGACGAGGAGACCCACCCGTGCGCCAGCGCATCCGCCCCTCGCACATCCGCCACTCGGCGGCCTTCGTGGCCGCTGCCGCGATCGCCGCGGCCGTCCCCGCGGTCGTCGCTCCCGCGGCGCATGCCGAGGAGGCCGAGCCCTCCCTGGTGATCTCGAGTCTGCCGAGTACGTCTCCCAAGCCCGGTGACGTGTACGACGAGTCCGTCGTCATCACCAACAAGGGCACCACGGCCGTGGACGGCGTCACCTTCCGGATCCGGCTGACCCGAGGGCTCGACTTCCCCGAGGCCGCCAAGGGCTGCACCTACTCGACCGTCGAGGACCAGGTCCGCCAGGCGCTCTGCGAGCTCGACACGGTCATCGAACCCGGTGCCTCCGTCGAAACCCCCGTGCGGTTCAAGGCGCTGCCCAAGGCGCTGATGGAGGCCGTCGAGTACGGCACCGGGCCCACCGGCGAGACCCCGGGCGAGGGCTTCGGCGACAGCTACCGGCGCCTGACCCTCACCGCCGACAGCACCGCCGACCTCGTCGCCGTCGGTGACGACACCGAGGCGCTCGCGGGCGACAAGCAGTCCGTCACGGCGACGCTGCGCAACGACGGCCCCGGCTGGATCCAGAACCAGGAGAGCGACGACCAGACGGCGCTCATGGTGCAGATCCCGCCGGGCACGGTCGCCGCCGAAGTGCCCAAGGAGTGCGCGCCGTTCGGGATCGACGGTCCGTCCGGGCCCGCGGGGACGCCGGGCAAGTCCAAGTACGTCTGCTGGCCCGCCGACCACACCATCGATGTCGGCGAGTCGCTCTCCTTCACCTTCATGCTGAAGATCAAGGCCGATGCGAAGACCACCACGGGCGAGGTGAAGGCGACGTCCGTGTACGACATCCACCCGGCCTTCGACAAGAACCCTGCCAACGACAAGGCGCAGATCCGCATCGCCATCCCCACCGACTACGAACCCGGCCCCGCCACCTCCGGCGGCTCCTCCACCGGCGGCTCGACGGACGGCGGCTCCACCACGGGCGGCGACGGCAACGACCCCGACGGCCAGTCCACCGGCGGCACGGGCAGCACGGGCGCCACGTCGGCCGGCACCTCCTCGGGCACCTCCACCGGCGGCTCCACCAGCGGATCCGTCGACGGCAACCTGGCGAGCACCGGCTCCGACGGCGCCCCGCTCATCGCCGGTGCCGCGGCCACCACAGCGGCCCTCGGCGGCGCCCTGGTCCTGACCGTCCGCCGCCGCCGCGCCGCCGCCGCCAAGTCCTCCTGACGGCACCTGTCCCTGAGGCCGGCAGTCGGCGACACCCGGTCTCAGGGACCCGGTCTCAGGGACCCCGTCTCAGGAACACGGCCTCAAGGACACGGCACAGCCCGTGCGACGTGGGCCTCGGCCCAGACCGCCCCTCACCTCACCGCACCCCACCCACCGACTCCAGCACCCCGTTCGCCTCGTCCCGGAACACCTCCGTCCAGTAATGCCGCCCATCCCCGCCGGCGGCTCTGGTGCCGGTCGGGTCGACCGTCGACAGGACCTGGAGCATCGTCATGGCCAGTTGGTCGTAGGTGTCGGTCGTCAGCTCGTGGCCCGACTGCTCGTCGATCGCCTGCTCGCGGTGCAGCAGCCAGAGTGTGAAGGCGAGGGTCGAGACGTCCGTGTTCAGGGGGAACAGCCTCGCCTCGGGCTCGCTCCAGTTCAGGACCGCGCCCGTCTCGCCGTCGACGACCAGGCTGTCGTCCTCGACGAGATGGCCGAGGCGTATCAAGTGGTCGGCCCGGGCAGGCAGTTCCGTGGCCCGTTCCTCGTCGGCGTAGTACTCGGCCAGCGTCTGCAGCGGCACGTCCGTTTCCAGCGAGAACAGGAAGCCGTCCTCCGGCAGGCCCACCTCGCGCAGGAAGCGGCGGGTCGGCTCGTGCGTGAGCGTGCCGGGGAAGTCGACCTCCTCGAAGCGCACCACCTTGCCCTGGCCGAATTCCTGGTCCAGCAGGCGCGGCGGCAGGTCCAGGGCCAGCCCCGACGCTCCGGCCCGGCCCGCGACGAGCGCTAGGGGGCGGATCAGG
Source organism: Streptomyces sp. SD31 (assembly GCF_052068475.1). Classification (NCBI taxonomy): domain Bacteria; kingdom Bacillati; phylum Actinomycetota; class Actinomycetes; order Kitasatosporales; family Streptomycetaceae; genus Streptomyces; species Streptomyces sp. SD31. Next base: position 134,998 of record NZ_JBQHCX010000002.1, on the reverse strand, counting down.
GCCGCCATCTTCCAGTACGGCGCCGGCTCGCCGTCCGTGCCGTCCTCGAACACCGCCAGCAGATGTTGCGAGGCCTGCGCCACCGCCTTCGGGCCGTAACGGCCGACGTAGGAGGCGAACTGGCCGCGCAGCCCCGCCAGTTCGTCCGTCGCCTCCGCGAAGCGGACCAGCGTCCGCAGGGACGGTGCCAGCGGGCGGCGGTCCATCAGGTCGGGGCGGTCGTGCAGGAAGTACGTCGTCGAGATCTCGCCCGTCGCGCCGTCCAGCAGGACCGACTCCGTCTCCAGGCCGCCCGGGCCCAACAGCCCGCCTATCACCAGCTGGTCCCGCAGCTCCGCCGCCAGCCGGCCGCCCGGATCGGCCGGATCGCCCGTCGAGTCCGCCACCGTCCGCAGGCCCTGCCGACCCTCGCGGCACAGCTCGGCGAAGCTCACCACGCCGTTGTCGCACGGCAGTCCGGGTCCCGTGAGCCAGCGCCGCGTCGACGCGTGCGTGACATACGGAGCCAGCTCGGCGTCGGTCAGGATGATTGTCGTGTCGCTGACGCAGGTCGTACCGGCGTAGGCCGTACTGGCGTGACTCGTACTCGTCGTGCTCATGGCTCCCCCGCATGCGCTTGCTCACCGCCCCGGGCAGGGCACGGCCGACCGACCGGCCCGCCGGCTCCGGCTGCCGTCCCCACTGCTCAGAACACTACGCGCCACCACTGACAACGCCCCGGATCAGCACGACCGCTGAACAACACCCCGGCCCGGCACGACCACTGACAGCGCTTCACATCAGTAAGACGCTCAGTCCACCCTCGCGCGTTCCCGCCCCGCCGGAATCGCGTCGACGGTCTCGACGGTCTCCCCCACGGTCAGCTCCGACGAGTCCACCCACAGCCCGACCCGCGGCGTCTGCGCCCGCAGCGCCCCGTCCAGTCGCTCGACCGTCCAGGCCCCGTACCCCGTCTTCGCCCGCCCGGCCTCCCGCGCCGCCACGGCCGCGGCGCTCGGCGCCAGGACGACCACGTACAGCGGACGCGTGCCCACCAGCCGTACATACGCCGCCAGACCGGCATCCAGTAGGACGTCCTGCACGACCGCCGTGAACCCTGCCTCCGCGTACGCGTCCGCCGTCGCCGCCGACAGCCGGTACCGCAGGCCCGATCGCGCCTCGCCCTCGCCGCCGACGCCGGGGTCGTACTCCTCGCGCCCGGAGAAGATCATGCGCCGGAAGTCATCCCCGCGGACATGAGCCGCCCGCGGCAGCCTCCCCCACTGCCTTAAAGGCGTGGGGGGACCCCCATGGCCGGCGCCTGCGCGACCGTCGACTTCCCGCCCGCCATGACACCGGTGATCAGCACAACCCCGCGCATCACGTGGTGATCAGCACAACCCGCGCATCACGTGAGGTACACGCCACCCAGGACGACGGCGATCGCGGCGAGCAAGAACAGCAGGATCCACAGCGCCAGCCTGCCCACACCGGGGGCGGGTTCGTAGCGCGGCGGATCCGGCTCGGTCACTGGCCGGTCACCACCGCCGCCTGCGGCCGGATCGGCAGGCGGTTCACCGGGCGGCCCGTCGCGGCCCGTACGGCCGACGCGATGGCCGCCGGCGACGTCACCACCGGCACCGCGCTCACCGCCTTCGCGCCGAAGGGCGCGACCACGTCGCGTTCCTCGACCAGCTTCACGATCCGGATGTCCGGTGCGTCCAGGGCCGTCGGCAGCGCATAGCCCGTCAGGTCCGGGTGGCGGATCACGCCGCGTGCCGAGCGCAAGTTCTCCGTGAGCGCGATGCCCACGCCCTGCGTCACGCCCGCCTCGATGCGCGCCTCCAGCTGGGCCGGGTTCAGCACATGGCCGACGTCCTGGGCGAGCGCCAGCTCGACGACCCGTACCGAGCCGAGTTCGATGTCGACGTCCACCACCGCGCGGATCGCGCAGAAGGACATGCCGACGAAGGCGTCGCCCTGCCCGGACTCGTTCAGCGGCTCGGTCGGATGCGGGCGGCACTGGGCCGTCGCCCACAGTTCCTTGCCGTCCAGCGCCTCGGTGACGGTGGTCGACAGGACGCCGTCGTACGAGGTGATCTTGCCGTCGGTGATCTGGAGCAGCTCGGTGGACATACCGAACTTGTGCGCCAGGGGCTGGAGCAGCTGCGTACGGACCATCTTCGCCGCCCGCTCCACCGCGCCGCCCGACACCCAGGTGTGGCGGCCGCGGCAGCCCGCGCCCGCCGGGGGCTGGTCGGTGTCGACGGGCGCCACGTGCACCTCGTCGATGCCGAGCGTCTCCTGGACGATCTGCCGGGCCAGTGTGGTGAAGCCCTGGCCGGTCTCGACCGCCGCGCACAGCACGGTCGCGACGCCGTCGTGGACCTTCACGGTCGCCGTGGAGACCTCGTCCGCGCCCTCGGCGCCGAGCATGTGCACCATGCCCAGGCCGTAGCCGACGCCGCGCCGCACGGCACCCGGCTCGCCCGCGCCCTCGGGGCCGCCGGGCAGCAGCCACTCGTCCTCGGGCGTGTCCTTGGGGAGGGCGGGGAGCGGGTAGTCCCGTACGGCCTGGAGGAGTTCCGCGACCGGGGCCGGGCAGGTCACCGTCTGGCCCGTGGGGAGTACGTCGCCCGTCGCCATCACATTGCGCAGGCGCAGCTCCGCCGGGTCCACGCCCAGCTTCTTGGCCAGCTTGTCCATCTGCGCCTCGTAGGCGGCGCACACCTGCATGGCACCCTCGCCGCGCACATGGCCGGAGGGCGGGTTGTTGGTGCGTACGGCCCAGCCCTCGATGAAGGCGTTCGGGACGACGTACGGGCCGCAGGCGAAGGCGACCGCGGCGGCGAGGGCCTCGGAGGAGGTGTCGGCGTACGCGCCCGCGTCCAGCAGGATCTGCGCCTCGACCTTCACCAGCCTGCCCTCGACGTCCGCGTGGTGGCGGTAGCGCAGGAGGGTGGGGTGCCGGTGGGTGTGGCCGAGGAAGGACTCCTCGCGCGTGGCCGTGAGTTTGACCGGGCAGCCCGTCTTCAGCGCCAGCAGGCCGAGCGGGAGCTGGAAGCCCTGGTCCTCGCGGTCGGCGGTGGCGCCGGGGACGCCGGTGACGACGACCTTCACGCGCTCGGGCTCCAGGCCGTAGCAGGCGGCGGCCCGGTCGCGGTCGGTGTGCGGGTCGGTGGAGGCCAGGTAGAGCTCCACGCCGCCGTCGGGGCGCGGGACGGCGAGGCCCGCCTCGGCCCCGATGGGGGCCGGGTCCTGGCGGCCGATGCGGTACAGGCCCTCGACGACGACGTCGCCGACCGCGTCGGCGTCGCCGTGACGCAGCGGGATGTGGCGGATCAGGTTGCCGGCGGGGTGCAGCGGCTCGGCCTCGAAGGCCTGCTCGGGGTCGGTCACGGGGTCGAGTACCTCGTACTCGACGATGACGGCCGCGGCGGCCAGACGCGCGGTGTCCGGGTGGTCGGCGGCGACGGCGGCGATGGGCTCGCCGTGATGGCGTACGACCTCGGAGGCGAAGACCGGGCGGTCCGCCGTGCCACGGCCGAGCAGCGGGCTGCCGGGGACGTCCTCGTGGGTGACGACGGCCCGTACGCCGGGCATCTCGCGCGCGTGGGAGGTGTCGATGGACGTGATGCGCGCGTGCGGGTGCGGCGAGCGCAGGACGGCCGCCCACAGCAGGCCCTCGGCCCACAGGTCGGCCGCGTACGGGAAGGTGCCCTCGGTCTTGGCGCGGGCGTCGGCGGCCGGCAGGGAGGCGCCGATGCCGTGCGGGATCGACTCGGGGGCGGGTGCTGCCTCCGCGGCTGTGGTCGCGGTGGCGGCTTCGTTGCTCACGCCTGGCCTCCGTCCTGTCCGTACGCCTGGTCATGCGGGCCTGTAGGCCCCGGGTTCATCGCTCCGGGTGCCTCGAACGCCGACGGGTTGACCCGGCCGGCTCCCGGGCCCGCCTGGTGAGGGATACGCGGCTCGTCGCCGTCCTGTTCGCCGTCGTCGGCCCCCGCGTGCGCCTCGCGCTCGGCGACGACCTCCTTGACGGCCTCCAGGACGCCCCGGTAGCCGGAGCAGCGGCACAGGTTGCCGCACAGCGCCTGGCGGGCCTCCAGCTCGGTCGGCGCCGGGTTGCCCTCCAGCAGGTCGTGCACGGTCATCGCCATGCCCGGCACGCAGAAGCCGCACTGCACGGCGCCGCATCGCGCGAGCGCCCGCTGCACGTCCGAGGGCTGCCCGTCGACGGCCAGGCCCTCGACGGTACGGACCTCGCTGCCGGCGGCGGTCACGGCGGGGACCAGGCAGGACGCGACGAGCCGCCCGTCGACCTGCACGTTGCACGCCCCGCACTCGCCCTGCGAACAGCCGTCCTTGGCGCCCGCGAGCCCGAGCCGCTCGCGCAGCACGTAGAGCAGCGACTCGCCGATCCAGGCGTCGGAGACGGGCCGGTCGGCGCCGTTGACGCGCAGGACGTAGGAGGCGAGGGGGTGTTCCTCGCCGGGAGGTGCCGGTACGTCGTCGGAGGCGGCGGCCTGCGCGGGGTCCTCGGCGGCCTCCGGGTCGGCGTCGCCGCCCTGTGCCGTGGCGGGCTCGACGGAGGCCTCCGCGGGGCCCTCGGCGGCCTCTGGGGCGCCTTGGGCGTCCATGACGGCCTCGTCGGGCCCAGGAGCGCCCTGTGAGGCTTCTGGGGCGGTCTCGGCCGACGGCTCGGACGGCTCCCCGGAAGGGTGCGCGGCGGAACCGGGCTCCACACGCGCGTGCGGGTCGGGGCCGGGGTGGTCGGTGGTGCGTACGGCGTGCTGGTCGCCGGGGTGCGCCCCGGGCTGTCCCGGGTGCCCGGGCGCGTGCCCGGCTCCCGCCGGCTCCCCCGTTGCCGGAGCGGCTCCGAACGCCTCGTCGGTCGCCGCCGCGGCCTCGGCCTGCTGCCCCCACGGCTGCCCGGTCGCCTGGGTCGCCCAGGGTGCGGGCGCGCCGCCCGGCAGCGTGGCAGGAGGCGTTCCGCCCCACTGCTCGACGAGCGACGACGTGGTGAACTCGCCCGACTCGTCCGGAAGATCACCGCCGGCGACGGGGATCGACCACTGCCCGGTGACGTCCTGACCAGGTGCGGGAGCCGCCTCCTGGCCTGCCGCGGTCTCCGAGAAGTTCCACTGCTGGGTGGCCCCGGGGTGGTACGTGAACTGGCCGGTGCCCGCGTCCTGCGGGGCGGCGTTCGGATCGGGCCACTGGGCGCCCTCGACGGGCGCTCCCGCGACCGGCCAGGCACCGGGGGCCGCGGGGTCGGTGCCCGCGGTCGATCCCGGCGCGACCGTTATCTGCGGCGGCACGTACCCGTGGCCGGGCGCGGCGAGCGGACTGTCGGAGGAGGCCAGGAGGGCGTCGATGCCCCCTTCGGGGAGTTTGACGAAGGCGGTGGCGCCGTCGTCGTAGTCACCCTGGGGCAGCGGGTCCCAGCGGCTCCTGCCCTGGGGCGTGCCCTCTCCGTGCTGGTCGTCGGTCATGACAGTGCCCTCCCCAGTGCTCGTCGGGCCAGCGCGGCGACGGTGCGCCGCAGGTGCAGTACGGCGGGCGGATGCTGGGTCACGGAGCCGTCCTCGGCCGGGACCGGGTCGGGGATGCAGGCCGCGGCGACGTACTCCCCGAAGGCGTTCAGCGCCTCGGGGACGATCGCCCGGTTGTTGTCCCAGTCGATCAGCTGGGCGACCCACTGCTCGGCCTCCAGCGGCCTGAGCGCCATCGGCGCTATGGCGCCCACGGCGCACCTGACTCCGCGCCGGGCGGGGTCGAGGACGACCGCGACGGACGCCATCGCGCGTCCCGGGCCGGTGCGGCCGGTGGCCTTGAGGAAGACCTGGGGGGCGTGCAGCAGCGGCACGCGCACGTAGCCGATGAGTTCGCCGGCGCGCAGCATCTCCATGCCGGCCAGCAGGTGCGACACCGGGATCTCCCGGCGGGCTCCGCCCGGGCCCGCGATGATCAGGGTCGCTTCGAGGGCGGCGAGGACCGGCAGCGCATCACCGGTCGGGGACGCCGAGGCGATGTTGCCGCCGAGAGTGCCCGCGTTGCGGATCTGCGGCGGGCCGGCGGCGCGCGCGGCGGCCGCGAGCGCCGGGATCAGGGCGGCGAAGTCGGGGCGGCCCATCCGCGCGTGCGTGAGTCCGGCGCCCAGCAGGGCGTGGCCGTCCTGGTACTGCCAGCCACGGATCTCGCTGATCCGGCCGAGGCCGACGAGGGCGGCGGGCCTGAGCTGCCCGGAGTTGACCGCGGCCATGAGGTCGGTGCCACCCGCGACGGGCACGGCGGCGGGCATGTCGGCGAGTGCCGCCACGGCCTCGTCCAGCGTCGTGGGCAGCGTGACGGCCTGCGCCGCCTGCGGTGCGTGCGTGGTCAAACCGGCTGCCCCTTCCCGCTGCCCCACCTGGTCCCACCTGTGCTGCCGTACGGTACGTGCTGACAGGGCGGACGTGGCAACTCTGGCACATCTTCGCAGGACCCGAAGACAGGGGTCCGCTAGGAGGCATTCGCCCACCTCACCGGGCAGATGGTCCGTTTTCGCACGGCATCACCGGTGCATACCGATTGACACTCTTCGGTGACACTGTGCCGGTTTTTTCCATTACCTGTTCGGGGGCGGGCCGTCGATCGGACGACCGAGCACACCGGGGCGCCGCTGCCACGGCCGCGGTCCCGTCGGCGGCCGGTACGCGACTCCCAGGGCGTCAAGTCGCCGGTAATGGGCGGTCATCCGCCGCTCGAATTCGGCGAAGTCCCGTTCCGCCGGGGCCGGCAGGCGGCTCCAGGCGACCTCGGCGAAGGCGGCCAGGCGCGGGAACGTCTGGTAGTCCACGCGCGCGTGGTCCTCCATCACCTCGGTCCAGACGTTGGCCTGCGTCCCGAGCACGTGCCGGGCCTCGTCCGGCGTCAACTCCGCGGGAACGGGCTCGAACCGATAGACGTCCTCCAGAGTGCGGACGTAACCGATCGGCACCGGCTCGTCGGCGCCCGGGTCCTGACGGTGGTCCAGGTACACCTGCTGCTCGGGGCACATGACGACGTCGTGGCCGGCGCGGGCCGCCGCGATGCCGCCCGCGTACCCGCGCCAGGACGACACGGCCGCGCCCGCGGCGAGCCCGCCCTCCAGGATCTCGTCCCAGCCGATCAGCCGGCGCCCGCGGGCGGCGAGCCAGGTGTCGAAGTGGCCGATGAACCAGGCCTGGAGCTCGTCCTCGTCCTTCAGCCCGAGTTCCCTGATGCGCTCCTGCGCGGTGGCCGACTGCCGCCACTGGTCCTTGAGGCATTCGTCACCCCCGACATGAATGAACTCCGAGGGGAACAGCTCCAGGACTTCCTCGAACACCCCCTCGTAGAAGCGCAGGGTGTTGTCAGTGGGGGCGAGTACGTTCGGAGAGATCCCCCAGTTGTCCCAGACCGAGAGTGCGGAGCCCCCCTCGATGGATGCAGTGATGACGTCGGTGTTGCCGAGTTCCGGGTACGCGGCGATCGCGGCCTGCGAGTGGCCGGGTACGTCGATTTCGGGGACGACGGTGATATGCCGCTCGGCGGCGTACGCCACGATCTCGCGGATGTCGTCCTGGGTGTAGTAGCCACCGTGTGGCTTCTCCTCCCACAGCGGGGAGGCCCGATGGCCGATTTTCGTACGCGCCCGCCAGGAGCCGACCTCGGTGAGCCGGGGGTACTTCTGGATCTCGATGCGCCAGCCCTGGTCGTCCGTCAGATGGAAGTGGAAGACGTTGAGTTTGTGGGCGGCCATCAGGTCCAGGTAGCGCAGGACACCGTCCTTGGACATGAAGTGCCGGGCCACGTCGAGCATGAGGCCGCGCCAGCGGAAGCGGGGGGAGTCCCGGATCTCCGTCCAGGGCAGCCGCCACGTACGGCCGGGAAGGGGTGCGCGCCGGAAGGCGTCGGGGCCGAGAAGCTGGCGCAGCGTCTGGGCGCCCCAGAAGACACCGGCGGGCGAGCCGCCCTGGATGTGGACGCCATGGGGGGCGACGACGAGGCGGTAGGCCTCGGCGTCGAGTCCGGGCCGGACGGACAGATGAAGGACCTCGTACTCGTCCCCCTTCTTGGGCGGCAGCGCGAGCCCAGTCGCCGCGCCGAGCGTCGCGCGCAGCCATCGCGCGGTGTCCTCGGTGCCCGGCCCGGCCTCGATCCCGAAGCCGTCGCCGAGTTCGAGGAAGCCCTCGGCCCGCTCCATCTGGTGAGGTACCGGAATGAGATCCATGAATGATCAGGCCTTTCAGTCCTTGACCGCGCCGCCGAGTCCGGACACCAGACGCCGCTGCACGAGCACGAAGAAGATCAGCACCGGAATCGTCATCACGGTAGACGCCGCCATCACCCCACCCCAGTCCGGCTCGTCCGGCTTGTAGAAGACGAGCAGGGCCATCGGCAGGGTCGACTGCGAAGTGTCGCTGATGATGAAGGACTTGGCGAAGAGGAAGTCGTTCCAGGCCGAGATGAAGGAAAACACGCTCGTCGCCACGAGCCCCGGGAAGACGAGCGGGAAAAGGATCTGCCACAGGAATCGCGACCGGCTCGCCCCGTCCATGTACGCGGCCTCCTCCAGGGCCTCCGGAACCGCCTTCACAAACCCCCGCAGCATCCAGATCGCGAACGGCAGCGAGAAGGCGATGTGCGGCAGGATCAGCGAGCCCAGCGTGTTCAGCTGGCCGAAGTCCCGCATGAGGAAGAACAGGGGGATCGTCAGGGCCTCCACCGGCACCATCTGGGCCACCAGAAACATGATCAGCAAGGTGGTCCGGAAGCGGAAGCGGAATCGTGTCACCGCGGTCGCCGCGAGAAACGCGATCAACGCCGAGACGATCACGACACTGCACGCGACGACAAGGCTGTTGAGGAAGTAACGGCCGAATTCGTTCTGCTCGAAGACCCGCCGGAAGGAATCCAGGGAAGGCGCGAGCGTCCAGGGCCGCGGCTCGCTCGACTCCATCTCCCCGGCCGGTTTGAAGGCGCTGAGCACCATCCAGTACAGCGGAAAGGCCACCACCACGGCGATCAGCAGCGCGGATGCCTCGGCGAGCAGCCGCCACGGTCGTCGTACGAATCTCACGGGCCTCGCGGAACTTATCGACCTCACGGACCTCACAGCTCCTCCCCCTGCCTGCGCAGCAACCGCAGATACACGACCGTCACCGCCAGCAGGATCAGCAGCATCACCACACCGATCGCCGAGCCCAGGCTGTACTGCGAGGACGCGAAGGCCTTTTGGTAGGCGTACACGTTCAGCACGAGGTTCTGGCCCGCGATGCCGCCGCCGTTCGTCATGACGTAGATCTGCGTGAAGACCTTGAAGTCCCAGATCACCGACTGGATGGTGACGACCACCAGGATCGGCCGCAGCATCGGCGCCAGCACCGACCGCCAGATCCGCCACTGCGAGGCACCGTCCAGCGCGGCGGCCTCCAGCACCTCCGCCGGTACGGCACGGATGCCGGCGTACACCGTCACCATCACGAACGGGAAGGAGCACCAGACCACTTCGAGCAGGACCAGGAAGAACGCACTGAAGCGCCCGTACGTCCAGGAGTGGTCGCCGAGGCCCAGGATGCGGTTCACCGGCCCGAAATCCGGGTCGAAGAGGAACAGCCACACGGTCGACCCGGTGATGGCCGGGGTCGCCCACGCCCCCAGCGCCGCCAGCATGAGCGCCAGCCGGGGCAGCGCCCGCACGCGCGTGAGGAGTACGGCGAGAGCACAGCCGACGGCGAGGGTCGAGACAACGCAAGCTGCCGCGAAGACGACGGTGGCGACCAGCACCTGCCAGAACTGCGAGTCCGAGAACAGCTCCGCGTAGTTTCCAAATCCCTCAAAGGTGGTCGGTTCGCCGCCACTGACCTGCGCCTGGGTGTACTGGAAGAGCGAGATCAACCCCAGCTGATAGAGGGGGTAGACGAGCAGCCCGCCAAGGACGACCAGGGCAGGGGCGAGATACAGCCAAGGGGTACTGATACGCCCCCAGGGGCGCGAGGCTGTAGTGGATTTGCGGCTGCCGCCGCGTGGGCGCGACCAGCCACGAACCACCGGCAGCCGGACCCGCTCCGCACTCCCCGAGCCAGTAGGCGTACCCGGCGTCACCCGGCGGAGCCAAACGCGTCGTCCATCTTCTTCGCCGCGTCCGCCGAAGCCGCCGCCACGTCCTTCTTACCGCTGATGACCTCCTGGAACATCGTCGGCAGCACCAGCGACGAGTCGATCTGCGCCCACGCGGGCGAGGCAGGGACGAACCTTGTCCCCGCAGCGAGGGTCTCCGCGAAGGGCCTCACATACGGCTCCTCAGCCGCAACCTGCTGCCTGACGTCGGAGAAGGTCGGCAGGAACCCCATCGCCTCGAACATCGACGCCTGCGTCTTCTTCGATGTGAGCTGCTCCATCAACTCGACCGCCAGCGTCCGATGCGATGTGCTCTTGAGCACCCCGATGTTGTTGCCCCCGGCGAACGCCGGCGCAATGGACCCTGCCTTCACCCCCGGCAACGGCACCACCGCGTACTTGCCCTTCACCTTCCCGGCCTCCACGGCGGTGTGGCTGAAGTCACCGCCGATCGCCATGCCCGCCTTGCCGGCCGCGAACGCGGTGACCGTGTCGTTGCCGCCCATGCCCGCGCACTTGGCGGCGGGACAGTTGTCGTTGGTGAAGAGCGAGGTGTAGGCCTTGATGCCCTTCCGGGCGGCCGCGCTGTCGATCGCCGCGGTGTACGAGCCACCCTTGTCGGCGGCGATCTCACCGCCGTTGGCCCACACGAACGGCATCGCGCCGTACGTGTAGGCCCCGCCGACCACGAGCCCGTACAAGTCGGGCTTCGCGGCGCGGATCTTGCGGGCGGTGGCCGCCAACTCGGCCATGTTCTCCGGGACTTCGAGGCCGAGATCCTCGAAGATGTCCGTGCGGTAGTACAGGGCGCGGACGCCGACGTAGAAGGGCGCGCCGTAGATCTTGCCGTCCACGGTGACGGACTGCTCGGCGGTGGGGTCGGTGTCCTTGGCCTCGCCCCAGTCGCCGAACTCCTTGGTGACGTCCAGGAGTCCGCCGTCCTTCACATAGCCGGCGGTGTCGGTGTTGCCGTACTCCATCACGTCGGGGGCGGAGTCCGGGTCGTTGAAGGCGGCCTTCACACGCTGGGCGCGGGTCTCGACGGGGATGTACTCGACGTCGACCTCGGTGCCCTCGTGGGCCTTCTCGAAGGCGGTGACGACGGAGTCGACCACCTTCTCCTTCGGCTTGTTGCCGACTTCCTGGAAGAGCCAGACACGCAGGGTGCCGGTCTTCTCGTCCTTGTCGGAGGAGGAGTTGGTGGAGGTCTGCGGGGCGCAGGCGGTGACGGCCAGGGCGGTGAGCAGTACGGCGAGTCTGGGGGCGAGCTTCATGGAGCGGTCCTCCGAGCGTGCGTTGCAACATATGCAATGACGGTTTCGCTCTGCACAACGCATCGGAGCCTAAGGACTACGCGAACATGCCCACAAGAGGTCTCAACCACTTCGTGACACGCGAAAGCCCCCGGGACGCGCCGAAACGCGCCTCGGGGGCCTCGCGGAACTCGGCCGAAGGGAGGGTTACTTCTTGTCGCCGCCCTTGCCCTTGTCGTCGCCGCCGGCGCCCATGGACTCGTAGATCTCCTTGCACATGGGACACACCGGGTACTTCTTCGGGTCGCGGCCGGGCACCCAGACCTTGCCGCAGAGCGCCACGACGGGGGTGCCGTCGAGGGCGCTCGCCATGATCTTGTCCTTCTGGACGTAGTGGGCGAAGCGCTCGTGGTCGCCGTCGCCGTGGGACACCTGTGGCGTCGGCTCTACGAGGGTCCCCGTACCAGTCCCGCGCTCGGGCTCGAGAGTGCTCATACCGCCAAGAGTACTGAAGCTCACACGCATCAGTTGAGCGAAGGGTCGTCGGGGTACGTGGCCACCATCGCGAGCTCGTTGCGCTGACGGCGCAGGACCTCGCGCCAGAGTCTTTCCGGCGACGGCGAGGAGACGTCCCCGGGCTCGGACTCGACGACGTACCAGGCGCCCTCCTCCAGCTCGTCCTCCAGCTGGCCGGGGCCCCAGCCGGCGTACCCGGCGAAGATCCTCAGACTGCCGACGGCCGAGGCGAGCAGTTCCGGCGGCGCCTCCAGGTCGACGAGCCCGATCGCGCCGTGCACCCGGCGCCAGCCCAGCGGGGCGCTCTCGCCGGACGCGTCTCCGGGGATGACGGCGACGCCGAGCGCCGAGTCGAGGGACACCGGGCCGCCCTGGAAGACGACGCCGGGTTCGCCGGCGAGGTCCGCCCAGCCCTCCAGGATGTCGCCCACGTCCACGGGGGTCGGACGGTTGAGGACGACACCGAGGGAGCCCTCCTCGTCGTGGTCGAGAAGGAGCACCACCGCGCGGTCGAAGTTCGGGTCCGCCAGGGCGGGCGTTGCCACGAGCAGCCGCCCTGTGAGCGAGGACACCTCGGTCATGCCAGACATGATCCCGCATCTTCCCTTCGTGTGGGGAGGCAATGCCGGTTCGGGAGTGAATGCAGCTCAGGGCGGAAAGGAGCGCCCCCGGGCGCACGGCCGCGATGGTGACCGCTTGTGCCCGACGCGGAACGGTTCGTGTTGTGACAGAGCTATGACGTTCCTGAGCCGTCCTTGGGCTTACTGAAGGGGGGTCGGCGGCGATTACCCTTTCCCTCCTGGCCCCTGCCCAACTCATCGGAACGCGAGATACATGACCGTCAACGACGATGTCCTGCTTGTCCACGGCGGAACCCCGCTGGAGGGCGAGATCCGTGTCCGCGGTGCGAAGAACCTCGTACCGAAGGCCATGGTGGCTGCCCTGCTGGGCAGCGCGCCAAGTCGACTGCGCAACGTGCCGGACATCCGTGACGTGCGCGTCGTACGCGGACTGCTGCAGCTGCACGGGGTGACGGTCCGCCCGGGTGAGGAACCGGGCGAGCTGGTGATGGACCCCTCGCACGTGGAGAGCGCGAACGTCGCTGACATCGATGCCCACGCGGGTTCCAGCCGGATCCCGATCCTCCTGTGCGGTCCGCTGCTGCACCGCCTCGGCCACGCGTTCATCCCCGGCCTCGGCGGCTGCGACATCGGCGGCCGGCCCATCGACTTCCACTTCGAGGTGCTGCGGCAGTTCGGCGCGACGATCGAGAAGCGGGCCGACGGGCAGTATCTGGAGGCCCCGCAGCGGCTGCGCGGCACGAAGATCCGGCTGCCGTACCCGTCCGTGGGCGCGACCGAGCAGGTCCTGCTGACGGCCGTCCTCGCCGAAGGCGTCACCGAGCTCTCGAACGCGGCCGTGGAGCCGGAGATCGAGGACCTCATCTGCGTCCTGCAGAAGATGGGCGCCATCATCGCGATGGACACCGACCGCACGATCCGCATCACCGGTGTGGACAGCCTCGGCGGCTACAACCACCGCGCCCTCCCGGACCGCCTGGAGGCCGCCTCCTGGGCGTCCGCGGCGCTGGCGACCGAGGGCAACATCTACGTCCGTGGCGCCCAGCAGCGCTCGATGATGACGTTCCTGAACACCTACCGGAAGGTGGGCGGTGCCTTCCAGATCGACGACGAGGGCATCCGTTTCTGGCACCCCGGCGGCCAGTTGAAGTCCATCGCGCTGGAGACGGACGTGCACCCCGGCTTCCAGACGGACTGGCAGCAGCCGCTGGTGGTCGCCCTCACGCAGGCGACGGGCCTGTCCATCATCCACGAGACGGTCTACGAGTCCCGCCTCGGCTTCACCTCCGCCCTGAACCAGATGGGCGCCCACATCCAGCTCTACCGCGAGTGCCTGGGCGGCTCCAACTGCCGCTTCGGCCAGCGCAACTTCCTGCACTCCGCGGTCGTCTCGGGCCCCACCAAGCTCCAGGGCGCCGACCTGGTCATCCCCGACCTGCGCGGCGGCTTCTCGTACCTCATCGCGGCCCTGGCGGCCCAGGGCACGTCCCGGGTCCACGGCATCGACCTCATCAACCGCGGCTACGAGAACTTCATGGAGAAGCTCGTGGAGCTCGGCGCGAAGGTGGAGTTGCCGGGCAAGGCGCTCGGCTGACACAAGCACGCCGATGGGGCGGCCCCCGGAGTCCGGGTGGCCGCCCCATCGGCGTTTGCTGCAGCGCCCTGAGGGGCGCGGGGCTGTGGAGCGCTTACTTGCCCTTGGCGGCTTCCTTGAGCTTGGAGCCCGCGGAGACCTTGACGCTGTAGCCGGCCGGGATCTGGATCGGGTCGCCGGTCTGCGGGTTGCGCGCGGTGCGAGCGGCACGGTGGGTGCGCTCGAACGTCAGGAAGCCAGGGATGGTGACCTTCTCGTCGCCCTTGGCGACGACCTCGCCGACGGTCTCGGCGAACGCGGCCAGCACGGCGTCGGCGTCCTTGCGGGTCACCTCGGCGCGGTCGGCCAGCGCGGCCACCAGCTCACTGCGGTTCATGTTGTTACTCCCGTGTTCTTCTTGCTGTTGAGGCGTGCCACGCGGCGGAGCCGCATATTGGGCACAGCGAAAAGCCGATGCTGCCAGGGTCCTCGGACAGTCCCCGGACCCGGGTCCGTCCGTCAGACCCTCGCGCCCAGAGACGCATCCTGCCCCTACCTGCGGCGGGAAAGCCAATCCGGCACCCGGAGGAGTCGTGAGAACACCCTTGGGAGTCACACGAAGAGAGGGCCTGAGCTTTCGCGTCACGATAAACGGCGTCTGGAGGCCCTTGGTTCCGCGACGCGCCGTTACAAGGGCTTGCCGTGGCGATCCTCACAGCCGCCACACACATTCCGGGCGCGACGGGGGCCGGGAGCGACAGCCCCCGGCAACGCCCGCCGCGACGCCGGGTGACTACTCGGCCGCCACGGCGCTGACGGCCTTCGCCGCTTCCCGCACCGCGCCGGCGACCGCTCCCGCGACCTTGTCGTTGAAGACGCTCGGGATGATGTAGTTCGGGTTCAGCTCGTCCTCGGTCACCACATCCGCCAGCGCCTTCGCGGCCGCGAGCATCATCTCGGTGTTGACCGTGCGGGACTGCGCGTCCAGCAGACCGCGGAAGACGCCCGGGAAGACCAGCACGTTGTTGATCTGGTTCGGGAAGTCGGAGCGGCCCGTGGCCACAACTGCCGCCGTCTGACGGGCGATTGCCGGGTCGACCTCGGGGTCCGGGTTCGCGAGCGCGAACACGATCGCGTCGTCGGCCATGGCGGCCACGTCGTCGCCGTCGAGCACGTTCGGAGCGGAGACGCCGATGAAGACGTCCGCGCCGCGCACGGCCTCCTTCAGCGTGCCGGTCAGGCCCTCGGGGTTGGTGTTGTCGGCGATCCAGCGCAGCGGCGAGTCCGCGGGAGCGTCCCGCAGGTCCTCACGGCCGGCGTGCACGACGCCGTGGATGTCGGCGACGACGGCGTTCTTCACGCCCGCCGCGAGCAGCAGCTTGAGGATGGCCGTACCGGCCGCTCCGGCGCCGGACATCACGACGCGGATGTTCTCAATTGCCTTGCTCGCCACGCGAAGTGCGTTGGTGAGGGCGGCGAGGACGACGATCGCCGTGCCGTGCTGGTCGTCGTGGAAGACGGGGATGTCGAGGGCCTCACGCAGCCGCGCCTCGATCTCGAAGCAGCGCGGGGCGGAGATGTCCTCGAGGTTGATGCCGGCGAACCCGGGGGCGATCGCCTTGACGATCTCGACGATCGCGTCGGTGTCCTGGGTGTCGAGGCAGATCGGCCAGGCGTCGATGCCGGCGAACCGCTTGAAGAGGGCCGCCTTGCCCTCCATGACGGGCAGCGCGGCCTTCGGACCGATGTTGCCGAGGCCCAGCACCGCCGAGCCGTCCGTCACAACCGCAACGGAGTTGCGCTTGATGGTCAGGCGGCGCGCGTCCTCGGGGTTCTCCGCGATCGCCATGCAGACGCGGGCCACACCCGGCGTGTAGACCATGGACAGGTCGTCACGGTTGCGGATGGGGTGCTTCGACGCCATCTCGATCTTGCCGCCGAGGTGCATGAGGAACGTACGGTCCGAGACCTTGCCCAGCGTGACGCCCTCGATGCCGCGCAGCTGTTCGACGATCTCGTCGGCGTGCGCGGTGGAGGTGGCCGCGATGGTGACGTCGATCCGGAGCTTCTCGTGACCGGAGGCGGTGACGTCGAGGCCGGTGACCGAGCCTCCGTGGGACTCGACGGCCGTGGTGAGCTGGGAGACCGCGGTTCCGCTCGCGGGCACCTCCAGCCGGACCGTCATCGAGTAGGAGACGCTGGGCGCCGTTGCCATGGCCGACTTCCTCTGCTTTCACCTGTGACGCTGGATGCCGTCCGATCGTCGCACCTACCGCCGAGTAGGAGTTAGCCGGGCTGGAATTGCGAACGTATTGTTCGCCACGTCTTCCCATGAAAAGAGACCCACGTCACATCGTGACGTGGGTCTCTTCAACGTTCATGACACCGACCCGCCATGCTCGCCTCGCGGCAAGTGGTCGCTCGTAGCGACGAAGGTTGGGCCCGGGGGCTTGGATCGAGCCGGTGCCACACCCAGGCTAACAAACAGATCCCGTAAGGCCATTCCCGCACCGCGAGTTCATTTTCCTGCCGCCCACGATGACCCGATCAGTCCCTCAGCAGGTCCGGCACCCCGGTCGCGTCCGGCTCGTCCCGCTCCCCCGACACCACCGTCAGCTGCTGGGTGGCCCGGGTCAGCGCGACGTACAGCACGCGCAGGCCGGCCGGCGACTCGTCCGCGATCTCCGCCGGGGAGACGACGACCGTGGCGTCGTACTCCAGGCCCTTCGCCTCCAGGCTGCCGAGCGCCACGACCCGGTCGCCGAGCCCGGCGAGCCACTTGGCCGCCTCCTCGCGCCGCTGCATGGCGACGACGACGCCGACCGTGCCGTCGACACGGTCGAGCAGCCGGGCGGCCTCCTCGCGGACGGTGTGCGCGAGGGAGTCGCGTACGACGGTGCCGTGTCCTTTGTTCGTTGTCACGAAACGAGGCTCGACGCCGGTGGAGCGGACGGCCGACGGTGAGGTCGAGCCCGGCATGGCCAGCGCCAGCACCTTCGCCGCCAGCTCCGCGATCTCGGCCGGGTTGCGGTAGTTCACGGTGAGCTGGAAGCGGCGGCGCGGACGGGTGCCGAGCGCCTCGTCGCGGGCCTGGGCCGCCTCGTCGACGTCGGACCAGGAGGACTGGGCCGGGTCGCCGACGATCGTCCAGGTGGCGTGCCGGCCGCGGCGGCCGAGCATGCGCCACTGCATCGGCGTGACGTCCTGGGCCTCGTCGACGATGACGTGGGCGTACTCGACGCGCTCGGCCGCCAGCCGCTCGGCGCGTTCGCGCTGCGACTCCTCGCGGACCGGCATCAGCTCCTCCAGCCCGGTGAGCTGGTCGAGCGGGTCCAGCTCGCGCTTCCTCTTCGGGCGGGCCGGGCTGCCGAGGATCGCCTGGAGCTCGTCGAGCATGGCGATGTCGTGCACGGAGTGGCCGGCCCGCCTGAGCGAGCGGGCCACCTTGCGGACCTCGCCGGGGTTGAGGATCCGGCGGGCCCAGCGGCCGAGCCGCCGCTCGTCGGCCATCGCCTCCAGCACGGCCTTCGGCGTCAGCTCCGGCCACCAGGCGTCGAGGAAGGCGATGAAGCTGTCCTCCGAGGTGACGTCCTCGTCGAAGGAGGAGCGCAGCTCGGCGGCGAGTTCCGGGTCGGAGTGGCGGGTGGCGCCGCCCGACTGCGCCCACAGGGCGTCGAGCAGCAGCTTGCGGGCGCGCGGGCGCAGCAGGTTCACGGGGGCCGTACCGCCGAGGGCGTTGCGGCGGATGCGCTCCAGCTCGTCGGCCTCCAGTTCGAGCCGGCGGCCGAAGGCGACGACCCTGAGCCGGGCCGGCGAATCGTTCAGTTCCAAGGCGCCACGGGCCGCCTTCCGCAGCACCTTGAGCATGCGGTACGAGCCCTTGGCGCGGGCCGTGGCCGGGGAGTCGTACAGCGTGGCCTCGGCGCCGTCGACGAGTGAGCCGATGGCCCGGATGGCGACCTGGCCCTCCTCACCCAGCGACGGGAGCACGCCCTCGGTGTACGCCACCAGCAGCGGGGTCGGCGAGACGATCAGGATGCCGCCCGCGTACCGGCGCCGGTCCTGGTAGAGCAGGTAGGCGGCGCGGTGCAGCGCAACGGCCGTCTTGCCCGTGCCGGGGCCGCCCTCGACGTACGTCACGGATGCGGCGGGGGCGCGAATGACGAGGTCCTGCTCGGCCTGGATCGACGCCACGATGTCCCGCATGGTGTGGCTGCGGGCCTGGCCGAGGGCGGCCATGAGGGCGCCGTCGCCGATGACGGGCAGCTCGTCGCCGCCGAGGAAGGCCTTGAGCTCGGGGCGCATCAGGTCGTCCTCGACGCTCAGCACCCGGCGCCCCTTGGAGCGGATGACCCGGCGCCGTACGACCCGCCCCGGATCGACCGGGGTGGAGCGGTAGAAGGGCGCCGCGGCCGGGGCCCGCCAGTCGATGACCAGCGGGGAGTAGTCCTGGTCGAGCACACCGATGCGGCCGATGTGCAGGGTCTCCGCGATGTCGGCGGTGTTGTCCTCCCGGACCGCGCCCTCGGCGGGCTCGACGGCGGTGTAGGCGCCGTCGGGTCCCTTCTTGCCGTCCTTGCCGAGGAGCAGGTCGATACGGCCGAAGAGGAAATCCTCGAACTCGTTGTTGAGCCGGTTGAGGTGGACACCGGCCCGGAAGACCTGTGCGTCCCGCTCGGCGAGTGCGCCGGGCGTGCCGACCTGGCCGCGCTTGGCCGCGTCGTTCATGAGGAACTCCGCCTCGTGGATCTTCTCCTCGAGCCGTTGGTACACCCGGTCCAGGTGTTCCTGTTCGACGCCGATCTCTCGGTCTCTCAAGGAGTCTTCGAGCGCGGTTTCCTGTGGAGCCTGAGCGGCCACCGGGCCCCCTTCTGACGTGCTGGGCAGCCGTCAACCGTACGCGAAAGGGGCCCGGAAAAGCTACGGCGACTACACGTCGACCTCGACGATCTTCTCTCCGTCGAAGGTCATGATCTCGACGTGATCGACGTCTTCGGGGGCCATGGACACGCCGCCGGTGACGTAGAGCGGGTTCCTGGCCTGCTCGGTCTTGCCGTCGGGGATGCCGTAGCCCCACTTCCCCACCGACCAGGACGCCGCCGTCTCGCGCTCACCGTCTTTGCTGACGAAGATCATGGAGCACTTGAGCGGACCCTTGACGCCCTTGAGTTCGAGGCCCGTCTCGGTGCCCCAGAGCTTCTCCTGCAGGGCGACGGTCGCGGTGGCCCCGGTCGCCGCGTCGCTTCCCGTGACCTTCTTCTCGATGCTCTCGAACAGGTCCTTGGCGGGGTTGGCCGCCTGCACGGTCCGGTTGCCCTCGCTGTCCCCGCCGCCGTCGCTGCCGTTCGTCGCCACGGCCACGAACGGACCGCCGACGATCAGCGCGACCGCCGCGGCCACCATGTAGAAGCTGCGCCGGCGCTTCTGGGCGCGGCGCTCGGCGACCTCGTCGACGAGCTTGTTCACCAGACGCGGGCTGGGCTTCGCCGACAGGGACTCGCCGATCGCGGGCGAACCGGAACCGGGCAGGTCCGCGAGCGCCGCGAGCATCGGCTCCATTCCGGCGAGTTCGTCCAGCTGCTGGGCGCACCATTCGCAGGTCGCGAGGTGGGCCTCGAAAGCGGTTGCCTCAGCGTCGTCGAGAATCCCGAGGGCGTAGGCACCGACGGTTTCGTGCTCGCTCGGGCCCGGATGTCCCTGCATGGGGCTCATGGACCCAGACATACCCGAACCGCCCATCCCGAATCCCTGGTTTCCCCCGTAAACACTCATCACGCCGTCACCCCCCGCTCCTCCAGAGCCAGCTTCATCGACCGCAGGGCGTAGAAAACCCTTGAGCGAACGGTGCCACTGGGTATGCCCAGCGTCTCGGCCGCCTCATTGACCGTACGCCCCTTGAAGTACGTCTCGACGAGAACCTCCCGGTGGGCGGGGGTCAGGTCGTCGAGTGCGTCCGACAGCGTCATCAGCCACAGCGCCTTGTCGATCTCGTCCTCCGCGGGGATGACCTCCAGCGGCGACGGATCGACCTCCTGCGGCCGGGCCTGCCGGCTGCGGTGGCCGTCGATGACGATGCGCCGGGCGACCGTCACCAGCCAGGGGCGTACCGATCCGGTCGCTCGATTGAGCTGTCCGGCGTTCTTCCAGGCACGGATGAGCGTCTCCTGCACGACGTCCTCTGCTCGTTGCCGATCACCGGCGACCAGTCGAAGGACATACGCAAGGAGGGGTCCGGCGTGCTCTCTGTACAGCGCACGCATCAGCTCCTCATCAGGTTCCGAGGGCTGGGACATGCGATGTCGGGCCCTCGATCCACGTTCATTGGCCACGACGGAATCCTTGCGCACGCCCACCTCCGATGTCCGGGGGTTCCCCCAGTCGGTCGCTCGACTACCCGTACGCAAGCGGTCGGTTGAGTGTTCAAAGCGATGCGACAGTTTTCTTCGGAGTGACGTGACGAGCGGGACATGACAGCACATTCCCACCGTGCGATCTTTACATTTCCACCACATCGACCGGATCGAGTCGCCGCTTCCCTACGGGTGCGTAGGTAAACGACATGTAATCGAAATCACTTCGACAGCCGCTCCACAGAAGCCGCATAACGGACCGTCAGGCGCGGGCGAGGGCGGCGCGACGACGGTGCCGGGCGACCCTTTCCCGATTCCCGCAGACCTCACTGGAGCACCAGCGCCTTCTGCGCCCACGGGACGAATCGAGATAAACGATCGGACAGTTGTCGCCCTCGCACTCCCGCAGCCCGGCCCGCGCGACCGGATCGGTGAGCAGTTCCACGGCGTCCCGCGCGATGGCGCCGAGCAGCGCGGCGCACTCGGGCGGATGATCCAATTCCCTCACCAGGGTGCCGTCTTCACCCCGTACGGCACGGGGGGCCGGGGGCGCGGTACGGGCGATGTCGTTCACCCGGGCGAGCGCGATGTCGTACGACGGCCAGGGCTCGGGGGTGATTCCGCCGCGCACCAACTGTCCGATACGTCCACGCAGTTCGCGGAACTGCACGAGCCAAGCGGCGTCGGCGTGGGCCAGCGCCGTGCCCGACGGTACGAGCCCGGCGCCGACGATCCAGGCGCACAACACCTCGACGGAGTCGAACCGTTCCTCGGGATGCGTGGTCGCGAGGAGATCCAGACAGAGCCGCCCGGCATCGAACCGCAGCTCGTACGCGTCCGTGACCGTACCCAGTGCCATGTGCCTGTCACCGCCTAGGGGTCACCCCGGGAGAACTGGGAGAAGCGTTCCCTCTAACAGTGCCTGCCCGGTGGCTGGTCCCGGAACCCCTCGTACCGGCCGGCCCCACAGGGGGCTTTCACCTCTCGACGCCGGTCCGGGCATCCCAGCCCGTCTGGGGGTGCCCCCTCTGGGGGAGTTTGAGGACGAGGCCCGTTCAGGGCCGAAGTGGGGGTCCAGGGGGCGGCAGCCCCCTGGCGGGGTGGAAGGGGCGGCGCCCCTTCAAGGATGGGACGGGTAGGGGCGGCGGGGGCGGCTCACGCGTCCGCGTACTTCGCGTCCGCCGCCGGATCCAACGCCAGCCGGTACCCCCGCTTCACCACCGTCTGGATCAACTTCGGCGCCCCCAGAGCCGTACGAAGCCGAGCCATCGCCGTCTCCACCGCGTGCTCGTCCCGCCCCGCCCCCGGCAGCGCGCGCAGCAGTTCCGCGCGGGGCACCACCCAGCCCGGCCGGCGGGACAGGGCCCGCAGTAGGGACATGCCCGCGGGCGGCACGGGGCGCAGTACGCCGTCGACCATGACCGCGTGCCCGCGGATCTCCACCTGGTGCCCGGCGATCGGCAGGGACCGGGCCCGGCCGGGCAGTTCCTGGCACAGCAGCTGGACCAGCGGACCGAGCCGGAAGCGCTCGGGCTGGACGGTGTCGACGCCGAGTGCCTGGAGAGGCAGTGCGGTGACCGGGCCGACGCAGGCCGGGAGGACGTCGTGGTTGAGGGCGGCGAGCACTTCGGGAAGCAGCCCGCGCTCCTCCGCCCGCGACAGCAGCGACGCCGCGGCCGGCGCACTGGTGAAGGTGAGGGCGTCCAGGCCGCGCGAGATCGTGGCGTCCAACAGACGGTCGACCGGGCCGATGTCCTCCGGCGGCAGCCACCGGTAGACGGGCACCCCGAGCACCTCCGCTCCCGCGGCCCGCAACGACTCAACGAACCCGGGCAGCGGCTCACCGTGCAGCTGGATGGCGACCCGGCGCCCGTCGACGCCCTCCTCCAGCAGCCGGTCGAGTACCTCGGCCATGGACTCGCTGGACGGCGACCACTCCTCGGTCAGCCCGGCGGCCCGTACCGCGCCCTTGACCTTCGGTCCGCGCGCGAGGAGCTCGACCCCGCGCAGCCGTTCCAGCAGGTCCTCGCCCAGTCCCCATCCGTCGGCGGCCTCGATCCAGCCCCGGAAGCCGATCGCGGTCGTGGCGACCACTACGTCCGGCGTGCGCTGGATGATCTCCTTGGTGGCGGCTAGCAGCTCGCTGTCGTCGGCGAGTGGCACGATGCGCAAGGCAGGAGCGTGCAGCACGGCGGCGCCGCGCCGCTGGAGCAACGCCCCGAGCTCGTCGGCCCGGCGTGCGGCGGTCACGCCCACGGTGAAACCCGCGAGGGGCCCGTGTTCGGATTGCTGCTGTGTGTCGTACATAACTCTCGTCCCGCACTCGAGTTGTGGTGCCTGCGCCAGGTGGTCCACCGGGGGTGACCGGGAGCGGCTCCTGATCGCACCCTTGGTGGGTACACCTGCATGCCGATCGAGCCTGTCAATGGTGCGTGACAGGCTCGGTTCGGCTTGATGTCAGCGGTGTTACGTCACACCTCCGCGTAGCTGAGCTGCGGCTTTGCCTCCGAGGCCGATGTGGCGTGCGTCTCCGAGGCGGCCGGGCGGCGAAGGTATACGGCCCAGGTGACCGCGAAGCAGACGCCGTAGAAGGCGAGGAAGGCGACGAAGGCGCCGGTGCCGGAGCCCACGGTGAGGAAGGACTGGCGGAAGGCGAGGTTGATGCCGAGACCGCCGAGCGCGCCCACCGCGCCGATGAGGCCCATGGAGGCACCGGAGAGCCGACGGCCGTAGGCGGCGGCATCCTCACCGGTGAGGCCCTTGGCGAGGGCCTTGTTGTGGAAGATGCCGGGGATCATCTTGAACGTCGAGCCGTTGCCGAGGCCGGACAGGACGAACAGGGCGATGAACGCGGTGGTGAACAGCGGCAGCGACTTCTGCATCGAGGCCACGATGATGACGGAGGTCGCGGCGGCCATGGCGACGTAGTTCCACAGCGTGATCTTCGCACCGCCGAACCGGTCGGCGAGCGAGCCGCCCACGGGCCGGATCAGCGAGCCCAGCAGCGGGCCGATGAAGGTGACGTAGGCGGCCTGCAGCGGCGTACGGCCGAACTGGGTCTGCAGGACCAGGCCGAAGGCGAAGCTGTATCCGATGAAGGAGCCGAAGGTGCCGATGTACAGGAAGGACATGATCCAGGTGTGGGCCTCCTTCACAGCGTCCTTGGCGGCGCCGGTGTCGTTCTTCACCGACGAGATGCTGTCCATCTTGAGCCACGCGAGTACGGCGGCGATCACGATGAAGGGGATGTAGATACCGAGCAGCAGGCGCGGGCCGCCGCTGGCACCGATGACGGCGAGGCCGATCAGCTGCACGACGGGCACGCCGATGTTGCCGCCGCCGGCGTTCAGACCGAGCGCCCACCCCTTCTTACGGAGGGGGAAGAAGGCGTTGATGTTGGTCATGCTGGAGGCGAAGTTTCCGCCACCGACACCGGCCAGCATCGCGCAGAGCAGGAAGGTGGTGAAGGACGTCCCCGGCTCCATCACGGCGAACGCGGCGACGGTCGGCAGGAGCAGCATGCCCGCCGAGATGACCGTCCACATCCGGCCGCCGAAGATGGCGACGGCGAAGGTGTAGGGCACGCGGACGATGGCGCCGACCAGGGTGGCCATGGAGACGATGGTGAACTTGTCGGCAGGGGTGAGCCCGTACTCCGGTCCCATGAAGAGCACCATCACGGACCACAGGGTCCAGATCGAGAAGCCGATGTGCTCGGAGAGGACCGAGAAGAAGAGGTTCCGCTTGGCGATCTTCTCTCCGGTCTCGTTCCAGAACGCCTCGTTCTCGGGGTCCCAGTGATCGATCCAGCGGCCTCCCCTGCTCGCGGCGGGGGCTGTGCTAGGGGCTGTCATGACGCCTCCACGGTACTTCGGGGCTCGGTCGCACTTCGAGTGGCTGATCCCGAAGGTAGGGAGGGCTCGTTTCCGCGCTGTGGCATCGAGTGACCGGAAAGGAACTTTGCTCTCACCCGGCGGGGAAGGTGGATGAGAGGTTGTGTGCGTCCCTATACGCGGCGTCCCTATATATAGGCGCGATGCGGAGACGGCGGTGTCAGTGCTGCGGGGGCTGCCAGTGGGGGTCGTGCTGGGGGTTCTGCTGCGGGTAGGGCTGTGGCTGGCCGTACGGCTGCTGGGGCTGGTGTGGCGGCTGATGCTGTGGGTGCGGCTGGTGCTGTGGGTGCGGCTGGTGCTGCGGCTGCGGTGTGGCGTGCGGGCCCTGGGGCTGGGGGGCACCGTAGGGGCTGGGGGCGGGCTGGTTGCCGTACGGGGCGGGGGCGGCCGCGGGCTGAGCGGGATAGGGGCCCGGGGCTGCGGGCTGAGCGGGGTACGCCCCGGGGGCGGCGGGCTGGCCGGCGTACGGACCGGGGGCCTGCCGGCCGTAACCGGCGGGTGCGCCCGGCGTGGGAGCGCCGGGCGGAGGCTGGTGGCCGTACGGCCCGGCGGCGAAGGGCTGCCCGGGCAGCTGGGTGCCCGGCGGCAGGTAGCGCACCCGCCCGGACTCCTCTGTGAACGGCATGAACCCGGCGGACTGCAGCCGGGCGGCGAACTTCGCGTTGCGCTTGCGGTTGACGACGAAGACCACGCCGAGGATCGCCATGAAGAACACCCACGTGAGCAGCGCCGCGATCCAGGCGGAGGGGTCCCCACCGAGCCGCACCCCGAGGATCCCGGCGCCGATGGTGACGCCCACGGCGGCGTAGCCCGCCCGCTTCTCGGCGTTCTTGCCGGTGAGGTCGAAGTTGATGCGGGCCTTGAGGAGCTCGAAGGCGTCGGGGATCAGGGGCGGCACGGAGACCCCGTCGTGGGCGTTCGGATACTGCGCCCAGTTCTGTGCGGCGCGGGCGCGGGCGTGGGGGCTGGGGTCGGGGGCGATCATCATGATGAGCGCGCCATTACGCCCGCTGCTCTGCCGTACGTCCAGGTACTCGTACCCGAACTGCTGGGCGATGAAGGCCAGCGTGGCGAGCTTCTTCACGGAGGCCATGGGGCTGGTGAGCTCGACGGGCCCTCCGCCCGCTATCAGCTGCAGCATCTTCTGCACTTGCCGCTTGCTCATCGCCGTCCGCTCCCCACCGACCACCTGGGCCACTCGGCCACTTGGCCACCCCGTTCACTTGCGCAACGTCGTCAGTGTTCCACGGGGGTCTGACAGTCGGGGCCTGGGTGGGCGTGCTTCACGGGATCTTGGGGGAACCTTGTCGCGGGGATGATGTGCATGCGAACAAGGTCATTGCTCGTGGCGGGTTAGTGGTGGATCACTGAGGAATGGCCCACCTCGCAGCCTTGGGTGCGCCATCGGGTCCCCACGCGACCAGGGCGGGCCGTGTGCTGCGGATGCCCAGGAAGTGGTTGAGAGAACGGTGTCCTGGTTTGCCGGCTGTCGCCGCCTGCGCCGTCGCTACGAAGGCAGAGCCGATCACTTTCTCGCATGCAGAGCCAAGCAGAAGCCGACCCAGCCTGCGATGTCAGTGGCAGCCCGTAGGGTGCGCACAACGTCTCAAAGGAGGAACCCCCGTGGGATTCTCGGGCCACCTGGTCTTCACGCGCAGCAACCGTCCGTTGCTGGAGGCCCCGTGTTCGACAGCCTCGATGAAGAGTTGGAGGACGCCGTGCACGTGTGGGAGCCGCGACCTGACGGCTGGCAGACGCTCCAGCTCGACCAAGGGATAGGGGACGACGAATACCTTCCTGTCTTGGTCGATTGAAGCAAGGCGCCTGCCTGCGTCGCCCACATCTCCGACAGCGACATCGCCCTGGTAACCGGCCTGGATGCCACCGGACAGCGTTGGCAGGCATGGCTCAACCTGGACCCAACGCCGCGCGGCTACTGGTCGACGAACCCGAAGACGTCGACGATGTGATCGAATGGCTGGACACACCCGAGTTTCACGATGCCGTCAGACGCAAGCGCACGGAACTCGACTTGGAAGTCCCATCCGACGCCGCGGGGGCCCTCGCATGGGCCGCAGCCGCCAACATCCCTGCCACAGCGCAGCAATCCAGGATAGAAGAGCTGCTTCGTTCCCAAGGCGCCTTCGCCGAGGACCTCTTCAGCACGCTGCTCGACGAACTGGGCTTTCCCGAATGGAATAAATACCCGGCGCGTTAGACACTTCGAACCTTTGTGCGGGGAAATCCATGGCTGTTGCCGTCGCTACTGCCGTGAGGGGTCAGCCGGTTGGAACCGGCGCCGTTTCCGTTCCGTCGGTCACCGCCGGGTGTATCGGGCCACGGTGTATGCGGTTGGGCCGGTTAGCTCTGTCCCTGTGCCGTCGAGCATGTCCAGGACCTGGAAGCCGGCACCCCCCGCGTAGCGCTCCAACTCGCGGGGGAACAACACACGCCTGCGGATCTCGTCTCGGGCCTCGGCACCTGACGGGAGCACCCAGTGCCGGTGCATGGTGTTGATCTGGGTCCGCAGGTCCCACTCATGTCGGATGGTGACGGTAGCGGGCCCTCTCGGAGTGTCCACCGTGGCGGTGTTCGGCTCGGTCCGGGTGATCGGAGCGATCGGGGAGCACAACACGAGCAGTGTGCCCGGCTGGGCGTGGGCCGCGAAGGTGGCGAAGACCTGGCCGATCTCGTTGTTGTCGTGCACGTAGGCGAGACTGTTGCCCAGGCAGGTCACTACGTCCATGCGCTGGCCGAGTCGTACGGTGCGCATGTCTCCGCTGCGGATGTCCAGCCACGCCGGGCCCGGTGGGCGTGGTCGCAGCCCGGCCCGCCTGATCCGTCGTGTACGTCGTCCGCGACTTGGCGTCCGTCACCTTGACCGGGCGGTCGGCGTCGTCGTACCAGGTCTCCGTCCTGCCGGTGTCCGGGTCGATGGTCGACGTCACGCGGCCCCGGGCGTCGTATGTATAGGTCCAGGTGTTGCCTGCCGGGTCGATGACCTTCGACGCTCAGGTGTCGCCTTCCGAGTTGTCGGACGCGTCGAGATCGACGATGAGGTCAGCCCAGGACCAGCAGCACGGCCAGCGCGATGAGCAGCGAGTCGATCCTGTCCAACAGGCCGCCGGAGCCGGGTAGCCAGCGGCCCGCGTCCTTTGCCTGCGCACCTCTTTTGATCATGGATTCGAGAAGGTCACCGGCCGGGCCGCCGACCACTACCGCCACCGCCATGGGCCAGCTCAGCGCGGACAGTGCGGCCAGCACTCCGAGGCCGGCCGCGGCGCCGGCCAGCGTCCCGCTCCACCGCTTGGCCGGTGAGAGGGGCGACAGTCGCGGCCCGCCGAGCCCTTGACCGGCGAAGTACGCCGCGATGTCGGCGACAGAGACCGCGACGAACAGGGCCAGCCCAGTCGCCCCCAGCGGCACGAGCGCGGCCAGCACGCTCAGCCAGGTCAGTCCGAGCAGGCCGGCGCTCAGCCGGTGCAGGCCGTGGTCGGCGTCACCGGCCAGGAGCGGCACCGCGGCCACCACAAGCGCCCCTGCCGCGGCCACCCGGAGCACCTGTCCGGGGGCCAACCAGGCCGCCAGCACCACGCCCGTCACCGCCGCGGCCAGCACCACCCGGTCTGCCCGGCCCAGCCGCATCAGCCCGCCGTACTCCATCACGGCGATCACCCCGACCACGATCGCGACAGCCGCGGCGCCCGGGCGACCCAACCAGAACGCCCCGGTGACCAGTGGTACTCCGACCGCCCAGGCGCACCACCGGATCATCAGTTCACGGCGCCGGGACACCGCCACCGCGATGCCGCCCAGCACCAGCGCCCCACCGAGGTGGGGTGCCAGCGCGGCCATGGTGATCACCGGGCGGATCCGCCGGGGACGTCGGCGGGAACACCGGTGGGCATGGCTACAGGCGGGGCCGAAGCCGGTCGCAGCACGGCCAGGGCGGCCTGACACGCGGCCACGATGCGCGCGTTCTCGGCGGTGTCCCGGACCGCGATGCGCACCGTGCGCCCCTGGTACTCCGGCGACAACGGGGACAGGTCGCGCAGATACACGTCGTGGCGGCGGCACTCGTTCACGAGTCGCGCGGCGCTCGGCCCGTCCGACGGCAGGGTCACGGTGAGGAAGTTCGCCACGGACTCCTCGACCACCAGGGTCTCGTCCAATTCGGCCAGGTCGGTGGCCAGTTGCTTCCGCAGGGCGTGGGTGCGGAGCCAGCGGTCGCTGTAGTACGCCGGGTCACGCAGGGCCGCCACCGCGGCCAGCTGCGCCGGGAGGCTGACCGGCCAGGGCGGTGTCCGTCGGCGCAGCTCGGCCGCTGTGGTCGGCTCGGCCACCAGGTACGCGGCCCGCGCGCCGGACAGCGCGTACATCTTGGACAGCGAGGTGCAGACGACCAGCCGCGGGTCCGTCGCGGCATGGCCGGCCAGCGACTCGGTCAGGCCGACGTAGCCCACGTATGCCTCGTCGATCCACCAGCGGGTGCGGGCCGGCGCGGCGGCGATCAGTTCGCGCAGCTCCGCGGCCGGCGCGTGGCGTCCGGTCGGGTTGTTCGGGTTGACCACCACCACGAGGTCGTAGCGGCCGGATCGGACGACGGCGGACAGCCGGTCCGGATCGATCCGCCAGCCGTCTTCACGGCGCAACCGGAAACGGTCCACCCGGCATCCGATCACCCTCTCCGTGACGTGGGCGTACTCGCCGTAGCACGGGTCCGTCAGAAGCACGCGGCTCTCCGGGGTCAGCCACTGGCCGAAAGCCCTGAAGATCAGGTCGGACGAACCGGCGCCGACCGCGAGCGCTTCCGCCGGCAGCGCCCGAGCCGCGGCGATTTCGGCCAGCATGCCCTCGGCTCCGGTCGGCGGCGAGGTCCGGGCGGCCCAGGCGGGATCTGCCGCGAGCGCCGCACTCACCCCGGGGGCCGGGGGGAACCAGGCGTCCAGCACGTCGGCCGCGACCACCTGGTGGCGCCGGTGGAGACTACGGAAGTCCGTACCGATGGCGGTGAACGAGGCGCCGCCGTGCTCACAGCCGTCCGGCCGGGGAGCGAACGCCATGTCCAACTGCCAGTCCACCGCGGACCGAAGGCGCTCGAGCGTGGTGCCGTAGCGGTCCATCGCAAGCTTCGTCAGTTCGGTCACGCCGCCGGTCAGCACCTCGAACGTCACCGCACCGCTGTGGACAGTACGGCCGACCGGGCGCAGGCCCACGGCCAGGTACATGTCGAGCAGTTCGGCGCGGCCCATCGCCACCACCCGGCGACCGCCCCGGGCGGCGATCCAGCGCAGCGCCGCGTACATCAGCAGGGGTGCCGCCGCGGTGGTCCGCCAGCGAGGCTCAACGGTGAGGATGCGCACCTCGAACAGATCGCCCTCGGTCAGCAGCGGCAGTTCGTCGCGGGTCAGGTACTTGTCCAGCCCGTACCGCCCCAACCAGGGCGGAGTCACACTGACGAAGCCGATCCGGGCCGCTCCTCGCGCCGCGACCAGATAGACGTTGTCGCCGTCCAGTCCGTCGCGAAGCGACCCGGCCGGATCAGGGGCATGCTGGCCCAGTTCCTGGGCGTACACCCGGTGGCGCAGTTCGTGGATCCACTGGAGATCCTCCTCGGTGGCAGCGCGCAGCTGCAGGTCACGGCCCATGAGTACCTTTCTCGACGCGGGGAGCGCTCCATCGCGGGGAAGACGGACCGGCTGGCGAACGATCCCGCCGGCCGGTCCAGCGGCTCCCGTCATGCGGCCGGGCGTGGTTCTCCCACACGCAGCCTGGGTGCGAGCCGGCCGAGCAGCACGGCGTTGAACAGGCAGGCCAGGGCCGCACCGGCGGAGAAGACCAACGGGCTCAGCCAGGTCGGCGAGGAGGCCCACTCGGCGGGTGACGCCGGACGGACGAGCCAGTTGTCCGCCGCGGGCGCCGGCAGGGCCCGAGTCCTTTGCAGGTGGGTGCACTCAGCGCGCGCCCCATGCGCGGCGAGGGCGCCGAGTACGGCGGCGTTCACGAAGGCGCACAGAAGGAGCCACCCGGCCCAGCAGCCGATGGCCGTCACCAGGACGGAGGCGGCGACGACCGCCGGATAGCCCCGGGCGAACCAGTTTCCCGTGGCGAGCGCGAGCAGCCGGCGCAGGCGCGGGACGCCGCGCTGGCGGGAGGCGTTCGGCATCGCGGGGTTCCTTCGGGTCGGTCCGGGATCGGAGTTCTCCAACGGTGGACCGGGGAGCACGCTCCGGCATGAGTACAAGTACTCATTTCCTCAGGGAGTTTCGGAAAGGCCGGGGCTCGGTGCCCCAACAGCGCTGCTCCCGCCGCCCATTGACGACCCCGAAATCGTGGCTCTCCCATGAGACAGCCCAGTGACCTGGATCACATCCAGACGTAATCACGGCTCCCACTTCGCGGGCGCGAACCACAGGCATCACATAGAGCATCCCTATTGGCCCCCGTCGACGACTTTCGCCATTGCAATGAATCGGAGCCCCTTCCTCCCCTTTATTAGGGCTTGCGGAAGCGCTTACAAAGCCTTTACGTTTCCCGGCGATCGCTCAAAGGATCTTCACAAGGGGGGACTTGTGCGCAGAACTGCGCTGCCTGTTGTCGCCGTGCTCGGCCTGTCGCTGCTGCTTCCGCAGCAGCAGGCGACAGCGGCGGAGACCATCGACCAGCCGCTGGCTGAAGGAACGATTCAGGATGTCGGCCCGGGCATGTACTTCTCGGCGACCGACTCCTTCGAGGTCACCGAGACCGATGTGGCCGGCGTGCTCGTCAACCGCCGGCACTCGGTGAGTGCCCAGGCCGACGGCGTCGCCTCACCCGAGGACGCCCCCGACAGCCGGGCCGACATGGGGGTCTTCGGCCCCAGCTGGGAAGCCGAGTTCGTCGGCGGCCAGCTCAACCGGAAGCTGGAGCAGCAGGGCGACACCATCCTGGTGACCGACCTGGGCGTGAACGAGACGCTCCGGTACGAGCTCAAGTCCAGCGTGGACTACCCGAGCGGCGGCGGCGTGAAGAAGTACGCGACCGCCGACGGGTCCCAGATCACCGAGACGACCAAGTGGAATGACGCGACGGGGACTTTGGAGACCTCCATCGCCGAGGTCATCGGCGTGGACCTCGCCGCGACGGTCGAAGGCGACGACACCTTCACCGACGCGTCCGGCCGGCCGATCCCGGCCGCAAACCTCAAGCCCACCTACAAGTGGGAGCAGGCCGCGACCGGTGCCGACACCTGGCGTGTCATCAGCGTCGGCAGCAACACCTACGCCACCGCTGTCGAGTACGACACCCGGGGGCGCGTCGCCGAGATCACCAACCCGGCCTTCGGCGACAAGCTGAAGACGACCTCCACGATCACCTACGCGAACGCAACCACGGCCACGTCCTCCACGGCCGGCGACTACGCGGGCCAGGTCAAGCAGATCACCGTCACCGAGGGCGCCACCACGCAGACCCTCGCCCGGTACGCCTACGACTCCTCCGGTCTGCTGCGCACCGTGACCAACCCGACCGAGGCCAGTGAGCCGCAGGCCACATACGCCTACGACGCCACCGACCGGCTGTCCGAGATCACCTCGCCGACCAACGGCAGTTGGCACCTGGACTTCTCCGCCGGGTCCGCCCTTCCGGACGCCACCACCGAGGAGGAGGTGCCGACCCCGGGCACCGCGGTCGAGGGAGATGCCCCCAGCCCGGACTCCACCCTCACCGACGCGCCGGCCTCCTCGGAGTTCCTCGGCGGCGAGGTCTCGGGCCCGCAGTCGTACCCGTCGTACTGCAGCACCGCGACGAGCTGGATGTACTACACGAGGTCCGGCTGCACCACCAAGGTGGCGCACTACGGCTGGCACTCCCCGTCGTGGAAGAAGCTGCCGAACGGCACCTCGGTGCGCGGCATCAACCACGACCACTGCACCACCGCTCCGGACCGGCCGCTCGGCTACGACTTCCGCCCCGCCTGTGACCAGCACGACTACGGCTACGGCACCATCGGCAACTCGTACAAGGGCTACTACAAGTACCTGTCGCGCAACAAGGGCTTCGCGGTGGACGGCGTCTTCTGGACCTCGCTCTACACCAAGACCTGCAACGGCTACTTCTTCAAGAGCCCCTGCCGCTCCGCCGCCAACCTGTACTACGCGGCGGTGACGGTGTTCGGCCGGGCGAAGAACGGCGCGAACGCGACCTGATCCTCAGGCGCCTTCCGACGAACAACGCGACTCAGGCATGACTCAGGCATGAAGGCCGGATGGCGGCACGTGTCGCCATCCGGCCTTCGGCTTCGCGCCCACCCCGCGGGCATCTGCTTGCCCGCTCTCTTGACGGAGAGAATGTGAAGAGACCGATATGGTCCGCGGTCATCACGGCGATGATCACCGCGTCCCTCGGTGCGATACCGGCCCACGCCGCCGCGCCGTCGAGCACCACCGCAGCAGCCGAGACGACGAGCGACCCCGTCGACCCGCCGCTGTATGACGAGACCGCTGACGGCGGCAGGGTCCGCGTCAACGTCGTCACCGAGAAGCGCGCGGACCTGGCCGGCGCGGCCACCGCCGGTGACACGCTGCAGTCCTTCGACACCCTGCCGGTCGTCACCCTCAAGGTCGACAGAGGCGGCCTCGCCGAACTGGCCGCCCAGCCGGGCGTGGTCAGCGTCACCGAGGACGTGCCGGTGCCGCCGTCCCTGGACCAGAGCGTGCCCCTCGTCGGCGGCGCCCAAGCCGCCGCGGCGGGCAGGACCGGCGCCGGCAGTGCGATCGCCGTCCTGGACACCGGCGTCGCCACCGACCACCCGTTCCTGCGGGACCGGATCATCGCCGAGGCGTGCTTCTCGCCCGCCGACGCCGAGTACTCCGCGACCAGCCTGTGCCCGAACGGCACCGCGGCCCAGGAGGGTCCCGGCACCGCCGACTCCGAGACCGGGGCGTGCGCGACCATCGCCGCCTGTTCCCACGGAACCCATGTGGCCGGTATCGCCGCGGGTGACGGCGCCGGCATCGCCGGAGCCCCCGCACGAGGTGTCGCCCCCGGCGCCGACATCGTCGCCATGCAGGTCTTCAGCAAGTTCACCTCCGAGGACTTCTGCGGCCCGGGTGCCGCGCCCTGCGTGCTCAGTTTCACCAGCGCCCAGATCGCGGCGATGGAGAAGGTGCTGCAGCTGCGGCAGTCCGGCACCCCCGTCGTCGCGGCCAACCTGAGCCTGGGCAGCGGACGGTACGCCGCCGCCTGCGAGAAGGACGCGCGCAAGCCGGCCATCGACAACCTGTTCAACGCCGGAGTGGCCACCGTGGTCGCGTCCGGGAACAACGGATACGGCGACGCGGTCGGCGCTCCCGCCTGTGTCTCCTCCGCCATCGCCGTCGGTTCCACCACCGACGACGACCAGCTGTCGTCCTTCGGCAACCGGGGCGCGCTGCTGGACGTCCTGGCCCCCGGCACCGGCATCGTCTCCTCCGTTCCCGGCGACGGCTACGCCTCGAAGAACGGCACCTCGATGGCTGCCCCGCACGTGGCCGGTGCTTTCGCGATCCTTCGGGAGGCCTTCCCGACCAAGAGCATCGGGGAGCTGGAGTCGCTCCTGGAAACCACCGGGAAGACCATCACCTACACCGGCGCCGGCACTCCCCGTATCGACCTCGGCCAGGCGCTCGGCGGCTCGGCACCGGAACCGGAGCCCGAGCCGGCCGCCAAGCCGCGTCCGTCCCAGCTCATCAACAACACGGACTACGCCATCCCCGACCCGGGGACGGCCCAGTCGCCCATCACGGTGGCCGGTATCTCCGGCAACGCGCCGAAGAACCTCCAGGTGCACGTGGAGGCCACGCACGAGTGGCGCGGTGACCTGAAGATCGGCCTGGCCGACCCCAACGGCAAGCTGTACCCGCTGAAGTCGACGTCCGGGACGGAGAACGGCGGCACCCTCAGCAGCACCTACACGGTCGACGCCGGCACATCACCGGCCAACGGCACCTGGACGCTCCAGGTCCAGGACACCTCGGCGGGCTCCGCCGGCACGCTCAAGGACTGGTCACTGACGTTCCCGACGTTCGAGAAGAGCGGCTCCGTCGCCATCCCGGACCCGGGCACCCTCACCTCCGAGATCACCGTGTCCGGGATCTCCGGCAACGCGCCCGGAGGGCTGCAGGTGCACGTGAACGCCACGCACGAGTGGCGCGGTGACCTGAAGATCGGCCTGGTCGCCCCCAACGGCACCTCGTACCCCGTCAAGTCGGCGTCCGGGACGGAGGACGGCGGCACCCTCAAGACCACGTACACGGTCGATGCGCGTGCCGCTGCGGCCAACGGCACCTGGAAGCTCCAGGTGCAGGACACCTCGGCGGGCGCCACGGGCACGCTCAACGGATGGTCGCTGACGTTCCCCTCGTACGAGAACCAGACCAAGCACAGCCTGCCCGACCCCGGCGTCCTGGAATCGCCGGTCACCGTCAGCGGGTTCGCCGGGGCCGCCCCGAAGACGCTGAAGGTGTACGTGGACGCCACGCACGAGTGGCGCGGTGACCTGGAGATCCACCTGGTCGCCCCGGACGGCAAGCTGTACCTGGTGAAGTCCGACTCCGCGACCGAGGACGGCGGCACCCTCCAGCAGGTCTACACCGTCGACGCCGCCGCCTCCCCGGCGAACGGCACCTGGAAGCTCCGCGTCGAGGACATCTCCGAGGGCGCCACGGGCACCCTCAACAGCTGGACCCTGGCGTTCTGAGCCATCTCCCCACGCCCGGCCCCCGGCCTCCCCCGCCGGGGGCCGCGGCATCGGCGGACAGCGGGCCCGGCCACCAGGGGTGGCTGGGCCCGGTCGATCAGGTGCGGTAGGCGTAGTACAGCGCGTTCGGGTACGAGGCGATGATGCTCGCCACCGACCTGCTGTAGGTGTTGGTGGAGTGGTACGTCAGGTACGGCACGCCCCGGCTGCGGGACGTGACGATCATGGTGTGGTCCTTCGAGCCGTCCCGGTCGAAGTCGATCTGGAGCACATCGCCGACGTCCATCTGGTAGACGTTGGCGAGGCTGGTCGTCCGCTTCGAGTTCTGGGCGAACCAGGACCACTCGTTGACCCCGATGAACGAGTGCGACTGGATGTCGGCGTTGCCGAACCACTTGGTGTAGTCGTACACATACCCGGGGACGTGCTTCCAGCCGCCCGCCTTCAGGGCCTGGCTGACGAAGTTGGTGCAGTCGCCGCCCGCGCCCTGCCCGTTGAAGTTCGGATAGGCCGGGTTGTAGTCGGACCAGTACTGCTTCGCGTAGGTGGCCATCGCCGGGTAGTCGAGGCCGCTGGCGGTGAAGTTCTTCGGGTTGGCCGGGCCGGGGTAGGAGGTCGACGCCTTCGGCGCCGAGGGCGTGGTGCTGGTGGTGCCCGCCCTCGCGGTCATCGGCTCGACGGCCGGCTTGGCCGTCTGGTTCACCGCGAGATATCCCTCGTCGGTCGCGCGGACACCGGTCAGCTGCCAGTCGCCCCGCCGGTCGGCGCTGAACGTCAGCTCGTGGTGGGCCTGGAAGCCGGTGGTCCTCGGTCCGCCGGCGCGGGCCTTCTCGTAGGTGAGGGTCGTGGTCTCGGTGACCGCGACCTTGGCCTTCCGGCCCGTCACGCTCGTGGCGTCCAGGGTGACGGTGGTGCTGCCCTTGCTGTACGTCTCGCCCAACTCCGCGAGCCTGTCCCTGCGCTGATCCAGCTTGGACCGTGCGGAGTCCTCGCTGCCGGCCAGGCCGGAGGACAGCCGGACGTCCCCGGAGAAACCGTCGGTCAGCGGCTCCTCCCGGTCACCCTGCCCGCCGTCGACCAGAGCGTCCGTACGGTCGGTGAAGACCGCGTCCGCCAGCCGCTGGAAGGTCGCCCTGGTCCTGGCGTCCACCGTGGGGTCGTCGACGACCGCGGCGCCCGCGCTCCAGTTGGGCAGCAGTGCCGCTCCGGCGACGACCGAGGCGGCGGCCGCCCCGCATATGGTGGCGCGCCGGCGCGTCCGGCTCAATTTCCTTGACTTCACTGATGTGTTCCCCTCTTGCCCCGGCGGACGGATGCCGGGGTAGCGCATCCTTACATGGCATGTGTGGTTCCTGTGAAGAGGGATGCGTCAGTGAGCCAGTGCCGTTACGGGAACGTCACTGCACGACGGTCGACCAGTCCGGGGACTGCGCGGGGTCCAGGGTGCGCAGCTGCTCTAGGACTTCGGGCCGCTGCGCGTCCATCCAGTCGGCCAGTTCGCGGAAGGAAACACAGCGGACGTCCTTCTTGGTGCACACGTTCTCGACGACCCGGTCGACGGCCCTCATGTAGAGGCCGCCGTTCCAGTTCTCGAAGTGGTTGCCGATGAACAGGGGCGCCCTGCTGCCGTAGTACACACGGTTGAAGCCGGCCATGTACGTGTCGACGGTCTCCTCCTCCCACCGGGGGTACTGGGCCGGGTCGCCCTCGGTCTCGCCGTCGGACTGGTTGTAGAGGAAGTTGAAGTCCATCGACAGGCCCTGGTACTTGCCGCCCTCGTAGGGAAGCATCTGCAACGGGAAGTCCCAGATGCCGTCCTTCTTCGTGGGCCAGATCTGGAAGTCGCCGGCCGAGCTCGCGTCATAGCGCCAGCCGAAGCCCTTGACGGCTTTGAGCAGGTTCTTCTGCCCCTCCAGGCAGGGCGCGCGACCGCCCGTGATCTCGCGCTCGGCGTCGAAGGGCAAGGGAGCGAGGTCCTCGTACCCGGTGTTGGTCTTCCATTTCTGCAGGAACGAATAGAACTGCTCGATCTCGCTCTTCCACTCGTCGACGCTCCAGTAGCCGCCGCCGCGGATGCCGCAGAAGTGGCCGTTGAAGTGCGAGCCGATCTCGTGCCCTTCCTTCCACGCCTTGCCGAGCTGCTCCAGCGTGGTGCGGATGTGCTCGTCGGTGGGGTAGCTGATGGCCGCGGCTCCCTCGTCGTGCTGCGGCGGGTCGTAGCGCTTCGCCTCGTCCTTGGGCAGCAGGTAGATGCCGGTGAGGAAGAACGTCATGTGGGCGTCGTACCTCTTGGCCAACTCCCGGTAGTGCGCGAAGAGCTGGTCGTCGCCCGCCAGGGCGCCGTCCCAGGAGAAGACGACGAACTGGGGCGGTTTCTCACCGGGTTTGAGCGGCTTCGGCTTCAACGTGCCCTTCTGCGGCCCGGTGTACGACGTCGAGCCGTCGCCGAGCACCTTCGTCTTCCCGTCCCATTTCGGTTCCTCGGGCGGCCTGGAGGGCGCGTCCTCCGTGTCGGAGCCACCCGGGTCACCGGCGGACGCGGTGGGCGCGGTGCTGTCCGAACCGGTCAGGCTGTTGTAGGCGACGGGTATCACCAAGGCGAACAGCATGGCCGCCACCGTCAGTGCTGCCACGCGGGCGGGAAGCGGGGGCTCCCCTGCTCGGCGACGGGATGCGGGGGCTCTGCGGCGGTGGGATGTCGGAGGCATGGGCGGCTCATTCTGCGAGGGAGGTGGGGCGGTGCGCCGGGCGCCGCGTCACGGCGGCCGTTCGGTGGTGTCAGCCGAGCGGGCGCGTGGCACGGGACCAGATGCCGTAGGGAACGCCGTCGGACGTGGTGCCCGCGATCCCCTTCAGTGGCAGTGGCTCCAGGCTCTTGGCCAGGTCCATGCGGTAGACGACGACCGCCGTGGAGACGGACTCGTACGTGCCGACGTACCAGGCGGCGGTGTCGTTCTGCGTGGTCCCGGCCCTCCCGGCCACCTTCGCGGTGGCGGGCGCGCCGTCGGGGTGGGCGGTGCGGAAGGCGTCCGTGAGCGCGGAGGTGACCTCCTCGGCCACATCGGCGCCGACCGCCCGGCGCGGGCTGGGCAGGTCCAGGCGGACCTTGGTGCCGTTGTGGGTGATCCGGCGCACCGAGTACGGCTCGGTGTGCTTGCCGGCCGCGGCGAACGTGGAGTAGCCGCTGGCCATGCGGATGGCACTGGGCGTGGAACTGCCCATCGACAGCGCGGGCACCTGGGCCCCGATGCTGGAGGGCAGCAGGCCCGCGGCCTCGGCCGTGTCGCGCACCTTGTCCAGGCCGGTGTCCATGCCGAGCTGCATGAACGGCGTGTTCACCGACAGCTCCATCGCCCGGTGCAGGGAGATCTGTCCGTAGGACTTGTTCCCGTCGTTGCTGGCGGCCACCTTGCGGCCGCTGCGGTCCCAGTACGGCCCCTCCGGCGTGGTCACCGGCACGTCGTCGTCGCCGTTGTAGAGGGACTCCCCGGCGACCGGGGTTTCCGCCCCGTCGCGGGTCTTGCGGACGCCGTGCTCCAGACCGGCCGCGTACACGAACGGCGTGAAGGCGGTACCGGCCGGGACCGTGGTGGCGTTGGACTCGTTGTAGCCCTGCTCACGGTGGTCGGGGCCGCCGTGGACGGCGAGGATCCGGCCGTCGGCGGCCACCGCTGCGGCCCCGTAGTGCGCGGTCTTCGCGGTCTTCGGGTGGTCCTTCAGGGCTTTCTTGCGCGCTTTGGTGACCGCGTCGGTGAGCTGGGCCTCCCTCTTCTTGTCGAAGGTCGTATAGATCTGGTAGCCGCCGAGGTCGAATTCCTTCTCGGAGATCCTCGCGGCCTTCTTGGCGTACTGGGAGGCGAGTTCGACCAGGTAGTCGCTCTGCTCACCGGTGTCGTACAGCGGGTTGCTCTTCAGCGGCTCGGGGAACTTCTTGTACGTGGCCCGCTCGGCCTCGGAGAGTTTGCCGATGTCGACCATCCGGTCGAGGGTCCAGGACCAGCGCTCCACGGCGCGGGCGCGGTTGGCGCTGCTCAGGGTCGGGTCGTACAGGCCGGCGCCCTTGAGCAGGGCGGCCAGGAACGCGGCCTCACTGGCGTTGAGTTCGCTGACGTCCTTGCCGTAGTAGGCCTGGGCGGCGCGCTGGATGCCGTAGGTGCCGCGACCGAACCAGCTGGTGTTGAGGTAGCTCTCGAGGATCTCGTCCTTGCTCATCCGGTTGTCGAGCTTGAGGGCGATCATCGCCTCGGTGAACTTGCGGCGGGCGGTCTGGTCCTGGTTCAGGTAGACGTTCTTGACGTACTGCTGGGTGATGGTCGATCCGCCCTGGGTGTCCCCCTGGCCCAGCGTGCGGAACAGGGCACGGGTGATGCCCGTGAAGGAGATGCCGGGATCGCTGTAGAAGCTCGCGTTCTCCGCGGCGAGGACCGCCCACCGGACATCCGCGGGGATGTCCTCCAGCGGCATCGCCTGCCGCTGCACCCAGCCGGTACGGGCCATGGGCGTCCCGTCGGCCCAGAAGTACACGTTGTCCTGCTGGGTGGCGTACGAGTTGAGGTTGTCCGGGATGTCGGTGGCCGCGTAGGCGATGGCGAGGAAGAGGCCACTGAGGCCCACGCCGGCGAGGGAGGCGCCGAGCCATTGCCGCCAGGAGGGCAGCCATCGGCGCAGACCCGTGCGCCCGGGCCGGGGGTACTGCGGCCGCATACGGCGGGCGTAGGGCGCGAGGCGGGCGGACTGGGCGGCGAGGACGCTCAGCAGGGGCGCCAGGTGGAGAACGGTGACGAGGCGGGAAGGGAGGGGTGTTCGAGGGGCTTTGCGCGGGTTCCGATTTCTGCGGCGATTCGGTTGATCGGCCTTACTGTCACGACGTATTCGATCCGACGCTTCCTCACCCGAATGTTTGGTTATTTCGGATATCGTCGATTCTTGTTCGGTGCCGGATATGCGTTGCTGCGGAACCCGCAGTTGAACGGTCTCGTCCGCCTTGAATGAGGCGGGCACTTTCAACTGCATGGTGATGTCCCGCTCCTGAGGCTCCTCCCCACGCCCCATCAGCGTCACAGCGCCCCCCTTCCACTTCAGTCACCTACAAATTACCAGCGCCCTTCACAGTCCCTCCACACAAGAAAGCCGCGACGTGCTTCGCCGACATGTCAGTCGCGCACGCTCATCACCGCAGCGTCGATGGCCGGGACCCATCCCCCGGTGGGCCGTCGCAGCCACCCCTCCTCGGCCGCGACCTGGGCAGCCGCCCGCCGAAGGGCGTCGAATCCGGGGTGCACCAGCCCCTTTCGCCACACCAGTGACACGGGCGACAGGGGCACGGGATCGATCAAGGGGCGCCGCACGGTGCCGGGCATGGCCGGAAAGTCGATGACGACAAGGACAGGGGCGCCCGTCTTGGCCATGATCCGCTGGAACTCCTCGTCACCGACGGCGAGCGGGGCGGGCGGGGCCACCTCGATGCCCCGGCCGTCGAACAGCCGGTGCGCGAGGTCGGTCCACTCCGGAGTACGGGGGTTTCCGGCGCCGGCGTACACCGTCTCGCCGGCCAGCTCGGCCAGCGGCACCTGCTCCAGCTCCACAAGCGGGTGGCCCTCGGGCAGCAGGATCGCCATCGGCTCGTAGCGGACCGGCTGGTGGTCGAGGCCCGCCCGCAGTGCCGGGTCCAGTCCCGCGAAGCGGCCGAAGGAGGCGTCCAGCCGGCCCGCGACCATCTCGCCGGCCGCGCCCGTCAGGCCGCTCTCGTAGCGGGCCATCAGCTCGCACTCGGGGGCGAGTTCACGGGCCCGGTGCAGGACGCGGCGCGGGGTGGCCAGGCCCGGGGAGTTGAGGTCCACCAGCAGGGGGCGGGCCTGGCCGAAGGCGGCGAGCAGGTCGTCCTGGGCCTGGAGGGCGCGGCGCGCGTACGGCACCAGCCGCTCGCCGTCGCCCGTCAGCGTGACCTGCCGCGTCGTCCGCACGAACAGCTCGGCGCCCAACTCCCGCTCCAGCCGCCGTACGTCCCGGCTGAGCGCCTGCTGGGCGACGTACAGGCGGGCCGCGGCGCGCGTGAAGTGCAGCTCCTCGGCCACCGTGAGGAAGGCGCGCAGGAGGCGGGGGTCGAGATGGGCGGGAGCGGGACCGGGAGCAGGCATGCGGGGAACCTACAGCCCGCGCGACTTACAACACAGGTGCGTGAATCCGCGCCGAGCAGGTGTTGGACCCCGTGATCCACTGCGGGCCACGGTGGTTCCATGCCGCAACCGCCCTACAGGAAAACCCTCGACGCCGGGGACGCCCCGGCACCTGCCTTGCTCACGGTCACCGCCGACGCCCTCGTCGCCGTCGACTTCGGGCCCCGGACGCGGAGCCGCCCGCCCGGCCCGTACCGCCGGCTCTTCACCCACCCCGGCACCCGGGCCTTCACCATCGGGAACCTCATCGCCCGCCT
Organism: Streptomyces sp. SD31; assembly: GCF_052068475.1. Classification (NCBI taxonomy): domain Bacteria; kingdom Bacillati; phylum Actinomycetota; class Actinomycetes; order Kitasatosporales; family Streptomycetaceae; genus Streptomyces; species Streptomyces sp. SD31. The sequence continues at coordinate 93,581 of NZ_JBQHCX010000002.1, read as the reverse complement.
GCCCATGGGCATGTTCAGCGTGAGCGCGGTCGTGATGATCGCCGGCTCCCGGGGTTCGTACGCCCTCGCCGGCGCCGTCACCGCGACCGGCCTCGCGGCGACCGCGCTGGTCGCCCCCTGGACCGCGCGGCTCGTCGACCGGTACGGCCAGGCCCGCATCGCCGTACCCGCCACGCTCTTCGCGGCGCTGGGCAGCCTCGCGCTGCTGCTGTGCGTGCGCTACGACGCCCCGGCCTGGACCCTCTTCGCCGCGTACGCGGCCACCGCGACCACCCCCAACACCGGCGGCATGTCCCGCGCCCGCTGGGCCCATCTGCTGAAGGGCGACCCCGAGTCCCTGCACACCGCGAACTCCTTCGAACAGGCCGCCGACGAGCTGTGCTTCATGCTGGGCCCGGTGCTCGCGGCCTTCCTGTGCGGGACGTTCTTCCCGGAGGCGGGGACGCTGGTCGGAGTGGTGCTCCTGGTGACGGGCGTGCTGGCCTTCGCGGCCCAGCGGTCGACGGAGCCGCCGCCTCGGGGCCGTACGGCCGACCCCTCCGGTACGACGACTGTCTCACCCCTTCGCGCCCCGGGCATGCCCGCGCTGCTGGCCGTCTGCCTCGCCATGGGCGCGGTGTTCGGCTCGACGGAGGTCGTCACCCTCGCGTTCGCGGACGCGGAGGGCCACCGCACGGCGGCGGGAGCGGTGCTCGCGCTCCAGGCGGCGGGCTCCTGCGCGGCGGGCCTGTGGTACGGCCGACTCAGGCTCTCGGGCCCCGCCGAGTACCGCTACCCGTGGTGCATAGCGGCGATGACGACCCTGCTGACGCTGCCCCTGCTCGCCGCGTCCCTCACCGGCTCGCTCGTGCTGGTGGCCGTCGCCCTGCTGATCTCCGGCATGGCCACGGCTCCGACCATGATCACCAACATGGCCCTGGTCCAGCAGCGCACCCCGGACGGCCGCCTCAACGAGGGCATGACCCTGGCGGTGACGGCCCTGCTCGGCGGTATCGCGGCCGGCAGCGCGATCGGCGGCTGGATGGTGGAGCACCTGTCACCGACGGCGGCATACGGCGTCCCGGTCACGGCGGCGACCGCCGCACTGCTCATCGCCCTCGCAGCAGCACCCTCAGGGGCGCGGGGAACTGCGCGACCAGCCACGACGGCGCAGCAGACAACCGACAACCCATCGCGGCACTCACCGCCGACCGCTTAGCCCCGCGGAGCGACCCGCTTAGCCCCGCGGAGCGACCCGCTTAGCCGCGCGGAGCGACCCGTGCCCTCGCCGGCCCCTTCGCCATCAGCGTGATCCCCGCCCCCACCGGCACCTCCCCCACCTCCGCGTCCTCGAACTCGAACTCCCGCAGCAGCACCGCCAGCCCGAGCACCGACTCCAGCATCGACAGGTGCTGCCCGATGCAGGCACGCGGCCCGCCCCCGAACGGGAACCAGGCATAGCGCGGCCGCCCCGCCTCCGCCTCCGGCGTGAAGCGCGAGGGGTCGAAGCGCTCCGGGTCCGGCCAGTGGTCGGGGTGTCGCTGGGTGACCCAGGGGCTGACCAGGATGTCGGCGCCGGCGGGTATCCGTACCCCGTCCACTTCCGCGTCGGCGACCGAGCGGCGGCCGATGACGGGTGCGGAGGGATACAGCCGCATGGCCTCCTTCAGCACCATCGTCAGATACGGCAGCGCTTCCATGTCCTCGGCGGTGGGCGCCCGCCCCCCGGGACCGCCGAGCACCCGGTCCACCTCCTCCCGCACCCGCCGCTGCTCCTCCGGGTGCCGGGCGAGCAGGTGCAGGCCGAAGGCGAGTGCGGTGGCGGTCGTCTCGTGGCCGGCCAGCAGGAAGATCAGCACCTGCTCGCGGAGTTCGTCGGCATCCAGGCTGCCGTCCTCGGCGTTCTCGGCGTGCACGAGGAGGGTGACCAGGTCGTCCCGGTCCTCCCGGCCCCGACGGCTGTCGATGATCCCGTCGCACAGGGCGTGCAGCTCCGCCTGGAGGCGTCCGGCCCGGCGGTTGGCGGGGGTGGGCCAGGTGCGCGGCGCCTTGAGCGGGGAGAAGCCCCGCTTGAGGGAGTACTCCTGGAGCGGGGGCAGGGTGCGCTCGATCACCTCGAACGCCTGCTTCACGTCGGTCCCGAACAGGATGCGGCCGACGACATGCAGTGCGAACCGGTGCATCTCACCGACCAGTTCGACGGTCCCGCTCGGCGCCTCACGCCACACGTCCGCCAGCGCCGCCGCCTCCTCAGCGACCTGATGGGCGTAACCGTTCACCCGGCGCCGGGTGAACAGTGGCTGCACCAGCCGCCGCTGCCGCAGGTAGGCGTCGTCCTGGCTGGTCAGCAGCCCGTTGCCGACCGACTGGCGCAGCTCCTCGTAGAAGACGTTGTCCTTGCGGAAGTTGGTGGCCTGCGTCGCCAGCACCTGCTGTGCGCCCTCGGCGGAGAACACCGCGTAGATGTCGGACCGCAGCCCCGGCGGCCCGGCCCGGAAGCGCACCACGTCGCCGTGGTCGCGGCGGGCCCGCAGATAGGCGGCGAGGGGGTCGTGCAGCAGGTCGCTCATCGAGCCGAGCAAGGGACTCCCCGTCACGATCGGCGCCTCGGCGGCCGTCGTCGTCATCGTCATGGGTCCCCCATTCCCGCATAAGCCATTGACGCACCTTCAGACCGCACATACCTTCGCCAATCGAAGCGCTTCGACGCAGTTAGTCGAAGCGGTTCACCGACCGCAGCGCGGCATCACCGTAGACGCAGTCACGTAAGGACCCCCACATGAAGTTCACCGACGGCTACTGGCTGCTGCGCGAGGGCGTCACCGCGGCCCACCCGGCCGAAGTCCTCGACGTCACCGAGTCGGACGGCGCCCTGGAGATCCACGCGCCGACCCGGCCGATCCGCTCGCGCGGCGACCTGATGACGGGACCGGTCATGACGATCAACGCCCACACCCCGATGCCCGACGTCATCGGCCTCACCCTCACCCACTTCAGCGGCGAGCAGCCCCGCGGCCCCGAGTTCGAGATCGCCGAGTCGGAGGAGACCGCCCCGCAGATCTCGTACGACGACGAGCACGCGACCCTCACCTCCGGCTCCCTGTCGGTCCGCGTCGCCCGCACCGGCTCCTGGCACGTCGAGTTCCTGGCCGGCGGCCGCACCCTCACCTCCAGCGGCGCCAAGAGCATGGGCATCATGCGGGACGCGACCGGGGCGCACTACCTGCGCGAACAACTGCGCCTCGGCGTCGGCACGTCCGTCTACGGCCTCGGCGAGCGCTTCGGCCCGCTGGTCAAGAACGGGCAGGTCGTCGACATCTGGCAGGCCGACGGCGGCACCTGCAGCGAGCAGGCGTACAAGAACGTCCCGTTCTTCCTCACCGACGCGGGCTACGGCGTCTTCGTCGACCATCCGGGCAAGGTCTCCTTCGAGGTGGCCTCGGAGGTCGTGTCCCGGGTGCAGTTCAGCGCGGAGACGCAGGAGTTGACGTACTACGTCATCCACGGCCCGACCCCGAAGGAGATCCTCCGCAAGTACACGGCACTGACGGGCCGCCCCGCTCTTCCGCCCGCCTGGTCCTTCGGCCTGTGGCTGTCCACGTCCTTCACGACGTCGTACGACGAGGAGACGGTGACGTCCTTCGTGGACGGCATGCGCGAGCGCGAACTACCGCTCTCCGTCTTCCACTTCGACTGCTTCTGGATGCGCGAGTTCAACTGGTGCGACTTCCAGTGGGACCCACGCGTCTTCCCGGACCCGGAGGGGATGCTGACCCGGCTGAAGGCAAAGGACCTGCGGGTCTGCGTCTGGATCAACCCGTACATCGCCCAGCGCTCGCCCCTGTTCGCGGAGGGCAAGGCGCTGGGACACCTGCTGAAGCGGCCGGACGGGAGCGTCTGGCAGTGGGACCTGTGGCAGCCGGGCATGGCACTGGTCGACTTCACCTCCCCCGCCGCCCGCGACTGGTACGCCGCCAAGCTGGAGGCGCTGCTCGCCCAGGGCGTCGACTGCTTCAAGACCGACTTCGGCGAGCGGGTGCCGGTCGACGTGCAGTGGTCCGACGGCTCCGACCCGGAGCGGATGCACAACTACTACACGTACCTCTACAACCGCACCGTCTTCGACGTGCTGCGCAAGCACCGGGGCGAGGAGGAGGCGGTGGTCTTCGCGCGCTCGGCGACGGCGGGCAGCCAGCAGTTCCCCGTGCACTGGGGCGGCGACTGCGAGGCGACGTACGAGTCGATGGCGGAGTCGCTGCGCGGAGGTCTCTCGCTCGGCCTGTCCGGCTTCGGGTACTGGAGCCACGACATCGGCGGCTTCGAGGGCACGCCGTCGCCGGCGCTGTTCAAGCGGTGGCTGGCGTTCGGCCTACTGTCCTCGCACAGCCGCCTGCACGGGTCGTCCTCGTACCGCGTCCCCTGGCACTTCGACGATGAATCCGTGGACGTGGCCCGGCACTTCATCAACCTGAAGCTGCGGCTCATGCCCTACCTGTACGAGGCCGCCCGCACCGCCCACACCGAGGGGGTGCCGATGATGCGGGCGATGGTGCTGGAGTTCCCGGACGATCCCGGGTGCGCGCATCTGGAACGGCAGTACATGCTCGGGTCGGACCTGCTGGTGGCCCCCGTCTTCAGCGACGAGGGGGACGTCTCGTACTACGTCCCCGAGGGCACCTGGACCCACCTCCTCGGCGGGCGGACGGTGACCGGCCCACGCTGGGTGCGCGAGCAGCACGGCTTCCAGAGCGTGCCGCTGCTGGTGCGGCCGGGCGCGGTGATCCCAATGGGCGCGGTGGACGACCGGCCCGACTACGACCATGCCGACGGGGTCACGCTGCGGGCGTTCGGGTTGGAGCGGGGCGCGCAGGTGACGGTGCGGGTCGGGGAGGTGGCCTTCACGGTCGTACGGGAAGGGGACACGCTCAGGGCCTCGTGCAGTGACCCGGCCGCGTCCTGGGGGCTGGCGGCGGGTGAGCGCGAGGTGCGAGCCAAGGCGGGGACCGGGTTCCTCTCCCTGGAGCTGGGCTGATGGTGAAGATCACGGACGTGGCGCGGCATGCCGGGGTCTCCCCCAGCACGGTCTCGTACGTCGTCAGCGGCAAGCGCCCGATCTCCGACGAGACCCGGCGCCGCGTCGAGGAGGCCATCCGCGAACTCGGCTACCACCCGCACGCCGGCGCCCGCGCCCTGGCCAGCAGCAGATCGAACGTACTCGCGCTGATGGTGCCGCTGCGGGCCGGGATCAATGTGCCGGTGGTGATGCAGTTCGCGGTGTCGGTGGTGACCGCGGCTCGTCGGTACGGCCATGACGTGCTGCTGCTGACCCAGGAGGAGGGCGAGGAGGGGCTGCGGCGGGTCGTGGACACGGCGTTGGTGGACGGGCTGATCGTGATGGATGTGCAGCTCGACGATCCGCGGCTGCCGCTGCTACGGAGGCTGGACCGACCGTCGGTGATGATCGGGTTCCCGGCCTCCTCCGAGGGGCTGACCTGCATCGACCTCGACTTCATGGCGGCCGGCGAGGCGTGCGTGGAGCATCTGGCGCGGCTCGGGCACCGGGTGGTGGCGCTGGTGGGGTCACCGCCGGAGGTGTATGTGCGGGGGACGGCTTTCGCCGAGCGGGTGGTGCGGGGGTTCACGGCCGCGGCCGATCGGGGGCGGCTCACCTCCGCCGTACATCCGTGCGAGGCGTCGCCCGCGGCGGCACGTGCGGTCGCCGAGCAACTGCTGCGGGAGCAGCCCGCACTGACGGGGGTCGTCGTCCACAACGAGACGGTTCTGGAGCCGCTCATCGATGCCTTCGAGGGGCTGGGACTACGGGTGCCGACGGACCTGTCGGTCACCGCGATCTGTCCGGACGAGCTCGCGGAATCGCTACGTGTACCGGTGACGTCGATCGCGCTGCCTGCCGCGGAGGTGGGGGCGCGGGCGGTGGAGCTGCTGATGAAGAAGCTGGACGGAAAGGCCGTGTCGGAGGCGACGCTGCTGGCGCCGAGGATGACGGAGAGGGGGAGTACGGGGCGACGGGCGGTGGCGTGAACGGTCGCTGATCGTGCTGCCGGGCGGGGGGCTCGTGTGCTGTACTTGGAGGCGGAGAGGGCGCCGGCTGGGCGGGTAATCCAGTACTCGGCCGGAGGCCCAAGCTCACCAGGAGCGTGTCGTATGTCCCCAATCCGTGTGGGGATATCCGGCTACCCGGTAAGCCACCAGAGCAGCCACCTCCTCGCGTGCTTTGCCGCACGCTCCGGCAAGAGCCGGATCAGCCGCATAACGAGAGTCGGTTTCTGCTCCTCGTGACAGCCCATGCGGGGGCGTCCTCCCTTCGACGTGAGGCGGTCAGTCACGGTCCCGGGACCGCTCTCGTCGGGCCGGGCCCCGACGAGGTGGGGCCCGGAGTGAAGGGAGGACGCACCCAACTGGCGCGTCACGACGTCATACCATCGGTCACAGCGCACTTGGCGTGCGTAATCAGCAGATGTCCGGCTTGCGCCAAGTGCACTCGACGTCGGTGTTCGTCCCGCCCCCACGAATCGACGTCGAAACGGCCGAACCCGCTGCCTCCGCGGTCGACTTGGCCAACGTCACCACGATCGCGTCCTCCAACGGCTTCACGGACGAGGCCAGATAGTTGTTGAGGACGATGCCGTAGACGAGTTCGCGTCCCCCGGCATCCGTGACGTACCCGGACAGGCCCGACGCCCCCGTCAACGACCCGGTCTTCGCACGGGCGTTGAGCGCGGCAGCCGTACCGCACATCCGCGTCCGCAGCGTGCCCCCGACGAACCTGTCCGGGGCGCAGGCGACGGGCAGCGAGCGGTACCAGTCGGCGTACCAGGGCTCGGCGCGCACGGCGAGGAGGAGCTCGACGAGTTGTCCGGCCGGAAAGTTGTTCATCCGCGAGAGACCAGAGCCGTCGACCTGCCGTACCTTGCCGGAGTCGACGCCGACGCCCTTGAGGTAGCCGCTGATCGCCGACAGCCCGGCGCCCCAACTCCCCTGCCGCGAGGCCTGGTAGCCCATGGCCTTGGTGAGGATCTCGGCGTGCATGTTGTTGGAGAGCTTCATGAACGGGACGAGCAGGTCCTTCAGGGGCATGGAGTCGTGCGAGGCCAACTCACTTGCGGTGGCGGGCGTCTGGCGGCCCAGGCGGGTCGGCCCGGTGACCTTGACGCCGTGCTCGGCGAGCGCGTCCCGGAAGACGGCGGCGGCGTATCCGGTGGGCTCCCAGACGGTGACCCACTCCTTGGCGCCGGTCCCGTCCAGGGGTGTCGTACCGCTGACGACGATCGTGTTCGTGCCGTGCTCCCGCTCGACGGTGAGGTCGTCGGCACCACCGGCGGCGACAGTCGTGGCCCGCACGTCGAGGTCGACGTAGTCGGTGTCGGGCGTGACGGTGACGACCGGTTCGTCACCGGCCTCCTCCCCCGGCTCGACCGTGACGATCACGGTCCCGGTGTCGTAGTCGGTGTCCGGGGCCACGCTGAGGGCGCTGATCTGGGCCGAGTAGTAGGAGGACTCGTCGTCGGCGGCCCAGGAACGGCCGAGCCGCCGGTCGTCGAACCGGGTGTCGTCGGCGACGAGGCGCCCGGCGACGCGGGTGACGCCGGCCGCGGCGACGTCGGCGGCGAGCCGCTCGTAGTCCTGGTCGAGCAGGGTCGGATCGCCGGTGCCGCGCAGGTAGAGGTCACCGTGGAGCACGGAGCCCTGCCGTCGGCCGGTCGACAGCACGTCCGTCGTGAACCGGTACTCGGGGCCGAGGATCTCCATCGCGGCGGCCGACGTGGCGAGCTTGGTGTTGGAGGCGGGCATGAGGCGGGTGGAGGGCAGGTGCTGGTAGAGGAGCTCGCCGGTGCGGGCATCGGCGACCACGACGCTCGCCACGCCGCCCTCCATCCGCGCATCGCCCAGCACGGTGTCGATGCCCTCCGGCAGGCCACTTCGGTCGGCATCCGCACCGGCCTGCGCACCGGGGCCGAGGACGGCAGCGACGAGCGCCACAGCGACGGGCCAAATCCACAGTCTTCTACGGGAGTTGAGGCGTCTCCCGGAATCGCTCACGGGTCTGCTCATGCTTCAGCAGCATCCCGGACAACCGCCCGCGGCGACAGAGCACTTCTGGCTCAGCCCAGCCCCCAGGCCCGCCCCAGCCGGTACGCGCCACACAGGTTCACGTCGAGGACATACGCCCCGGCGCTCCCGCACTGCTCACTCCCGCTCCCCGGATCGACGGGCTGCCCGTGCCCCATCCCGGTGACGCTGTACGTCTCCACGACGGCACGCCCGCCCGCGTCCCGGAAGACCTGGTGCGGATACCCGGCGACGGTGTCACTCACGTCGGCCGCCTGATCGGCCCCCTGCACATCGGTCCACTGCCGCACCAGGTCGGTCATGTTGACGGGCTTCACGGTGTAGTCGGACGTGCCTTGGAAGGCGATCAGCGTGGGCCAGGGGCCGGTGTACCCCGGCCGGGCGGCGCGCACCCGGTCGCCCCACTGCCGCGGGGTCTGCGTGGCACCGACGTACATGCACACGTACGGCGATCCGGCGGCCTGCGCGCACCCGTACGGCAGCCCGGCGACGATCCCGCCCGCCGCGAACCTCTCCGGATACGCCGCCATCATCACGGCGCTCATCCCGCCCCCGGCGGACAGCCCGGTGACATACACGCGCGACGCGTCACCGGCGATGTCCGCGAGCTGCCGGTCCACCATCTGCGCGACGGACGCGGCCTCGCCCTGGCCGCGGGCGATGTCGCCGCTCTGGAACCAGTTGAAGCAGGCCGAGGCGTTGTTGGCGGTCTGCTGCTGCGGCAGGACGACGGAGAAGCGCCAGCGGTCGGCGAGTTGGAGCCATCCGCTGCCGGTGCCGTAGCCGGCGGCGTTCTGTGTGCAGCCGTGCAGCGCGACGACCACGGGCCGACCGGCGGGCAGCCCGTCGGGGACGTAGCGGAACATGCGCAGGGCACCGGGGTTCGACCCGAAGCCGGTGACTTCCTGAAGGGCGGCGGCCTCGGCCCGGCCGGGCGTGAGGACGGTGGCGAGCAGGGCGACGAGAAGGGTCGCCAGAACGGGGATACGACGGCTTGGGGCTCGGCTTGCGGCTCTGGTCTGGGTCATGGGGAGGGACCGTAGAAGCGTGAACGAGCCGTCGATATGGGGCGGGACAACACAACGGGCGCGTCCGCCATGGTGCTCATGGAGTGAGCGACCTGGTGGTGCGGAACTGCCGCACGAGCGCCCTCGGGTCTCGCACGACCTCCCACAGACCGACCGCGAGCAGCAGCAGGCTGCTGACGAAGCAGACCCAGAACACGAACTGGGCGCCCGCCGCGAGGTCGTGGGCGCTGCCGTCGTCGTAGCGGCAGTACGCCTGCGGGGGAAACGCCCTGGAGACGCCGACACCGCCGTAGTACATGGAGCACGGGTCCTCGCCGGGGTCCTTGATCGTGTCGTCCGCGGTGACGACCAGCAGCCAGGCCATCGCCGCCACCGGGACCGTGACGAAGACGGTCATCTTCGTCCAGGTCGGCAGGCGGGGATGGGCGAGGAGGCCGTTCAGCGCGATCAGTACGACCGCGAATACCGCGGTGACGGCGACGGCGGCGGCAGGGTCTTCGAGCACCGCGTGCAGCAGCCAGACCACTCCGGCCACCGGAGGTGCGGTGAGGACGAGGACCTTGATCCCGGGTGCGATACGCGGATGGGCGAGCAGGTACAGGGCGAGCGCGCACGCGAGGAGGGAGAGGAGCGCGATCACGGGCGCTGGGTGGCGGGGGCGGTGGGGGCCGTGGGGGCCGTGGGGGCGGCAGTGGGGTCCCGGTATGTCTCGTCCTTCTTCCACGGTCCGACGCCGAGTTTCCCCGTCGTCCCGAGGTCGAGTTCCGGCACCACCATCACGGGGTCGGCCCCGGGCTTCGCCCACACGCGGAGGTACGGGGCGTTCACCGGATCGCCGACGCCGGCCTCGGTGGTGTTGCGCCATGCCAGCCCGGCCATCGCGGCCTCCCCCGGACGCAGGACGACGGGTTGCGGGCGGCCACTCCCGCCGGTAGCGGTGCTGATCCGATCGGTCCCGTGGAGAATCCGTACGCTGTCCACGGTGTCGTGGTCCTCGTCGTGGAGTTCGAGCTTCGGGTAGCCGTTGAGCTGGTAGGGCCGGGTGCCGCAGTTGACCAGACGCAGGCCGGCGACGCGCAGCCCCATCGCGGCGTCCCCGTCATCGGCGTAGAGGCGCACGCCGGACTTGGGACAGGGCCCCCAGGCGGACGACGCCTCGGCGGCGGGAACGCTGCGTACCTCGACCACCTCGACGCCGGACACCTCGGGTGCGTGCCTGACCGTCTGTGCCATGACGACACTGCCCTTGACGGTCCGCCCCGGCCCGACCGCCTCGACGATCCGTTCCCCGTTGTCGGCCACGCCTCCCGCCGCCGAGAGGAAACCGAGGGTCACGGTGTAAGTGGCGGTCTCCGTCTCCCTGTTGGTGACCTCGAACTCCGCGCTGTACTCGACCCCCGTGCAGCCGCTCTCCGGTCCCCAGGCGTACAGGGCGGTGACCTTCACGCCGTCCTCGGCCGGACCGGCGACAGAGGGCAGGGGCAGCGGAGTCGGCGTACCGGAGGGGCCGACGGACGATTCGGCGGACGGCGTACCGCCGTACTGCGAGAAGTCCGAGGGGCACAGCCTCTCGGCCTGGACCCCACCGTCGTCGTCGCCCGGCGAGGCGCTCTCAGAACCACACGCGGCAAGCAGCAGGGCGCCGGCGAGGACGGCGGGAACAGTACGTAAGGCGGTAGGCATCCGCCCACCTCACCAAGGCCCGGCGCCCTTGGCTGTGGTGGAACCCACACCTCCGGTCACAGCAGTGTCACAGATCACTCTGGATGAACCCATCGACCAGGGAGACATGGAACTCGCCATAGCCGAACCGCTCCCCGAGCGCCTGGTAGCGGGCGTAGCGCTCCTCGGTGAGGGGCATCCACAGCGCGAGCAGGACCCGCAGGAACAGACGGAAGCCGAGGTCGGGATCGACCTGGGCGACGACCTGCTCCAGCGCCCGCGCCGCGTCGGCACCCGGTACGCCCTGCCAGTGGGGCTGGATGGTCCTGGACGCCAACTCGGGTGCGAGGTCATGGAGTTCGCGCAGCACCTCGTCCGCGAGGTCCCCTCGCACCGGCGCCGGGCCGGGGCGGTAGGCGGGCGCGGCCTCCCGCAGCCGCTCCCGGCAGACCTCGGCGGTCTGTTCCAGCCACTGCCGTACGTCGATGCCGAGACGATCGGGCCGCAAGCCGCAGTCGGACGCGGCCAGCCACAACGTGGTGAGCGTGTCGGTGGACAGGGGTGAGGCGTGCAGCCGGGTCACGTCCTGCAGCAGGACGGCGGCCGCGCTGCCCGGCGTCTGCCCGACGTCGTCACGGGCGGCCGTCTGCCGGACGACGTCACGTGCCGTGTGGTCCTGCCAGTCGCCGGCGAATTGCCCGGCCAGTTCGGAAAGGCCGAAGTCCCACGTGCTGTCGCGCCGGGTCGGATCGAGGGGCGGCCAGGCGACCTCCAGATCGTCGTGGACGACCCCGTAGTGGTACTCGAAGGGCTCATTGAGCTCGAGGAACCGATCGAAGCGCGCCTTGTCGACTCGCACGGAGTGCGTCTTCAGGATCCGCAGCAGCAGCCGGAAGCCGAGATCCGCGCCTGCCTCGACGACGGCCCGCCGCAGGACCGGAACGACGTCCGGCAGCGGCACGGCCCGCGCCAGATCCGCCTCGACCGCCCCGATCTCGGCGAGTACGGCGTCCCGCATCTCCTCCTCCACCAGCACGGGCCGAGGGGGTTCGACGAACATGGTGCTCCGGTACTTCACAAAGGTCTTCGGGCGTTTCGGCGGCGGCGCTGGATACGCCTCCGACCAGCCGCTCAGCCAGTCACGCACGGTCGCACCCCGGGCGACCGGATCGAACCGCTCCCCGTCGGCGGCCAGCCACAGCGTGCGGATCATGTCCTCCGGCAAGGACGACTCCAGCAGGCTCCGGGCATCCTCTCCGACCTGCTCGTCCCCCTCCGTATCACCCTCGGGCAAGGGCAACGGCAGAGCGGCCCCGGGCCTCCCGGCGAGGCCGCTGAGCCCGAAATCCCCGTCGTACATCACGTAGTACGGCTCGTCCGGCCGCGTCCCCATCCCCATCCCTGCCCCCGCCCTTGTCCCCAGCCCTTGCCCCCGTCCATCGCCGTCCCGGCATGACAAAGGCCCCGCTGCCCGGAGGCGGCGAGGCCTTTGCCCACATGGGGTCGAGGAGGTTCGGAAACCTCCCGATCGTGGAGATGGCGGGAATCGAACCCGCGTCCAACGGTGCAGAATCAGGGCTTCTCCGTGTGCAGTCCGCTGTGATTTTCTCGGCCCCGGCGATCACGCGAACAAGTCGCCGACGGGCCCAGTCACTGTTAGATTTCCCTCTTCACCCCGTGACCGGGATCAAGGTTTAGTTCCCTAGCTGATGCCAGGATCCGGGTCGGGAACAGCCCCGGGCTGACACTTCGCAAGTCGCTACTTAGGCAGCGAGGGCGAAGGAATCGCGCTTGGTGTTGGCGATTATTTTTTGCGACATATGGTTTACGAGATCATTGCCGCTTCCTCGACACGCTTCCCCTGCTTCAACAGCCGCTGTCGAAACCGATCATCCCCATGTTGTTTTTTCAATCCCCTCCGGAAACCTCCGGCGACCGGAGAGGGGCGCGCACCCTCTGTGAGGTGCGGTGCCATCGTACGTGACCAACGCACGACGATGCCAGCGTATTCCCGGCAGCCGCCTACCGGGCCCGCTACTGGGCCCGCTGCCGCCGCTTCGCCGCCGCGATCGCCCGGTCCGACTCCCGCCGGTCCTGCTTCTCCCGCAGGGTCTGGCGCTTGTCGTACTCCTTCTTGCCTCGCGCGAGAGCGACCTCGGCCTTCGCCCGGCCGTCCTTGAAGTAGATGGCGAGGGGCACGATCGTGTGTCCCGTCTCCTGGGACTTGGCCTCCAGTTTGTCGATCTCCTCGCGGTGCAGGAGGAGCTTGCGCTTGCGGCGCGCGGAGTGGTTGGTCCAGCTGCCCTGGTGATACTCCGGGATGTGGGCGTTGTGCAGCCACGCCTCGCCCCGGTCGATCTGGACGAAGCCGTCGGTCAGCGACGTCCGTCCCTCACGCAGCGACTTGACCTCGGTGCCCATGAGGACCAGGCCGGCCTCATAGGTGTCGATGATCGCGTAGTCGTGCCGGGCCTTCTTGTTCTGGGCGACGATCTTGCGCTTGCCGCCCTTCTCGCCGTCCCGGGACTTCGCGGCCCCGCCGCCCTGCTTGGGCTGGGACTCCTTCGGTACGTACATTCCCTTGCTCATAGTGCCGTCCATTTTCGCACTACGCAGGGGGTGCGGGGAAAGCCGATTTACGAGTCGCCGAGTCCGCTGAGGACCGTCTCGGCCCGCTCCACGACCTGCTGGTCGGCGTCCAGGTCAGGGGTGATCCCCCGGCCGTCGACGGCTCGGCCGGAGGGGGTGCGGTAGTGCCCGACGGTCAGTTCGGCGACGGAGCCGTCGGGGAGGCGGCTCGGCATCTGGACCGAGCCCTTGCCGAAGGTGCGGGTGCCCACGACGACCGCGCGGCCGCGGTCCTGCAGGGCGCCGGTGAGCAGCTCGGCCGCGCTCATCGTGCCGCCGTCGACGAGGGCGACGAGGGGTCTGCCGGTGTCGCCGCCGGGTTCGGCGTGCAGGGCGCGCTGCTCGCCGTCGACGTCGTACGTGGCGACGAGGCCGCCGTCGAGGAAGGCGGAGGCGGCGGTGACGGCCTCGGTGACCAGGCCGCCGGAGTTGCCCCGCAGGTCGAGGATGACGCCGACGCCGGCCGGGGCCTGCCGCAGGGCGGCGCGGACGGCGTCGCCGGAGCCCTTGGTGAAGGAGGCGATCTTGACGACGGTGATGCCGCCGGCGAGTTTTCGAACGGTGACCGAGTCGGTGGACAGGGTGGCCCGGCGCAGTGTGAGGTCCCACGCGCGCGTGCCGCGCTCCAGCCCCACCTTCACCGCCGTACCGGCGGGCGCGTCCGTCGCGTCACCGCGCAGTAAGGAGACGACCTCGGTGACCGGACGCCCGGCGACCTTCTGGCCGTCGACGCTGCGCAGCCGGTCGCCCGCGCGGATCCCGGCGGCCTCCGCGGGCGATCCGGCCCGCACCCTGGTCACTTCGATACGGCCGTTCCGCTCGCGTCGCGCCCACAGTCCGACGCCGGTGTACTCGCCGTCGAGGGCCTCTTCGAACTCCTCGTACTCGCCCTGGGAGTAGACGGCGCCCCAGCGGTCCCCGCTGCGGCTGACCGCGCGCTCGGCGGCCTCCATGGGGGACTCGCCGGCGGCCATGGCCTCGGCGGCTGCCTCGGCGACGTCGACGTGCCTACCCGCGGGTGCGACCGATCCGGCCGCGTCAGCCGAGGTTTTCCGGTCAGGGCCGGGCAGGGAGCCGGTCGCGGCGCCCGCGACGAGGACGCTCGTGAAGAGCAATGTCAGGGCGGCCCCGCGGCGAATGCGGCGGGGCTGACAGAACAGGTCACGACCTGACATGCCGGTGAGTCTAGGACAACGCAAGGGGCCGCACGGTCCGTTGCCCGTACGGCCCCCTTGGCGTTGGTCACACCTTCAGATACTTGCGCAGCGCGAAGAAAGCCGCCAACGCGGGCATCAGCAGGCTCGTCGCGAGGATGAGCGGCAGCTTCGTCAACACCGCGTCCCAGCCGATGAAGTTGATCAGCGTCAGCTTCTCCGACAGGGCCAGGCCGTGGTCGATGATGAAGTACCGCGCCATCACCAGGAAGGCGCAGGCGACCGACCCGCCGATGAGCCCGGCGACCGCGGCCTCCATGATGAACGGCGCCTGGATGTAGAAGCCCGAGGCGCCGACCAGGCGCATGATCCCGGTCTCACGCCGGCGGCTGAACGCGGACACCCGCACGGTGTTGACGATCAGCATCAGCGCGACGACCAGCATGAGCGCCATGATCGCCCGCGCGGCCCAGTTCATGCCGTTCAGCAGCCCGAAGAGGTTGTCCAGGATCCCCTTCTGGTCCTGCACCGACTGCACGCCGTCGCGCCCGTCGAAGGCGGTGGCGATGACCTGGTACTTCTCCGGGTCCTTCAGCTTGATCCGGTACGACTCCTGCATCTGGTCCGGCGTGAGCGAGGCGGCCAGCGGGGAGTCGCCGAACTGCTCCTTGTAGTGCTTGTACGCCTGGTCCTGCGACTCGTACGTCACCTTCTCGACGACCGTCATCTTGTCCAGGTCGGCGAGGATCTCCTTCTTCTGATCGTCGGTGACCGCGCCCTTGGCGCAGTTGGGGTCGGACTCGGCGTCGCTCTTGTTGCAGAGGAAGACCGAGACGTTGACCTTGTCGTACCAGTAGCCCTTCATGGTGTTGACCTGGTCGCTCATCAGGAGCGACCCGCCGAACAGGGCGAGCGACAGGGCGACGGAGACGATGACGGCGAAGGTCATCGTCAGGTTGCGGCGGAGACCGACACCGATCTCGGACAGTACGAACTGGGCGCGCATGGCGTCTTCTTCAGGCCTTTCCGTGGACGGTCGCGGTCAGTGCTGGTAGCCGTAGACGCCGCGTGCCTGGTCGCGGACGAGGCGGCCCTTCTCCAGCTCGATGACGCGCTTGCGCATCTGGTCCACGATGTTCTGGTCGTGCGTCGCCATCACCACGGTGGTGCCCGTCCGGTTGATCCGGTCGAGCAGCTTCATGATGCCGACGGAGGTCTGCGGGTCGAGGTTGCCCGTGGGCTCGTCCGCGATCAGCAGCTTGGGCCGGTTGACGAACGCGCGCGCGATCGCCACTCGCTGCTGCTCACCACCGGACAGCTCACCGGGCATCCGGTCCTCCTTCCCGCCCAGCCCGACGAGGTCGAGCACCTGCGGAACGGACTTGCGGATCTCGCCGCGGGACTTGCCGATGACCTCCTGCGCGAAGGCCACGTTCTCGGCGACGGTCTTGTTCGGCAGCAGCCGGAAGTCCTGGAACACCGTCCCCAGCTGGCGCCGCATCTGCGGCACCTTCCAGTTGGACAGGCGCGCGAGGTCCTTGCCCAGAACGTGCACCTGACCGTGGCTGCACCGCTCCTCGCGGAGGATCAACCGCAGGAAGGTGGACTTTCCGGAGCCGGAGGACCCCACGAGGAACACGAACTCGCCCTTGTCCACTTCCAGGGAGACATCCCTGAGTGCGGGGCGGTTCTGCTTGGGGTAGACCTTGGAGACATTGTCGAATCGGATCACGGATGCACCACGGGTCGCCGGGGGTAGATGAGCGTGACCATACGCGAACCGGGGGCGGGGGCGCAGTCGCCGAGAAGGGTTGCGCGAGCCTTGTGCACTTTTGTGCCGGGTTCGCCTTTCAGGAGCGGCGGGGCAGCGCCCCTAAGGGGCGCGGGGAACTGCGCGACCAGCCACACACCACCCGCAGCCGCGAGACAATGGCAACCACCCCTCCCAGAGCGCCCGAGCCCATCCCCGAGGAACCTGGCACAGTAGAGGAGGGGAACGTTCAAGGGGCCCAACCCGTTGAACCCCCGGAGGGAACCCGCAAGGAGGGTGGCGCATGACGTACGACCGGCTGGTGTGCGCGAACTGTGCCGCGCCCGTGAGTGAGGGTCGCTGCCCCGTGTGCCGGGCGAACCGCGAGCGGCTGCAGCAGGAGAACCCGTTGGCGGGCCTGAACCCGATGACACTGATCGCCCTGCTGGCGATACTGATCGCGGCCGTGGCACTGCTGGCGCACCAGACCGCCTAGGGCGACGCCCACACCGTACGCGGATGTGGCGAGGGGCCCGGAGCGAAGCGCTCCGGGCCCCTCGGCCATACGGCGTTTGATTACGCAGCGTAAACGGTCGGCTACCGTCAGGCAGCCGCACCGCCACGGCCACCCGCGAGGCGCGGGAGGACGCGGAAGCCGATACCGCCGGCGATCATCGTGGCGGCGCCGACCAGCAGGAAGGTGGTCTGAGCCGCACCGGTCTCGGCGAGCTCGTCACCGCCGCCCTGGGCGGAGGTGCTGGTGCCCGTGCCGGTACCGGTCGTCTCCGTGCCGGTGTCGGTGAGCGAGGAGGAGCCCTCCTCCTGGGTGGAGGTGCCGCCATCGGGGTCGGTGTTGTTGTTACCGCCGCCGTTGTTGCCGTTCCCGTTGCCGTTCCCGTTGCCGTTCCCGTTACCCGGGTCGGTCGGGGCGGTGGTCGGGTCCTCGGTGGGGTCCGACGGCTCGGTCGGCTCCAGCGTCGGGTCCGTCGGGACCGTGGGGTCCTCGGTCGGGATGTCGGTCGGGATGCCCGGGTCGGTCGGGATGTCCGTCGGGATACCCGGGTCGGTCGGCGGCGCGGTCGGGTCCTCGGTTCCGCAGAAGAGGCCGAGCACGCAGCCGTCGTCGGTCTCGGCGGCAGATGCGGCACCCGCAGCGGTCAGCGAGGCACCGGCCGCGATCACGGCGCCGGCCGCGAGGCGCGCGATACGGATCCGCGTCTTCTTCGTCATGTGGTTGCTACCCCCAGTAGCTGAATCGTCAGTGAGGCGGCGCTCGGGGGCCGTGATCGACGGGGGTAGTACAGAACTCAAGCCCCCCGGTTCACATGCGCCCCAGAGATACGCATGCCACGCTTTACCCTTCCCATTTTTCAAAGACACGTCAAGGCCGATTACGCACGCCATGTCCAAAACGGGGGGCTATGCAGTGGGTTGGAGCCTGTGAGTGTGATGTAAAACCCAGACATGCAGGCACAGAAAAGGCAACTGCCGCCGAGGTGGCGGCAGTTGCCTTGTCGACAAACTTACTTCTCTTGCTGCTTGCGCCAGCGAATTCCGGCCTCGAGGAATCCCTCGATCTCACCGTTGAACACGGCCTCGGGGTTGCCGACTTCGAACTCGGTCCGCAGGTCCTTGACCATCTGGTACGGGTGCAGCACGTAGGAACGCATCTGGTTGCCCCACGAGTTGCCGCCGTCGCCCTTCAGGGCGTCCATCTTGGCCTGCTCCTCCTGGCGGCGCCGCTCGAGCAGCTTGGCCTGGAGGACGTTCATCGCGGTGGCCTTGTTCTGGATCTGCGACCGCTCGTTCTGGCAGGAGACGACGATGCCGGTGGGGAGGTGGGTGAGCCGCACCGCGGAGTCGGTGGTGTTCACGCCCTGTCCGCCGGGGCCCGAGGACCGGTACACGTCCACGCGCAGCTCGGACTCGTCGATCTCGATGTGGTCGGTCTGCTCGACCACGGGGAGCACCTCGACGCCGGCGAAGGAGGTCTGCCGCCGCCCCTGGTTGTCGAAGGGCGAGATGCGCACGAGCCGGTGGGTGCCCTGCTCGACGGAGAGCGTGCCGTAGGCGTACGGCGCCTGCACGGAGAAGGTGGTCGACTTGATGCCGGCCTCTTCCGCGTACGACGTCTCGATGAGCTCGGTCTTGTAGCCCTTCTGCTCCGCCCAGCGCAGGTACATCCGCTGCAGCTTCTCGGCGAAGTCGGCGGCGTCGACGCCACCGGCTTCCGCGCGGATGTTCACGAGCGCCTCACGGGAGTCGTACTCCCCGCTGAGCAGCGTCCGCACTTCCATCTCGTCCAGCGCCTTCTTGACGGCGACGAGCTCGGACTCGGCCTCGGCACGGGTGTCCGGGTCGTCCTCCTCCTCGGCCATCTCGAACAGCACGGCGAGATCGTCGATCCGCGAACGCAGGGCCTCGGCCTTCCTCACCTCCGCCTGGAGGTGGGACAGCTTGCTGGTGATCTTCTGCGCCTCGTCCGGGTTGTCCCACAGGGACGGCGCTGCCGCCTGCTCCTCGAGCACGGCGACATCTGCCCTCAGCTTGTCGAGGTCCAGAACGGCCTCGATCGACTCCATGGTCGAGGAGAGGGACTTGAGCTCTTCGGATACATCGACGACTGCCACGCCTCCAGCGTAACGGCTCCGCCAAGCGCCGAGACCCGAGCGCCCTTGCAGGGGGCTCCCCGTGCCTTTGCCCACCCACCACCCCACTCGGTCGGTCAAGAGGCTGGGCTCGAAGAACCTTGGGGCTTCACCTCCCAGCGCCGGCCGGCATCACTCAGCCCGTCCAGGGGTGCCCCCTCTGGGGGAGTTTGAGGACGAGACCCGTTCGGGGCCGAAGCGGGGGTCTGGGGGCCGCAGGCCCCCAGGAGGGCGGGGTCCAGCCCCTGGGGGACGGGACGGGCAGGGGCGGCGGGGGCAAGGAGACTACGGGGTCGCCGGGGCCGAGTTGTTGGTGTCCTGGGGCGGCGCCCCGGAATCGTCCTCCGCCGTCGCCAGCCACGTCCCCACCCCGGCCGCCGCCACCAGCGCCACCGCCGCCGCCCCCAACACCACCCGCCGCCGCCGAGCCACCGCCCGATGCCGCGCGGAGCCCGGCCGCGGCGCTCCCGCCGCCCGCGGCACCCGAGCCGTCCCCCGCGCCCCACCCGCCAGCTCGTCGGGCCCGGGCACCCTCATCGACGTATGCGTGTCCCGGTTGGAGTCGGCCGGCTTCGCGCCCGGCACCAGCGGCACCGCGCCCCGCCGCCGAACCCGCTCCCCCACCGGCGCCGCCGCCTCAGCAGCCGGAGCCTCTTCCTCCGCCGGCTCCACATCCGGCTCGTCCACGTCGAGCGGCGGCATCCCGGCCACCAGCGGCAGCAGCTCCCGCAACCGCGCCCCCAGCTCCGACGCCCGCAACCGCGAGGCCGGCGCCTTCGCGAGGCACTGCACGACCAGCTGCCACAGCTCGTCGGGGATCCCGGGCAGCGGCGCCACCGACTCCGTGACATGGCGGCGCAGCACCGCGCCCGGGTGGCCCCCACCGAACGGCGTGAAGCCCGCCAGCAGCTCGTACAGCACGGTGGCGAGGGCGTAGATGTCGACCGCCGCCCGGGGCGGCAGGCCCTCCACGATCTCCGGCGCCAGGTAGTCGGGCGTCCCGATGATCTTCGTCGCGCGAGTGCGACGCGGTGAGTCGATGAGTTTCGCCACACCGAAGTCCGTCAGCAGGGCCGGGTGGGAGCCGCCCGGCCCCAGCGGGCCCTGCATGTCGAGCAGCACGTTCTCCGGCTTCACGTCCCGGTGCACGACCCCGGCCGCGTGCGCCGCCGCCAGCCCGTCCGCGATGTCCGCCACGATCGCCACGGCCGCCTCGGGCGAGAGTCGCCGGTCGCGGTCGAGCCGGGTGCGCAGGTCCGTGCCGCGGACGAGGTCCATGACCAGCGCGAGGTCGTTGCCGTCGACCACCAGGTCGCGTACGGAGACGACGTTCGGGTGTTCGAGGCCGAGCAGTGCCGTGCGCTCCTGCACGAAGCGCCCGACGAGTTCCTGGTCGGACGCGAGGTCCTCGCGCAGCAGCTTGATGGCGACGGGCCCCTCGGGCCCCTCACCCAGCCACACCGTGCCGGCGCTGCCCCGCCCCAGGATCTGGTTGGCGGTGTACCGGCTACCGATCTTCCGTGCCAAGACTGCTCCTACCGACGCGTGTTGTCGCGCTGCGTCATTCCGGAGGCCGACCCCCCGGACCCCCAGCCGACAAAACCGGGACCCCCGGTCGACAAAACTACGCGCCCAGCGAGCCAACCTTCACCACGGAGGCGGAAATCACCCGCCAGATGTCGACAAAGAGCCAAACCCGTCGACGCCGCGCCGCCCGCGGTCAGTTGGTGCCCGAACCTCCGCCGGAGCCGCCGCCCAGGTCCCCGATCCACCCGCTCACGGTGCTGACCCAGTCGCTCAGCTGCTCCCAGTAGCTCTTGCCCGTGCCGATCCACTCCTGCAACGGACTCAGCTCCCAGATCAGCCAGCCCGCGACGAACAGGATGACGATCGTGAACAGGCACCCCTTGAGGCAGCCGAGCCCGGGGATCCGCATCGGGTTGGCGCTGCGCTGCCGCGGCTGACGAGGCTCGCGCTGCGGCCGCTGCGGCTCCGGCGCGGGCGGCGGGGCATACCGCTGCGGCTGCTGCTGCGGCTGGCGCGGCGGGGCGTACGGCTGCGGCTGGTGCTGCTGGGGATTGCCGTACCCCTGCTGCCGGCCCTGCGGGGGCCGCTGCTGCGGCTGCTGCTGCGGGCGGGCGACCTGCCGCTGGGGGCGGCGGCGCAGCGGGTCCTGGTTGGGGTCGAGGTACTGGACCTGCGTCTGCTCGTTGCGGTCCCGGGCGGCACGCAGCTGGTTCTGCCAGGGGTGCGGCTCCTCGGGCCCGGGCTGACCGGGCTGCTGACCGGGCCGGCCCTGCGGCATCGGCGGCATGACGGCCGTCGGGTCGGCGGCGCCCGCCGGGCCGGGGGCGCCGGTGTGCGGCAGGACGCTGGTCGCGCCGTTCGGGTCGTACGCCCCGGGGGCCGCGCCGTGCGGCAGGACCTGCGTGGGGTCGGCGGAGCCCGGCACGGTGGCCGGCGCGGGGTCGGGGGCGAGGAGCGCGGCGACGCCCTCGGCCGCCGCGATCTGCGCGGAGTTCGCGTGCACGCCGATGCCCTCGGCGACGACGCGCAGGCCGCGGGCGAGGTTCTCGGCGCTGGGGCGTTCGTCCGGGTTCTTGCTCAGGCAGCGTTCTATGACCGTCCACAGCGGGTCGGGGACCGTGGAGGGGCGGCGCGGCTCGGCGCTCAGGTGCTGGTGCAGGACCTCCAGGGCGGAACCGCCGCCGAACGGCGGACGGCCGGTGACCAGCTCGTACAACAGGATTCCGGCGCCGTAGATGTCGACGGCGGAGGTCTGCGGGCGGCCCTCGGCGGACTCGGGCGCCACGTACGCGGGCGTGCCGACGAACTCGTGGGTGCGGGTCAGGCCCGGGGAGTCGGCGAGGCGGGCGATGCCGAAGTCGGTCAGCATCGGGTGCATCTGGCCGCCGTTCTGCTGGAGCAGGACGTTGGCGGGCTTCAGGTCGCGGTGGACGACGCCGTCGGCGTGGCTGGCGGCGAGGGCGTCGGCGATCTGCGCGGTCAGCAGGGCCGCGGCGACCGGTGTGAAGGGGCCGTTCTCGCGCAGGTAGCGGTGCAGGTCGGGGCCCTCGATGAGGTCCATGACCAGGGCGAGCAGATCACCCTCGACGACCAGGTCACGGACCCGGACGATGTTGGGGTGGGTCAGCCGGAGCAGGACGGAGCGCTCGCGCAGGAACCGCATGACGATGTCCGCGTCACTGGCGAGCTCCTCCTTGAGCACCTTGATCGCGACGGTCTCGCCGGGCTGCCCCTGCACGGCCGCCTCGGCGCCTGCGGTCTCCCGCTGGCGGGCTCGCCAGACGGTCCCCGTGGCGCCGCGACCGAGCGGCTCCTCGAGGAAGTACTTGCTGCCTACCGGCCGCACGTCGCGCTCCCTGCTGCTTGCCTACGTTCCGAACCACTGTAGTGCCGTGCCCCCGGGCACCGGCCTGTCGTCATTCTGTGCGTCTTACGTACGGCGTCCCGTACATGTTCGAAGGAAAGACGCTCGGCTCCGTCTCGTGGTTGCCGGGAAGCGGACGTGACCGATCTCAAGCGGTCGCCGGCAGGTCACTTGTCAGGCACTTTTGCGGGCAGAGCCGACCAATCAAGATCACTTGCCTTCGGGCGGGGGGCGCGTTGTCAGTGGCAGGTGCGAGGATGCGTGAAGTACGTGGAGTACTGGCCGATGTGCTCGTGTGGGGTGGGGGAAGTCCGCCGCGCCCTCGCAGAAGGGACCGCTGACGCCGATGCAGATCCGGCTGACCGTCGTAGACCCGCTGGCCCCGCCTGCCCCGGCGCGAGGTCGCGCCGCGAGCTGCGATGTGCTGGTCACGGCGCCCGCGGGCACCGCCCTGGCCGCGGTGGCGTCGGCGCTCGCCTCGGCGGTGTCCGGGGGCGACGGCCCGGTCGTGCTGTACGCGGGCGCGGAGCGGCTCGACGACCGGCGCAGCACACTCGGCGAGCCGCCGCTGACAGACGGTGCGGTGCTGTCCCTGGGCGCCCCGGCCGCGCCCGAACCCCATCCCGAGCTGGACGACGCCCCGACCCAGCTCCATGTCGTGGCCGGTCCGGACGCGGGCGGTGTCCATCTGCTGCACGGCGGCGAGATCCGCATCGGCCGCTCCGCCGACGCGGACGTCCCGCTCGACGACCCGGACGTCTCCCGGCTGCACTGCGCGGTCACGGTCGCCGCCGACGGCCACGTCTCGGTCACCGACCTGGACTCCACGAACGGCACCACGCTGGACGGCACCCGCGTGACCGCCCGCCCGGTGCGGTTCGCGCCGGGGGCGCTGCTGCGGATCGGCGAGTCGGCCCTGCGGCTGGCTCCGGCCGGGGGGCCGGGGGCGCGGGTGCCGACGGAGCCGGACGGGGAGGGGCATGTGCGGGTCCCCGCCGGGGGTGATCCGGGACGGGACGGTGACGCCGGGGCGCACGGCGACGGGCGGGCCGCCTCGGGCGCCGGTGCGGACAGCCCCCCGAGGGCCGGCGCGGCGGTGTCTCACGCGCGTGTGGCGGACGGTGGCGACGTGACCGCGCCCGCGGGAGGCCGGTCGGCCGCTCAGGGACACGGTTCGGTCGAGCCGCCCGTCGTGCCGGGGCAGGGCGGGGCGCCGCGGATCGAGAGCCACGGCGGGCCCCGGAGGACGGTTCCGGGGCCGCGCGGAGGCGACACGCACGGCGCGGGCTTCGAGATGGGCACGCTCGACGGGAGCGACGGGGGTCACGTCGGTGCGGGCGCCGACCGCGCGCCGGGTGACGGCGACCGCGACGGCACCCCGGCGAACGGCGGCAGCAGCCGTAAGGGCACCCCGCTGAGAGGCACCGAGGTCCCGCAGGGCGTGCGCAGGCGCGGCGGGCTCACGGCGTGGGCGCGGCGGCTGGCCGGCGGGCGCGGGGAGCAGGAGGCGACGGCCGGGCGTGGGACGTACGACGATGACGAGCTGCCCGAGGCGGCCGAGCCCCCCTCGGCGGCGCACGGCCCCCGGCTGCCGGAGGCCTGGCCGGACCCCGCGTCCCTGCTGCTGACGGCCCTGGGTCCCGGACCCCGGCTGTGGGAGCGCGCGCCGGGTCACCCGGAGGCGCTCACCGTGCGGCTCGGCACCGCCGACCGGGCGGCGCCCGACGGTTCGGGACTGCTGCCCGCGGTGCCGGTGACCACCGACCTGCGTGAGGTCGGGGCGCTGGGGCTGGCCGGTCCGCGCGAGCGGCTCGCCGGGCTGGCCCGCGCGGTGCTCGCCCAGCTCGCCGCGCTGCACTCGCCCGACGCCCTGGAGCTGGTGCTGATCAGTGCGGACCGCTCCCGCCCCCTGGAGGAGCGCACCGCCGAATGGGCCTGGCTGGGCTGGCTCCCGCATGTCCGCCCCGGGCACGCCCAGGACTGCCGCCTGCTGCTGGCCTACGACCGCGAACAGGCCACGGCCCGCACGGAGGAGCTGCTGCGGCGCCTGGAGGACTTGTCGCCGCAGCCGCGGAAGGTGGGCGGCGGGGGGAACTCCGCCGAGGGCAGGACCACCGGCACCGGCACCGCCTCCGCCGTCCCGGACGGGCGTGCCGTCCGGCGGCCCTCCTGGGCCCGGGACGACGACCCGGCCTACGGGGCGGACGGATTCGCGGGGCCGTACACCGTGGTCGTCGTGGACGGTGATCCCGGGGGCGCCGACGTGCGTGAGGCGGTGGCGCAGCTGGCGCTGGAGGGGCCGCGGGCCGGGATCCACGTGGTGTGCCT
The DNA here is from genome assembly GCF_052068475.1 of Streptomyces sp. SD31. Taxonomy (NCBI): domain Bacteria; kingdom Bacillati; phylum Actinomycetota; class Actinomycetes; order Kitasatosporales; family Streptomycetaceae; genus Streptomyces; species Streptomyces sp. SD31. The sequence goes on along the minus strand of NZ_JBQHCX010000002.1, from coordinate 68,922 downwards.
CGCCGAGACGGCTTCGGCGTCGCCCGCGTCGCCGGTGACGGAGACCTACGAGGCGGCGTGCACGGTGTCGCCGGCGTTCCGGGAGTGCGGTGCGGTCGCGCTGCTGAGCGGTGACGTGGCGACGGCGCTGCGGCTGATGCGGGTGGCCCGCGCCGGGACCGCCGACACCGGAGCGGAGACCCACCCGCGCGCGGCGGACGCGTCCCGGACGAGTGCCGCCGAGCACGGCACCGGCACCGCCGGATACGGCACCGCCTCCTCCCCCGCCCCCCTCCACGGCCCCATCGGCCACGGCACCGTAGCCGTCGTGGACGCCGTTTCCCTCGCCTGGGCGGAGCGGTTCGCGCGGGCTCTGGCGCCGTTGCGTCCGCAGGAGGGCGCCGGGGAGCGGCACGCGCGTGTGTCCGTGCCGTTGCCCCAGGCGGCGCGGCTGCTGGACGAGCTGGGACTTGCCCGGGCCACGCCGGCGTCGCTGATGACCCGTTGGGCCGACGCGGCCGATGACGCGCAGGCCCTCGGCGGGCGGGTGTGCGCCGTGCTCGGGGCCGGGCCGCGTGGGCCGGTCGGCGCGGACCTCGGCGCCGACGGGCCGCACCTGCTGATCGAGGGGCCGCCCGGCAGCGGGCGTACGGAGCTGCTGCGGGCCGTCGTCGCGTCGCTCGCGGCGGCCGAGCGGCCGGACCGGCTGGGCGTCGTACTGATCGACGGCCGGGACAGCGTCGGCGCTGGCGGCGGGCACGGCGACGGGCTGCGGGTCTGCACGGACGTACCCCATGTGACCACCCACCTCACCGCCAACGACCCCGTCCGCATGCGGGAGTTCGCCCAGTCGCTGAGCGCCGAGCTGAAGCGGCGCGCGGAGCTGCTCGGGCGGTCCGACTTCGCGGAGTGGCACACGGGCCGTGAGCTGTCGGGCCGGATGGTCGCGCAGCGAGCGGCGGGAGCCGGGCCGGGGGCGGCTGCCGGTGCCGGTGACCTCTCGGGGGATCTGGACTCGCCGTCCAGCTCCACGATCCGGCTACGGCCGGGGGCGGCCCGTCGGCAGGCCGAGGCCAAGGCGGTGCCGCCGTTGCCGCGGCTCGTCGTGGTCGTGGACGACCTGGACGCGCTGGTCTCTCCCGCGCTGGGGTCGCCGGGCAGGCCCGCTGCGGGCTCGGTGATACGCGCGCTGGAGGCCGTGGCGCGGGAGGGCGAGCGGCTCGGGGTGCACCTGGTGGCCGCCGCTGGGGTCGGGGGCCGTACGGCTGAGTCGGAGCCGGCGCGGCTGGCGACGTTGCGGGTGACGCTGGACGCGGTGGCGGCGGGACCGGACGAACCGGCGCCGGGGCGCGGTCGGCTGGCCTGGGCGGACGGGCGAGTGGTGCCGTTCCAGGGCGGGCGGGTCACCGGGCGTATCCCGCGGACGGCAACGTTGCGGCCCACGGTCGTGCCGCTGGAGTGGCACCGCATGGGCGACCCTCCGACCCGCCGTCCGGTCCGCGAACTGGGCAACGGGCCCACGGATCTGGCGTTGCTGGCCAGCGCGCTGGAGAGGGCGGCGAGGGAGGTCTCGGCGACCGAGGTGCCGTCACTCTTGTAGCGCCGCTGGTCAAAATCAGCCCGTCCGGCGATTGAGGGCGAGGCCGTTCAGGCCGATAGCGGGGGTCTGGGGGCGGCAGCCCCCAGGGACGTTCGCACCAGCGCAGGGCGCCTGGTCACGAGGCGGTCACGATCCCCCGCTTGACAGCGGACGCGGTCTTGCCGCCCCCAAACCCAAGGCGTAGACCAGATCGCACGGGACAGCGCTCGAACGTTCGACGAGGCACGAAGAACGGGGCAGTGATGCGCAGCACGAGCAGCAAGAACCGGACAAGCAGGGCCGCCAGGACCGCGGCAGCCGTAGCCGCGGGCGCCCTCGCGCTCTCGCTCACCGCATGCGGAGGCGATGACAACGACAGCAGCGGCAACGAACAGGGCGGAACCGGTCAGGAGACCGGCAGCACCATCACCCTTCCCAAGCTGAACGGCGAATCCCTCGAGGTCGCCGCCGTGTGGACCGGAGCCGAGCAGGACAACTTCAAGAAGGTCCTCGCGGAGTTCGAGAAGCGCACGGGCGCCAAGGTGACCTTCGTGCCCGCCCAGGACCCGATCATCAACTTCCTCGGCTCGAAGGTCGCGGGCGGCCAGCCGCCGGACATCGCGATGCTTCCCCAGCCCGGCGCCATCAAGCAGGCCGTCGACAAGAAGTGGGCCAAGCCGCTGGGCGCCGACGCGGTCAAGGAGTTGCAGGCGAACTACTCGCAGGGCTGGCAGGACATCGGCAAGGTCGACAACAAGCAGTACGGCGTCTACTACAAGGCCGCCAACAAGTCCCTGATCTGGTACAACAACGCGGTCTTCGAGAACGCGGGGGCCACCGAGCCCAAGACGTGGGACGAGCTGCTCACCACGGCCCAGACCGTCTACGACTCCGGCGTCACACCGTTCTCGGTCGGCGGCGCCGAGGGCTGGACCCTGACCGACTGGTTCGAGAACATCTATCTCTCCCAGGCCGGTCCCGAGAAGTACGACCAGTTGGCGAAGCACGAGATCAAGTGGACCGACGCGTCCGTGAAGAACGCGCTCACCACGCTCGCCCAGGTCTGGGGCAAGAAGGACTATGTGGCGGGCGGCGCGACCGGCGCGCTGCAGACCGACTTCCCGGCGTCGGTCACCCAGACGTTCACCGGCGGCGACCAGCCGAAGGCCGCCATGGTCTACGAGGGCGACTTCGCGCAGGTCAACATCACACAGGCCAAGGCGGAGGTGGGCACGGACGCGAAGGTGTTCCCGTTCCCGGCCGTCGGTGACACCGCGCCCGTGGTCTCGGGTGGTGACGCGGCCGTGATCCTGCAGGACTCCAAGGCGGCGCAGGCCCTGGCCACCTTCCTGGCGTCCCCGGACGCGGCGACCATCCAGGCGAAGCTGGGCGGCTACCTCTCGCCGAACAAGAACGTGGACAACTCGGCGTATCCGAACGACGTCCAGCGGAAGATCGCCAAGGCCCTCATCGACTCCGGCGACGACTTCCGCTTCGACATGTCCGACCAGGCCCCGCAGGCCTTCGGCGGCACGCCCGGCAAGGGCGAGTGGAAGGCTCTGCAGGACTTCCTGAAGAACCCGTCGGACATCGCGGGCACACAGCGGAAGCTGGAAGCCGACGCGGCCGCGGCGTACGGAAACTGACGCCGTGGTGTCGGCGGAAGCGGCAGGGGGCTCTCCGCCCTCTGCCGCACCCAAGTCGCGCAAGAGCGTGACCGGCACCCGCAGGATGGTGGCAGTGCTGTTCCTGCTGCCCGCTCTGGTGCTGCTCGGCGCGCTCGTGGTCTACCCGATCGGGTATTCGGTCATCCGCAGCTTCTACGACCAGTCCGGCGACGGCTTCGCCGGATTCGACAACTACGAGGCGCTCTTCACCGACGACGGCATCAGCACCGCCTTGAAGAACAACGTCATCTGGGTGGTGTTCGCTCCGACGGTCGCCACCGCGCTCGGTCTGATCTTCGCGGTGCTGACCGAACGGGTGCGCTGGGGTACGGCGTTCAAGCTGGTCGTCTTCATGCCGATGGCGATCTCGATGCTGGCGGCGGGCATCATCTTCCGGCTCGTCTACGACCAGGACCCGGACAAGGGTGTCGCGAACGCGGTGTGGGTGGGCGTCCACGACACCTTCGTGCAGGCGTCCGCGTTCCCGAAGGCGCACCCGGGCCGGGAGTCGCCCCTCGAAGCGGCGCCGGGCGGCGGTTTCATCACCAAGGCGACCGTCAGCGCGGGCACGCCGGTCACCCTGCCCCTCGTGGGCGTCGCCCCCGACCTGATGCCGGACGACGCCAAGAAGGCCGTACAGCCGAAGGCCGAGCCGGGGAAGGTCACCGGCACCACCTGGCAGGACTTCACCCGCGGCAAGGGCGTCGGCACGCTCGGCGGGGTCGACGCGGCCGAGCTGGGCTATGCCGGGATGGAGATCGAGGCCGTCAAGGACGGCAAGGTCGTGGCCTCCACCAAGGCCGCCGACGATGGCACGTTCACGCTGCCGGCTGCCGCCGACGGGGCCCAACTCCGGCTCCCGGCGGACAACTTCAAGGAGCCGTACAACGGCGTGGACTGGCTCGGCCCGTCCCTGGTCACGCCGGCCATCATCGGGTCGTACATCTGGATGTGGGCCGGTTTCGCGATGGTGCTGATCGCGGCCGGGCTCGCGGGGATCCCCCGGGATCTGCTGGAGGCGGCCCGGGTGGACGGGGCCAACGAGTGGCAGGTGTTCCGCAGGGTCACGGTGCCGCTGCTGGCGCCCGTCCTCGCGGTCGTCACCGTCACCCTGATGATCAACGTCCTGAAGGTCTTCGACCTGGTCTTCATCATCGCCCCCGGCTCCTCCCAGGACGACGCGAACGTCCTCGCCCTGGAGCTGTACCGCAAGGGCTTCTCCGAGGACCAGCCCGGCATCGCCAGCGCGATCGCGGTGTTCCTGCTGCTGCTCGTGATCCCGGTGATGTGGTTCAACGTGCGCCGGCTCAGGCGGGAGGTGCGGCGATGAGTACGGATGTCGGCATCGGCAAGGCGGCGCCCGAGCCGCTCCCGACCGTCAAGGGCGAGCAGTCCCTCGGAGCCCGGCTCGCCTCCTTCGTCAGCGGTGGGCTGGTGCGGGTGTTCCTGATCGTCGTCGGCCTGTTCTGGCTGGTCCCGACGATCGGGCTGCTGCTGTCCTCCCTGCGGCCGCCGGAGGAGATGACCGCGAGCGGCTGGTGGGAGGTCTTCAGCAAGCCGTCCCAGCTGACCTTCGACAGCTACGACAAGCTCCTGAGCAACAGCGACATCACCGACTCGATCCTCAACACGGTGCTGATCACGGTCCCGGCGACGGTCCTGGTCGTCGTGATCGGCTCGCTCGCGGGATACGCGTTCGCGTGGATGGAGTTCCCGGGCCGGGACTGGTGGTTCCTGGGCGTGGTCGGGCTGTTGGTCGTGCCGGTGCAGGTGGCGCTGATCCCGATCGCCGAACTGTTCGGCAACCTCGGCATCTTCGGGTCCCTGACCGGCGTGATCCTCTTCCACGTCGGCTTCGGGCTGCCGTTCGCGGTGTTCCTGCTCAGGAACTTCTTCGCCGAGATCCCGAGGGAGCTGCTGGAGGCGGCACGCCTGGACGGCGCCGGTGAACTGCGCCTGTTCTTCCGCGTCGTGATGCCGCTCGGCGGTCCGGCGATCGCCGCGCTCGGCATCTTCCAGTTCCTGTGGGTGTGGAACGACATGCTGGTCGCGCTGATCTTCACGGACTCCGGGAGCCAGCCGATCACGGTCGCCCTGCAGACGCAGGTGCGCCAGTTCGGCAACAACATCGACGTCCTGGCACCCGGCGCGTTCATCTCCATGGTCATCCCGCTGGTCGTGTTCTTCGCGTTCCAGCGGCAGTTCGTGTCCGGTGTGATGGCGGGCGCGGTCAAGTAGCGGCAGACGCACCACGCTTGAGGGGGCGGACCGTCATCGGTCCGCCCCCTCCCGCCCCCTGTCGTCCGCTCACGGTCCCTCGTATGCCTCAGGTGCCGTAACCAAGTCACTCCATTGGCCGTTCCCGGGCAAGGCGCTACGGCGACAGCGCCCACCGTCCCGGCCGACCCAGTGGATGTCCCTTGCCCAGGTTCAGTGTCATTGTCCCCGCCTACAAGGTTCAGGCGTACCTGCACGAGTGCCTGGAATCGGTGCTCTCCCAGTCGTACCCGGATCTCGAACTGATCGCCGTCGACGACTGCTCGCCGGACGCGTCCGGCGCGATCATCGACGAGTTCGCGGCGCGCGACGCGCGCGTGCGTCCCGTGCACCTCGCCGAGAACCGGGGCCTGGGGCCCGCCCGCAACGCCGGTATGGCCGAGGCCACCGGCGACTACCTGATCTTCCTCGACAGCGACGACAGCCTCACGCCCGACGCCCTGCACGCGATCGCCGACCGGCTGAAGGAGACCGGCGACCCGGACGTCCTGGTCTACGACTACGCGCGCACCTACTGGACCGGCGAGACGGTCCGCAACCAGGCCTCGGCCCAGCTCACCGAAGAGGGCCCGGCGCCCTTCCGGCTGGCGGACCGGCCGGGGCTGCTGCGGCTGCTGATGGTCGCCTGGAACAAGGCGTACCGGCGGGAGTTCGTCGAGGAGGAGGGCTTCGCCTTCCCGTCCGGCTACTACGAGGACACGCCCTGGACGTACCCGGTCCTGATGACGGCGGAGTCGATCGCGACCCTGGACCGGGTGTGCGTGCACTACCGGCAGCGGCGCCGGGGCGGCATCCTCGGCACGGTCAGCCCGCGGCACTTCGACATCTTCGAGCAGTACGACCGTGTCTTCGCGTACGTCGACCAGAACCCCGAACTCGACCGGTGGCGGCCCCTGTTGTTCCGCCGGATGGTCGACCATTTCGTCGTCGTGTTCGCCCGTCCGGACCGTCTCCCGCGCCGCAGCCGCGCGGAGTTCCTGCGCAAGGCCCGCACGCGCTACCGCCGTCACCGCGCGCCCGGCGTCCCCGTCGCGCTGCGCAGCCGGCTCCACCACACCCTGGTCCGCCTGGGGCTGCACCGCACCTACCGCGTCCTGCGGCTGACGGCGGCCCTGGTCCGGCGTACCGCCAAGGTCACCAACCGTCTGCTGAAGGGCGTCCGTTCCGCCGCCCTGCGCCTGCACTACCGCATCCAGCGCTGTCTCCCGGTGCGCGCCGACCGCGCCGTCTTCGCCGCCGACGGCGTGCGCGGCCCCAGCTGCCACCCGGGCGCCCTGGAGCAGGCGTTCCGTACGCACGCCCCGCGCGTCCGCACGGCCTGGATCGCCGCCGAGCAGCACGACTCCGTCCCCGCCGGCACCCGCCGTCTGCGCCCCGGGACGGCCGCCTACTGGACGGCCCTCGCCCGCTCCAAGTACCTCGTCCACAACGCCGCCTTCGACCGCCGCCTGGTCAAGCGCCGCGGCCAGGTGCTCGTGCAGACGCAGCAGGGCACCCCGCTCAAGCACATGGGCCTGGACCTGCGCGAACGCCCGGCGGCGGCGGGGGACACGGACTTCGACGCACTCCTCGACGACGTCGACAAGTGGGACTACGTCCTGTCCGCCAACCGCCACTCGACCCTGATCTGGGAGCGCGTCCACCCGGGCGGCTACACGACCCTGGAGTACGGCAGCCCGCGCGCCGACGTCTTCCAGCAGGCGACCTCGGCCGACGTGGCCCGGATCCGGGAGTCGCTGGGCATCCCCGAGGACGCGGTCGCGATCCTCTACGCCCCCACGCACCGCGACTACCGCCGCACCCAGCACACCACCCTCGACCTGCACCACGTCCTGCGCCGTCTGGGCCCCCGCTTCGTCGTCCTGGCCCGCGCGCACCACCGGCACGGCGGCCCGCTCGTCCCCACCGCCGGCCAGGTCATCGACGTCACCGACCACCCGAGCGTCGAGTCGCTGTGCCTCGCCTCGGACGCCCTGGTCACCGACTACTCGTCGATCATGTTCGACTACGCCGACCTGGACCGGCCGATCGTGATCCACGCCGACGACCGGGAGGCGTACGAGGCGGCCCGCGGCACCTACTTCGACCTGCGCTCCTTCCCGCCGGGAGCGGTGTCGCGCAGCGAGGACGAGCTGATCGACATCTTCGCCACCGGCCACTGGCGCGGCTCGCGCTCCGCCCAGCTGCGGTCGGCGTTCCGCGAGCGTTTCTGCCCGTACGGCGACGGACGCGCCGCCGAGCGGGTCGTACGCCATGTCGTGCTGGGCGAGACCGCCCGGCCCTCCTTCGTGCCGCTCGACAAGCGCCACCCGGTGCCGTCGCCGGCCGCGTCGCTCGCGCACTCCCCGCTCGCCACCGTGCCGCAGCCGACGGGCGCCCGTACCGTCACCGAGAGGCTCTGAACGCCGTTCTCACGGAAACGGAAGAGGAGTCGGAAGGGGAGTCGCATGCCCTCCAGCCCGTCGCGGCCCACGCCGAGCCGGCCGCACACCTGGCGTCCGGCCGGGCGGCCCGGCCGCCGTCGTCGCACCGCGTGAGGCCGACCCCGGCCTCCTGAAGAACCCGGCCGCCAGCACATCGACAGAAAGAGCAGTATGCCCCGCTTCAGCATCATCGTTCCGTCCCATGGGGTCGCGGGCCGGCTGTCCCAGGCGCTGGACTCGATCCTCGGCCAGTCCTTCGGCGACTTCGAGCTGATCCCCGTCTGCGACGCCCCCGACTCCCCGGCGGCGCATGTCGTCACCGGGTACGTCGAACGGGACTGCCGGGTGGCGCCCGTGCACTCGCCGCCGACGGCCGGGCTGGCCGGGGCGCGCAATGCCGGGCTGCGGGCGGCGATCGGTGACTGGGTGCTGTTCCTGGACGGCGACGACGTGCTGGTGCCGGGCGCTCTGGCGGCGCTGGACGCCCGGCTGGACGAGACCGGTGACGCGGATGTCCTGTACTTCGAGCACGAGCGGACCCCGTGGTGGGTGGGTGAGCCGAGCAACCCGGCCGCCCTCGTGCTGGCGCGGACGCCGGGCGGGGTCTTCGCCCCGGAGGAGGCCGCCGAGTTGTCGGGGGTGCAGCTCCCGGCGTGGAGTGCGGCCTACCGGCGGACCTTCCTCGCCGAGCACCATCTCGCCTTCCCCGACGGCCACTTCACCGATGTCGGCTTCGGCGGCCTGGTCGTGATGGACGCCGCGCGCATGGCGGTGCTGCGCCAGGTCGTCGTACGGCATCTGCTGCGGAGGCAGGGCAACCGGCTGGGCCTGCCGGGTGAGCACCACTTGGAGCTGCTGGACCAGGCCGAGCTGCTGCTGACGCGGGCGGCCGAGCGGGGGCTGTCCGAGGAACGGCGCGCGGCGCTGTTCGAGCAGCTCTTCGCCGCCGTACTGAAGACGGCCGCCCATCCGCGACGGCTGCCGCGCGGACGCCGTGCCTTCTTCCGGCGGGCGGGCAGTCTCTACCGCCGGCACCGCCCCGCCGGGTTCCGGACGCCGGGCGGCAGTCTCGGCGTGCAGCACCGGCTGCTGGCGAGCGGAGCGTACGCGGCGTTCCGGGCGCTGCGCCGGGCCAACCAGGCGGCGGCGCGGGCGGCTTCGGCGGTGCCGCGTCCGCGCGGGCTGCGCACCCGGCTGCGGTACCGGCTTCAGCTGCGGCTCCCGCTGGACCAGAACCTCGCCGTGTACTGCGCGTACTGGGGGCGCGGCTATGTCTGCAATCCGGCCGCGATCCACGCCAAGGCGCGCGAACTCGCCCCGCACATCCGCTCGGTGTTCCTGGTCGAGGCGGACCAGGCGCACACCGTGCCGAAGGACGTGGAGTACGCGGTCATCGGCAGCCGTGCGTACTGGGACGTGCTCGCCCGCGCCAAGTACCTGATCAACAACGCCAACTTCGCGGACGCCGTGGTCAAGCGCGCGGGCAGCGTGCACCTGTCGACCCAGCACGGCACCCCGCTGAAGAAGATGGGCGCCGACCAGGCGACGTACCCCGTGGTGGCCGCGGCGACCGGCAGCTTCGCCAAGCTGCTGGCCCGCGTCGACCGCTGGGACTACAACCTCACGTCCAACCGGCACTCCACTCAGATGTGGGAGAGCGCGTACCCGTCGGCGCACGAGCCCCTGGAGTACGGCTATCCGCGCAACGACGTGTACTACACGGCGACCGCCGCCGACGTCGCCCGCGTCCGCCGCGAACTCGGCGTCCCCGAGGGCAAGAAGGCCCTCCTGTACGCGCCCACGCACCGCGACTACGCCACCGGCTTCGAGACGAGCCTCGACCTTCAGGCGCTGTGCGAGGAGATCGGCGACGAGTACGTCGTGCTGCTGCGCGCCCACTACTTCTACGACCAGGGCGCCGCGCGCGGCACCGGCCGGATCATCGACGTCACCGGGCACCGCTCCTCCGAGGACGTCTGCCTGGCCGCCGACGCACTGATCACCGACTACTCGTCGATCATGTTCGACTACGCCAACCTGGACCGGCCGATCGTCGTGTACGCCGACGACTGGGACGTCTACCGGGAGCTGCGGGGCGTCTACTTCGACCTGTTGGAGGATCCGCCGGGGCGGGTGGCGCGGACGCCGGGGGAGCTGGCGGCCGTCTTCCGTGACGGCTCGTACGCGGACGCGGAGGCCAGATCCCTGCGCGCCGCGTTCCGCAAGCGCTTCTGCCAGTTCGATGACGGACGCGCCGCCGAACGCGTCGTACGCCGGGTGCTGCTGGGCGAGCCGCCCGAGGCGATCCCTGCGGTGATCCCGCTGGCCGAGCGCATCCCCGCCCCCGCCGCGACGACCCTCGTGAGGAACTGACGTGCCCCGCTTCAGCATCATCGTCCCCGTCTTCAAGGTGCAGGGCTTCCTGCGGGAGTGCCTGGACTCGGTGCTCGGGCAGTCGTACAGGGACTTCGAGGTGATCGCCGTCGACGACCGCTCCCCCGACGGCTGCCCCGCCATCCTGGACGCCTACGCCGAGCGCGACTCGCGCGTGCGCGTGCTGCACCTGCCCGAAAACGTGGGCCTGGGCCGGGCCCGCAACGCCGGTCTGGAGCAGGCGAGCGGCGACTACGTCCTGTTCCTCGACAGCGACGACGCCTACACGCCCGGCCTGCTGGCGGCCGTCGCCGCGCATCTGGAGGCGACCGAGGAGCCGGACATCCTGGTCTTCGACCATGTGCGCACCCACTGGTGGGGCCGCGGTGGCCGGAGCACGGCGGCGGACCTGCTGGCCGCGGCCGGCACGGGCACCTTCAGCGTCCGGGAGAGCCCGGAGTACCTGCATCTGTTCCTGGTCGCCTGGAACAAGGCGTACCGGCGGGACTTCTTCCTGAAGCACGAGCTGCGCTACGCCCCGGGCCTGTACGAGGACGCGCCCGTCACCTACCGCTCGATGGTGCTGGCCGACCGCATTGCCTGCCTGGAGCGGATCGGGGTCGAGTACCGGCAGCGCCGGCAGGGCGCCATCACCAAGACTCCGGGGCGGCGGCACTTCGACATCTTTCGACAGTACGAGGGCCTGTTCGCGTTCCTTGAGGAGCGTCCGGACCTGGCGTGGGCACGCCCGCTGCTGTTCGAACGGGCCCTGGACCACATGCTGTTCGTCCTCGCCCGCGAGGACCGGGTGAGGCCCGCGGACCGGCCGGACTTCTACCGCGAGATCCGCTCCTTCCACGCCCGCCACCTCCCGGAGGGCTTCACGCCGCCCGACGGCTGGCGCGGCAAGGAGATGCGGCTGCTGGCTACGGCGCCCTACGCGTCGTACGCCGTGGCGCGCGGCCTGCACGAGGTGCGCGGGATGGCGGGGGCCGGCAAGCGGCGCGTGACGGGGGCGGTCTCGCAGCGGGCCCAACGGGCCTGGTACACGGCCCGGTCGAAGCTTCCGCTCGATCCGCACCTGGCCGTCTACTCGGCGTTCTCGCATCGCGGGGTGCTGGGCGATCCGGCGGCGATCCACGCCAAGGCCGCTGAGATCGCCCCGCACATCAAGGGCGTGTGGGTGGTGCAGGAGGACGCGGTGGACGCACTGCCGCCGGGCACCGACTTCGTGACGCCCGGCTCGCGGCGCTACCACGAGGTCATGGCGCGGGCCACGTACTGGGTGAACAACGTCAACTGGCCCGGCACCCTCGCCAAGCGCCCCGGCAGCGTCCACATCCAGACCCACCAGGGCACCCCGCTCAAGTACATGGCGGCCGACCTGCTGACCAAGCCGGGCGCCCGGCACGGCTTCGACGTGCCGAAGATGCTGTGGCGGGCCGACCGCTGGGACTACAGCCTGGTGGCCAACCGGCACTCAGAGCTGGTGTGGGAGCGGGCGTATCCGTGTCACTTCACGTCGCTCAGGACGGGGAGTCCGCGCAATGACGCGCTGGTCAACGCGGGCCCGGACGCCGGTGAGGCGGCCCGTGCGCGGCTCGGTGTGCCCGCCGGTGACACCGTCGTGTTGTACGCGCCGACCCGCCGCGAGTACCGCCGGGGCGGCCATGTCGACCGGATCGACCTCGCCCGGTTCGCCGCGGACCTCGGCGCCGGGCACACACTCGTCGTACGTCTGCATCCGTCGCTGGCGCAGGGTACGGCGCGCGGGATGGGCCTGGCCGATCTGCACCGGCGGGGTGTGCTGATCGACGCGACGGACGAGCCGCATGTCGAGGATGTGCTGCTCGCCGCCGATGTGCTGGTCACCGACTACTCGGCCCTGATGTTCGACTACGCCAACCTGGACCGGCCGATCGTGATCCACGCCGACGACTGGGGGGCGTACGCGGCGAGCCGGGGCGCCTACTTCGACATCACGGCGGACGCGCCGGGTCATGTGTCGCGCTCCTACCGGGAGTTGGCGTGGCTGTTCGCGTCCGGGACATGGCGGGACGGGGAGTCGGCGCGGTTGCGGGAGGGGTTCCGGGAGCGGTTCTGCGAGTTCGACGACGGGCTGGCCGCGGAGCGGGTCGTACGGACGTTGATGCTGGGTGAGTCGATGCCGGAGCGTCCGAGCGGGGTGAGAGTGCCGGCTCCGGCGGAGGCGAGGGCTCACTCGATGAGGTGACGTGAGGTAAAGCCGTTGACCCGACCGGCCCGACCGGGAACATACGGCAAATGCCTCAAACCCACACAACCTCCACTACCAGAGCCGCGGGCGCCGCTGTCGGTGTCCTCGTGCGGAGGACCGTGCGCGGCGCGAGTGCCCTGCGCGGCGGCCGCGGCCCACGTCCGACGCCGTACCAGGTCTTCGGCCTTCTGTTCTGGCTGGTGATGACGCTGGCGTACTGGCGCGTGCCGCTGTGCTGCGACGCGGGCCAGCACGCGGCGGTCGTCGAACGCCTCAAGGCGAACCTGCTCCACCCACGCCATCCGATGGCGGACCTGCCGGGCGCGGGCAGCCCCTACTACTCGCCGTATGCGGTCGCGCAGGCCGCGTTCGCCCGGCTGACCGGGCTGGGCGGCTGGGAGGCGGTGCGGCTGGCCGGTCCGCTGAACCTGCTGGTGCTGGTGACCGGCATCGGCCGCTTCGTGCGGGTGCTGACGCCTCGGCCCTGGGCGCCGGTGCTGGCGCTGGGGGCGATGACGCTGCTGTGGGGGACCGAGCGGGCCTGGTGGAGCGGCTATCTGAGCCTGATGTCGATGACGGGGAACCTCGGCTATCCGTCGGCCTTCGCCATCGGGCTCACGTTCTGGGCGTGGGCGCTCACGGGGGCGCGGGCGCGCGGGAAGGGGCCAGTGAGGTACGTCGGGCCGAGCGGGCTGCCGGGGTTCGCCGGGTACGCGGGGCTCGGCGCGCTGTACGGGCTGGTCCTGCTGATCCATCCGATCACCGCGGCGGCGGCGGTGCTGGGGGCGGTGGCGTTCGTCGCGGGGTGGCAGCGGGCTTGGCAGGCCGCCGTGGTCGTGCGGTGGGGGGTGACGGCGGGGGCGGCGGTCCTCGTCGCCGGGTGCTGGCCGTACTTCGATGTGTTCGCGCTGGCCGGGGACCGCAGCGTGGACGGAATTCACCGGCAGCTGTACGAGCACCTCGGCGGGCAGTTCTGGCTGGCGCTGCTCGGGCTGCCGGCGCTGTGGCTGCGGTGGCGGAGAGGTTCCTGGCGGGATCCGCTGGTGCTGCTGTTCGCGCTCGACTGTCTGCTCGTGGCGTACGGCTGGGTCAGCGGCCACTACACGTACGGCCGGATCCTCGGGCTCACTCTTGTGCCGTTGCAGTTCGCGCTGGCGGTGGAGCTGGCGGCGCCCCGGCCGTGGGGCAGGGTGCGCCAGGTACTGGGCGGGACGGCGGCCGTCGGGGCGTGCGTCGGGTTCCTCACCGTGCAGGGCGGGGCGGTGGTGCCGCGCTCCCTGGATCCGATCGGCTTGGAGCAGCCGTCGCGCTGGCCGTCGTACGCCTGGGTGGCGCGGCATGTCGGGAAGGGCGAGGTGGTGATCTCCGACGGGCACTTCGCCCCCCGCGCCGTCCCCGGGTACGGGCCGAACCTCGCCGCGCCGATCTGGCCCGACCCCGCCCTGGACGAGCGGGAACGGCAGCGCCGGCTCGCCGACGTCCGCGCCTACCTCTCCGACACGTCGACCCACGCCGAGCGCACGGCCATCGCCCGGCGCTACCACGCGCGCTGGCTGCTGCTGACGCGGTGGAAGAAGGTGCCGGAGGAGGCGGTGGTGGTGGCGTGGAGCCGGGGGACGGGGGAGGTGTTGGCGCGGATCGGGGGGTGAGGGGAGCCGGTCCATGTGTCAGCCGGGCCCAGGTAGCGCCGTCGGCATCGCGCTGCCGGGGCCCGGCTGGACTTCACGCGTCGGACCATGCCGGAGCTCGCGGCCGCACCCGGCGACCGCGAGCTCCTGTGAGACCGGTACTCGAATTACTCGAACGACTCGAATTACTCGATGACGAGGTCGACGTCGATGTTGCCGCGGGTGGCGTTGGAGTAGGGGCAGACCTGGTGGGCCTGCTCGACGAGCTTGCGGCCGGTCGCCTCGTCCAGGGTGTCGGGGAGTTCCACGCGCAGCGTCACCTTCAGAGCGAAGCCCTCGCCCTGCTTGCCTATGCCGACCTCGGCGGTGACGGCGGCGTCGGAGACGTCGACCTTGGCCGCGCGGCCGACGAGGCCGAGGGCGCTGCCGAAGCAGGCGGCGTACCCGGCGGCGAACAGCTGCTCCGGGTTCGTGCCCTGGCCGTTGCCGCCCAGCTCCACCGGCATGGCCAGCGCGAGGTCGATCTTGCCGTCGTTGGTGACGGCGCGACCCTCGCGGCCGTGGGTGGCGGTGGCGACAGCGGTGTAGAGCGCGTCCATGGAAAACCATCCCTCTCGAAGTCATCTGCGATCCGGCGGCTCCGTTGGCGGCCGCCGCACGACCACAAGTAGAGCACACAATTCAATTGCACACAACTAAATGACGGACACGAGCTACCCTGGAGGCATGACGACCACGCCCACGGCCGACTGGCTCCGCCTCGACCAGCAGATCTGCTTCTCCCTGAACGCCGCGTCCCGCGCCTTCGGCGGCGTCTACCGCGTGGTCCTGAAGGACCTCGGACTCACCTACCCGCAGTACCTGGTGATGCTGGTGCTGTGGGAGCACGGCGACCTGCCCGTGAAGAAGCTGGGCGAACACCTGCGCCTCGACTCCGGCACGCTGTCGCCGCTGCTCAAGCGGCTGGAGGCGGCCGGCCTGGTACGCCGGGAGCGCAGCGCGCGCGACGAGCGCTCGGTGGAGGTGCGGCTGACGGAGGAGGGCGCGGCGCTGCGCGAGCGGGCCCTGCAGGTCCCGCGCCGGATCGCCGCGGCGACGGGCTTCGACGTGGACGAGATCCGCGAGCTACGAGCGCGGCTGGATCAGCTCACCGAGGCACTGGACACGGCGGCGGTGGAGGAGGCTGCAGTGGAGGAGGCTGCGGCGGGGCACGGCGCGTAGCCGGGCGACGCACGCGGAGCCGTGGGGCGCACGCGGAGCCGTGGGGCGCACGCGGAGCCGTGGGGCGATGAGGCGGCCACCTCCGAAACGCCAGCGCCCGCGAAGGAACCCGCCTTCGACTCCCGCCGTCTTCCGGAACGCGCCCAAGTCCCCCTAACGGGCGATTGCGCATCAATCGTACGATTCCGGAACGTGGCCCCCATGCGCCCTCACGCCACACACACCGCACACGCCCCGCAGGTCGGCGTCATCGTCATCGGCTACAACGACGCCGCGCATGTGACGACCGCCGTCCGCTCGGCACTGGCCCAGGGCCCCGCCGTCCGTGAGGTCGTCGCCGTCGACGACTGCTCGACGGACGACAGCGCGGCCCTGCTCGCCCGCCTCGCCGCGACCGAACCGCGCGTGCAGCTCGTCCGGCGCCGGGTCAACAGCGGCGGCTGCGGCAGCCCCCGCAACACCGGGCTCGACCGGGTGACCTCGCCGTACGTGATGTTCCTGGACAGCGACGACGTACTCCCGCCGGGCGCGGTGGACGCCCTGCTCACGGCGGCGACGGAAGCGGGCGCGGACGTGGCGAGCGGCCTGTGTGTGCGGCGCGAGCTGCCCGAGGGGCGCGAAGTGCCATGGCAGGCGTCTCTTTACGCCGCGCACGCCGTGTTCGAGCGCCCCGCGCGGCGCCCGCGCCTGGTCCACGACACACTCTGCGTCAACAAGCTCTACCGCACCGACTTCCTGCGCACCCACGGCATCCGCTTCCCCGAAGGCCGCTTCCGCTACGAGGACTTCGTCTTCACCGCGCGCGTGCTCGCCGCCGGACCACGCCTCGCGCTCGTCCCGGACCGGGTGTACGTCTGGCACGTGCGCCGCTCCGCCGGCCGGCTGTCGATCTCCCTGGACCGCGCCGACATCACCAACTGGCGGGCGCGCACGGAAGCGTGCCGACTGGCGTACGAGATCCTTCTGGGCGCCGAGCAGAAGGAACTGGCGCGAGAGGCGCGCGCCAAGTTCCTCGAACACGAGCTGCGTATGTACGTGCGTGAGCTCGGATCGCGCGACGCGCACTACCAGCGCGCGTGGTGGGCGCACACGCGGACGTACCTCGCGGACTACGAGGCGTCCGACTGGACCCACAATCCCACGGCACCCGGCCGCCTCATCGGCCGAGTCATCCTGGCCTCCCCCGAGCCCCGCGACCTGCTCCGCCTCAGAGACCTCGCCGCCCGCCCCGCCCGCCTCCTCCCGCCGTACGCACATGCCCCCGACGGCACCCCGGTCTGGTCGGCCGACCTCCCCCAGGTCACCCTGGAGCCGCTGCTGACCGTCCCCGTCCGCGTCCTCCCCCTCGCCGTCGACGCCGAACTGCACCCACGCGCGCGTGGCACCCTCCTCCGGCTACGCCTGCACGAGTTGTACGGCCGGGTGGCGCAAGCGGGCCCCGAGGAGGTGGAGGTGGAGTGGCGGCACCGGACGCGCGGGCACACGAGGGACTGCCGTACAGCGCCACTCGCCCCCGCCCTCGACGGCAGCTGGTCGGCGGAGACGACGATCGATCTGGCGGCGCTCTGCGCGGACAGTACCGGCGATACCAGCGGCGTAGGCGGCACAGAGGGCATCAGCACCTGGGATCTACGCCTACGCGTACGCTTCCGCAGCGGCGCGTACCGCGAGGTCACGGCGCACGCACTCACGGGCGCCGGTCCACCGCGTCGCCGCATCATGGTGAGCATCCGGTACGCCGTCGTACTCGTGCAGCCGTACGCCGCCCCGTCGGGAGCGTTGGCACTACGTATGGCCCCGGGTTTACGGGGAGTCATGTCGGTGGTGCGCGGCAGACTCCGCCGCCTGCTTCACTGTCTCTGACCACTGACCACTGACCACGGACCACGGACGAGGGGACGGCCGCACATGACCTGGCTGATCACCGGCGGCGCCGGTTACATCGGGGCACACGTCGTACGGGCGATGACCGAGGCGGGCGAGAAGGCAGTGGTCTACGACGACCTGTCCACCGGCCTCGCCGACCGCGTCCCCGACGGCGTACCGCTGGTCGTCGGCTCAACCCTCGACGGCGGGCGCGTCGCCCGCTGCCTCACGGACCACGCGGTCACCGGCGTGGTCCACCTCGCGGCGAAGAAGCAGGTCGGCGAGTCGGTCGACCGCCCCCTCCACTACTACCGCGAGAACCTCGAGGGCCTGCGCGTCCTCCTGGACGCGGTGACGGCGACCGAGGTCCGGTCTTTCGTCTTCTCCTCCTCGGCAGCCGTGTACGGCGTGCCGGACGTGGATCTGGTGACGGAGGAGACGCCCTGCGTGCCGATGTCGCCGTACGGCGAGACGAAGCTGGCCGGTGAGTGGATGGTGCGGGCGACGGGCCGGGCCGCGGGACTGGCCACGGCGTCCCTGCGCTACTTCAACGTCGCGGGCGCCGCGAGCCCCGAGCTCGGCGACGTCGGTGTCTTCAACCTCATCCCCATGGTCTTCGAGAAGCTGACGGAGAACGCGGCCCCGCGCATCTTCGGCGACGACTACCCGACCCCCGACGGCACGTGCATCCGCGACTACATCCACGTGGTCGACCTGGCAGAGGCCCACGTGGCCATGGCCCGCGCCCTCCAGTCCTCACCCGGCCTCGACCTCACGCTGAACATCGGCCGTGGGGAGGGCGTCTCGGTCCGCGAAATGATCGACATGATCAACGCCATCACCGGTTACGACCGCCCCCCGACGGTCACCCCCCGCCGCCCCGGCGACCCGGCCCGCGTCGTCGCCTCCGCCGACCGCATCGCCACCGAGCTGGGCTGGAAGGCCAAGCATGATGTGCGGGACATGATCGCTTCGGCTTGGGAGGGGTGGGTGCGGATGCATCCGGAGGCGGCGCGGGACTGAGCCTCCGAGGGGTCAGCTGCGCGGGAGGGCGGCAGCTGAACGGTCATCGTCCACGCCCGGACGGCGCCCGCGTCCCGAGCTCGAACCAGACCCCCTTCCCGCCCTCACCCGAGCGCCCGGTCCGCCAGCCGGTGCGCTCCGCTCCCCAACGCCCCTCGGTCAGGGAGTCGAGGATCCACAGACCGCGCCCGCTCTCGGCGTCGTACCCCTCCTTCATCACGGGCAGGGTGACGTTCCGGCTGCGGTTGTGTGGACGCAGGAGTTGGTAACCAGTTCCGAGACGCAGAGCGCCGCGTCGTCGACGATGCCGCCGAGGCGCTGCGCTTGCAGGACGGAGGTGACGAAGTCGCGGGCGATGCGGGGGGGGGCGTGGGTGGGAATGCGGAGGCTGTATTCGGGCATGGGGGTCAGCTCTTGACCAGCGTGGTTACGGAAGGCTGCCCGGTGAAGTCCACCACCTGGAGTTCCCGGCCCAGGCCCGGATACAGATCGAAGCCACAGATGCCACGATACGCAACTGAAAAGTAATCAGCCTTCCAAGATCGGGAAATCCTGAAGATGCCGGATGATCAGCTCAAGATCCGCTAGCGCCTTGAAGCAGAATTCCTGATCTTGGGTGTTGATCGAGTGGACAACATTCGAGAATTCAGGATCTTCTAGCCCATGAGCTTCACTCAGAATCCGAGACGGCAAGAGGATCCAATTTCTTCTGGTCCTGTCGAGCGTCCAGTCAACCTGGGTTCGCACCTCCCTTACAGCCTCTTCTACTAGCTCCGCAACATTTTCTTGGGGCGACTTATAACGCCATCCCAGGTAAGGCACCTGCGGATATCCATAATAGGGGTTTGTCTCTACAGGCAAAGAAAACCACGCAAGCTCTCCGAACCTGCTAAGAGCGCGCTTCGCCTGCGAGCTTCGAGTAGACACGCTGTAACCCTTCCGCAACATATCACCAGAGAGGGCCCGAGTACCCTCCATTTTGAACGAAAAGCTTCTTGCCAGGATTCAACAGTCGAATTGCCCGCTCATAGTCACCATACGGAATCGGATCAGACCTCATTGCCGGGTCATACACGTATCTACCATCGGTATAGACGTCGTGATAGCGGTAATCCGTTACTACCTCGCCCATTTTTTCAGGAATCATAATATCTGACCCATCCTTGATGGTGAAGTTAATAATCTTTCCTTGCCCTCCGACCTCTCGGAGAATGTACTCGGCGATCTCCGAGCAGTCGATATTTCCACCGATCGGCGCTGAACGCATAGCATCCACCGCCGCTCCATCCGGGGGGAAACTCGGATTCGGCTCCCTGAAGTCGAAGACCCCACGGGCATTTTCACCGGGTGGACAATCTGGTGCAAGCCCGAGTGAGTCGGATCGCGTGTGGGGGTTGTCTACGTAGCTGGCAGGGTTCGGAGCAGGGGCCAGGCCCAACGGGTCTTGTGTGAGGTATCGCGCGGTTTCGGGGTCGTAGTGGCGGAAGTAGTTGTGGTGAAGGCCGGTTTCGGGGTCGTGGTACTGGCCTGGGAAGCGCAGGGGGGTGTAGGCGGTGGCGGTGCGGTTCCAGGTGGTGGTGCCCCAGAGGGTGGTGCGGTTGTGCCAGGCAATGTCGCCGTGTTCGTCAACCAGCTCGGTAGGGGTGCCCACCAAGTCGGTGATGATGGCGAAGAACCGTTGGTCCACCTCATCTTGGGGGGCCTCGGCGCTGAGGGTTTTGCGCTCGGCCTGGGTCAGAGGACGCCGACCGTGGTGGTCCCAGGTAAGGGTGATCGCGGGCCGGGTAGTGCCGGGGGCGTGGGTGGTCTGTTCGGTGAGGGTGGTGCCGTCCCATGTGAAGTCCGTCTGTTCCGCGACGGTTTCGCCGTCGGCGGCGAGGCGTTGTTTGGCGATGCGGCGGCCGAGTGGGTCGTAGCGGTAGCGCCAGGTGGTGCCGTCGGGGGTGGTCACGGATGTGAGGCGGTCTTCGGCGTCCCAGGTGTAGCGCCAGGTGTCCGGTTTGCGGGACAGGCGGGTCTTTTGGCGCAGGATGATGCGGCCGGCTTCGTCGTGTTCGTAGCGGACGTTGCCCGCGCGGGTGATGCGGGTGCCGGTGTAGGTGCGGTCGCCGGTTGCTTCCTGGCCTGGCATGGAGTGGGGCCAGGTGGCGTGGGTCTGGTTGCCTGCGGTGTCGTAGGCGTAGGACTCCGTCCAGTTTGCCGCGTGGACGGCGGTGACCCGGCCGGCGGCGTCGAGGTCGAAGCGGCGGGTGCCGCCCAGATGGTCGTCGATGGCGGTCAGGTTGCCGTCGGCGCGGTAGGTGTAGGCGCGGTGCTGCAGGCGCTGGCCAGTGGGGCCGGTGAGTTCCTGCTTTGTCAGGCGGCCCAGGGGGTCGAAGAGGTTGGTGAGGGTCAGGGTGTCGCCGATGTGGCGGGTCAGTTCGCGGCCTGCGGCATCGTGGGTGAAGGTGAGGGTGCGGCCAGCGGTGATCAGTTCGGTGCGGTTGCCCGCCACGTCATATGTCCACGTACTCGTCGCGCCTGTCGGCGTGGTGCGGCCGGTACGGCGGCCCAGGACGTCGTACGTGTAGGTGAGTGTGCGGCCGTTGACCGTCTCGGATATCAGGCGGCCCGTCTCGTCCCGCCGCAGGGTCAGTACCGCTTCGGGGCTGGTTGCCTGCGCCAGGCCACCCGTCACGTCGTACACGTAGGTGGTGATCGCTCCGGCCGCGTCCTTGCGCACTACTCGGCCCAGCACGTCCCTGTCGAAACGGACGGTCTGGCCTGAGGCGGTGGTGCTGGCTGTCAGTTGGCCCGCCGCGTCGTGCGTGTATGTCAGCGTGCGGTTGTCGAAGTCCGTCTCGGCGACCAGACGCCCGGCCGGGTCGTACGCGTAACTCCAGGTCAGCCCTTGAGGGTTCGTGACCTGGGTCAGGCGTAGCTCGGTATCGTGGTCGAACGTGTAGCGGACGCCGTCCGGGCCCGTGCGGGCGGCGAGCAGGTCGAAGTGGGTGTACTCGTAGCGGGAGACCGCGCCCATGGCATCGGTGTGGCTGGTGCAGTTGCCTTCGCCGTCGTATGTCCAGGACTCTGTGCTGCCGTCCGGGGCGGTGCGGCGGGACGGCTTGCCTTCGACCGTCCACTCCAGGCGGGTGATCGCGCCGAGCGGGTCCGTGATTGCCGTCGGGCGGCCGAAGGCGTCGCGCTCGTAGTGCGTCACCGCGCCCAGCGGGTCCGTGACCTCCATCGGCAGGCCCGCGGCGTTGCAGCGGATGGTGGTGGTCGCGCCCGTTGCGTCTGTTACCGCGCTCAGGTGGCCAAGGTCGTCGTAGGTGAAGCGGGTCGTGGCCCCGGAGGAGTCGGTCACCGTCGTGCGGTTGCCGAACTCGTCGAACTGCTGGCTGACGTGCCTGCCGTCGGGGCCGGATATGGAGACGGGCAGGCCCTGGTCGTTGTAGCCGATGCTGGTGTAGCGGCCGTCGGGGCGGACGGCCATCAGCAGGCGGCCTGCCTCGTCGTACGCGTAGCTCCGTGTGCGGCCCAGTGGGTCGGTGATCGTCAGGGGGCGGTCGTAGCGGTCGTAGGTGGTGCGGGTGACCGTGCCGTCGGGGGCGGTTTCGGCCACGACCTGGAGGTCGCTGTTGACGTGGTAGCGCGTGCTGTGGCCCAGGGAGTCGGTCGCGGTGATGATCCGGTGGCCGCTGTCCGCGTCTACGTCGCCGTAGGTGAACGTGTTGCGCAGGTGGCCCGCTTCGCCTGACTGGGAGATGCAGCGGTCCTGGTCGTCGTAGACGTAGCCGTACGACGAGTTGTTCGTGTCGGTCCAGGCTGTGATCCGGCCCAGTTCGTCGTTGGCGAAACGGGTCGGTATGCCCGACGAGTTCGTGACTGCTGCCAGGTGGCCGTGCTCGTCGTAGCCGAAGCGGACCAGTTCCTGGTCGCCGCCGTCCGGGGCGGCCTCGACCAGGCTCAGAGCGGTGATCCGGTCCCCGGTCGTCTCGATGGTGAGGTGGTAGCCGGCCGAGTGGACGATCGCCGTGGGGGCGCCCTCGTGGTCGTACTCGAAGGTGAGCCACTGGCCGGAGCGGTCGGTGATCTGTTCCAGCAGGGCGATGCCGTTGCCGTCGCCGCCCGGGGCCGCGAAGTACCAGGCGCGGCCCGACTCGGGGTCGGTGACGGCGTAGTCGCCGTACGCGTCGATGGTCAGCGGGTACCGGCCGCCCTCCAGCGGCAGGGTCGGCACGCCGGGTGCAGGGTGCGGGTAGGCCAGCAGCGACCCGTTCTCGCGGACGAAGATCACGCCTTCCGCGTCGATCTCCAGACGCTGATCGGCGGTGGACGTCCATCTCGGGCCGAACCAGCGGCCGGCCTCGTACGACGACTCGAACTGCCGAGTGAAGACCAGCGGCAGCTTGGCGGGCAGGGTCACGTCCGTCTGCGGCAACACCATGCGGCCCGTGGCCATGTCGACGGGGTCGCCGAACAACTTGCACCGGACCTGCCTGGCGACCTCCGCCAGCTTCTCGCCCATGACGCTCTTGCGGACCGCTTGCGTCGCCGCGTCCTTGGCCAGCCCGCGGGCGGCTCCGCGGGCGACGCCGCCCGCCCCCTTGCCGCCGATCAGGTTCGAGGCCAGATAACCCGCCGCGTCACCCGGATCGCTGCCCCAGCCGCTGCCGATGATGGCCTTGGGCAAGCGTTCGGGATGGGCCGCGGTGCCCACCAGCCCCGCCAGCACCATGTTGGAGTTCTTCAACCACTCACCGGGATGGGAGAGGTTGTAGGCGTCCATCGGGTTGACGGTGCGGAACAGCTTCACCATGTCCGCGCCGCCCTTGAGGAAACCCCCCAACACGTGGGCCTGGTTCAGCTGCATGCTCACCAAGCCGTCCACCGCGTCGGCCTTCAACCGGTCGGTGAACTCCGGCTTCGGCGGAGCCAGCTCCAACGCGGCGGCCACCCGGCGCTGCGCATCGCGGGCGGCATCGGTGCGCTGGCTGCGGGCATAGGCCAGCAGGTCCTCCGCCTCCTGCCGGCGTGCCGCTCCCGGATCGACGAAGTCGCCCGGTTCGGTCGGCTTCCGCCCCGGATCGCGGCCCGTCAGTGCAGCCGCGGTGTACTGCTGGGCGTCCTGGCGGTATGCCGTCAGCTGAGCGTCGTACGCGTCCTGCGCCCGCCGGCTGATCTCCTGCGCCTCGCGGTAGAGATCGATCGCCATCTGCGCCCGCTGCTGCGCCCAGCGCACCGTGTCCGCATACGCCTCCAGCGCCTTGGCCGCCTCCTCGCACGCGTCAGCCGCCGTCAGCCACTGCTTGGGATGCATCTCGAACTTCTCACGGAAAGCATCCGCCGCCTGGCCCTGCCAGCCCTCGCCGCCCAGCGAACGCATCCCCTGACCGACCGTCTCGAACGCCCGGGAGAAATCCCGCAGATGCCTCGCCCGCGCCTCCAGCGCACCCGCACTGCCATGGACCAGTTCCCTCGGGTCCTCGCTCTCACCCAGCCCACGCTCGGCGACATCGCCGCCCAGCCGGTTGTTCACACCCTCGCCGAAGTCACGCACCCCTTCGGCCGCGCCGTCCGCACCGACCGCCGACAGGACATCCGCCCCACGGTCCGTGCCCCAGTTGACCACCTCCCCGACGCCCCTGCTCACGCCGTCGGCGGCCCTGCCCAGGCCGTCCCCGAAGTCGTCGACCAGGTCCCCCACGCCCATCAGCGCTCAACCTCCTCGAAAGAGGTCTCGTTGGGGCCGTCCCACTGCCATTCCGCCCTCGAATCGAGCAGCGCGTCCGGGTTCAGCGTCGAACTCTCCACATCCTCCCCGGCCTGCACCCACGCCTGCCGGGCCGCCTCGTCGGCCTCCCGCATGGACTCCGCACTCACATCAGCGTTCATGACATGAGAGACGGGATTGTCCTTCAACGTGTCCGACCAGGAACGCCGCTCGATCTCCTCCGGAGTCAGGGACGGGTTGCCCGCCGTCGCCGTCCACAGCGTCTTCAACGTGTTCGAGGCGTACTGCTCCTGCTCGTGATACAGACCCGCAGACAGGTTCAACCGCCCCGCGAACTCATTGGCATCCCCCAACAGCGAGCGCACTCCCCAGCCCCACCGCTCACAGAAGTCCGCGAAGACCTGACGCAGGCCCGCATCCCCCACCTCCAGGCCCGCCAGCTCCAACTCATCGAAACCGCGCCCCTGACTCGCCTCGATGTCGAAGCCCAACTCCTTCAACTCATCGATGGCCAGGTTGATACCCCGGGTAATCCGCTCCAGCGCCTCCGGATCAACCCGGTAACCACCGCCGCCGCTCACGCCTCCGCCCCCTGTACGCGCGCACTCTCCGCGTCAACCGCCACAGCCACCGCATCCGGCACGATCCCCGCCACCGGCGGCAACACCATCCCCGCCGGACTACCCGCATCCACCGCAATCCCCACCGGCCCACCCGCGCGCGGGATCACCCGGTCCAGCAACCATGCGCCGTACGCCGGCACGCGCTCGTCGATCGTCTCGCCCCGCGCCTCGGCGAAACGCGTCAGCGCCGCATCGTCCGTGAACGCGAAGAGCCAGCGGATGCCACCCGCCTCAACCGAGAGCAACGAGTCGTCCACCACCGGCACCAGCACCTCGCTGCGCCTGAACTCCCCCACCACCGCCCGCAGATCACCGCTCCCGGCCTCCGCCAGATCCTCCAGATCGGCCACAGCCTCCAGATCGGCCAGATCCGCCAGTAGCAGCCGCAATGCGTCGGCGCTCACGTCAGCCCCCGTCGTAGATGTCACCGCTTGGCCTGCGTCAGCTTCAAGTACGAAATCGATCGACTTTGATCATCACTGATGCGAATCAGTACCGTAACTCACGGGTCTGACACGGTTACAAGCAGTTCAAGCGAGTCTGAGTTCACTTGGCTTGAAGCCGCCTCTGAAGGAGTCGGGGCGCAGCAAAACCGGCTGACGGCAGGACCTGACCACCCAAGTCGTGCAGGGGGTGGGACGTATCAGCTACGAGTCGTTCAGGTACGTCAGCACAGCCAGCACCCTCCGATGCCCGCGCTGTCACTGTGGTGGCCCTTTCGTGGCTGCCGCCGAGATGGAGGGGCCCAGGCCGTCACGCCCGGCCGGCGCCTCCCTGTTGATGAGGTGCTCAGGGTTGATGAGGCGCTCAAGCGTTGTCCGGCCAAGCTGTAGTCGTCCTCGCTCGAAGAGAACCCTCTCAGCAGGCGTACCTGCTGAGGACTTCGCGGGTGTGGCTGTCGGCCGGCATCAGCCCGTCCTTCGTGCCATCAAAGAGCAGCGGCTTGTTCTCTCCGCCCCCTTGAGGCACTACCTTCATCCGGTCACCGGAAACTGACGGGCTTTCAGCGAGTTGGGCCCGCTCGCTGGCATACGGCGTTTCGGAAAGACACGCTCCCGCGCCACCGTAATTCCGCGCGTATTGGCCATGCTGGTCCGTGTACGCCCACGCGAACAGGGTGGCCGCTGCCACTGCTACGGCAACGCCGACGCTCGCCAGCGCGCCCAGTGAGCGCGCCGCTGTGGTTCGTACGCGACGCTTGACGGACCATGCGGCCCAGGCGGCCCCGCCGACGGCCATCCCGGTCACGGTGATGCCGAGTGCGATGAAATCGATCACCGCGCTCGATTCGAGTTGGGCCGCCTGCCAGATGGCAGCGGCGGAGGCGATCATTGCTGCTGCCGCGACGGCACTCGTCAGCCGCATCGTGGGGAATTGGCGGGGACGGGCATCGGTCGTGTTCATAGCAATACCTTCAGGGTGCTTACGTCTTTGCATGGTGCGGATTGCCGCTGACTTGCGGGGCCCCGATGACGCGCGCGGACCCGGTTACTTGCGGGGACCCGGCACGCCGGTGTGACGAGACGCGTATCGCTCACGGCTGCCAGTTGCGCGCCTGTTTACCTGCGATCCCGGCAGCCCACCACCACATCACGACGGACACAGCGAGCACCACACCGACAGCTGCTGCCATCAGACCCATGGGTACGAAGTACGTGATCCCGGGTCGGGACACCGGTCGTGCAAGCCAAGCGGCGATCACGCTACCCGCCACACCGGCTGCGCCCAGCGGCGCGATGATCGCCCACGCGGCGCTGCTGCGGAAGACTCGGTGGCCGCCAGTGAGGACGCTCAGCGGCCCCAACGCCCGCCCCTGCCTCAAGAACTCCGCCTTGCCGCTGAGCCCCAGAGCCAGCACAAGGAGTCCCATGCCGAGAACACCGAAGAAGCGGATCCACCGGCCCTGATCGCGGTCGGGCATGCTGTCCGCCACCCATTCCTCACCGGGAAAACGGACCTGGGCACCACGGGGGTAGGCGGCGTAGGAAGCCTCTTTGAGGACCGGCACGGCAGGGCTCCCGCCGTCGGCCTTCACCACGGCCAGGGTGGAACCGCTGGTCACGGCTTGCTTGGCAACCTCGGCCCGGTCCGCCCGGACCACCTCCAGATAGGTGCCGCCCTTCGTGTTCCACTGGAGCAGTGTCTGCAGCCGGTGGTCGAGAACGAGGTCCACACGCGTCTTGGTTCGCGGGCATGGCAGGCGCAGGCTCTCCAGGGCAGGACAATCCCCGCGGATGCTGATGGGCTCACTGGCCTTCTCCGCGCTGGTGAGGAGGACCGGCACGTTGCCTTCGGGCAGTAGCCTCAGGAAGGCAGCGGTGTCGTCGGCGGTGACCGTTTCCCTGGGGCCGATCTCGGCGACCTGCCTGCTGGTGGTGCTCAGGGATCGCTCCACCTGCGCGTTGTAGGTCGCGAAGATTCCTTGCCAGGCGAGGACCTGAGCGAAAACGATCAGACCCACGACCGCTCCCGTTACCAGCCGGGCCGTGGCAGCCGGATAGCGAATCATCCTGCGGCCCGCGATGAGAGTGCCGGCCCACCCTCGCTCCCGTCCCGTCCGTTCCAGGACTGCGCCAAGCCTGGCCACCACAACGGCCACGGCGGAGGGAAGCGTGAGCACGACGGCAGCGATGCCGATCCCGCTGATCCATGTCCGAAGCTCTGTGTTCTCACCAGTGAGTTGCGGTCCCCGGGCGGCGAACAGGATCGCAAACGGACACACCATCGCGATGCGGAGCTGCCAGGGTGACCCGTGGATCCCGCGGGGCCGGGTTCCCGTGGCGCGGCTGAACACACGGTCACTGACGACAGCCAGAGCCAGCGCCACAACGATGCTGACGACTGGAGCCAGCAGAACGGTCCAGCCATGCTGACGCACATCGGCCGAGGAAAGCAGGTATCCGACGTAGGGCACCTTGATGTCCACGGCCATGGCCACCGCGAAGACCGGAGTCGAGGCGAAAGCGCCCCACGCCACCGGACGTAGGGCCTCCCCGATGGCGATCAGCGCTCGATCGCGCCGTCGGCCTCCCAAGGCATCGACCAAGGCGCTCCGACGATCACGACTGTGCGCCCCGGTGCGAAGCGCGATGAACAGCAACACGAGGCTGGGCAGGAGCAGCAGTCCCATGACGACGGCCCGGAACATGCCCTCGGACTTGTCGTCGTCGCGTCCCATTCCCGGCGCCAGCCCCTCGGCCAACTCGGTACCTGGCTGGGGCCCGAACCCCACGACCGACTCGACCGGGGCCTGCGGCTTGAGGCCGGTTGCAGGGTGGACGTACGCGAGCCATTCGCCCGGATCATCCAATCCCTCCTGCCCGATCGTGCCTGAGAGCTTCCCGTAGCGACTGGCGATCCGTTCAGCAGCCCCCGCCTTCAGCAGGCCGGGAGAAAGCACCGCTTCGCCCGGCCCCGGCCACCGCTCCACACCCGGGGGAAGGGGGGCATCCGCCGAACGCGGCGCCAGGAACACGACGCTGAAACGCCGCTGATCCTTCAACGCGTCCGTACCGACCAGCCACATGGTGGCCGGCTTGCCATTCAGTTGCCCGCTCTGCCAGGCAGGGGTCCTGGCCTCGCGCCGTTCCTCCTTGCCGGTATAGGCGGCGTGCACCATGACCAGGACGCCCACGCACAACGCGACGGCGAAAGCCGAGAAGGCCAGGGCTGCATAGCGGATGCGCGCAGCCTCCGAGCGGCGCCCCGAGTCGCGGCCCACGCGCAGCAGCCGTCGTGCCAGACCGCCCGCAATCGGTCCGCCTGCAACCGGTCCGCGCGCAATCGGTCCGCTCATGCTGCGATCGCTTCCTGCTGGGCCGGCACCAGCGCGCCGCCCTGGAGGCTCAAGACCCTGTCGGCGCGCGCAGCCACCCGCGCGTCGTGCGTGACGAGCAGCAGTCCGCAACCCCGTCGGCGGGGAAGGTCGAAGAGGAGATCCGCCGTACGCGCAGCCGTGTCGGGGTCGAGCGCGCCCGTGGGCTCGTCCGCCAGGACCAGCGAGGGTGAATTGATCAACGCGCGAGCCACGGCGGTGCGCTGGTGCTCCCCGCCGGAGAGTTCCTCCGTCGTCTCGGCGTGGGGAACTCCCAGTTCATCGAGCAGCTCCTGAGCCCGACGGTAGCTCCCGGCGCGATGGGAACGGGACAGGAGGGCTGCCAGAGCAACATTGTCGACAGGACTGAGTTCTGGGAGCAGTTCGCCGAACTGGAAGACCGTGCCGATGGTCTCGCTGCGCATACGGGAGACCTCTGAGCGGCGCAGCTTGGTCACCTCTGCATCGCCCACCCGAATGCTTCCGCTGTCGGGCTTGATCAGGCCGAGGATCGACGACAGCAGCGTGCTCTTGCCTGAACCGCTCGGACCCGTGATCGCTACGGCCTCGCCGATACCGACACTGAGCTTCAGGTTGTCGAAGAGAGGTCGATTCCGGACCGCGTAGTGCAGATTGTCGATTTTCAGTACGGGCGCAGGCCCGGCGTCAGACTGGCTCACTTGACTGCCCTCAGGTTGATCTTGCTGCAATGCGCCGAGGTAATTAGCGGGCCCGCGGGGGCAAAGATTGTGACCTTTGCCCCCGCAGGAGTTGAATCAGCGGCCGTCGCCCGGGCGGTCGTCCGGACCGCACGTGTCGGGTGCGTTGTTCACCTGTTCGCAGGCAGTGACCTTGACGACGTAGTTGGTCGCGGAAGAATCGCTGTACGTCTTGCTGTTGTAGATGTCCTTCGTGTTCCAAAGGCGAAGACCCTTGGTGTTCTTCCGGTCAAATTCCGAGTAGACGGCGGCGCCGTTCTCGAACTTGTCCTGGACGGCCACATTCTTGTTGCCGTTGCTCTTCAGGCTGTAGGCGTACGCCCACGGAGCGCCGTCGGATGCGCCTCCGGCCCTGAGCGTCGACGTCACGTCTTCGCCCGCGTCGGCAAAAGCTGTCGAGGAGGCCCCTGCGAGCGCGCCGCCGATGGCGATGGCAGCCACGGCCTTTCCGAATCCACGAACCATCTTCACGATGTCTCCCGTTTGTTGTGCAGAAACTACGAAGTGCCTGACGGCGTATTTCAGAGCGCGGCTTGTTCAGCCGGACTCCAGGACGGTGTCAGCGGCCGTCGCCGGGCCGGTCGTCCGGTCCGCAGTCATCCACGTTGCCCGCGATGTCCCAGCAGGCGGTGACCTTCTGGACGTAGTTGCTGGTGGACGAGCCGCTGTACTTGGTCGTCCCCTTGTTGTCGTTGTCCAGGCGCAGGCCGTGGTTGTTCACGCGGTCGTACTCCGTGTATGCGGAGTGCGTGCCGGACACCCACTTGATGGCGACGTTCTTGTTGCCGGCGGACTTCCAGCTGTAGGCATCGATCGCGATGCTGCCATCGATGTTCGTTCCGATGGACCTGAGGTCTTCACCGGCACCGGCTACGGCCGGCGATGCGCCTGCGAACGCACCCAGAATGGCGGCAGCTGCCACGAACTTCCCGGCCCTCTTGGCGATCAACACAATACTTCTGCCTTCCGTTTGCGCGAGCCTTCGGCCGCACGAATGCGGCCGCGGTCGTCGCGGAGAACGGCCCCCGGATACGAGCACGAGCGAGGGAAGAAAACGCAGGCAAAGCCCCCGTCTACATATGCCCCCGTGTACGCAAGGTGGGTCAGTTCCTCGCGAGCTATTCAGACCCTAGATCACATGGATGGCTCGGTAAATAGAACTGAGAGGGAGGGCCGACCATCCGTTCACGCACAGTAATAAGGATGAGACGGATCAACATCGGACAAAAGCTCCGATGCATTCACGCCAACCCATGAGATTTGAGGAGCAGTTGAGCATGCGAACACGGTGTGCACATGCAATCGCTTGTGTGACTTAAGCCACACATGATTTTGGCGCCTTGTCCCTATAAATCGGGCGATTGACGCCTGTCTGCATTCATTGACTCTGCTACGCAGAAGAGAGCGGTCCCATTCGCTCTCGCCAGGCAGTCCGATTCTCAACCGCCTGCTTTTGACGCCGAGTTGAGCCGTTCGAGGAGCGGCTTGCTCCCCATCGTCACTGTTGGTGTACGGCGGGCTCGAACTCTCGGGCGCCTTCTGGCGGTTACGGCGCATTGATGCCGGGTCGTCAGTTCAGTGACGACGGGGCGCTCCGGCAGCGGGGGCCAGGATCTCGGGGCCGGTGGTGGCGGCCACGACCTTGCGTCCGGCCGACGTCAGCAGGAGGGCCAGGCCGGCCCCCACACGCGCGTAGCAACGCCGCCTCGTCAACCGACGGTCGCTGCGCGCACCCCGCTCACAGCGCCTTGAGCGCCTCGGTGGTGGACCGGGCCAGGGCGTCCAGGTAGCCCTTGGGCAGCTTCGGACTGCGGGCCACGACCATGCGCCAGTACAGCGGGCCCGAGATCAGGTCGAGGGCCAGTTCGTCGTCGTGGCCCACGCGCACCTCGCCCCGCTGCTCCGCCCCGACGAGGATCTTGCTGGCGACCCCCTCCTGCCCCTGCTCCAGCGCCTTCTGCAGCGCCTCGGCGATCTCGGGGTTGCGGGCCGCCTCCGCCTGGAGGTCGGGGATGATCTGCGAGACCACGGGGTGCCGCAGGGCGCGCGAAGTCACCTCGTACAGCATCCGCAGGTCGCCCTCCAGGGAGCCCGTGTTCGGCGTCGGCAGCCCCATGACCGCCACCGCGGACACCACGTCCAGCACCAGGTGCAGCTTGGAACGCCAGCGCCGGTACACCGCGGTCTTGCCGACGCCCGCCCGGCGCGCGATGCCCTCTATCGACATCCGCGCGTAGCCGACAGCTGCCAGTTCCTCGAAGACGGCCGCCCGGATGGCCTCCGTCACGTCCTCCCGGAGTACGGCTGCGCCGGCGGGGGTACGGCGGCGCGGACGCGTGTGGGACTGGTCGGCGTTCGTCGTCATGCGGGCAAGCATAGGGCGTTGCGACGATACGGTGCCGTCCCCACGCTGCCGTCCCCACGGCGTCGCCGCCACGCCGCCGTCCCCACGCTGCCGTCCCCCCACCGCCGTCCCCATGGTGTCGCCCCCACGCCGCCGTCCCCACACTGCCGTTACGCCGATCACGTCACGACGAAACGGTTGCGTCCCGACGCTCCTTGGATCTACGCTCACGTTGCGACGATACGGTCCCGTCCCGACGTAAGAAGACGTGAAGAGTCCCGTAAGAGAACGTCACCGCACGGCGCCACCCCCCCTCCCCCGAACGAAAGCAGCGGATGTGAGCCAGGTCCTCGACACACCGCCCCAGACGACACCCGCCCCGCCCGAAACCGACCTCGCGGCCCTCGCCGCCCGGCACGGCCTCTCGGTCAGCGGTGCCCGCCCCTCCCTGCCCGAGTACATCCGTCAGCTGTGGGCGCGCCGCCACTTCATCACCGCGTTCGCCACGGCGAAGCTCACCGCCCAGTACAGCCAGGCGAAGCTCGGCCAGGTCTGGCAGGTGCTGACGCCGTTGCTGAACGCGGCGGTGTACTACTTGATCTTCGGCAAACTGATGGGCACCAGCCGCGGTGTACCGGACTTCGTCCCGTTCCTGGTGACCGGGGTGTTCGTCTGGACGTTCACGCAGAGCTCGATCATGGCGGGCACCCGCGCGATCTCCGGCAACCTCGGCCTCGTACGGGCCCTGCACTTCCCGCGGGCCGCGCTGCCGATCTCCTTCGCGTTGCAGCAGCTCCAGCAGTTGCTGTTCTCGATGGCGGCCCTGGTCGTGATCCTGCTCTGCTTCGGCATTCCGGTCGCCGCGTCCTGGGTGCTGGCGATCCCGGCGCTGGTGCTGCAGTTCGTCTTCAGCGCGGGCGTCGCGATGATCATGGCCAGGATGGGCGCGAGGACGCCGGACATCGCGCAGCTGATGCCGTTCGTGCTGCGCACCTGGATGTACGCGTCGGGCGTGATGTTCAGCATCAGCCACATGATGGCCAAGCACACGGACACGCCGTCCTGGGTGACCTCGGCCCTGCAGGCCAACCCGGCCGCCGTCTACATCGACCTGATGCGCTTCGCACTCATCGACAGCTTCCACCGGGACCAGCTCCCGACGCACGTGTGGCCGATCGCGACGGGCTGGGCGCTGCTCGCCGGCGTCGGCGGCTTCATCTACTTCTGGAAGGCTGAGGAGACGTACGGCCGTGGCTGACAACGCAAAGATCACCCGAGAGCCGCTCCCGCACGGCCCGATCCCGCACGAGCCACTCCCCCACGGCCCCGCCCCCACCGTCATCGCCGACGCCGTCGACATCGTCTACCGCGTCAACGGCACCGGCGCCGGCCGAGGCTCCGCCACCGCCGCCCTCAACCGCATCCTGCGCCGCAAGCAGACCGAGAAGGCGGCGGGCGTGCGCAAGGTGCACGCGGTCAAGAAGGTCTCCTTCGTCGCGTACAAGGGCGAGGCCATCGGCCTCATCGGCACCAACGGCTCGGGCAAGTCGACGCTGCTCAAGGCGGTCGCGGGCCTGCTCCCGGTCGAGAACGGCCATATCTACACCGACGGCCAGCCCTCCCTGCTCGGCGTGAACGCGGCCCTGATGAACGACCTCACCGGCGAGCGCAACGTCCACCTCGGCGGCCTCGCGATGGGCATGTCGCGCGAGCAGGTCAGGGAGCGCTACCAGGAGATCGTCGATTTCTCCGGCATCAACGAGAAGGGCGACTTCATCACCCTCCCCATGCGCACGTACTCCTCCGGCATGGCGGCCCGCCTGCGCTTCTCCATCGCCGCCGCCAAGGACCACGACGTGCTGCTGATCGACGAGGCGCTGGCGACGGGTGACCGTTCGTTCCAGAAGCGCTCCGAGGCCCGGATCCGCGAGCTGCGCAAGCACGCGGGCACGGTGTTCCTGGTCAGCCACAACAACAAGTCGATCCGCGACACCTGTGACCGCGTCCTGTGGCTGGAGCGCGGGGAGCTGCGCATGGACGGCCCGACGGACGAGGTGCTCAAGGAGTACGAGGCCTTCACGGGTGACAAGCCGGCCAAGCCGGCCCCGAAGCCAAAGGCGAAGCCCGCCCCCGCCACCCTTCCCTCGTGAGGCGTAACTACGGGTCACCCTTTCATCCCATTAGTGACACTATGTCCTAGGTCGGACAGGGTGCGCCGACGCGATGAACCGGTGAAGGAGTCCCCGCGATGCCCGAGCTCAGCGTCATCGTCCACGGCCCCAACACCCAGGACCGCCTGACCGGCGTCCTCGCCTCGCTGGCCGCGCACCCCCACCCCGGCGTCGAGGTGATCGTGGCCGCGGTCGGCGCCTGGGCGCAGGAGACGGCACAGGCGCACGCCCCGGAGATGCTGGTGCTGCCCCTGCCGGACGGCACGGACGACGCCACGGCCCGGTCGGCGGGGGCGGCTCGGGCCCGCGGCCGCTGGCTGCACTTCGTGCACGCCAAGGACGGCCTGCCCGCCGGCGCCCCGCGCACCATCGCCGAGCGCGCCGCGGAACTGCCGGACGACGTGGACGTCCTGCTCTTCGACCACGTCCGCTCCACCTGGGAGACCTCCGGCCTGCCCTCCGAGGACGGCCCCCTCCTGGCCCGGTCGGGCCGCGCCGCCCACCCCCTCGACGACATCGCCCGCACCGCACTGCGCGTCACCCCCCTGCTGGGCAACCGCGCGCTGCGCACCCCCTTCTGGCAGGCGCACGAACCCCGACTCACCACCCCCGATGAGCCGTTCGCCGCCTACGCCACCCTCCTCCTCGCCGACCACATCGCCGCCCTGAACCAAGTGGCGTACGAGCACCACGAGTTGCGCCCCGAGAGCCTGCCCCCGGTCACCGCCGAGGAGCGCTACGCCCTGATCGACCGCTACGACACGCTCCTCACCCTCGCCCGGAACCGCCCCGCCGCCCGGCCCACCGCCGGCCCCGCCCCCGACGCCGTCCTGTACGACGTCATGGTCCAGGACTGCCTGCGCACCTTCGCCCGCACCGCCATGCCGGACCCTGTGGCCAGGGAGTTCTTCCGCCGCGCCGGCGAAGCGGCCGTCCGGCACCGCCCGCCCGGGCACCGTCCCCCCAACGGCCCCGAGGCCATCCGCCGCGCCCTCCTCGAAGAGAACGCGTACACCAGGTACCGCGCCTTCCAGGCCGCGAACCGCGCCCGCCGCGCCGCGAAGTCGGCCGTACGAACCCGCGGCCGCCAGGTGGCCACCGCCCTCGGCGACCACCACTACCGCAAGTCCCTCTCCCGCCCGGTCGACCCCAACCTGGCCGTGTTCGCGGCGTACTGGAACCGCGGGGTGGCCTGCAACCCGGCAGCCATCGCCGCCAAACTCACCGAACTGGCGCCGCAGATCCACCCGGTGTGGGTGGTGACCCCGGACAACGCGCCCCTCCTCCCGCCCCACACCGACCACGTACTCCCCGGCACCCGCCGCTACCGCGAGGTGCTGGCCACGGCGAAGTACCTGGTCAACAACGTCAACTACCCCAACGCGATCGTGAAACGCCCGGACGCGATCCACCTCCAGACCCACCACGGCACCCCGCTCAAGCGCATGGGCGTGGACCAGATGGAGTTCCCGGCCGCCGCCAAGGGCCTCGACTTCCCTGCCCTGCTGGCCCGTATCGACAAGTGGGACTACAGCGTCTCCGCGAACAGCCACTCCACCCGCATGTGGGAGCGCGCGTACCCCTCCCGCTTCGTCTCCCTCGACCACGGCTATCCGCGCAACGACGTCTTCTACACGGCCACCGCCGCCGACATCCGCGCCATCCGCGACCGCCTGGGCATCCCCCCGGCCCACCGCGCGATCCTCTACGCCCCCACCCACCGCGACTACGAGGCAGCCTGGACCCCCCGCCTCGACCTCGCCACCCTCGCCGACCAGCTCGGCGAGGACACGGTCCTCCTGGTCCGCGGCCACTACTTCTACGACGGAGCGCCCTCGCCCCTGACCGCCCTGCGCCGCACGGGCCGGATCATCGACGTCTGCGCCTACGACCCGGTCGAGGACCTGTGCCTGGCCGCCGACGTGCTGGTCACGGACTACTCGTCCATCATGTTCGACTACGCCAACCTCGACCGCCCGATCGTCATCTACGCCGACGACTGGGAGACCTACCGCTCCACCCGCGGCGTCTACTTCGACCTGCCGGCCGAGCCACCGGGCCAAGTGGCCCGCACTCAGCGGGAACTGGCGGAGATCCTGGTCACGGAGGCATGGCACGACGAGGGCGCGACCAAGGCTCGGGCGGCCTTCCGGCGCCGCTTCTGCGAGTACGACGACGGACGCGCCGCCGAACGGGTCGTACGCCGTGTGTTCCTGGGCGAGAGCGAGGACGCCCTGCCGCCGGTGATCCCGCTGGAGGAACGCACGCCGGCGCCCAGCCCCCGGGAGGCGATATGAAACCGGATGCCACACCCCAGGACACGGATGTCACACCCCAGGACACCACCGTCCCCGACGTCACGGTCACGGTGATCGTCTACAACGACGCGGCACGCCTCCCGCGAGCCGTGGAGTCGGTACGCCGTCAGACCCACGCCCATATCGAGATCGTCATCAGCGACGACCACTCGACGGACGAAACCCCGTACGTGGCACGGGAGCTGGCATCCCGGGACCCCCGGATCCACTACCTCCGTCTCCCGCGCAACAGCGGCGGCTGCAGCGCCCCGCGCAATCGTG
The DNA here is from genome assembly GCF_052068475.1 of Streptomyces sp. SD31. NCBI lineage: Bacteria > Bacillati > Actinomycetota > Actinomycetes > Kitasatosporales > Streptomycetaceae > Streptomyces > Streptomyces sp. SD31. The sequence continues at coordinate 32,684 of NZ_JBQHCX010000002.1, read as the reverse complement.
CCCTGGAGATCGCCCGGGCGCCGTACGTGATGTTCCTGGACAGCGACGACGAACTCCCCGACGACGCGGTGGAGTTGCTGCTCGCCGCCCACCGGGAGCGGGAGATCGACTTCGCGATGGGCGCGGTGGTGCGGATCCGGGAGGACGGCGGACGGCGGACGAAGTGGATGCCGCACCTGGTCGCCGAGCGCCGCACCATGGTCGGCATCGAGTCCGAACCCCGGCTGCTCTTCGAGCACCTGTCGACGAGCAAGATGTACGCCCGCGCGTTCCTGGACCGGCACGACCTGCGGTTCCCGGAGGGCATCCACTACGAGGACCAGCTGTTCACGACGCAGGCGTACTGTCTGGCCAAGGAGTTCACGATCATCCCGGAGCCGGTGTACCGCTGGTACATCGCGCCGTACGCGGCCACGGACGCGGCATCGATCTCCAACCAGCGCCACCGGCTCGACAACGTCCGCGACCGCGTCCAGGTCCAGCGCCTCATCGACGATTTCCTCGCCGAGAGCGGGCACGGGGCGCTGCGCGAGGACAAGGACTACAAGTTCCTCAAGCACGACTTCCGGATGTACGCCGGGGACCTGCCGTACCGCGACGAGGAGTGGCTGGCCGGCTTCGCGGACATCATGACCCCTTACCTGGAGACCGTGTCCCCGTCGGCCTACGCCCGCCTGCCCCGCGCGGAACGCGTGGTCCTCCAGCTGATCCGCGAACGCCGTTTCCCCGAGGCCCGGCTGGCGGCGCGGGGACTGGGCCACGGCGTGGCGCCGAGGCAGGTGACACCGGACACCGAGGGCCACACGTACTGGGGCGACAGCCTCCCGACCACGGACCTGTCCCGCCGCGAACTGGACGTCACCGACCTGGAGCTGGACACCCGCCCGTTCCGCAGCGCCCAGTTCCGGCACGAGATCACGGAGCTCACGCGCGGCCCCGGCGCCTCGATCGACCTCACCATCCGCACCTACGACCCCGGCCTGCGCCTCCCGGTGGGCCCCCACCGCGCAAGCCTCCTCATCCGCCCCGGCCGACACCACCTCAGGACACCGTTCCGCCTCTCCCCCGTCCGCCCCGGCGTCTTCGAAGGCCACGTCCACCTGGACCTGTCGTCGGCGCCCGTCCCCCTCCACGGCTTCGCCGGCGTCCGCCACCCGCTCCTGCGCATCGAGCACCAGGGCCTGGCCCATACGGCCGTACTCCTGGCCCCCTTGTCCTTCCCACCCATGACGGCCCGCATCGACTACCGCACCGGCGCGGCCCCGCACCGCGTCACGATAGAACCGGAGGGCCGCGGTCCGGGCCGCCTCCAGGTGCGGTGGCAGCCGGTGGGCGTCACGGCGAGGGTGGTGCGGCCGGTGGTGCGACGGATCGCGCGGCCGAAGGTGAGACGGGCGGCACGACTGGTGCGAAGCGCCCTGCGCTGAACCTCGTCACCGCCAGCGGAAGACCGATCACCGCGATCAACCACACCGGGACGTACAGCCGGTCCAGCTCGACCGCGAGCGGATGCGCCACCGTCGCCGCGAACCCGGTCGCCCCCACCGCGAGCACGCACAGCGCCACCGGCACCGAGCGCTGCCACACGCCCCACGCCCCCACCGCGAGCAGGAAGAGCAGCAGGGGCGCCAGGGCTTCGTTCTGGAGCCACTGCACCCAGTAGTGGCGATTGAGGCGGACGAGGGCGGCCCACGGGTCGGCGATCTCGGGCCGGGTCCAGTGCAGGGTGAAGGTGTCCTGGAGCGAGTCGCTCATGCCGGGCAAATCCAGTGCCCTGCTCAGCCCCAGCGCGACCGACGTGCCACCCGCCGACAGGCCGGCCAGCCACCAGGTGCCGCGGTGCCGGGTGCGCGGGACGAACAACAGCGCGGCGCACGCCGCAGCCGCCAGGGCCGGTGCCGCCATCAGAAAACTCGAGTACCTGACGGCGAGCCCGACCCCGAAGGCACCCGTGAACAGCAGCACTCCGGCCGGCACCCGCCGCTGGAGCAGCCACACCGAGGCCAGCAGCAGCGTGGTCAGCCCCGCGAGGGTCGGGCCTTCGGTGAGCGGCCGGCCGCCCCAGGAAGCCAGCGGTGTCACATACGACAGGACCTGGCCGAGTACGGCAGTGGGAGGCGGCGCCCGCAGCGCGCGGAGCAGCAGGTACACGAGGTATCCGGTCAGCGTGGTGAAGGCGAGGGCGACCAGTGTGAGTCCGGCCTTCGCACCGAGCAGCGCCACGAAAGGAGCGGCGATCAGCGGGTATCCGGGCCTGGTGTGGAAGATCCTCTCGTAGCGCGGGTCGGTGGGCTCCAGCCCGTTCGCGTACCTCTGCTCGCACCGCCGCGCGTACTGTGCCTCCCGGCCCGGATCCCGGAACGCGAGCTGGTCGAGCCTGCGGTTGCGGTGGACCAGCCTGGCCGTGTCCGCGCAGTAGGCGGCCACCGCCTTCCGGGTGGCCTCGCGCGGGGTCTCGCCGAGGAACTCGTATGCCTCGCGGGTGTAGCGGTACGAGTCGTTGGAGAAACGGGTCGCCGGGTAGCCGAAGGCGTGCAGCAGCACGAAGACGGCGGCGACGAGCGCGGGGAGCGCACGTCGCAGCCGACGGCTTCTCCCGGTCCCCCGCTCCTCGGAGCCGGAGAGGAGGCCGGAGAGGTTGGCAGTCACTTCTCCAGCCATAGCCGGAGGCGCCCCGGGCCGTCACAACCCGGGGCGCCCTGAAACTCGTACGGCCTAGTTACTCGTACGAGCTGGATACTCGTACGGCCTGGATACTCGTACGGCCTACGAGTGCGTCCGCAGCAGCGTCCGCATGGTCCGCATGGCCACCGAGAGGTTGGCCAGATCGAAGGCCTCCGAGCCCTGGATCTCCTCCAGGGTCGTGCGGGCCCGGCCCAGAATCGCCGTGTTCTTCTGCTCCCACGCCTTGAAGCGCTGCTCGGGTGTCGCGGTGCCGTTGCCGGCCGCCAGGACGTCCGAGGTCAGGGCCGCGTGGGCGGCGTAGAGGTCCTCGCGGATGGAGGCGCGGGCCATGGACTGCCAGCGGTCGGCGCGGGGCAGCTCGATGATGCGGTCCATGAGCTGGGTGATGTGGAGACGGTCGGCGAGGTCGTAGTAGACCTCGGCGACGTCCATCGGGTCCCGGCTCATGCGGTCGGCCACCGAGACGATGTCCAGGGTCGGGAAGGCGGAGGAGAACCCGGCCACCCGGGTGGCGAGTTCGTCCGGGACGCCGGCGCCGGACAGCTCGTCGTAGATCTGCTGGTACCAGTCGAGGTCCGCGCCGCGCAGCAGCTTCGGCAGCTGCGACCAGACCTGCTCGACCCGCTCGGCGAAGAAGTCGACGGTGTCGACGAGCTCCAGCGGCTGCGGCCGGTTGTTGAGCAGCCAGCGCGTGCCGCGCTCGACGAGTCGGCGCGAGTGCAGCCTGATCCGGGTCTGGACGTCGGCCTGCACCTTGTTGTCGAGCGCTTCGACCGCGTCCCAGACGGCCGCCGAGCGGAAGATCGCGCGGGCCACGGTCTGCGCCCGGACGATCTCCTCCAGCGAGGCACCGGTCTCCTCGCGCAGCCGGTGCAGATACGTCGTACCGCCCGTGTTGACCGTGTCGTTGACCAGCACGGTCGTGGTGATCTCACGGCGCAGCGGGTGGCTGACGAGGTGCTCGGGGAACCGCTCGCGCAGCGCGCTCGGGAAGTACGAGTGCAGCAGGGTGCTCAGGTAGGGGTCGTCGGGCAGCGAGGTGTGCAGCAGCTCGTCGGCGATCGTGATCTTCGTGTACGCCAGCAGGACGGCCGTCTCCGGGCCGGTCAGGCCGTGGCCGGCGGCGAGGCGTTCGCGGATCTGGCGGTCGGTGGGCAGGAACTCCAGCGCACGGTCCAGGTGCCCCTCCCTGACCAGGTGCTTCATGAAGCGCTGCTGGGCGTGGAGCATGTCCTTGGACTGGGCGAGGGCGTTGGCGATCGCCGTGTTCTGCGCGTAGTTGTTGCGCAGGACCAGCTGGCCGACCTCGTCGGTCATCTCGGCGAGCAGCTTGTTGCGCTGCTTGACGGTCATGTCGCCGTCCGCGACCAGGCCGTTGAGCAGGATCTTGATGTTCACCTCGTGGTCGGAGGTGTCGACGCCGGCGCTGTTGTCGATGGCGTCGGTGTTGATCTTTCCGCCCTGCCGCGCGAACTCGATCCGGCCGAGCTGGGTCAGGCCCAGGTTGCCGCCCTCGCCCACGACCTTGACGCGCAGGTCGGCGCCGTCGACGCGGATCGGGTCGTTGGCCTTGTCGCCGACGTCCGCGTGGGTCTCGGTGGACGCCTTGACATACGTACCGATACCGCCGTTCCACAGCAGGTCCACCGGCGCCTTGAGGATGGCCTTCATCAGCTCGGCCGGCGTCATCTTGGAGACCTTGCCCTCGATGCCGAGGGCCTCGCGGATGTGGGCGTTGACCTGGATCGCCTTGGCGCTGCGGGGAAAGACGCCGCCGCCGGCCGACAGCAGTGCGGTGTTGTAGTCCTCCCAGCTGGAGCGCGGCAGCTCGAAGATGCGGCGGCGCTCGGCGTAGGAGGTGGCCGCGTCCGGCTTCGGGTCGATGAAGATGTGCCGGTGGTCGAAGGCGGCGACCAGGCGGATGTGCTCGCTGAGCAGCATGCCGTTGCCGAACACGTCACCGGACATGTCGCCGATGCCGACGACCGTGAAGTCCTCGCTCTGCGTGTCCACGCCCAGCTCGCGGAAGTGCCGCTTGACGGACTCCCAGGCGCCGCGGGCGGTGATGCCCATGCCCTTGTGGTCGTAACCGGCGCTGCCGCCGGAGGCGAAGGCGTCCCCGAGCCAGAAGTTGTACTGCTCGGCGACCTCATTGGCGATGTCGGAGAAGGTCGCGGTGCCCTTGTCGGCGGCGACGACGAGGTAGGTGTCGTCCTCGTCGTGGCGGACTACGTCGGCGGGCGGCACGACTTCCCCGGCCACCATGTTGTCGGTGATGTCGAGCAGCGCCGAGATGAACGTCTTGTAGCTGGCGATGCCCTCCGCCAGCCACGCGTCCCGGTCGACGCTCGGGTCCGGCAACTGCTTGGCGACGAAGCCGCCCTTGGCGCCGACCGGCACGATGACGGTGTTCTTCACCATCTGCGCCTTGACCAGGCCGAGGATCTCGGTACGGAAGTCCTCACGCCGGTCGGACCAGCGCAAGCCCCCGCGCGCGACCTTGCCGAAGCGCAGGTGCACACCCTCGACGCGCGGCGAGTAGACCCAGATCTCGTACGCCGGGCGCGGCGCGGGCAGGTCGGGGATGGCCTGCGGGTCGAACTTCATGGAGACGTAGTCGTGCGGCAGGCCGCCCACCGCCTCCTGGAAGAAGTTCGTCCGCAGCGTCGCCTTGATGACGGTGAGGAAGGACCGCAGGATCCGGTCCTCGTCGAGGCTCGCCACCTGGTCGAGCGCCGCGTCGACCTCTTCGAGCAGCGCGTCCACGATCTCGCGGCCCGCGCTCTGGCGGTCCGGCGACATCCGCGCCTCGAACAGGGAGACGAGGAGACGGGTGGTGTGGACGTTGTCGCGGAGGGTGTCCTCCATGTAGTCCTGCGAGAAGGTGGAGCCCGCCTGCCGCAGGTACTTGGCGTACGCCCGCAGCACCATCGCCTGCCGCCAGGTCAGCCCGGCGCTCAGCACGAGGGCGTTGAAGCCGTCGTTCTCCGCCTTGCCGGTCCAGGTCGCGGCGAAGGCCTCCGAGAACCGCTCGCGCGCGTCATCACCGAGATAGTCCCCGGCGCCCGCCGACTTGGGCATGCGCAGACCGAAGTCGTAGATCCAGGCCACACTGCGGTCGGAGCAGCGCAGTTCGTACGGCCGCTCGTCCACGACCTCGACGCCGAGCCGGCTGAGGACCGGCAGGACCGCGGACAGGGAGACGGCCGCGCCCTTGCGGTAGATCTTGAACCGGCGCTCCTCGGGGGCGGCGCCGACCGGCTCGTACAGGCTCAGTGAGAAGTTGTTCTCCTCGGTGAGCTGTTCGAGGTGGACGAGGTCGGAGACCGCGGAGCGCGGGCCGTGGTCGGCCTTGTAGCCCTCGGGGAAGGCGCCCGAGTAGCGGCGCAGCAGCTCGGCGGCGCGCTCCTCGCCGAGTTCCGCGTTGAGCGCGTCGGCGAACCCGTCGGCCCAGGAACGGGCGGCCTCGACGAGACGCGCCTCGATGCGTTCCTTGTCACTGTCGCTGAGCTGCGGCAGCTCGGTGCCCTGCGGGACGCGCACGACGAAGTGCAGCCGGGAGAGGATCGACTCGGTGTTCCAGGCGGTGAAGTCGACGCTGGTACCGCCGAGTTCCTCCTTCAGGATGTCGATGATCCGCAGGCGTACGCCGGTGGTGTAGCGGTCGCGGGGAAGGTAGACGAGGGCGGAGTAGTAGCGCCCGTACTCGTCCTGGCGGAGGTAGAGGCGCAGCCTCCTGCGCTCCTGGAGGTAGAGCACGGAGGTGGCGATGCGCTGGAGCTCGGGGACCGGGGTCTGGAAGAGCTCGTCGCGCGGGTACGTCTCCAGGATCTGCAGCAGGTCGCGCCCGTCGTGGCTGTGCGGCGAGAACCCGGCGACCTGCAGCACATCGTCGACCTTGCGCCGGACGACGGGCACGCGCCGGACCGACTCGGTGTAGGCGGCGGAGGAGAACAGACCCAGGAAGCGCCGCTCGCCGACGACCTCCCCGTTCTCGTCGAACTTCTTCACGCCGACGTAGTCGAGGTATGACGGCCGGTGCACGGTCGCCCGGCTGTTGGCCTTGGTGAGGATGAGGAGCTTGTGCTCGCGGGCCTTGGCGCGGGCGTCGGCGGGCAGCCGCTCGAAGGACGGGCTGACCGGGTGGCTGTCGGTCTCCGAGTGGTGCGGGTCGGAGCGCAGGATGCCGAGGCCGGTGCCGGGCACGGCGGCCAGCGAGTCGTCCTCGCGCAGCTCGTACTCGCGGTAGCCGAGGAAGGTGAAGTGGTCGTCGGCCAGCCAGCGCAGCAGCTCGCGGGCCTCCTCGATCTCCTGTTCACGCAGGTCGGACGTCGGCTCCCGGGGCAGTTCGTCGGCCATGCGCAGGGCCGCGTCGCGCATCTTGCTCCAGTCCTCGACGGCCTCGCGGACGTCGGACAGGACGCGCAGCAGGTCGGCGGTGATCTGCTTCAGATCGGCGCGGTCGGTCTCACGGTCGATCTCGACGTGGATCCAGGACTCGGTGTGCGCGTCGTGCGACAGCTCGCCGGCGGGCGCCTCGGGCAGCACCTCGATGAGCTTGCCGGTGACGTCGCGGCGGACGCAGACCTGCGGGTGGATGACCACATGGATCCCGCGCCCCTGCCGGGTCAGCTCGTTGGTCACCGAATCGACCAGGAAGGGCATGTCGTCGGTGACGACTTCGACGACGGAGTGGCTGCAGGTCCACCCGTTCTCTTCCACGGTGGGCGTGTGCACCCGCACGTTGGCCGTGCCCTGGGGACGGTTCTCGGCCAGACGGTAGTGCGAGAAAGCGGCTCCGAAGATGTCGACCGGGTCGCGGTCGCTGAGGTCCTCCGGTGCGGTGTGCAGGTAGTAGCGCTGGAGGAACGCGAGCACGGTGTCGTGGTCCGGGGTGCCGGCGGTGCTCTCGTCCGTCGTCCCGGTCGGTAGATACCCCCCGACCGGGCTGTTCTCAGCTACCCGGGCGGCCCTCTCGAGCAGCTCGGCCTTGGCTTCGTCCAGCTTGGTCTGCATTGTCCTCTGGCTCCTGTCGCGCGCCGTTGCGTGACGTAGAAGGAAATACGGTCTCTTCCCCTCCGGCGTAACGCCGCGACGCGGGGTGTCCGGTCTGCTTCGACGCTATGCCGCGAGGTGAGATGAGCGGGGAGATATGAGCCAATCTTGAGCTGCCCACGGGGTGTGACGCCGCTCTCTGCGGAGCCCGGGCCCAAGGTGTGCATGGCGTCCCGGGAGCCCTTACGCCCCCCTCCCGCCCGCGAAGACCAGCGACCGCCGCCCGGTCACGGATGTCGTCCGTGCTCGCCGGGCGCAGGGCAGGAGCAACACTGCTCCCGCGAACTATCGCGCTGATCACGCCACTAAGGCTATCGCTCCTTACAGGGGGCCCGTCATGAGCCGTATGTGTACAAAACCTGGGGTGGAACTTTGACATTCTGCACAGGGGCAAAGGGGGTGGGTAGGGCGTAACTGGCGGGGCGGGATGGCGAGAGGGAGGCTGGATGTGCGGCCGAGCCGGAGCACAGGCGGGGAACCGAGGCGAAAGCAGGCCGTCGGGAGGCGGCCCGTGTCCGAAAACAGCCCTCCCTGGTCGGCTTGTCGGCCGCACAGGACAGATCTGCTCCCCGAGCGACCTGCGGGCAGACGCGCACCGGAGACAGCTCCTGCCCCGCCCCACTCACCCGCCCAGCCTGCGGGCAGCCGTGCCGCTGGGGCGGCACGGGTGGGCGCAGGCGGCACCCCGCAAACGCCGGGCTGCGCGACCCGCCTCTCCCCAGCCGCAACGCCGGTCCTCTGGGCAAACACCGGCAACCGCGACCACCGAACCCAGCACCCCCAAGCCGCCCGCCCCCTTGGCAAGCCCCCCAACCCGAGGCACGTTGCCCATAAGGCCCTATGGAGACGCACACCACGGCCAAAAAGAGGAGCGCACCCGACATGACAGCGAAAATCCTCATCGTCACCGGCGACGCCGCAGAGTCACTTGAGGTCCTCTACCCCTACCAGCGCCTCCGCGAAGAGGGCTACGACGTCCACATCGCGGCTCCCGCCCGCAAGAAGCTCCAGTTCGTCGTCCATGACTTCGAACCCGGCTTCGACACCTACACCGAGAAACCCGGCTACACCTGGCCCGCGGACCTCGCCTTCTCCGAGGTCGACCCCGGTGACTACGTCGCCGTCGTCATCCCCGGCGGCCGAGCCCCCGAGTACCTCCGCAACGACCCCGAACTCCGCAAGATCCTCAAGTCGTTCTTCGACGCCGACAAACCGGTTGCCCAGATCTGCCACGGCCCCCTGCTCACCGCCGCGATCGACAGCCTCCGCGGCCGCCGCGTCACGGCGTACCCCGCCCTGGAACTGGACATGCAGGCGGCCGGCGCCACCTTCCAGGACGCCGAAGCGGTGGTCGACGGCACCCTGGTCTCCTCCCGCGCCTGGCCGGACCACTCCGGCTGGATGCGCGAGTTCCTGACGGTACTGCGCGCGAAGGCACCGGTGACGTAAGGGGACGGGCAGTTGGATACGGGCAGCGGTGCCGCCGGGGTGGCCCGGGTGGGCGCTGGGCTGGCCTCGGCGGGTGCTGGACTGGCCTCGGCGGGTGCTGGGGCACCCCCTGCTCGGAGTCCCTGCCCGGAGAGCTTCGGCGTCCCCTGCTCGGAGAGCTGTGGGAAGGCACCCCGCCCGACCGGCGATGACCTGCCGGGCGCCGACTCCGGGCCGCGCGACCACCGCCGCTCACCGCCCGCCCAGCCCCGTCGCCGGGCACCCCGCAAGCCTGCTCCCGACCGCCCGCTCGCCTACGCCGCCAGCCGCTCCGCCTCCGCGACGGCCTCCCCCAGTGTGTCCACCACCGGCACCCCCACGCCCTCAAGACTCGCCCGACTGTGCGACCCCCCGGTGTAGAGCACGGCCCGCGCCCCCACATGCAGTGCCGCGACCGCGTCGTCGGCCGCGTCCCCGATCACCACCGTGCGAGCCGGATCCACGCTCATGAGCGCCTCGATGTGCCGCACCATGTGCTCGGCCTTGCTGCCCCCGGACGGCCCGGTCCGCCCGTCGACGCGTATGAAGTGCTCCTCGATCCCGAACCCCCGTACCAGCGGGACGAGTTCCTCATGCCCGTACATACTGAGGATCGACTGGCTGCGCCCCGCCGACCGCCACTCCACGAGCAGCTCCGCCGCACCCTCGGTGAGCCCGCATCTCACCCGGTGCTCGGTGTAGTACCGGTGGAAGGTCTCGTCCATGACCTCCCACTCGACGTCGGTCGGCAGCCGCCCGAGCAACCGCTCGTAGAACTTCGGCACCGGCACGCAGTACAACGCCCGGTACTCCTCCAGCGTGATCGGATCCAGCCCCAGCTCGGCGAACGCCGCGTTCGTCGCTCCGATGATCGCGTCATTGTCGTGGAACAGCGTCCCGTTCCAGTCCCAGACGATGTGCGCCCCTACCTGCTTCCCCATGCCAAAAACCGTACCCGCCACCACTGACAATCAAGAGAACAGCAGGTCGATGAGGCATCCGGACGCATATCCGGATGCCGAGGGACGCCGCCGGGCTCAGTCCCCCAGCCCCACCAGATTCGGAATCTCCTGAGTCGCGTACCACAGCAGCTCGTGGTCCTCGGCCCCGTCCACGACGAACTGCGCGTCATCGTCCCCGCCGTCCGCCGCCTCCAGCGCCTCGGCGGCCGCCGCCACGTCCGCCTCCGCGTCACCCGAGTCGACATGCACGGCGGCCGCCTTGGCCAACGCCACGCCCCCGGCGATCCGCACCTCACCCAGCGCCGACGGATCCAGCCCCCGGTCGGGATCGGCGACCGCCGCCCCGTCGGGCACATCGACGGCGACGACGACCCGGCGCCGCGCCGCCCCGGCGTCCGCCGCAAGCAGCCGCAGCGAAGCCAGTGCGGCCCGGTTCAGCGCCGCGTACTCCAACTCCTCGATGTCATCGGAGAGATACCACTCGCGCAACGCGGGCGTGACGCCGTACGCGACGAGCGGCCCGGTCCCCAGCTCACCCGTCTTGTGGGCCTCGGCGAGACCGGGGAGGGTCAGGGGGACGTAGACGCGCATGGCCGACCGCTTTCGTGTTCGTGGGCTCCGCAAGGACTCGGAAGGACGTGTCCCGCACCTCCCGGACGGCCTTCAGGATACGTGCGGGCGTCCCCTTTCGAGTCCCCACCACCACCTCGCCCGGCGTCCACTCCGGTCCGGAAACTCACCCGGTACAGGCCCGCCATCACGGCCTTCCGCACCCGTGGATCACCCAGATAAGTGAACATTCCGGCCGCCCGCCCCGAGCCCCCGCTTCCTTGCCGTCGGCACCCAGAACCCCGTACAAGATCACCGACCGCCGAAGTTACTGCCCGGTATCAGTCCGGGTTCACCGAACGGGGACTCCATGAACAAGGTCATGACCAGGGCACAGCACCGCACCGGCACCCGCCCGCCCAGCCGCCGCGACACCCGCCGCCCCGGCGGGATCCCGCCCCGCACACCGAGCCACGGCGCATCCCGTACGACGTCGCCCGACGGCCGCCCACCGAACTCACCGGGCACGACGCAAGCCCTCACCCGCACAAGGCCCACCGACAACCGGCCGCCCACCACCGCGGGGAGCTTCGCCGCGCCCGCCCATGCCCACCCGCGGGCAGCGGCGACCGCGGCACCTGCGGACAGTCATGCCAGCGGGCCGGTCCCCGTCCCAGAGCGGATCGGCACCACGTCGACGCCGACCGGCACGGCCCACCCGACAGCCCCAGCCCCGACGTGGGGCGCCCCTCCGGCCCCGCCGAGGCAAGGGGCCCAAGGGGCTCACCCACCCCACCTCGTCCCGGCGCAGGCCTCTCCAAGGCCGATCGCCCAGATCCCCCAGCTCCGCCCCACCGACGTCTTCGCCGACCGCCTGCTTCTGGTCCTGAGCGGCCAGCGCCCCGTCCACTCGATGCTCCGCCACACCGCCGGCCGCGCCTACGACGAACTCGCCTGGCTCGCGGAACGCGGCCCCCTGCGCGCCCGCGGCACCCGCCCCGTCGTCCGCGACATCGGATACTTCGAGCCCCGCCCGGGAGCCATCGAGGCCTTCGCCCGCATCGGCGCCGGCGACCAACTGCGCGCCATGGCCTTCCGCCTGGAACAGGGCGGGGACCTCCGCTGGCGCTGCACGGCAGTGGAACTGGGCGGCCCGCGCAGGCCACGCCCCGACAACGACTGACCGACGCGACGGGCCACCGCGAGCCACCGCGCGCCACGGCGAGGGGTCGCAGTGAGCCGCAGCGGGCCACGCACGCCAAAGGGCCGGGCCCCATAGGAGACCCGGCCCTTCCAGTCGCTACGACGCCGCAGGTACTGACACCATCGCCGTCACCGGCACCGTCTTCCCGACGGCGCTACACCCGTGCGGCGCTCGCACCCCGGCGCTACTGCTTGCGCGCTACTTCTTGCGGCGCCGACCACCACGCGACTGCTTGCGCCGCTCCGCGCGCGTGAGGCCGTCGGCCTCGGAACGCACCGGCTCGTCGCCATTGTCGAAGTCGCCCTCGACGATGTCACCCTCGCCGTCCACCTTGGGCGCGGTGTAGTGCAGCCGGTCCGGGCGGCGCGGGGCCTCGAGGCCCTTGGCACGGATCTCGGGACGCGCGCCCGCCTGCGCCGGCACCGCGTCCTTCTTGTCGAGGTCGGCCACCGGCTTGGTGTCCTCGACCGGGACCTCCTCGACCTGCTGCTCGACCTGGACCTCCAGGTTGAACAGGTAGCCGACGGACTCCTCCTTGATGCCCTCCATCATCGCGGTGAACATGTCGAAGCCCTCGCGCTGGTACTCGACCAGCGGGTCCTTCTGCGCCATCGCGCGCAGGCCGATGCCCTCCTGGAGGTAGTCCATCTCGTAGAGGTGCTCGCGCCACTTGCGGTCCAGGACCGACAGGACGACCCGGCGCTCCAGCTCACGCATGATCTCGGAGCCGAGCTGCGCCTCACGCTGCGCGTACTGCTCGTGGATGTCGTCCTTGATGGACTCGGCGATGAACTCGGCCGTCAGCCCGGCCCGGTCACCGGCCGCCTCCTCCAGCTCCTCGATGGTGACCTTCACCGGGTAGAGCTGCTTGAACGCGCCCCACAGCCGGTCCAGGTCCCACTCCTCGGCGAAGCCCTCGGCGGTCTCCGCGCCGACGTACGCGTCGATCGTGTCGTCCATGAAGTGCTGCACCTGCTCGTGCAGGTCCTCGCCCTCCAGGACACGGCGCCGCTCGCCGTAAATGACCTCACGCTGGCGGTTGAGGACCTCGTCGTACTTCAGGACGTTCTTACGGGTCTCGAAGTTCTGCTGCTCGACCTGCGACTGGGCGGACGCGATCGCGCGCGTGACCATCTTGTTCTCGATCGGCACGTCGTCCGGAACGTTCGCCATCGACATCACGCGCTCGACCATCTGGGCCTTGAACAGGCGCATCAGGTCGTCGCCGAGCGACAGGTAGAAGCGGGACTCACCGGGGTCGCCCTGACGGCCGGAACGACCGCGCAGCTGGTTGTCGATACGACGCGACTCGTGCCGCTCGGTGCCGAGGACGTAGAGGCCGCCGAGCTCCTTGACCTCCTCGAACTCCGCCTTGACCGCCTGCTCGGCCTTCTCCAGGGCGGCGGGCAGGGCCGCGGCCCACTCCTCGATGTGCTCCTCGGGGTCGAGACCGCGCTGGCGCAGCTCCGCCTCGGCGAGGTCGTCGGGGTTGCCGCCGAGCTTGATGTCCGTACCACGGCCGGCCATGTTGGTGGCCACCGTCACGGCGCCCTTGCGGCCGGCCTGGGCGACGATCGTCGCCTCACGGTCGTGCTGCTTCGCGTTCAGCACCTCGTGCTGGATGCCGCGCTTGCTCAGCTGCTGCGACAGGTACTCGGACTTCTCGACCGACGTCGTACCGACGAGGATCGGCTGGCCCTTCTCGTGCTTCTCGGCGATGTCGTCGACGACCGCCTCGAACTTGGCGACCTCGGTGCGGTAGATCAGGTCCGACTGGTCCTTGCGGACCATGGGCCGGTTGGTCGGGATCGGGACCACGCCGAGCTTGTAGATCTGGTGGAACTCGGCGGCCTCGGTCATCGCCGTACCGGTCATGCCGGAGAGCTTGTCGTAGAGGCGGAAGAAGTTCTGCAGGGTGATCGTGGCGAGGGTCTGGTTCTCGTCCTTGATGTCCACCCCTTCCTTCGCCTCGATCGCCTGGTGCATGCCCTCGTTGTAGCGGCGGCCGGCGAGGATACGACCGGTGTGCTCGTCGACGATCATGACCTCGCCGTCGATGACGACGTAGTCCTTGTCCTTCTTGAAGAGCTCCTTCGCCTTGATGGCGTTGTTCAGGTAGCCCACCAGCGGCGTGTTCACCGACTCGTAGAGGTTGTCGATGCCCAGCCAGTCCTCGACCTTGGCGACACCGGACTCGTGGATGGCGACCGTGCGCTTCTTCTCGTCGACCTCGTAGTCGCCGGTCTCCTCGATGCCCTTGAGGGGGTTGCCCGCCTCGCCCTTCTTCAGGCGCGTGACCAGCTTGGCGAAGTCGCCGTACCACTTGGTGGCCTGGTCGGCCGGGCCGGAGATGATCAGCGGCGTACGGGCCTCGTCGACGAGGATGGAGTCGACCTCGTCGACGATGGCGTAGTTGTGCCCGCGCTGGACCAACTCGTCCTTCGACCACGCCATGTTGTCGCGCAGGTAGTCGAAGCCGAACTCGTTGTTCGTGCCGTAGGTGATGTCGCAGTTGTACTGCTCGCGGCGCTGGGCCGGCGTCATGTTGGCGAGGATGCAGCCGACGGACAGACCCAGGAACTTGTGGACGCGGCCCATCATCTCGGAGTCGCGCTCGGCCAGGTAGTCGTTGACCGTGATGAGGTGAACGCCGTCTCCGGAAAGAGCGTTCAGATACGCGGGCAGCGTGCCGACGAGGGTCTTGCCCTCACCGGTCTTCATCTCGGCGACGTAGCCGAGGTGGAGGGCGGCACCACCCATCAGCTGTACGTCGTAGTGCCGCTGCCCGAGGACACGCTTGGCGGCCTCGCGTACGGTGGCGAAGGCCTCCGGGAGCAGATCATCCAGGCTCTCACCGTCGGCGTACCGCTGCTTGTACTCATCGGTGAGGGCCCTCAGCTCGGCGTCGGAGAGGTCGACGAAGTCCTCTTCGATGGAGTTGACCTGGTCCGCGATGCGGTGCAGCTTGCGCAGGATCTTGCCTTCGCCTGCACGCATGATCTTCGAGAGGACGGACACGGGGGTTGGTCTCCTTGCCGGTCGGGCCTGGGACGGTCGGTTTCCATTTGACTTGACTGAGCAACGGCCATCGTATGCGAGGACCCCGCCACGCCGGGAGCCTGCCGGTGACGCCGACCGTCCGATGCTTCAAATCTCCGTCAAAGGGGACAACGGCCGGGGGTCGCAGATGGTGCCGCGTTCCGCCCACGAATTGCGCGAAATGCGATCACACGGTCACACACCGATCGGTAAAAGATGGCGCTTGCCACGGCCCCCGAAGCAGAATCGGCCGATGGAACCCGTCACGCTCACGACCGGCCGCCTCCTGATGCGCACGGTCGGCCCGAAGGACACCGACGCCGTGTACGAGGCCGCCCAGGACCCCGACATCCAGCGCTGGACCACGCTCCCCTCGCCCTACCTGTACGAGCACGCCCACAGCTTCACGGAACAACTGGTCCCCGAGGGCTGGAAGAACGGTTCGATGTTCACCTGGGGACTCTTCCTCCCCGAAGGGGAGGACCTGGTGGGCATGCTGGGTCTCACGATGCGTTCCATGAGCGGGGCGGAGATCGGTTTCTGGGGCACGAAGAAACACCGCGGCAACGGCTACATCACCGAGGCCGTCCTGGCCGCGTCCCACTGGGCCTTCGTCCACCTCTCCGTCGACCGCCTGGAATGGCGCGCGGAGGTCGGCAACAACCCCTCCCGCGCAGTGGCGGAGCGCGCCGGCTTCACCCTTGAGGGCACCCTCCGCGCCGCCCTCGTCCACCAGGGCGTACACCGAGACTGCTGGGTCGGCTCCTTGCTCCCGTCGGACCTGGGCCTACCGTCGACGGCACCGTACCTGCCCGCGCCAAGCCCCTCCGCCCCTTAAGGATGGGACGGGTAGTGGCGGCAGGGGCGAACCCCTCCCGACACCGCCCCAGCGTTGGACCCCGCCCCCAAACCCGCAGCTCACTCCCCATTGTCAGTGCCACCCCCTATCGTCCGAACCCATGACGACCCCGCGCCCCACCACCGACCTCTCGGCAGACGAGGCCCGCCGCATCGCCCTGAGAGCCCAAGGCTTCCTCGGCACCCCCAACCGCAGGTCCGGCGTCCGCGGCATCCTCCGTCATCTCGGCGCGGTCCAACTCGACACCATCTCGGTCCTGGCCCGCTCCCACGAGCTCATCCCATACGCCCGCCTGGGCGCGGTAGACCGCAAGACGATCGAGACCGCCTACTGGACGACGACATCCACCACAGCCACTGACGCGCCCCCGGCACAGCCGCCCCACCCCCACGCCTTCGAATACTGGTCCCACGCCGCCTGCATCCTCCCCATCGAGGAATGGCCCCACTTCGCCTTCCGCCGCCGCGCCTACCGAAACCGCCCCCACTGGAACCACGAACTCCCCGACGGCGCCTACGACCAGGTCATCAAGCAGCTCCGCACCGAAGGCCCCCTCACCGCGACCGAACTGGGCGGCGCGAAGAGGACCAGCGAGTGGTGGGACTGGTCGGGCTCGAAGGTCGCGGCCGAACGCGCCCTGATGTACGGCGAGGTGGTCTGCGTCGAGCGCCGCGGCTGGAAGCGCGTCTACGACCTCGCCGAACGCGCCATCCCGCAGACACTGCTGCACGACGAGTTGGACGACACCGAGTGCCTGCGCCGCCTGGTCCGCCTGGCCGGCCAGTCCCTCGGCGTGGGCACACGCGCGGACATCGCCGACTACCACCGTCTCAAGGGCGAGCAAGTAGACGCGGTGATCGCCGACTCGGGCCTGGTCCCGGTCACGGTCGAGGGCTGGGGCAAGCCGGCCTGGGCGGACCCCGCGGCCCTGGAGACACCTCCGCGCGGCCGCCACCGCACGACGCTCCTGTCCCCGTTCGACTCCCTGATCTGGGAACGGGCACGCACGGAGCGGATCTTCGGCTTCACCCACCGCTTGGAGGCCTACGTCCCCAAGCAGAAGCGGGTCTACGGCTACTTCGCGATGCCGGTCCTGGCCGGCGGCCGCCTCGTCGGCCGCGTCGACCCGGCCCGCGAGGGCAGCACGCTGGTGGCCAAGCAGGTCACCTTGGACGGCCCGAAGGCGGTCCCCGCGGTGGCCCAGGCACTGGCCGAGGCGGCGAGCTGGGTGAACTGCACGGACGTACGCGTGGAACGGGTGGACGCACCCCACCTGCGCGAGCCGCTCGCCAGCGAGCTCACCCGCATAGTGGCGTGACCCTCAGAAGCCGTCCAAGAACCCCGCCCCGCCCCAGGACCCCGCGCCCGTCAGGACCGCGTCGGCCCTCTCAACGGATCTCGAGGATCTTCTCCCGCATCGCATACACCACGGCCTCCATCCTGGAGTGCAGCTGCAGCTTCTCCAGGATGTTGCGCACATGGTTCTTCACGGTGTTCTCGGAGATGAACAACTCCTTGGCGATATCGCGGTTGTTCATCCCCGTGGCGACGAGTTTGAGGACCTCCAGCTCACGGTCCGTCAGCCGCGGCGCGGGCACCAGTCGCCGCTCGTCCGTCCGCTGGATCATCGACTTGAACTCGGTGAGCAGTTTGGACGCCATGGACGGACTGATCTGCGACTGCCCGTCGGCCACCGCGCGAATGGCGGTGGCCACCTCGTCCGTGGAGATCTCCTTGAGGAGATAACCGGTCGCGCCCGCCTTGATCGCGTCGTAGAGGTCGGCCTCCTCGTCGCTGATCGTCAGCATGATGATCTTCGCGCTGGGGGCCACCTCCTTGATGGAGGTGCAGGCCTCGATCCCACCCCGCTTGGGCATCCGTACGTCCATCAGGATGATGTCCGGCAGCAGGTCCGCGGCCTTGTCGACGGCCTCCGCGCCGTCTCCCGCCTCCCCTACGACCTGGATGTCCTCCTCGGCCGCGAGCACGATCTCCAGTCCACGGCGGAACAGGGCGTGGTCGTCCACGACGAGGACTCTGATCGGCTCCTTGCGTGGAGAGCCCGCGTCCGGGCCCATGCCGACGACGTCACCGTCGGCATCCTCGTCCCGCATCGGTCCGAAGCTGTCCGCCATCGTTCCTCCCCCTGAAGGCTGTGGCTGGTCGTTTGCCATCGCCAACCCAAGGCAACGGCCCACCGGTTGGGCCGGTAGCGGCCATGATTTCATGCCCGGCCGACACTACGGTGACTACCGGGGCGCGAAGTGGTCGCACACCGGTGCCCCTGGGGGCGCACACGCGCTCCAGGGGCACCGGCTCAGCTGTCAGCCGGGTTGGTCAGCCGCCCAGCGTGCCCCCGGCCGCGGGAGACTGCGCCTGGGTGACCATCGGGTCCGTGTTGAGGTGGATGACCCCGTAGTCGTAAGCGTGCCGCCGGTAGACGACACTCGGTTCCTTCGTCTCGGAGTCGACGAAGAGATAGAAGTCGTGCCCGACCAGCTCCATCTCGTAGAGGGCCTGGTCGAGGGTCATCGGGGAGGCGACGTGCGTCTTCTCGCGCACGATGAGAGGGCCTTCGCCCTTTACTTCCAGCGAGCCGATCTTCTTGGTGGGAACTCCGTCCGGCTCTTCTTCCTGGAAGGTGTGGCCGTTGCCGTTGAGCGTCGCCGCGCCCGGAACGTGGTCGGGGACCTCGGCCGCCGTGAGTCGGCGTGCGCCTCGGCGCGAGAAACGCTTGTCGTGCTGCTTGCGCAGCCGGGCATCCAGCTTCTCCGCCGCCAGGTCGAGCGCCGCGTACGGATCGCTGGCCGCTGCCTCCGCCCGGATCACCGGACCGCGGGAGCGGAGCGTGATCTCCACTCGATCACTGCGGTCGGCCTGTCGGGGGTTGGGCTCCTTGGACACCTCGACGTCGAGGCTGATCACCTTGGCATCGAGCCTCTGGATCTTCTCCAGCTTCAGCTTCTCGGCCACGTGCTTGCGGAACCGCTCGGGCACCTCGGTCTTGCGGCCCTTGACGACGATGTCCACGCAGAACTCCGTTCCCGGATCGCCCCGCTCCATCGGCGGAGCATCTCCCTTTTGCACCAGGCTCCGGTGAACCCCGGAACCTCGGACTCGGTGACTTCCACCTCCTCCTCCCCCATGGGCAAGATCTCCACCCCATCGCCGCGGCTGATTGCGTAAAACCCGCAGCACGGCATTCGGATATGGCAGGGATGGCCTGCGCCTTTCCCTCACAACCGAACATATCTCGCCCGGACGGATGTCGTCACCCTCTACTCCGGCGTACCTCCGTTCAGGTGAATTGACCCTCTCGTTACCTGCAACGATGCAAGCTCGCAGTCAGTTCCGGTTTATTTCGAAAGAATCCGGCGACGCAGCGACCACGGCCGCGCAGATCACGTCAGCGGCCCGTCCGGCGCCCATGATTCCCGGCCCCTCGCACGTCAGCCGCACAGCGCCCTCCATCGCTCCAGCCCTCCGTTCCCATGTGCTTTCCCGAGTTCCCGCCCCGTACACAGCGGTTGTCCCGCCACCACTCGCACCGAACTCCGCGCTCACCCATCCATACGCGCCCACCTCCTCCACCGTTCCGCCGTATCCGCCCGCTTCCTCAGCCGCGCCCCTGCCGACTCCCGTACCTGCCGCCCTGCCGTACACGACCGACCGCACCGCGCAGCCGTGGGCTGCCGACTCCGCCGTACGCCGGCGCGCGTCCGCTTCCCCCGGGCTGCGCGCGTCCGCTCCCCCTGGGCTACGCGCGTCCGCCCCGTCCCGCCTGCGGGGCTCTGCCTCCGCCGCCAAGGCCGCCCGCACAGCACGCGCCGCCTCCGCCAGGGACGCGCCGGTCGTCATCAGGTCGTCGACGAGCACGACCGCACCACCTTCGAGCAGCCGACCGCCCCCGGGAGCCACCGTCAGCGCGCCCGCGAGATTGTCCAGCCGCTGCCGCGAGTTGAGCCCAGACTGATCGGCTACCGCACGCCTCTGCCGCAGCACGGCGAGCACCCGCGCCGGTGTCCCGGCCCGCCGCAGCTCACCCGCAGCCGCGAGCGCGATCCGCCGCGCCGGATCATGCCCCCTTGCCCGAACCGCCCCTCGCGCGGACGGAACGGGTACGAGCAGCACAGGCGCACCGGCACTGCCGAACCGCCCCGCCCCGTCGGCTCGCACCTGCGAACCCCGGGACCACGCAGCCCGTACGGACGCCCCGTCGCCGTACGCCCAGGTCTCCCGCAGCGCCGCCCGCACAGCTCCCGCCAGAGCCGTCCCGAGCGGTGCCGCGAGCGCCAGCGCCCCGCGTTCCTTGTGGGCCAGCAGCACGGCCCGCACCTCGTCCGAGTACCGTGCCGCCGCGTGTACGACCGGCAGTCCGGACGGCTCCGGCACCGGTCGCACCCGGCTCGGTACGGTCCCGCTCAGGACGGCACGGCACTCCGGGCAGAGCACCGTGCGAGGCCTTGCACAGCCTCCGCACTCAGCCGGCAGCACCAGGTCGGTGAGGTCCTGCCACCACCCCCGCATGCCCACCACTGTGCCAACACCCGCCCCGAGCGGCCACCCCTGTGGATAACTCCCTGTGGAAAAACTCCAGCCCCCGCGCAGAGACCCATATCCGCCCCGGACCAGCGCCGGGGCCCGCCCGCCGTTGGACTCCCACGACCGGAATCCCACCACCGGGTCCACCGCCGGGTTCACCGCCGGATTCCCCCCTCAAAACGGAAGCGGCCGCTTCCGGCCGGAGTCCCACCCCGGCCGAAAGCGGCCACCATGCTCATCGCCCCCGAACCTCAAGGGCTCGGCCCGGACAAAACCTCACCCCGGATAAACCGGCGCCGTCCCGTCCGTCACGACCTTCTCCCATTGCGTCCCGGACGGCAGCCGTACGATTCCGTCCTCCGAGTACCCGACCAGCGGCAGCCGTGCGTCCTCCGACGCGGTGATCTCCTTCACGCCGCTGAGGGCCGCGGGCGCCGGCTCTTCCGGTGTGGAGCCGTCGACCTGGACGTAGCGCATCGTCTGCACGCCGCCCTGCTCACGCCCGACCACCACGAGCCGGCTGTCACCGGCCCACGACATGGCGGTGACCTCCTCCAACTGCGGTGTCGCGGAACGCAGTTCGTGCACCGAGACGGCCGCACGCTCTCCCACCTTGCCGTCCTCGCTCCGTTCGATCCGCCCGATGAGCAGCGACGACTTCTCACCCCGCTCCACCACGAGCGCGATCCGCACCCCGTCGGCGGCCACCCGTACGGACTCGATGCGCCCCTCCAGCCCCGGCGGCGTCTTCACCACCAGCGGATCGTCCACGCCCTCCCTCAGCAGGAGCAGCCGGGGGTTGTCGGGGTCGCGGTCGGCCACCCACAGGTCGCCCTGGGCATCCCAGCTGGGCGCCGACAGCCGTTCATCCGCCGTCGGGCCCGCGCTGGTCAGCTCCGGTTCCCCGAGTGGACCGTCCGACACCAGCGCCCCGACGTACAGCTCCTTGCCGTCGAGGCCGACCCCGGCGGCCATGTCCTCGTCACGCGACACCGCCACCGACCCCAGCTGCGCATCGCCCTCGCCCAGGGCGCCCGGCACGGGATCTGGCGTCGTGTCCTTGGTCGCGGCGGCCAGCCGTACGAGCCGGTGCTTGGCGTCGAGGAAGTACAGGTAGTCGGCGCGCTCCGCCGACCCGCGCGTGGCGACCTCCTCCGCGTCTTTCTCCCTGAGCGCGCACAGCTGCCTGCCGCCCGCCTTGAGCTCGACCTCGTCCACCGTGGGAGTGAGGTTCTGCAGGGTGAACAGAAGCTGGGCCGCCATCTCGTTGCACTGGGCCAGGCCGACCCGGGCCGCCCTGTCGTTCAACGGCACCGTCAGGACGTTCTGATCGTTGGGCGTCAGCGAGGTGACGCTGTCCTTGAGCGCCGCACCGGTGGGGAAGCTCGACCTGACCACCGGGTTGAGCCAGCTGGTGGGCCCCGCGAGCAGGGAGCGCACCATCTGCGTCATGGGGTCCACGTTCCTGCGCACGTAGACGGGGTCGGCGACGGCCGCCGTGTGCGGGGCGGTCCCGAGCGTGGTGTTCGTGGCGAAGTAGTACTTGTCGACGGACATGTAGTTGCGCTGGAAGTCCGACTTTCCCATGATGACGCCGCGCGGCGGCACGTCGATGCGCCACTGCTTCGTCTTCTTGTCCCGGGTGAGGTGCATCGGCTCGCTGTAGTCCCCACTGGCGGGCGCGTACGACTGCTGTGCGTCGACCGTGGCGACCTTGGTGCCGGACAGCGTGTAGGAGAGGTTGTCGTTCTCCTCCCGGCCTCCCACACGTTCGGCTTCGGCGCCCGGTCCGTCGGCGAGCACCGTCGTGGACAGCAAGGGCTGCCACCTGTCCGACGCTTCCTTGGTCAGGTACTTGCGCGCTATCTCATAGTCCGGATCGTCGCTGGTCAGTGCCTCCAGGAAGCCCGACACGATCTCCGAGGACGTAGCGTCCTCGCGCGGCGGCATGGCGAAGACCCGCACCTTTGTGTCCTGGCGTGGCGTGGACTCGACGCCCCGCAGATCGCCGCTGTCGGGCATCGAGGCGCACCCCGCCAGCAGTACGACTCCACAGGCGGCGTACGCCACCGCGCGCCCCGGCGTGCGCCGGGCTCCCCCCTCGCGGTCAGCGCCCACGAGATGCCTCCCCATGCTTGCTCGACTCCCCGGCCTGCCCGGCCTCCTCGCTCGGCGGCCCATCCGCACCGGACGGGTCGTCCTGTCTCCGCGCGCCCGACGCGGGCCGGGGGACCACCCGCGCGCCGTTGCCGGGCAGCGCGGTCGGATCGGCTTTGGGGAGCGAGGCGGCGCCCAAACGCGGCGCGATCGGGTCCCTCGACGGCATCGTGGGCACCTGGTTCCCCGTGGGCTGCGCCGGCACCGTCGCGGCCTTCTCACCGCCGCCACACGGCAGACCGGCGTCATTGAGTCCACGATTGCGGCGCGAGTCCTTGGGCTCCAGGGGTATCGGCGAGCCCCGCAGCGGCTCGTCCGCGGTCCGCGGCAGCGTCAGCCGGAACTGCGAACCGCCCCCGGGCTCGCCCCACGCCTGCAGCCAGCCACCGTGCAGCCGCGCATCCTCCAGCGCGATGGACAGCCCCAGCCCCGTACCGCCCGTCGTACGCGCGCGTGCCGGGTCGGCCCGCCAGAAGCGGCTGAAGACACGGGTCGCCTCACCGGGCTTGAGCCCGACGCCGTAGTCGCGCACGGCGACTGCCACCGCCCCACCGGCTGCGGCGAGCTTGACGACGACGTCCTTGCCCTCGCCGTGCTCGACGGCATTGACGACGAGGTTGCGCAGCACGCGCTCGACGCGCCGCGCGTCGGCCTCGGCGACGATGGGCTGCTGGTCGCCGACGATGCGTATCTGTGAGCCCTTGCGCTCGGCGAGCGGCTCGGCCCCGCTGACGACGCGCCGCACGACCTCCCTGAGGTCGATCGGCTCGGCCTCCAGCGCCGCCGCGCCCGCGTCGAAGCGGCTGATCTCCAGCAGGTCGGCGAGCAGCGACTCGAACCGGTCCAGCTGGTCGGCGAGCAGCTCCGCCGACCGCGCGGTCACCGGATCGAAGTCCTCCCGCGCCTCATGGATGACGTCGGCGGCCATCCGTACGGTCGTCAGCGGAGTCCGCAGCTCGTGCGACACGTCGGACACGAACCGCCGCTGCATCCGCGACAGGTCCTCCAGCTGCTGGATCTTCAGCTGCAGGTTCTGCGCCATCTTGTTGAAGGCCTCGCCGAGCCGCGCGATGTCGTCCTCGCCGGTGACCTTCATCCGTTCCTGCAGCCGTCCGGCCGACAGCCGCTCGGCGATCCCGGCCGCCATCCGCACGGGCGTGACGACCTGGCGCACCACAAGCCAGGCGATCGCCCCGAGGAGTACGACGACGAAGAGCCCAGCGGTCGCGAGGGTGCCCTTGACCAGGCTCAGCGACTTCTCCTCCTGAGTGAGCGGGAAGAGGTAGTAGAGCTGGTACGGGTCGCCGTTGGGGTCGTTGACCTGCTTGCCGATGACCAGGGCCGGCTGCGACTCCTTGTCGGTGGTGGGCTTGTAGACGATGCGGGTATAGCTCTGGAACGCCCCCATACTGCTGTCGATCCGCTCGCGCAGGTCTTCGGGCACGCTCGCGGTCGGATCCACGTCACCGGAGGCACGCGGACCGCGCCCACCGGTGTCGCCGCCCGCGGAGGCCGGGAGCGACACCACGTCGAAGGCGCCCTGGCCGCCGCTGGACAGCGAGGAGACGAGATCGCTCATCCACTGGATGACGTTCTGCTCGGAACGCTCGTCCACCGTCGCGCCGTCGTCGGCGGTCCCGGCCGCGGCCTCGTCGGACCTCTGCTTGGCGGCCGCGAACCCGCCGGTGGCCTGGCTCTGCGAGGCCTTCACCTTGGCGTCCAGCAGGCCGTTGCGCACCTGCCCGATGACGACGAAGCCCAGCAGCAGCACGACACCGAGCGACATCAGCAGGGTCGTGACAACGACCTTGAGCTGGATGTTGCGCCGCCACAGCCGCATGACCGGCAGCAGCGGCCGACGCACCCAGCGCAGCACCAGACGAAGAACCGGGCTGCCCTGAACTCCGCCCTGCAGCAGCCCTCCCTCGAGAAACCGTCCCCAGCGGGAGCCCGCCATCTTCCGGCCGACAGGCCGCTCCGGACGGGCCCCGGTCCGACCGGGGGCCGAAGCGGCACTGTCCCCGGACATGTCAGCTCGGCCCTGCCTTGTAGCCGACACCACGAACGGTCACCACGATCTCCGGCCGCTCCGGGTCCCTCTCGACCTTGGAACGCAGGCGCTGCACATGCACGTTGACCAGCCGGGTGTCGGCCGCGTGCCGGTAGCCCCACACCTGCTCGAGGAGCACCTCACGCGTGAACACCTGCCACGGCTTACGGGCCAGCGCGACCAGCAGGTCGAACTCCAGCGGCGTCAGCGCGATCGACTGCCCGTCCCGCTTCACGGAGTGCCCGGCCACGTCGATGACGAGGTCACCGATGGCGAGCTGCTCCGGCGCCGGCTCCTCCGACCTCCGCAGCCGCGCCCGGATCCGGGCGACCAGTTCCTTCGGCTTGAACGGCTTCACGATGTAGTCGTCGGCACCGGACTCCAGGCCCACCACGACATCGACGGTGTCGCTCTTGGCCGTCAGCATCACGATCGGCACGCCGGACTCCGCCCTGATCAGGCGGCACACCTCGATGCCGTCCCGTCCGGGCAGCATCAGGTCGAGCAGCACCAGATCGGGCTTGCTCTCCCGGAATGCGGCCAACGCCTTGTCGCCGTCGGCTACGAAAGACGGCTCAAAACCTTCACCACGCAGCACAATGCCGAGCATCTCGGCCAGTGCGGTGTCGTCGTCGACGACAAGGACTCGTCCCTTCATGAATGCCATCATCCCATTCTCATAACAGTGGCGAAGGCAGTGGTGAGATAGGTCACCGGCCAGTGACCTTAGTCGTACGCAGTCCCTACTGTCTGCCCTCGTCCACATCACAGGGCGTGACCCACGGGCGGGTAGGCCCCCCCCTTGCCCGCCCGACTGATTCCGGCCCCTACCTCACAAGCTCTACGTCACCTGTCGCGACCTGGCACACAGCTGGGCCAGCGCCTCGGTCGTCACGGGCGACGCGGTTCCCTCCTCGGTGACGATCGCCGTCACCAGCTCGGGCGGCGTCACATCGAACGCCGGGTTGTACGCCTGGGTCCCCAGCGGCGCCACCGGAATCCCGCCGCCCGGCTCCGCCCCAGCCACCGGCGCATGGGGCGCCACGACCTCGGTCACCTCGAATCCGGGGCGCTGCTCGACCTCGATGGACGCCCCGTCCGGTGTCTGCGGATCCACCGTCGTCAGCGGCGCCACCACGATGAACGGCACATGGTGGTAGCGCGCGAGCACCGCGAGCGGATAGCTCCCCACCTTGTTCGCCACCGAACCGTCGGCCGCGATGCGGTCCGCGCCGATCAGCACCGCGTCCACCTCTCCGGCGGCGAACAGGGACCCCGCCGCGTTGTCCGTGAGCAGGGTGTACGCCATACCGCTGCGCGCCGCCTCGTACGCCGTCAGGCGAGCCCCCTGCAGCAACGGCCGCGTCTCGTCCACCCACAGCCGCCTGAGCCGCCCGGCCCGGTGCGCCGCGAGCGCCACCGCGAACGCCGTGCCCTCCCCGCCCGACACCAGCGCCCCGGTGTTGCAGTGCGTGAGGATGCGGTGCCCACCACCAGGCAGCAGCTCGTCCAGCAGTGCCAGTCCCCGCTCGGCCATCCGGGAGCTGGCCTCGGCGTCCTCCTTGTGCAACGCCCGCGCCGCACCCAGCGCCGCAGCAGCGGCCTGCTCGACATTCCCGCTCTTCGCGAGCTCGGCC
Organism: Streptomyces sp. SD31; assembly: GCF_052068475.1. Classification (NCBI taxonomy): domain Bacteria; kingdom Bacillati; phylum Actinomycetota; class Actinomycetes; order Kitasatosporales; family Streptomycetaceae; genus Streptomyces; species Streptomyces sp. SD31. The sequence continues at coordinate 6,478 of NZ_JBQHCX010000002.1, read as the reverse complement.
CGGTACGCGGACTGGGCCCTGCGCACACCGACGGCGAGGTTCACCGCGGTGGGCCGAGCGCTCGCCAGCGACTCCGCGGCGTCGTCCACGTCGTAACCGCGCGCGGCGGCGAGCGCGACGCCGTACGCCCCGGCGATCCCGAGCAGCGGCGCCCCGCGCACGGCAAGCGAACGGATCGCCTCCACCAGCGCGGGCGCGTCCGTACAGACCAGCTCGACCTCCTCGGCCGGCAGCCTCGTCTGGTCGAGAAGGACCAGTACGGGGCCTTCGGGTGGTTCGTCCCATCGGATCGCCGGCATCTCGATCGGCCTGCTGTCCTCGCCGGATTGCGCGTACTGATCAGCCATGCAGCCAGTCTGCCCTTTGTCCGGCGGACAATTGAAGGTGTACAGCCCATACCGCGGCCGGTACCTCGCCGACCACCCCATGGCACGATGGCTGCCAACCTGCCACCGCGACCGCGGACGGGCACCGTGAAGGAGCGACGATGAAAGACACTCCGGGCTGGGCCTCGCCCGGATCCGCCCCGTCCGACGGGCAGGAACCCGGCACGTCCGGCACGTCCGAGCCCGCAGACCGTCCCGACCCCGCGCAGCAGTCGGGACCGGACCCACAGGCCCCCGGCCCGAAATGGTCCAAAGAGCAGCCGCCACCCGCCCAGTGGTCCGCCCCGACGGGGCCCCAGCCTCCGGGCCAGACCCCGCCACCCCCACCGCCCGGCCCCGGCTGGGGCACTCGCCCTCCCGCCGGCCCCGGCGGATACGGCGGCACCGGCGGCGGCCACAACGGCTACGGCGCCCCGGGCGGATACGGCGCTTGGGGAGGCGGCTGGGGCGGCCCTCCGCCCGCGGCAAAGCCCGGCGTGATCCCGCTGCGCCCCCTCGGCGTCGGAGAGATCCTCGACGGCGCGGTCTCCACCATGCGCACCTACTGGCGCACGGTCCTGGGCATCTCCCTGACCGTCGCGATCGTGACGCAGATCCTCGTCATCCTGGTCCAGGGGTTCGTCCTGAACGATCTCGTCAGCACCGAGGCCCTCAACGACCCGAACGCCACCCTCAGCGAGCTGACCCGCGCCACAGGCGACGCTCTGCTCAGTTCCAGCGTGATCTTCCTGATCTCGGTGATCGGCGCGATCATCGCGACCGCCCTGCTGACGACGGTTACCAGCCGCGCGGTCATCGGCAAGTCGGTAACCACCGGCGAGGCCTGGCGCGACGCCCGCCCTCAGGTGCTGCCTCTCTTCGGCCTGCTCTTCCTGCTGCTGCTCATGACCGTCGGCCTGGTGCTCGCGGGCGCCGTGCCCGGCATCCTCGTGGCCGCCACGGGCTCCGGTGACGCGGGCGCGGCACTCGCCCTCCTGGGCATCTTCGGCGCCGGCATCGTCGCACTGTGGCTGTGGTTCCGCTTCTCCCTCGCCTCGCCCGCGCTGATGCTGGAGAAGCAGGGCATCATGAAGGCACTGAGCCGCTCCGCGAAGCTGGTGCGCGGCTCGTGGTGGCGCGTCTTCGGCATCCAGCTGCTCGCCACGATCATCGCGAACATCCTCGCGGCGATCGTCGTCATCCCGTTCAGCTTCCTCGCCGGCGCGCTCAGCGGCGACGGGGCCACCACCTTCCTCAATGGCACCACCGAGTTCGGCTGGACGTTCCTCATCATCAGTGGCGTCGGTTCGATGATCGCCTCCATGGTCACCTTCCCCATCACAGCCGGCGTCACCGTCCTGCTCTACATCGACCAGCGCATCCGCCGCGAGGCTCTCGACCTCGAACTGGCCCGAGCCGCCGGCGTCCAGGGCTACGGCACCGACACCCCGGGGAGCTGAACCGGTGAGCCTGGCGGGGGGAGTTCTCACAACGACATCGGCACTGCCGGACGCGGCCGTACGCGCATCTCTGCGCATCGGCGACACGTCCGTCCTGTCGCTGGCGGCGGGCTCCGACGATGAGCCCCCGCTGACGATCCCGCGTGATCCCGCGCGGGAAGCGGCCCGGCGCGAACTGTCGAAGCACATGTACCACGAGAACGAACCCAGTTGGTTCCAGCGCGCCCTGGACACCTTCTGGGACTGGGTCGAGGACTTGTTCAACAGTGCCTCGACCGTGACACCCGGAGGCCCGCTCGGCCTCGTCGTCGTCATCCTCGTCGTCCTGGCTGTCCTAGGCGCCCTCTGGTGGCGCCTAGGCACCCCGCGCCGCCAACCCACCTCCTCCGCCGCCCTCTTCGACGACCGCCCCCGCAGCGCCGCCGAACACCGAGCCGCCGCCGAAGCGCACGCCGCCCAGGGCCACTGGAACCAGGCCGTCCAGGAACGCATGCGCGCCATCGTCCGCTCCCTCGAAGAACGCGCGCTCCTCGACGTCCGGCCCGGCCGCACCGCGGACGAGGCCGCCGCCGAGGCAGGCCGCTCACTGCCCTCCCACACGGACTCCCTGCGCGCCGCCGCCCGGCACTTCGACGACGTCACATACGGCGGACGGACCGCGACCCAGCCGACGTACCAACGCATCGCCGAACTCGACCGCGCCCTGGAGAGCACCAAGCCACAGCTCGCGAGCAGCACCCCCAGCACGGCCCCCAACGCCCGCCAGGGAGCCCCCGAATGACCACCGAGGCCACGCTCCCGTCCACCTCGGCCTCCCCCACCATGCGCCAGGTGTGGACCCGCACGCGAGGCGTCGCCCTCGCCGTCGTGCTCTTGCTGGCGGCGGCCGTCGTGATCGCCACGATCCGCTCCGACGCCCGGCACGGCGCCCTGGACCCACGCTCCGCCGATCCCAAGGGCAGCCGGGCCGTCGCCGAGCTCCTCGCCGACCGCGGCGTGGACACACGCGTCGTCACCACCCTGGACGAGGCACGCGCCGCGTCCGCCGCGGACACCACCCTCCTGGTCGCCGCCCCCGACCTGCTGACGCACCGTCAACAGTCCTGGCTGCGCTCGGCGACCACAGGCTCCGGCGGCCGTACCGTCCTCGTCGCCCCCGGCAGCTGGTCCGTCGAAAGGCTCGTCCCCGGGGTCACCGCGGACCCCGCCACCAGCCTCGACTCGGAGCTCACCCCCGACTGCGCCCTGCCCGCCGCCCAGCGCGCGGGCACCGCCGACCTGGGCGGCGTCCGCTACACCACCACCCACCTCGACGCCGACCAGTGCTACCCCAGCGAGCGCCTGGCCACCCTCCTGCGCGTCCCGGAGACCACCGGGGACGGCGACTCCATCGTCCTCGGCGCGCCCGACATCCTCTACAACGACCACCTCGACGAGCAGGGCAACGCCTCCCTTGCCCTCCAACTCCTCGGCTCCCGCCCCCATCTGGTCTGGTACCTCCCCTCACTCTCCGACACGTCGGCCGCCGACGCGGACGACGAACGCAGCTTCTTCGACCTGCTCCCCTCGGGCTGGCTCTGGGGCACGCTGCAGCTCTTCATCGCGGCAGCCCTGGCCGCCCTCTGGCGGGCACGCCGACTCGGCCCCCTGGTGCCCGAAAAACTCCCCGTGGCGATCCGCGCCTCCGAAACCGTCGAAGGCCGCGCCCGCCTCTACCGCAAGGCCAACGCCCGCGACCGCGCGGCCGCCGCTCTTCGCTCCACCACCCGCACGCGTCTCGCCCCCCTCGTAGGTGTCCCCGTCTCCCAGGCGCACGCGCCCGAGGCCCTGCTCCCCGCTCTGTCCGCCCACCTCCACAACCACGGAGACGGGCAGGCCCTGCACACTCTCCTCTTCGGCCCGCCGCCCAGCGACGACGCGGCACTCATCGCCCTCACCGACCAACTCGACGCCCTCGAAAGAGAGGTACGCCGTCCATGATGGACCCGACCACTGACAACGCCGGGACCACCGGGGACCCGGGCACCGCCCGCGCCTCCCTGGAAGCCCTGCGCGCCGAGATCGCCAAAGCCGTGGTCGGCCAGGACCCCGCCGTGACCGGCCTCGTCGTCGCCCTCCTCTGCCGCGGACACGTTCTCCTTGAAGGAGTCCCCGGAGTCGCCAAAACGTTGCTCGTCCGCGCCCTCGCATCCGCACTCGAACTCGACACCAAGCGCGTCCAGTTCACCCCCGACCTGATGCCGAGCGATGTAACGGGCTCCCTCGTCTACGACACCCGCACCGCCGAGTTCTCCTTCCAGCCCGGCCCGGTCTTCACCAACCTGCTCCTGGCCGACGAAATCAACCGCACCCCGCCGAAGACCCAGTCATCCCTCCTGGAGGCCATGGAGGAACGCCAGGTGACGGTCGACGGCACCCCCCGCCCGCTCCCCGACCCGTTCCTCGTCGCGGCAACCCAGAACCCGGTGGAGTACGAGGGCACGTACCCCCTCCCCGAGGCCCAGCTGGACCGTTTCCTCCTCAAGCTCACGATCCCGCTCCCTTCCCGCCAGGACGAGATCGACGTCCTCACCCGCCACGCCGAGGGCTTCAACCCACGCGACCTGCACGCCGCCGGCGTACGCCCCGTAGCGGGCCCCGCAGACCTGGAAGCAGCCCGTGCGGCAGTGGCCAAGACGACGGTCTCACCGGAGATCACGGCCTACGTGGTCGACATCTGCCGAGCCACCCGAGAATCGCCGTCCCTGACGCTAGGCGTCTCCCCACGCGGCGCCACGGCCCTCCTCGCCACCGCCCGCGCATGGGCCTGGCTGACAGGCCGCGACTACGTCACCCCCGACGACGTCAAGGCACTGGCCCTCCCCACCCTCCGCCACCGCGTACAACTCCGCCCGGAAGCTGAAATGGAAGGCGTCACAGCCGACTCCGTCATCAACGCGATCCTCGCCCACGTCCCCGTCCCCCGCTGATGGCACTCACCGGACGTGCCGCACTCCTCGCGGCCCTAGGCTCCCTCCCCGTAGGCATCTGGGACCCCAGCTGGATGGGCATCCTCGCGGTCAACGCACCCTTGGCCGTGGCCTGCGCCTGCGACTTCGCCCTGGCAGCGCCCGTACGCCGACTAGGCCTGACCCGCTCCGGCGACACTTCAGTACGCCTGGGCGAGACAGCGGAAGTCACTCTCACGATCACCAACCCATCCCCCCGACCGCTCCGCGCCCACCTCCGCGATGCCTGGCCACCCAGCAGCTGGCAGCCCGGCACGGAGGTGGCCTCGTCTCGCCACACGGTGGCGGTCCCCGCCGGCGAACGCCGCCGCATCACCACCGGCCTACGCCCCACTCGCCGCGGCGACCGCCAGGCCGACCGCGTGACGATCCGCTCGTACGGCCCCCTAGGCCTCTTCTCCCGCCAGGGCACCCACAAAGTCCCCTGGACGGTACGCGTCCTACCTCCGTTCACAAGCCGCAAGCACCTGCCCTCCAAACTGGCCCGCCTGCGCGAACTCGACGGCCGCACCAGCGTGCTCATCCGCGGCCAGGGCACAGAATTCGACAGCCTGCGCGAATACGTCCCCGGCGATGACACCCGCTCCATCGACTGGCGCGCCACGGCCCGACAGTCCGCGGTCGCCGTACGCACCTGGCGCCCCGAACGCGACCGCCACATCCTGCTCGTCCTGGACACCGGCCGTACCTCGGCAGGACGCGTCGGGGACGCTCCACGCCTCGACGCCTCCATGGACGCGGCACTACTCCTGGCCGCCCTCGCTTCCCGAGCCGGCGACCGCGTGGACCTCCTTGCCTACGACCGCCGAGTCCGCGCGCTCGTCCAGGGCCGCACAGCAGGCGACGTCCTCCCCTCCCTCGTCCACGCGATGGCCACGCTCGAGCCGGAGCTGATCGAAACGGACGCGCGAGGCCTGACGGCCATGGCGCTCCGCACGGCGCCCCGCCACTCCCTGATCGTGCTACTCACGACCCTCGACGCAGCCCCCATCGAGGAAGGCCTGCTTCCCGTCCTGTCCCAGCTCACCCAGCGCCACACCGTTCTGCTGGCATCAGTAGCGGACCCTCACATTGCGCACATGGCAACCGCACGTGGAAATACGGACGCCGTGTACGAGGCCGCAGCAGCCGCCCAGGCCCAGAGCGAACGCCACCGCACGGCGGAACAACTCCGTCGGCATGGCGTCACCGTCGTTGACGCGACGCCGGAGGAACTCGCACCGGCACTGGCAGATGCGTATCTGGCCCTCAAGACAGCGGGCCGCCTGTAGCTAAGGAACAGAGGGGCTCTCCTAGGGAGCGCCCCTAATCGATGCACAAAAAAGCCACAAATGCAGAAAGCCCCCGTGCCGGTATCCCCGGCCGGGGGCTTTCTCAAAATTTGTTCGGCGGCGTCCTACTCTCCCACAGGGTCCCCCCTGCAGTACCATCGGCGCTGTAAGGCTTAGCTTCCGGGTTCGGAATGTAACCGGGCGTTTCCCTCACGCTATAACCACCGAAACACTATGAAACTGTCCAGCCGCACCATGCCGTGACCTTGGCATGGGGCTGTTCGTGGTTTCAGAACCAACACAGTGGACGCGAGCAACTGAGGACAAGCCCTCGGCCTATTAGTACCGGTCACCTCCACACCTTGCGGTGCTTC